>CACHRP010000004.1 GCA_902582315.1 uncultured Pelagibacteraceae bacterium
GCTTAGATAAAATACCTGCTCCAACCTCGAAACAACTACCTTCTGCTACACTTGAGTCAATATGAAGTGAGTCTAATGATCCACATTCATCGTCATGAGCACATACATAAGCAGTTCCTAAATTACAGTTATCAGTTTTATCGGGTTGATAAATTGGAAAATAAACTTTGATTTAAGAAAGGATCAAAAGATTTTATGAAACCTATTAACATTAATGGAAAAGTCAGTTCATTAGGAATTATAAAATGTTTTAAATCAATAAAGAAAATAATTACAAAAAAAACAGTCAAAATCAAAAGTAAAAAGGTAGTAGTTGACAGACCATAAATAAAAAAAATCAAAGCAAAGATAGTTGCAGTAAATAACTCTACAATAAAATATTGTTGGCTTATTTTAAAATCGCAATTTCTACACTTAGCTTTTAGAAGAATAAATGAAAATAAAGGAATATTATCGTACCATTTTATAACTTTCTTACACCCTGGACAGCTTGAACGACCTAGGACAATACCCTTATTTGCAGGAAGTCTATAGATACATACGTTTGAAAAACTACCAAAAAGACTGCCTAAAATAAAAAAAAAAAAGTAATATCACCAATTATATTTTAAATTTTGAAGCAATATTCAAAATCCCGTCTATACAGTACTGTATAATTACAACTGCGTCCTGGATGTGAAGATAGAAACCTGGTGAATTAATTATAATTTCCATGCTTGTTAAAAATATCAAAAAAGCATTAGAATGCCAAATATAAAAATGTTTTTTAAATCAAAAAAAACTGAGATAAAAAAAGAAGACTCAACTTTAAATCAAGATTTAGCCATTATTACGCAGATGAACCAAGAGTTTGCTACCTCTCTTGACTTAAACGACACTTTACAAACAGCATTAGAAGTAATTATTAAGAGATTAAATGCACAAGCTGCAAATATTTTTTTAATTGAAGATAAAAAGCAAGTTTTTCAATGCATAGCATCTAAGTATCAATCCTATCTTGAAGAATATGAGATACCTTTAACACAAGGTGTCATGGGTAAAGCTGTATTGCAAAAAAAATGTATCAGAGTTGGAGATGTAAGGAAAGATGTGAGAGAAATTGCAGAATTTTATTTTGATTTAGACAACAAAACAAATTTTACAACATATTCTGTTTTATGTTCACCACTTATAGCAGCCAATGAATGTATTGGAGTAATACATTGTCTTAATAAAAAAACAAATAATAAACTTTTTGAAGAAGGAGATAGAAAATTATTAGAAACTTTATCTGCACCTGCTGCTCTTGCAATAAGAAACGCAAAGATGGCCAAAGAACTTATAGATAAAAATAGAATGCAAAAAGAAATAGAGATTGTTGGGGAAATCCAAAAAACTTTATTATCTAAAAACAAAGATGAAAAATTTCCTATTGCAGGAATAAATATACCTGCAAAAGTTGTTTCAGGCGATTTTTATAATTTTGCAGAACTTGAAAAGGGCAAATATGGTTTTGGTGTAGCAGATGTTTCAGGAAAAGGAATAAAGTCATCTTTATTAATGTCCAAGGCATCAAGTTTATATAGATGCTTGAGCAAAACTATGTTTTCTGCATCAGAACTTTTAGAATTATTAAATAAAGAAATTTGTGAGACTGCTGCAAGAGGAATGTTCGTTACAATGCTAGTTGGAATTTATGACAGTGTTAAAAAAGAATTACATTTGTCCAATGCAGGACATGAACCTCCATTGATTTATTCAAAGGATGGAAAATTTTCGAACTTCACTGAAGCAGGACCACCATTAGGCATTATGCCAAAAATTAAATACAAAGAAACAATTTTAAAATTTTCAGAAAGCTCAATGTATATTTTTACAGATGGTATTACAGAAATTAAAGATCCAAATGGAGAAATGCTAGGAGCTGAAGGATTTCAAAATTATATTACAAAATATCAAGACAAACCTAGTAACCAAAGATTAAAAATTATAGTTGAAGACATAGTCAAATCTGGAAAAATTCAGAAAGATGATTTAACTATTGTTGTGATAGACTCCTTAACATGAAAAGTCTAATGGTATTAATAGCTATAATTGTTTCGACACTTTTAGTTTGGTCTACTTCAAATGTTTGCAAATACAATTATGCAATTGAGAAAAAAACAAACATAATGAATATCATTACAGAAGAAATAGACCCATCAATACCAAAAGCAAAAGTGTATTACTATAAAGAACTAAATTGTACCGACGTGAAACTCGAATGGGATATAAATAGGGTCATTAAAAACCTCGAAACAATAAGTGTAATCATATATCAAGCTTTAACTACCGATATAAGAGGCAAACCACTCTAATTTAATTGAATGCTCGCATTATAAGATATAAAATACCATTTATGAGCGAATTAAAAATATTAGATAATAAATTAAATAAAGTGTTTTTAGATCCATCTATCATGGAAAATAGACAAATTAATTATATTTTTGTCTACCCAGGATTAAGATTTTTAAAATCTATAATTTTAATGCACAAAAATAAAATCAAGACACTTAAAACCAATGGTAAAATTAAATATTTAATCCAAATAATTATTAATCAATTATTATTTATATTTAACCCAGGATACTCAATTTTAAAAAAATGTTTTGATCATGAAGTTATTAATCATGTATGTAATAAATTAAGCAGTATATTAAAAATATTTTTTAATTATTTAATAAAAATTACATATTTCTTAGATAAAAACTTAAAAATAATTTTTGCAAACAAACCTATTAAAAAAAATAATTATTTAAATGAATATATTAAAAGAGGAATAAATAATAATGAGTAAATTATTATATGCAATGTACGATTTAGCAAATTCTGCATACACTATGGTAATAGTTACATTTGTAACTTCTGCATATTTTGCAAATCAAATAGTTGGTGATGCTCAATTAGGTGCAGCTTATTGGCAGTGGACTGCTGGACTATGTGGAATCTTAATTGCATTAACTGGTCCTTTGCTAGGTTTAGTTGCTGATAAAAAACCTAAGGGAAGAATAATATATTTAGAAAGATTTACTTTATTTTGTATTTTGACAACATGTTTATTTTGGTTTTCAAAACCAAACTCTAATTTTATATTATTTACTTTGTTAATCTTTTTTGTTTCAAATTATTTTTATGAGATAGCAACTATATTTTATAATTCACTTCTAAAAAATTGTTCGAATAAAAAAAATATTGGTAAAACATCTGGACTTGGTTTTGCTCTTGGTTATTTAGGAAGTGTTCCAATAATATTTATATGTTTATATTTATTTATATTACCAGAAAAAACTTTATTTAAATTAGATAAAAACAATTTTGAACATATTAGATTTATACCCTTTATTGTTGCACTTTGGTTTTTAATATTTTCATTTCCAATGATTTATTATTTTAAAAATAAAATAAAGTATGCAACTAATTATAAAGAAAGATCATCATTAAAAAAAATATTTGAAATAGTTTGGAAAAATAAATTTACTTCAACAGGAAAGTTTCTATTAGCAAGAATGATTTATTCTGATGCTTTGATTGTTTTAATTGCTGGAGGTGGTGTGTACGCATCAGGAGTTTTTGGGTTTAGTCCTTCTGAACTTTTAAAACTTGCAATCTATAGTAACGTAGTTGCATTCGTTGGTGTTTTGATAGGAGGATATTTAAATGATTTGTTTTCATCTAAGAATATTATTTTAATTTGTATTTTATTTTTAATTGTAGCTGTAATCTATGGTTCTTTAATAGCACAAACAAAAAATCAATTTTTTTATAATGTAATGTTTATTTCTTTTTTTATTGGGTCTATACAAAGCGCAAGCAGAGTTCTTATGACGAAATTTTTAAATACAAATAATTTAGGAAAAGGTTTTGGTTTGTTTAGTTTTTCTGGAAGAGTAACCGCATTTGCTGGACCATTACTGGTTGGAACCGTAACTTACCTTTATTCTCAAAGGATTGGTTTATTTTCTGTATCTTTTTTATTTTTATTAGGATTTATTTTGATGATGAGTGTAAAAAATTTATAAAGTGTTTAATTTTACAATTATTAATTGAAAAATTAATAAAAAGTTACAAAACTAGAAAAAAATTCTATTTATTTTTAAAATTGAGGGTTGTATTGTTATAAATAATATTTGGCCACGGGTATATTTAATTTCAAAATCTTAAAAATTAATCTCTCTAACACAAAAAAAATTACTCTAACACAAATTTACAACTTTAAAAATAAAATTTAAAAAATGTTGATTTTATTGACTTTTCTAATTTTTAAAAAAAAATAATAACTCTAACACAAAATTGATTCGTTGAATTGTGTTAGAGTATATTAAAATTAGTAAGATTTTTTTTTTTAGTAAAATTTTAGTATTTAAAAAAAACCATATTTTATGCGGTTTTTTTATGTTACAACCTATAATGGACACCATAATGATAAAATTGTGTTAGACTTTTTTTTAATTTGTGTTAGAGTTATTTCAAATTGTGTTAGAGAAAAAAATTATTTTGTAAAATATGGATGACAAAGAAAAAGAAAAGTTCGGTGTCATAGTAGATAAGAACAAACAATCTGAAGGTGAAAAACCTAAAGATGATGACATCAGTACTAAAAATGATGATGAACAACAAAAAGTTGTAATTAATGAGGATACTGCTCCTCAAGACCAACCTAAAGTTGATAATAATGTGCAAAATGATCAGGACACAACCTCTAGTGACTTTACTTCAACTCCTTCGATTAGTCAGACGGTTGAAAAAATAGATGAAACTCAAACAGAGGCACAAAAAATGAAAATATTGAGCAAAATCTTGATCAGGAAAAAAAAGAACATCAGGTTATACATAAAAAAGATGGAAGACTTCATATCTACGTAAGACAAGACAAATATAAAGGAGAATTAAAATCAAAAAATTGGGTTGGAAGATTATATATAGATGGAAAACAAAAAATTTCATCATCTGGTACTCCAAACTTAGAAGAGGCAATACCTATTCTTGAAAAATGGTTTGATGATGTGCACGCACAAAAAGAAAAAGAAAAACAAAACTTGCAACAACCAACTGCAACTGAGCAAGTAGAGAAAATTGAAACACCTTCAGAAAATACAATTGCACCAACACAAGAACCGACAGTGCAAAAAACAGAGGAAGTTAAAACAACACCAGAAATTATTAAACCAGCAACTGAAACTACTGCACCCATTTCTGAAAATGTGAATAGCGATGATACAGAAAATGCAAAACCTAAAAATATTTTTGAAAAACTAAAAAATATAAAAATAAAAACGCCATCATTTGGAAAAAAAGATGGTGCAAAATTAAATTTCAAACCTGGAGCAGGCAAAGTAAAAGAAAAATTTAATAATTTTTTAAAATCAAAACTTGGAAAAAAAACAGTTCAAGGAGAAGAAATTGTTGGCGTTGAACTTACCACAAAAGAAATAAGACTTTCGCAAATTTCATCCAACAAAGCTAATCAATGGGTTTTAGACAGATTTTATGTTCATCCAATTGATTTACCTGATGATGCATCGATAATTGATAATGCAACAAAGATGAGTGAAGAATTAAATATTGCATTACAAAAATCAAAAATCACAACTCCTAACGCTGCAATTGCAATACCGGTAACAAATGCAATTATAAGAGTAGTCACAGCACCATTGATGACAGATGAAGAATTAAAAAAAGCAATAGATACAAGTTCTTTATGGGAAAATTTAGTTCAGCTTACAGATAATCTTGATGATTATTCCATATTTCATCAGGTAATTAATAGAAGTCCAAAAGACAATACAATGGATATTTTATTTGTTGCATCAAAACTATCTGATATAAATAATTATACTTCTATAATTAAAAATAGTGGATTAAATCCAGTCATCATAGACGTAAAATGTTTTGCATTAAAGTCAGCAGTTGACCAAATAAATCAAATATCAAACAAAACAGAAGATGTAAATTTTACAGTATTATTAGAATTTGGTTTAGACGAAAATTATGTGATGATTTTATATAATAATAACCCAATAATTACAGACATTTTTTTACGAGGCCAAGATAGAAAAATTCTTAAAGAATCTAAAGATCAAGAAGAAAAAGATGCTCTAGTCAGAAGATTTATGACTCAAGTGAAACAAGCTGTACAAGATTTTGAAACAAAATATGAAAAGAGAGTTAGAAATATAAAAGTAGTCTCAAATCTAACAAATGTTGAGGATTACTTATCAAGTTTTAGAAAAAGTTTGGTTAACACAGGATTTAACTTATTTGACCCTTTCGATGGTTTAAAAATTCCACAACAATTAAACGAAAAAATAAGTTTAGATAACAGATCATATTTTTCAACCGTTGTAGGACTTGCTTTTAGAAAATTAGATGTATTTGGTTATTACAAATTCGTTACTGCAGTTAAAAATATAAATCTTCTCCCAAATAGAGAGGGAATGATTAAGCAAAAGAAAATGAAAGCATTTTCAAATTTTGCTTACAAAGGTGTTGTAGGCGCTGTTGCTGGTATATATCTAATTTTATTTGGTTTAGCATTCTTTAATATATTCAAATACAACAATGAACTTAAAGTATACGATGCAGTTATCAAGGAACATTCAGTAAAACAAAAACAATTACAAGCTTTACAAAAAGAACTTAAATTAATGACAACTACTTTAAAATTAAGTACTAGTCTAAAATCAAATAAAGAACTTAGTTATAGAGTCTTAGCTCAAATAGCTTCAAGTGTGCCTAATAGAGTTAAATTTAATTCAGTAGAATACGATGGCAAAACCAATGTTACTTTAACTGGAGTTGCCGCAGGTGATAATGATATTCTTCAATTGATAAGAAATTTAGAAAATAAAAGATTAATAAATCAAGCTTCATTGTCCTCAATGAAATTACCTAAGTCAAGAGCAGGAGATCAGGCAATGAAAGGATTTAGAATATTTGTGAAAGTTAAAGGATAATTATGGATTTGAATGATTTAAAAAACTTAAATATGGATGACATTAAAGCAAAAGTTTTAGCTTTTGCTGACAAAAAAACACTTATTAAGATAGGAATAAGTGTTGGATCAATTATCGTCTTCTTAATTATTTATTACGCAATTTTAAATCCTATTGTTGAAGCTAAAAAGACGAAAATTGATAATATGAATGCCAAAAAAGCAGAAACAGCTAAATTTGAGCAAGATGCAATAAAAGCAAAAGCTAAAATAAAAAAAATAAAACCTAAATATGAAAATTATTCGACTTTATTTCACTCAAGATCTGAAGTTGAAGGGTTGTACCAGGCATTAAGTGAATTTGCTACTGTGAATGGATTGGTTATATCGGTCATTGAAAAAGGAAAACCAGTAGTAATTTCTAAATCCCAAGTTCTAGATAAGAAGAAAAAGAAAAAGAAAAAGAAGAAGAAGAAGAAAAATCAATCTCAAGAGCAAATCAAAAAAAGCATCGCCTATTATAAAATACCTGTAAAATTTACCATTAAAGGCAATTTTTTAGGGTATATTAAGTTTAAGAGGGCTCTTTCATTATCTAATAAAATGTTGAATTTTGACAATGAATCAATAAAAGTGATAAAAGGTGATTCAACCGGAGCGATAAATGCTACTGGAACGTTAACTATAGTGGGGCTACCAGATGAATTTTTTTAAAAAATTAGTTATAGCATCCCTAGCACTAATTACATTCTACACGAATGCTATTTCTGACAATCATGACATAGTTAAAAATAATACCAATGCAGAGGAACCACTGCCTTTAAATGATCCTTTTGTTGGAGACTCATCTATTTCAGGCGGAGTAACAATAATAACAGATGATAATATTACCTCAGAAAGAAAAAAAATCGACTTATATAACTTTAAACTTGTTGGAATAATAAAGTCCCAAGGTGCAAGTTTTGTTTCTCTTATAAATCAAGATGGTGAAAATATTAACATTGAAATGTTTGAAGAACTAAATGATGGGGTCAAATTAGTAGACCTAACAACAAAGGAAGCAGTTTTTCAAACTGAGGACACATACTTAATAATGAATTTTAAGAATGAGATAAAGGAGAAAAGTGAATACTAAAAATTTACAAATATTTCTTGTAATAATTTTTTCCGTTATTTTTTTAAATGGTTGCGCTACTGGACCTATGTCAAAAGGAAAATCAAAAGGGTTTAAACATAATACACCCTTAATTAAAGAAGATGTAAAAAAAACTGGGAAGATTGAAGTTGAAAAAACTGTTGATATGGGACCACAACCGGTTATTGGCGATACTCAGCTTTTAGAGAAAAGAAAAAAAATATCTTCTCAGCAAAAAAGAAATTACCTTTTAATTCCTGATGAATTTGCCTCATTAAAACAAGATGTAACTTTTAAGTTTAAAAACTTAGATTACAAAGAAGCAATGTTATTAATGGGTAAAGTCGGTGGAATAAATATCCTAGTTGGAGATGAAGTTGCAGGTTCAATCTCTGCTGAATTAAATCAAGTTCCTTGGGATAAAGCATTCAATGCATTATTGGATATGAAAAATTATGCGGCTGATATAGACGTTTCTAGTAATCTAATTAGAGTTCATACACCTTCTACATTAACTGCACAAGAAAACTATAAATCCACAAGGGCTGCAGCGGTAAAGAAAAAAGTAGAACTAGAAGATTCAGTTGAACCAATAGTATCTGAAATATTTAGACTATATTATATTTCTCCAGCTCAAGCAAAAACAACAATTAACGAATTATTTACATCAACGGGAGCTTCAGGTTTTAGCCCAATACAGATAACAGAAGAAGTTACAACAAGATCAATTATTGTAAGAGGTAAAGACGAAGATTTAGATGTAGTAGATAAAATAATTAAAGAAATTGATGTAAGAACTAAACAGGTTTTAATAGAGGCATTTATTGTTGAAGCAGACTCTGATTTCGAAAGAGCTCTCGGTACAAGACTTGGAGGAGCATATCAAAGAGGTCAAGAGTCAGTTGGAGGAATAGCTGGTGGTACAACTGCTAACAGCGCAATAGGAACATCAAGTGCAGCATTAGGAGGAGCGTCTGACTCTTTAACAGATTTTACAGGCGTTGCAGCAGGTGCAACAAGTGGAATTGGAATTTTAAAAAGAACAGGATCTGCAGTTTTAAAAGCTGAGATAACAGCTTTAGAAACACTTGGTTTAGGTAAAACAATATCAAATCCCAAAGTATTCACTTTAGATAATCAAACTGCAAATATTAAGCAGGGTGAGGAAATTCAATTCCAAGCAACAGGGTCAGAGGGTGCAAATACATCATTCAAACCTGCAGTATTAGAGTTATCGGTAACTCCAAGCATTATTGGTGATGGAAACGTTTTAATGGATATAAGAGTTAGCAATGACTCTGTTAATAGAAAATTCACAGGAGAACCAAGTATAGATAAAATGGAGATTACTACTAAGCTTCTTATTGCTGATGGAGATATCGTCGTTATCGGTGGAATTAAAAAAAATGAGGTCTTTGACACTAAAGATAGTGTTCCTGGACTCGGAAATGTGCCAGTTCTTGGAAATTTGTTTAAAGGACAAAAGAAAAGTGATAGCATGGATGAGCTATTAATTTTTATCGCACCAAGAGTTTTATAAAATGTTAAAAATAAGTAGAGAAAGTGAAATTAACCTTATCAACGTCTTAATTGATAATGATATTATTTCAGGTAAAGATCTCGTAAATATTAAAAAAGTAAGTACCGAGAAGAATAAATCACAAATAGATGCTGTTTTTGAATTAAAACTTTGTGATGAAAAAAAAATATTAGATGTTTTAGTAAAAGAACAAAGTTTAGAAACAGTAGATCTTTCTAAAGTTCAGATAACCGATGATATTAAATCTGTTCTGCCATCGAATTATATTAATATAAATTTTGTTGCTCCATTTAAAATGGAGGGAAATAATCTGCATATAGCAATTTCAGATAGTTCTAAATTAGGGCTTATGAGGAATTTAAAAGCTATAACAAAAAAAAATATAGAGCTATACGCCGCAAAAGTATCTCAAATCTCAGAATTCATCCAAAAACTCCAAAGTGAGAGTGGAGATGTAACTACAGAAACTATTAGAAAAGAGAATAAAGAGAAGACAAAAACATTTGATTCTGATTTAGGAGAAGCAGGCGAGGTTCTTGATAAAAAACCTGAGGAAGATATTGAGGCAATAGAAAATGAATCTGAGGTAATTAAATTTAGTACAGCAGTTGTAGCTGATGCAATTAAATTGGGAGTAAGTGATATACATATAGAGCCATACAGATTTTCATCTAGAGTGAGGTACAGATTAGATGGTATGTTACAAGAACAAGAAGAGTATAAACAATTTTTACATGATAACTACGGCGCAGTTGTAACTCGATTTAAAATAATGGGTAAATTGGATATTGCTGAAAGAAGATTACCACAAGATGGAGCAATAAACTTTAAGATCGACGGAAAAGTTGTTGATCTTCGTTTGTCTATACTTCCTACAGCAAGTAATGAAAGAATTGTAATGCGTATTTTAAACAAAGACGCTGGAGACATAACTCTAGAGCAATTAAATTTTGAGGATGTTGATTTAAAAAATTTAAGAAAAGCAATTCACAGTACGCAAGGACTAATTTTAGTTACAGGGCCTACTGGATCTGGAAAATCAACAACGCTATACAGTATACTTAAAGAGGTAAGTAAACCGCATTTGAATATTTTAACGGCTGAAGATCCTGTTGAATATGAGTTGGATGGTGTTGGTCAAGTTCAAATTAAAGATGATATAGGCTTATCGTTTGCATCTGCTTTAAGATCATTTTTGCGACAAGACCCCGAAATAATTTTAGTTGGAGAGATGAGAGATAAAGAAACTGTTGATATAGGATTAAAAGCTGCATTAACAGGTCACTTAGTTTTTAGCACTCTACACACTAACGATGCTCCAAGTACGATCACTAGACTACAAAATATGGGTACACCTGATTATTTAATAAGTGCAGCAACACAGATGGTACTTGCTCAAAGGTTAGCAAGACGAAACTGTAAAGATTGTAGAGTTCCAGATGAAGATGTAACCCCCAAGGTATTAACTGATTTAGGCTTTTCACCTGAACAAGCATCAAGAGTAAAAGCTACAAAAGGAAAAGGTTGTGCTAAATGCAAAGATACTGGTTATAAAGGACGACAGGGAATTTATGAAATTATGGTCGTATCTAAACCAATCAAAGAAGCAATATTAAGACAAGCTACTACTCCAGAACTTAGAGAGATTGCAATTAAGGAGGGCTTTCAAACCATGCAAGATATGGGCAGAAGGATGATCGCTAACGGTGATCTTAATTTTAGAGAATACGAAAGAGTATTAAGTAGTTAACAATGGAAGCCTATACATATAAGGGTATTTCACAAGGAAAGTATGTTGAAGGAGAAATTGAGGCTTTAAACCAAGATGAAGCTTCATTTAAGCTTAAAGAACAACAAATAATCATAACTAATCTAATTAAATCTAAGAAGAAAAAAGGAGAAAAAAAAGAAAAATCAAAGAGTAAAGGATTTTCTTTATTCGGTAAAAAAAAGGTCAAAGTAGAAGAAATTTTAATTTTCTCAAAACAATTTGCAACCATGGTAAAAGCTGGACTTCCAATTTTACAGGTTTTAGCAATGTTAAGAGATCAATTAGAAGGTCCAGCTATAAAGGAAGTTGTTGAGGATATTAGAAAAAGCTTAGAAGGAGGTATGACTCTTTCAAAATGTTTTGAAAAATATCCGCAATATTTTGACAACGTTTATACTAACTTAATTAAAGCTGGAGAGGCTAGTGGTAAATTAGACGTTTTTTTAATGAAAATTGTTGATGACTTAGAAAAAAAAGAAAAAATTAAGAAAAAAATTAAAAGTGCACTAATGTACCCAAGTATAATGTTTACGGTTGCAGTGACTGTTAGCGCTTTTATGTTAATTAAAGTAGTCCCAGTTTTTGCCGAAATGTATGATGGTATGGGTATAGCACTTCCAAAACCTACTGCAGTAATTATGAGCATGAGTAATTTTTTAAGAGGTACGGGAGGAATGCTTTTACTTTTTTCTGCAATTGGTGGATTTGGTATATTTAAATATTTAACTACCAAAAACGATGCAATAAAATACAGATGGCACAAACAAGTTTTAAAATTACCTGTATTTGGTGATTTAATTCTTAAATCTTTGTTAGCTCAAATATCATTAATTATGGGAAATCTCAGTGCAGCAGGAGTTAACTTATTAGAAAGTATTGAGATTGCAAAATCAGTAAGTAAAAATGTTGTAGTAACAGAGGCTCTTGAAAATGTTAAAAAAGGAGTTTTCTCTGGAGATACACTAACAAAATTATTTTTAAAAGAACCACTATTTCCACCAACCTTCAGTCAATTAATTTCTGTTGGTGAGCAAACGGGTCAATTAGATGAAATGTTTAATTCAGTTGCAGTATATTATGAAGCTGAGTTTGATACAGCAGTTGATAACATGTCTAGTTTAATTGAACCTATCATGATCGTTTTCATGGGTCTTATGATTGGTGGATTAATGATAGCAATGTACTCTCCAATATTTAATGTTGGTGCTTTAATTGGTTAAATTTTTTTTGTAAGAACTAAGTGATTAACCCATTGCTGTTCATCTTTTTTAAAAACAGCATCATCCATAATTTGTTTTATAAAATATGTACCAAGACCACCTGGCTTAATATCGTCTAATTTTCTATGTTGAATATTTTCAGCAACTACTGGCTTACCTTTGTCAAAAAAACCAATCTCTAACTGATTGTCGTTTAAAGATATTTTTATTTGCATATGATCTTTAGTATCTTCAACGCCTTTATATGCATGTTTGACAATATTTTGTGCAGCCTCAGCGATAGCCAAAACTAATTCATCTTTTAATTCATTATCGAGTTTTAATTTATCAAAAACTTCTCTAGAAAAAACTCTTACCTCTTTTAAACTTTTAGTGTGGACGATGAAATCTTTTGTTTCTGTTAGGTTCATTACTCAAGGTTTAAAATTTGCTCCAACTTCGCCATCATTATTACTTTTAAAACAGATTTACTTACCTCTTTAACTACTACTTTTGTATTTGACTCTAATGCCTTTTGATGACTTTCAATTAGTACTGAAATTCCTGAAGAGTCCATGTAAGAAACATCTTTTAAATTCAAATGAACTTCTTTGCCCGCCTCAACCAACGGCAAAATAACTTCTTTTGCCTTTTCGGTTACATCCATATCAATTTCACCGTTTAGGAATACAGTTGATATATTTCCCTCTTCTGTAATTTTGTAACTCATAAAAAATGTACTGATAACACTAATAAAGAATTATTAAAATTGATAAATTACGTCAAAATGGCCATAAAAAACAGAAAATGTGTTATTTCCTAGGTTTTTCAACAAACTTCATTCTTTACATAATTATTATAATTAATAAAAATACGTAAATATTAAATTTTTGATCCTAAAGGGAGGGTTATGAAAAAAAATAAAAACAATAAAGGTTTTACCTTAATCGAATTACTAGTTGTTGTTGCAATTATCGGTGCATTAGCAGCTGTAGGTGTTGTTGCTTATAATGGTTATACAGCAGCAGCTAAAAAGAATTCAACAAAATCAATTCACGCAAACGTTGTTAAATATGTTGCATCGGAACTTGCTAAATGTAATTTAGATTCTGACTCAGAAGTTTTTGGTGGAGCAGACAGTGTAGATTGCGATAGTACTGCGGCACAAATTGTATCTATGCTTGCAGGTAGCAATTCACCACTACAGGATAAAGATCCTTACCAAGGTGATGCAGCAGTTGTTGACTCCGAACCAACTAAACCAGAAGGTAACGTTGTAATAGAAGCTGACGGTAGTGATATTAACTTTACAACTTCACCAACTGACGATTCTGCTGATAACTTAACTGCAACTATAACGGTTGAGTAAATAGTAGATTAGTAAAAAGCTGTTGAAAAAAAAAAAAATTTTTGGATTTAGCTTAATAGAGCTTCTTGTAGTCGTTGCAATTATAGGTGCCCTTGCAGCAATTGGAACCCTGTCTTACAGCGGCTACACATCATCAGCAAAAAAATCTGCAGCAACAAACACAATGCAAACTATTGGTTTAATGCAAGCTGAATATTATTCGTTAACAGGAAGCTATTATGGAGGTGAATGCCCGCCAACTGACGAAACGGTAGAAGGTATTTCGCAATCTTTATTTGACGCTGCAGAAGGTGAGGATGTAATTGACTCTGAAAATTATCTTTTTTGTGTAGTAACGGATGACTCAGAATCTTACATTGTAAAAGCTTGCGAAGGAGACAAAGATGGAACAGCTTGTAAGACAGGAGCTTCAATTTTGGAATTAAATGCTAAGGGAGCAAAAACTAATTGGTAAGTAATTTTTGTCTAAGAAATGTCTATTTTAAATACAGGAGATTTTCTCAAAAAACTTTTCTCGGGTAATTCCTCTCTAAAAACTAAGCTTTTCTCAACTTTAAGTATTATTTGGATGATTTTAATTGGTTATATTATTTGGTGGAATGGTGTACAAAGTCCAGGGATTGATAAAAGTTTTAAATGGGACGAGTGGATATGGTTTGGATTTGTTCCAGCAATTGCTCCATTTATAATTTATATTATTTGGAAAAAAAATGAGTAAAGTAAAAATATTATTTAGAATTTCAGCAATTTTGATTTGTGGGTCTTATTTTTTAATGCAGAGTGCAT
The DNA here is from genome assembly GCA_902582315.1 of uncultured Pelagibacteraceae bacterium. Taxonomy (GTDB): domain Bacteria; phylum Pseudomonadota; class Alphaproteobacteria; order Pelagibacterales; family Pelagibacteraceae; genus Pelagibacter. The sequence continues at coordinate 14,750 of CACHRP010000004.1, forward strand.
TTGCAACAGAAAAAAATATTACCTATATGCAAATTTTACAAAAACCAAATGATTTAGAATTAAATATAAAGTATGCCCAACAACAAGGTAAGATGGGTAACTTTAAGCAAACCATTTCAACATTAGAAAGATTGAACATGGTTTATCCAGATAATATAGAAATAAAAATGTATTTGCTTTCTGTTCTTGTTCAAGCAGACTCACCCGATAAAGCTTTAACTGTAATTGATGAAATTAAAAACAATGAAGATGCAACCGAAGAAGATTTATTAACCGTTGCTGAAATTGAACAAGAATTAGAAGATAGAGCTAGACCTAAATTGTGGAATTTCGTTGCTGGAGTAAATTGGGGCCTTTCTCAAAGTAATAACGTTAACAGTGTGTCAAAAACTAGATTACAAATGAGTTCAGACGCTTTGGATGTATTTGCTTCACCAATGCATGACAGGACTTACAGTGTAAGCAGTGATATTTCTGCAATAAGACAAATTGGAGACAGCTCATCATTTTTACTTAGCGCAAGTGTTTCAGATTCACGTCAAGTAGTAGAAACTGGTGATGATGTTGAGGGTTATACTTTAACATCTGCTTATGACACTCAAATTGCAAATCAAGGTATATCTATATTTGGAATGCTAAGTAAATCAGATTATATTGATGATGCTGATAGTTTTTCAACCATGGCTGGGTTATCTGGTTTTTTCCCAAGTGGCGATAGAAGTACTTATAGTTATTCATACACATTCTCAGACTCTAAAGGAAACCACAATTCATCTGACACAACAGCAAACGAGTCAAATGCTATAGGACATAGTGTTACCATTGGACATGATTATTCACTAACAGAAATTATTTCTACAAGTTTAGGTTCAGGATACAGTATTTCGGAAAATAAAGTTGGCGCAAATGATTATGAAACTTTTGATTTTAGTCTTCGAGTAAACTTTAACCTGCCTTATGCATACATTTCAGTTGGAGACGCCTTATCTTTCAATGAATATTTTGAATTTGACTCTAGTAATAATTCAGCTTTGATAAGATCTGACGTTGCAAATACTTTTGATATTATCGTTTTAAAGCCACTAGGAGATTTTTTTCCATTTTTAGATCCTAATAAGTTAATAAATTTGTCATTTTCATATGACAAAACAATATCTGAAGCCAACATCATAAATTACGATTATGTAGCAGAATCCTTTGGTTTTGGAATTTCAAGATCTTTTAATTTAAGATAAGTTTTATTAAATATTATAAAGAGGAATTATTTTTTTTTTAAATATTTTAGATTTTGACCATTTTATGGGGTTTTTTTACATATAATAGGAGTTGCAAAAAACCCAAACTGAGTAAATTAAGGGTTTTTTGTAAACAAAAAATTGGTATAAAGTATGCGTATGAAGAAAATATTGTCAGTTCTAGCCGGACTTATCTTGTTTGCAAATACAACATTTGCTGAAGAGTTAAGTATTGAAAAACAACTAGTTGGTATAGTTGGTGCTATTAATGGTACAGTTAAAACTGAAACTAGAACTCTTAAGGCAGGTGACAAGATTTATCTGAACGAAACTATATACGCTTCCGAAAACTCAGGAACACAAATACTTCTTTTAGACCAATCAACATTTACAATCGGTTCAGAGTCAGAGGTCGTGATGGATACTTTTATATATGATCCAGAAACTAGTGATGGAAAGATTGTAGCAAGCGTTAAACAAGGTAGTTTAAAAGTAATATCAGGATTAATTAGCAAAAAAAATCCAGACAGTTTAACTGTTGAGGTTCCAGAGGGAACATTAGGATCTAGAGGTACAGAATTTCAAACAAATGTATCAAAAGGAAAAACTGATACTTTATTAATCGGACCAGGAAAAAATAATACTTTAGGTTTAAGACCTGGTGCAGTTTTAGTTGGAAATAATCTTGGCCAAACACTACTTGATAAACCTTTCAGTGTTGCAAGTATGGCAAAAGGTAAAGCCCCAAGTAAGGCAAGACAAATTACAAAATCACAATTAAAAAAATTCAATAAAAAAATGAAAGCTTTAAGAGTAGCAAAAGCTTCAGGCGCTACTAAAGAAGAAAAGAAAGCACTAAGAAAAAAAATTAGACAAGAATTAAAAGCACAAGGTTTTGAAAAAGAGGAAATAAGAACTTTAATCAAAGAAAATTTAAGAAAAGATAATGAACAGAGACTTGTACTATTAGGTGAAAATGAACCACAATCAACAGAATTAGATGTAGATCAAAATATAGCAGAGGAAGTTGAAGTAGAAGCACAAGAAATAGATGTTGCAGAGCCAGAAAAACCAAAAGCAACTGAAAAGACAAAAGATAAAAAGAAAGAGCAAAAAGCTAATAAGAAAAAAGGCAAAAAGAAAAAAGGAAAAGCTAAAAATAAAAAAGGTAAAAAGAAAAAAGAAAAAGCTAAAAAATCAAAAGGTAAAAAGAAAAAAGCAACTAAGAAAAAAGCAACTAAGAAAAAAGCTACAAAAAAAACAACTAAGAAAACAACTAAGAAAAAAGCTACAAAGAAAAAAGCAACTAAGAAAAAAGCACCTAAGAAAAAAGCAGCTAAGAAAAAAGCAGCTAAGAAAAAAGCACCTAAAAAGAAAAAAGCAGTTAAGAAAAAAGCACCTAAAAAGAAAAAAGTAGTTAAGAAAAAGGCTCCTAAAAAGAAAAAAGTAGTTAAGAGAAAAGTAGTTAAGAAGAAAAAGATAGTTAAAAAGAAAGTTGCTCAAAAGAAAAAGAAGAGAAAAAAGAAGAGAAAAAAGAAATAATCTCTAAATCCCTCCTAAGTTTTATTTACTTTAATGATAATAAATATACATTCTAAGAGTGAAGCTATTATTGTCAAAATATAAAAACTATTTAACTTTTTTTCTATTACTAATTCTTTTAATTTCAATAAAAATTGCAAACCCAAGTTTTGTAAAATCAATTTCTTTTATAAGTTTTGATCTATATCAAAAAATTTTTCCATTAATTAAAAATGAAACCGAGGTTGTTATAATTGACATCGATGAGAAAAGCTTGGGTAAGTTTGGACAATTTCCTTGGAGTAGGTCAGTTTTTGCAAAAATTTTAGAAAATGTAAATGCAACGAACCCGAAAGCAATAGGTTTTGACGTTTTTTTTACTGAAAAAGATAAACAATCTCCCGATGAATTTTTAAAAGCTTATAATTTAATACCAACTGACGTAACTGAAATTCAAAATTTAAAAGGACATGATGAGTTATTTAGAGAAGAATTAGAAAAATCAAAATCGGTAACAGCAGTATTGGGTAGTAATGTTCCTTCCCACAGCAATTATGATAGAAAATCTAAAGCAAGATTTTTATCCAAAGGGGGAGATCCTAAGAATTTTACTTATTCTTATCCATACTCGATCGGTTCTCTTGAAAAATTAGAAAAAAGTGTAAAGGGTCTGGGTTCAATATCTTTTTTAGATCAAACAGATGGAATTATAAGATCCTTACCATTAATAGTTCAGTTTGAAAAAAAAATGTACCCTACTATGGGTCTTGAAATGGTTAGGATTGGAGGAAATCAGAAAAATTTATATGTTGAGATGAATGAAGTTGGTATTACTAGGGTTAGTTCGAGGCCTTATAAAATACTTTCTGATCCTAATGGAATAATTTGGATTAAGTATAAAAAATCCCTCAAGAGCCAATATATTTCTGCAAGCTCTGTATACGAAGGTAAATTTGATGAAGAAAGATTTAAAGATAAATATGTTTTAATTGGAGCCTCCGCGCAAGGGTTATTTGATTTAGTAAAAACTCCTTTAGGAAAAACTATTCCAGGTGTTGAAGTTCATGCCAATGTTATTGAAAATATATTAGATAATTCTTATTTAATTAGAAATCCAAATACATATGTTTTTGAGTTATTTTTTTCTATATTAGTTGGCTTTATAACTTTCCTTCTCTCCCAAAGAATTAAACCAAAATATAGTTTATCAGTATTCTTTGGTAGCTTGATAATAACTATAGCTATTGGATTTAGTTATTTTTTATTTAAATCTGAGCTTGTCGATATTAGTTATCCAATTTTTATATTAACAATTACCTTTTTAACGGGTTTATATTTTAGATTTTTAGAAGAAAATAGGATTGCCTTAGCAAATTTGCAAAAGGAGGCAAAGCTACTTAAAGAAAGAGAGCTAGCGGGCGGAGTACAAAAAAGTCTTTTTCCAAATATAGAAAGATTTGAGAATTTCATTTATGCAAAAAATGTTCCAGCAAGAGACGTTTCAGGAGATTATTATGATGTTGTAAAAGTAGGTTCAAACGAATATTTTTTTACACTTGCTGATGTATCAGGAAAAGGTATTAAAGCTGGTATGTATATGGCAAAAGCATCATCAATATTCAGAACTTTATCTAATTTATCCTATCCATTAGAAAAAGTAGTATTTGGTGTAAATAACGAATTAGTGGAAGCTAAATTTAAAGGGATGTTTGTAACAGCGGTATTTGGAAAATTTAATATAGAAACAGGAGAAGTAAACTTCGTAAATGCAGGACACGAAAGTATTATGGTTTTTGATCGTGACAAAAACTTTGAATTTATAAAATCAGAAATGCCACCAATCGGGATTATAAAATATTTTACTGAATCAATGGTTAAATCTAAAACAATTAATCTAAAGGATAAAACATTTGTGGTTTATACAGATGGTGTAACAGAGGGATATTTAAAAAATGGCCAGGAACTTGGTGCAGATGGGGTTCAAAAAATCGTAACAGATCTAAACGATGTTTCACCTAAAATTATTGTTGATAGCATTGCTGCACAATTAAATTGGGGGGCAGAAAAATTAAGAGATGATATAACATGTTTAGCCTTAGACTTAAAAAATACTGAATTAATAAAGCCAGCAAAGAAAAAAAAGCTAGAAACTACTGAAGAAAATAAAAATTAATTAAACTCAAATTGGTTTATAAAGATTTCTCTTTTATTTATTTTAACGTATAATAATAATTAATTTAGGGAAACGTGAAAAAAATATTTTTGTTATTATCAGTTATACTTTTTTTGAACGGTTGTGTACAAACAACCTCAATGATGGGACCAACTTATACGTTGGTAAAAACTGGTAGCGTTGTTCAAGCAGGATCATCTATTGCAACATCGTATGGTATTAAAAGTACACTGGGTCAATCACCATCAGAAATTATTTTTTCTTTTGCAAAAAAAGAAAATAGTACAAGAGAGTGCGAAACTTTTCATTCTTCTGACTTAAATGCGATATTTTTTGATACTTTAGATGAGATTGATTGTTTAAGAAATCCTTTTAGTATTCTTAAGTAATTTAATTACCTAAAATATTTTTTAACTCACCATTCTTTTCCAAAGCTCTTAGTTCTTCGTATCCACCAATATGTTTATCCTCTATAAATATTTGTGGAACAGTTCTTCGTCCATTGCTTCTTTTAATCATTTCTTCTCGAATTTCTAAATTATTTCCTATATCGATTTCTTTAAAGGTTGCATTATTTCTTTTAAAAAGTCTTTTCGCTGCATCACAAAATGCACACATAGGACCTGTGTACATGATTATATTTTTCATAATTTACATATAACAATTTTTAATTTTATTACTAGGTTTGAAAATCATTTTTATTTATTTTAATTCTGATGCTTTTTCTATTGGCTTCAAATTTTTTTCTGTGTTTGATACTTTTTGAATGTACTCGCTTTCTCCAAAGTCTGAATGATGATGGTTTAAGAGATTTTCGCATAATTTTAATTACCTCATTTTCTGATTTTCCAGTTTTGCTCTCAATCTCCTCAAAGGTGATTCTATCTGCCCAAGCTGCCCATATAACCCAATCTGGACTCTCTATTTTTGGCTCAGGATTTTTAACTCTTGTTTGTGGTCTGTGACTTTTTTTCATAATTTTTTAAACAAATCTTATTAAATCATTAATGAAATTTTTATACCATGTGTTATACTGATCTCAGATAGTCCTATCTAGCCATCTTTAGCTCCCGGTTTTATAGGACTATCCACATTTTTTCTTAACTCTACTTCCCATTTTTTTACTAAATAGAAATTTTTGGTGTAATAATGATGTTATCAATTTTTTATGAAACTAGGATTTATAGGTACAGGAAATATTTCATCAGATGTCATTACTGGCATTTGTAGATCTAATTTAAAATTTAAACAAATAATAATCTCCCCTAGAAATAAAAAAAAAGCAAAAAAATTAGAAAAAGAATTTAAAAAAGTAAAAATAGCAAAAAACAATCAAGAAGTTGTAAATAAATCTGATTGGATATTTATTGGAGTTCTACCTAAGGTTGCTAATCAAATATTACCTAATTTAATTTTTAAACAAAATCAAACAATTATAAGTTTTGTTGCAACTTTAAATCTCTCGAAACTTAAAAAAAAAATTAAAACTAAAGTAAATTTAGTAAGAGCAATACCTATGCCACCAATATCTCTAGGACTAGGTCCAATTGTAATGTGTCCACCAAACACAAAAGTTAAGAACTTTTTTAATAAAATTGGAACTAGTATTGAAATTAAAAATGAAAAATTATCTAATAATTTTTGGGCAATTTCAGGAACAATGGCAGCATTTTATGAAACTTTAAAAAATTTGTCAGACTGGTTAGTGAAAAAGAAAACTAACAGAAGAAAAGCACAAGAATATGTTACTTCACTTTATTTTGCTTTAGCTGGACTAGCATTAGAAAACTCTGATAAAAATATGAAAAAATTTGTTTCCGATTCACAAACTCCTGGAGGATTAAATTGGCAAGGTGTAAATCAATTAAGAAAAGCTGGCTATTATAAATTGTTACAGAGTTCCTTAAATAATTTGTTAAAAAGATTAAATAAATCTTAATTTATGCAGCAAAACACAAACATTTTGCAAGTTAACGGACTTTCAAAATATTTTGGAGGTTTAGCTGCAGTATCAAATTGCACACTTAGTATTAAAAAAGGTTCTATCACAGGAATAATTGGACCTAATGGTTCAGGAAAGACAACATTATTCAATTTAATTGCAGGTAATTTAAAACCAAATCAAGGTAAGGTTTTATTCAATAATAATGATATTACTGGAGTTCCTGCTTACGAGCTTTTTTCAAAAGGTATATTAAGAACATTTCAAATAGCTCATGAATTTACAAATCTTACTGTTTTAGAAAATTTGATGATGGTACCTGGAAATCAAACAGGGGAAAAATTAACGAAAGTTTTAATGAGTTCTAAAATTATTAAATCAGAAGAAGAAGAAATCAAAAATAAAGCTTTAGAAGTTGCTGAATTTTTGAACTTGAAGCATTTATCAAATGAGTTAGCAGGCAACTTATCTGGAGGTCAAAAAAAACTTTTAGAACTTGGAAGAACTATGATGGTGGATGCTAATCTAGTTTTATTAGATGAGGTTGGTGCAGGAGTAAATAGAACACTACTAAAAGATTTAGGAACCGCAATACTCAGACTAAATAAAGAAAGAGGGTATACTTTTTGTATGATTGAACATGATATGGATTTCATAAGCCGAATGTGTGATCCTGTTATCGTGATGTCTGAAGGCGCTGTTTTATTTGAAGGCACATCTGATGAAGTTAAAAAAAATGAGAAAGTAATTGATAGTTATTTAGGAAGAAGAAAATAAATGGCATTTTTTGAGGGAAGTAAAATGACAGCAGGATATGGAGATGGTCCAGATATTATTAGCTCTTGTACAATAAATGTTGATAAGGGAGAGATTGTTGCAATCCTAGGTCCCAATGGTGCAGGCAAATCAACAGCGATGAAAACTATGCTTGGATTACTTAATCTAAAATCTGGCAGTGTTTTGATTAATGGTGAGGACATAACAAATTTGTCACCACAAGACAGAGTCAAAAAAGGAATATCTTTTGTTCCTCAAAGTAAAAATGTATTTGCTGAGTTGACCGTAAAGGAAAATTTAGAAGTGGGTGCTTTTTTAAGAACGGATAAATTGGATAAAATCCTAAATGATATTTATGACTTATTTCCTATTTTAAAGGAGAAACAATCACAAATAGTTGGAGAGCTATCAGGTGGTCAAAGACAACAGGTTGCACTTGGACGTGCACTGATGATTAAACCTTCAGTATTAATGTTAGACGAACCTACAGCTGGTGTATCTCCAATTGTGATGGACGAGTTATTTGAACATATCATTAAAGTAAAAAAAACTAATGTTGCAATAATAATGGTAGAACAAAATGCTAAACAGGCTCTAAGTATTTCTGATAGAGGTTATGTTTTAGTAACAGGTCAAAACAAGTTTGAGGGATCAGGCAACGAACTGTTAAATGATCCAGAAGTTAGAAGATCTTTTTTAGGAGCTTAAATGGATTTTATAAATGCAATTGTATTACTTTTAAATTACACAGTAATTCCAGCGCTTACATATGGATCCCAGCTAGCATTAGGTGCGATATTTGTAACGTTAGTCTACGGTATTTTGAGGTTTGCTAATTTTGCAACTGGGGACATGATGTCATTTGGAACAATGGTTGCTGTACTTATAACATTTTATTTTCAATCTTTAGGAATTAGTTTTGGTTTTTTGCCTACTGCCTTACTAACAATACCACCCGCGATTTTAGCGATGATTTTTTACATGTTATTTATTGATAAGTTTGTATTCAGTTATTATCGAGTTAAAAAAAGCCCACCTGTTCAATTAGCGATGGTAAGCGTTGGTGTAATGTTCGTTACACAAGCAATAATAAGGATAATTATAGGACCATTTGATAGAAGATTTTTTGATGGGGAAAAATTCATTTTAAAAGCTAATGAATTTAGGGAAATGACTGGGTTAAATGAAGGTTTAACAATTAAATCTACCCAAGCAATAACAATTTTTGTTACGGTACTTGTAGTTTCAATAATGTTTTGGTTTTTGAATAGAACTAAAACTGGAACAAGCATGAGGGCTTACTCTGACAATGAAGACTTAGCTTTACTTTCTGGGATAGATCCAAAAAAGGTTGTTCTAATCACTTGGATTATTGCAGGTATCCTAGCAACTATTGGTGGAGTACTTTATGGTTTAGATAAGAGTTACAGACCTTTTGTTTATTTTAATAATATGTTGCCAATTTTTGCAGCAGCCATTGTTGGTGGAATTGGGAATCCATTTGGAGCTTTTCTTGGAGGCTATGTAATTGCATTTGCAGAAATTTTAGTTACTTATGCTTATAAAAAATTTTTTGCATATTTATTGCCAGAATTCATGGAACCAGATTCCCTTATGCAATTATTATCAACCGACTATAAATTTGCAGTATCATTTTCCATTTTGGTTATTGTGCTACTTTTTAGACCATCAGGAATATTCAAGGGCAAAACTCTATGATGCAACACAAAAATATAATTGCTGCCTACTCAATAATGATATTATTGATTATTGCTGTTGGAGTACTACAGTCTTGGACTATAGCTCTAACAATTTTAAACTATTGTTTAATCTCTGCTGTAATGACAATAGGGGCAAATATTCAATGGGGTTATGCTGGTCTAATTAATTTTGGAATTATGGGTTACACCGCTCTAGGAGGATTGGCGGCAGTTTTAGTAAATGTACCACCTGTTAAAGAAGCTTGGAAAGCCGGGGGATCGGGTATGGTTGTTTCTTTAATTCTTATAATATCTGGTGTTTATATAATCCGTACGGTTCTAAGAAAATTTGAAAATTCAAAAAAAAGAAATTATATAGTTGCTGCAATTATTATTATAGGTTTTGTAACCATAAGATATATTTCTGGTCCAGCAATTGAAAATATAGAGGCTGTTGACCCAGCCAAAACAGGGTTTCTTGGTGGATTAGGTTTGCCAATAATTTTCTCATGGATAGTTGGTGGTCTGTTTGCTGCAGGTATAGCTTTCATAGTCGGTAAAATTGCACTTGGACTAAGAGCAGACTATTTAGCGATAGCAACTTTACTTATAGCTGAAATTATAGTTTCAATAATTAAACATGAAGATTGGCTAGCAAGAGGCGTAAAAAATGTTATTGGTTTAAAAAGACCGGTTCCTTACGAAGTCGATTTACAAGGTTCAACGTGGTTTATAGATTTAGTAGAAAAATTTCATTCAAAAAAATTAGATCTAATTACCTCTTTGTCTGAAAGACAAGATGTTTTAAATCAATTAGTGATTGATGCATCTTCAGTTTATGTAAAATTGTGTCTTGCAGGTCTATTTTTGACTGTTGTAATAATTTTATTAATTCTTACTCAAAAAGCATTGTATTCTCCTTGGGGAAGAAAGATGAGAGCCATAAGAGATAACGAAGTGGCTGCAAATGCAATGGGAAAAAATGTTGTTAAAGAACATTTATTAATATTTATTTTGGGTTCCGCAATAGTGGGAATAGCTGGTGCCATGATGGTTACAAATGATGGCCTATTTACACCAGGCAGTTATAGACCAATGAGATACACATTTGTAATATGGGTAATGGTCATTGTTGGAGGAACTGGGAATAATTTTGGTGCAATTCTTGGAGGTTTTGTTGTTTGGTTTTTATGGGTAGAGGCTGCACCAATTGCTTTATTTTTTATAAATTTTTTTACTGCACACTTGGATGAAACTAATGCAGTTAAACAACATTTAATTCAAAGTGCTGCATATTTTAGATTTTTACTAGTTGGAATTGGACTTTTGATTATAATGAGATACCGTCCTAAAGGATTAATACCTGAAAAAATAAATATTAAATAAATTATGTTTTTTTACATTCTAACAGGCATTGTAATAGGAATTATTATTTATTTAGGAGATAAATACATATTTTAATGAATAAAAATCTTATTTTATTAACTTTAAGTCAGATTTTTAGTTTTACTGCAGCTCCAGTTACTGTTTTTTTAAGTGGAATTATAGGATCTCAAATAAGCCCTATGAAATCATTATCGACTTTACCCATGTCAATCTCTGTTGTTGGAATAGCTATTGGCGCAATTGTGGCTACAAAAATAATGAGTTTAGTCGGAAGAAAACTTGGTTTTATTTATGCATCAATTGGTAATGCATTATTTTCAATTTTGGCAGCTTATTCAATATTTAATCAGAATTTTTATATTTTTTGTTTTGCTAACTTTTTTATAGGTATTGGAATGGCCTTTACTCATCAATATCGTTTTGCTGCTGCAGAAAGTGTTGAAAAAAATATGGCTCCAAAAGCGGTTTCGATATTATTGTTTGGAGGTATCATCTCAGCTTTTTTAGGACCAAGTTTGGCCAATTATTCAAAAGATTTAGTTAGCGAGAATTTGTATGTAGGATCATATTTATCTTTAGCGGTTTTAACATTTATACCCACAATTCTTTTTTTGTTTTATGAAAGTAAAACAATTAATAAAGAAAATATTAATTATACTGGAAGAAGTTATTTAGAATTAATTTCTCAACCAAGATTTATTCAAGCGCTAGCAGCATCAGCATTTGGATATGCAATAATGACTTTTTTAATGACAGCAACACCTATAAGTATGCATGTTATGGAAAAAATGAGTTTAAGTAAAACAGGTATTGTAATTCAGTTTCATGTAGCCTCAATGTTTTTGCCATCACTTGTAACAGGATATCTAATTAAAAAAATAGGCCATAGTAATGTAATCTATATTGGTATATTTTTTTACAGTATTACTTCGTTTATAAGTATTTTTGATCAAACTTTTTTTAATTATTTGTTTGCTCTTATTTTTTTAGGTATAGGTTGGAATTTTTTATTTATATCAGGGACAAGTTTACTTGTGCTTACATACGAGGAAAAAGAAAAATATAAAGCACAGGGCTTAAATGATTTTATAGTTTACTCAGTTCATGCATTAGGCAGTTTATCAGCAGGAGTGTTTATTACTCTAACAAGTTGGAAGATAATGAACTTAATTTGTATTCCTTTTATGATATTAATTATTTTAGCGAGTATAAGAGCTGATATATCAAATAAACAAAACCCTAGCGTAATAAAACGCTAGGGTTTTTAAAATAAAAATTATCTTTGTTTTTTAGTTTTAAACTTGCCGCCTTTAATTTCTTTCTCCAAGAAAGAACCAAAAGCTTCACCAACATCAGTAAATTCTACTCCTGTTGCACCTTCATAATTTACAGCTTTTCCTTTAGCTAGTAAATCAAGAGCTTTTTTAAGTTGGCCTGGATAGATTTTTGTTCCGGGTGCATTTGCAACAGACATTACATTTTTTTGAATAGTATTTCTGTCTGCTTTACCACCAGCTTGCATTGCAAGTGTAATTAATGCAGCTGCATCATAAGATTCACCTGTGTATGGTCCTGATGAGTCAATGCCAGCAGACTTAGCTACTTTTGCAAATACTCCAGCACCTTTTCCAGTTGATCCCGGTATAGATCCAAATGATTTATTTAAAGCTTTACCAAAAGAATCCGTAAGCGAGTCTCCAATCATACCATCAGATAAAATAAATTTATCAAACGCGCCGGAATCTAAAGATCCTTGAATAATACCTTTTCCACCTTGATCAAGATATCCAATAACTGCAACAGCGTCTCCACCTGCAGAAGCTAATGTTGCTACTTCAGATGAATAATCTGCTTTACCATCTTCGTGAGCTGCAACTGTTGTTACTTTAATACCATGGGCTTTAACTGCAGCTGAATATACATCCGCAAGTCCTTTCCCATAGTCGTTATTTGTATAAGTTATTGCAACGCTTTTAACTCCTCTATCTTTAGTTATATCTGCAAGAATTTGTCCCCCTCTTGCATCTGATGGCGCAGTTCTAAAAAAATAACCCCTATCATTAATATCTGTTAGTCCTGGAGATGTAGCTGATGGTGAAATCATAACAACTCCATTCGGTACAGCAACTTTTTCTGCAATTGCTCCAGTGACTCCTGAACAATCTGCTCCCATAATTGCAACAGCTCCACCAGAAACTAATCCTTCAGCGGCTGTAACAGCTGCAGCAGAGTCCACACAAGTCGAGTCTGCTCTTGTTACTGATATTTTTTTACCGCCAAGTAATGAGCCTGAGTCCGAAGCTTCTTTGAAAGCAAGTTCTGCAGACGCTGCCATTGCGGGTGTAAGTGATTCAATTGGACCAGTGAAACCTAAAATAATACCCATTTTAATTCCGTGTCCATCTGCATTAGAATTTGTGACCATAGAAGATACAAATAAAAATACAGCAATTATTAATTTTCTCATTTTTCCTCTAATTTGTTAGTATTTATAAAAAATCAATTTAAGGACGATTAAATTTAATTTTCAACATTAAAATTATTATATATTTTGATGGGAAAATGCTGGTATTTTATCCAAAAAAGAAACTTTAAACATGAAAAAATTGTGGCGAGCATCAAAAAATCAAATTTTGAATTCAAATTTGATGCAGTATGAAAAATTCATAAAAGATAAATATCATCTTAATTTCAAAAGTAATTACGATAAAATATTTAATTGGAGTATAAAATATAAAGGAAATTTTTGGGATAGTATTTGGGATTTCTGTAAAGTTAAGGGACTCAAAGGAAAAAATAAAATTAAAAATTCAAAAATTTTTTATAAAAATTTATTTTTAACTGACTACAAATTAAACTTCGCTGAAAACATCTTAGTCAAAAGTGACAATTCAAAAGCTATTACATTTATAAGTGAAAATGGGTTTAGAGAAGAAAGATCATGGTTTCAGTTAAATCAAAATGTTAGCAAGATAATTTCATATTTTAATAAAATAGGTATTAAAAAAGGTGATAGAGTATCTGCATACTTACCAAATATAATTCAAACTGTTGAAAGCTTTATTGCTACTTCTGCAATTGGAGCAATATGGTCATCTTGTTCTCCAGATTTTGGTGTAAATGGTCTTATTGAAAGGTTTGCTCAAATAAAGCCAAAAATTTTAATTATTGGTGATAGATATTATTATAACGGAAAAGAAATCAATGTTATTGAAAGACTTCCAGATATATTAAAAAGAATTAAATCAATTAAACATGTTTTAGTAATTAATTACCCTGGAAAAAAGTATCTAAATTTTAAGAAATCTAAAGGTATAAAATTTAAATTTTGGAAAGAAATTGAAAGATATTCCTCATCATCAATTAATTTTAAAAAATTTAATTTTAATACTGAAATTGCTATCCTTTACTCAAGTGGAACGACTGGTAAACCTAAATGCATATGCCATAGATCAGGCGGGATACTGTTACAACATTTAAAAGAGCATCAGCTTCATTCAAATATAAAAGAAAATGATAATATTTTTTATTTTACAACATGTGGATGGATGATGTGGAATTGGTTAGTAACCTGTCTAGGTTCTAAGGCGTCTATCGTTTTATTCGATGGATTTCCAATGTTTAAACAAAAAGATTTACTATTAAAAATTGTTAGTAAAGAAAAAATCACACTTTTTGGTGTAAGTGCAAAATATATAGATGCTTTAAAGAAAAGTAATATTTTAAATACTTTTGATTTAAAAAAACTAAATACAATATGTTCAACTGGATCTCCCTTATCAAAAGAAGGATTTGAATATGTATATAAAAAAATTAAAAAAAATGTTCATCTTGCATCAATTTCTGGTGGCACAGATTTAGTTTCATGTTTCGTTCTTGGAAATATTTATAAATCTGTAATTTCAGGAGAAATACAATCAAAAGGCTTAGGAATGGATGTGGATATTTTTAATGAAAGCGGTAAATCAGTAAAAAATATAAAGGGAGAGTTGGTTTGTAAAACTCCATTTCCTTCAATGCCAACAAAGTTTTGGAATGATAAAAATAATAAAAAATTTCAAAATGCTTACTTTAACAGATATAAAAATATTTGGCATCATGGAGACTATGGAGAGATAAAAAATTCAGGTGGGTTTTTAATTTATGGTAGATCAGATGCCACTTTAAATCCTGGCGGTGTAAGACTGGGCACAGCAGAAATATATTCCGAAGTAGAAAAATTTAAAGAAATAAAAGAGTCGATTGTTGTGGGTCAATCTTGGGATAATGATATCAGAATAATTTTATTTGTTATCCTTAATAACGGGGTGATACTAAATGATGAATTAATAAAAAAAATTAAAAAACAGATTAGAATAAATGCTTCACCAAGACATGTTCCAAATAAAATATTTAAAGTAAACGACATTCCTAGAACCAAAAATGGAAAAATTGTCGAATTAGCGGTGAAAAATATAATAGAAGGTAACACAATTAAAAATAAAGAAGCGCTGGCAAATCCTGAAGTTTTAGAGGAATATACACAGATAAAAGAATTATATGAATTTAAAAAAGATTGATCCGAAATTTTCAAAAAAAACAAACCCTAGGATTGGTTTGATTGCTTTAGCCTCAGATTTTATAATTGAAAAAGATTTTGCAGATGTCATCAAAGATAAAGATATAGATTTTTTTGTTAATCGTATAAAGACATATGACCCTTTAACTAAAGAAAATTTAATTAAAATGTCAGAAGATCTTACAAATGTCACGAATGATATTTTGCCAAATGAGAAAATCGATTGTGTTGTTTATGGTTGTACATCTGGAACAATTGCAAGCGGTTATGAAATTATTGAAAAAAAGATAAAAAATGCAAAACCTTCATCAAAAGTTACAACTCCAAGCACTGCAGCTATAGCTGCATTAAAAAAATTGAATATTAAAAAAATTTCTATTTTTACTCCTTATCCCCAAAAATTGAATAATCAGGTTGTCTCTTTTTTCAAGGATGAGAAATTTCAAGTAACATCAAATTCATATTTAGATATTGATTCCGATAGTGATATTTGGAAAGTAGATCCAGATTTTTTGTATGAAGTTTTAACGAATATGGACCATGGGGATGCTGATGCAGTATTTATTTCGTGTACGGCTCTCCCAGTTCTTCAAATTATTCAAAAACTCGAAAAAAACCTAAATAAATTTGTTCTTTCTAGCAATCAAGTTTTAATTTGGGATACGTTAGAAAAGATTGGACAAAATAATTCTATATCTGGTTTTGGAAAGTTATTTAATTCAAATTAATCATGTCCTTTACAAAAAATGAATATAAAGAAAGATTAAAAAAAACAAAACAATCTATGCAACAAAAAGGCATAGAACTACTAATATCCCAAGATACCAATAATATGAATTATCTTACTGGATATGATGCATGGTCTTTTTATTATTCTCAATGTGTACTTGTCCATGTTGATCTAGAAGAGCCGATTTGTTTTGTTAGGGCCCAAGATGCTGGAGGCGCTTATATTAAGACATATTTAAAAAAGGAAAATATTATAGTTTATAAAGAAAAGTATATTCATACATGGCCAACACACCCATACGATGCATTAATCGATTTTATTAAAGAGAGAAAATGGGAAAAATCAAATATTGGTGTCGAAATGGATAGTCATTACTTTACTGCATTTTGTTACGAAAAGTTAAAACAAGGATTACCAAATGCAAACATTAAAGACTCTAAAAGACTAGTTAATTGGGTAAGATTAATAAAGTCAGATGCAGAAATAAATCTAATGAAAGGAGCTGCAAAGATTTCTGAAAATGCAATGAAAGTTGCAATGAATAGTATAAATCCTGGAGTAAGACAGTGTGATGCAGTAGCAGAAATTCAAAGAGCTTTATTTAGAGGAACTCCAGAAATTGGTGGAGAATATGCAAGTATTGCTGTTTTATTACCCACAGGCAAAGGCACATCCGCATCACATTTAACGGCTACAGATGAGAAATTTGTAAAAGGAGAGGCGACTGTTGTTGAATTATCTGGAGTAACCAAAAGGTATCATTGTCCAATGGCAAGAACAGTCCATCTTGGAAAACCAGAGCAAAAAAAAATAGATGCAATGAAAGCCACAAACGAAGCCTTGAATGAAGGGATATCTGCAGCAAAACCTGGAAACACAGCAGATGATGTGGCTCAAAAATTTTGGGGGGTTCTTGATAAATATAATATTAAAAAAGAGTCTAGAACAGGATATTCAATTGGAATTGGATATCCCCCAGATTGGGGTGAACATACTTTAAATATTTATAAAGGTGATAAAACTATTCTAAAACCAAATGTTTGTTTTCATATGATTGCTGTAATGCAATTTGGGGATTGGGGTGTTGAAGCATCTGAGTCTGTAAGAATTACAGACAAAGGAAGTGAGTTATTTTGTAATTTCCCCAAAGACTTGCATATAAAATAACTTGAAAAAACATCACACAAATGTTTTAAAACACGCATATGTCTAAGAATTCAGAATTCGTCAAATTTGATAAAGTTGATAAAAGTTATGATGGCAAAGTTTTAGTTGTTAAAGATCTTAACTTAGATATTTCAGAAGGTGAATTTATAACAATGCTTGGACCATCTGGCTCTGGAAAGACAACTTGTCTAATGATGTTAGCTGGTTTTGAAACTCCAACAAATGGTGAAATTTACTTAGACTCAAATCCAATTTCAAATATTCCTCCACATAAAAGAGGAATTGGAATGGTATTTCAAAATTATGCACTATTTCCACACATGACTGTTTATGAAAATTTAGCTTTCCCTTTAAAAGTAAGAAAAGTTTCAAAAGACGAGATAGATAAAAAAGTTGATAAAGCACTGTCTATGGTTTCTCTAACTGGTTTTGAAAACAGAATGCCAGGGCAATTATCAGGTGGACAACAACAAAGGGTTGCTGTAGCTCGTGCATTAGTTTTTGATCCGGCTGTTGTTTTAATGGATGAGCCATTAGGCGCTCTAGATAAAAATTTGAGAGAAAGCATGCAGTATGAGATTAAACATATTCATGAAAGTATTGGAGTTACTGTAGTTTATGTTACCCACGATCAGGGTGAAGCATTAACTATGTCAAACAGAATCGCTGTTTTTAATGATGGTAAAGTTCAACAACTTTCATCACCTGACAAATTATATGAAGAACCAGTGAATTCTTTTGTAGCAGAATTTATTGGGGAAAATAATACTTTCCAGGGTGAAGTATCGGATATTTCTAATGGAAAATGCAAAGTTAAATTAAAAGAAGGTGAAATAGTAGCTAATCCAATAAATGTTAAATCAAAAGGTGATAAAACTACTGTTTCTATAAGACCTGAAAGAGCTCTTATTAACCCATCTCAAAAAATGGATAATAATTATAAGGGAAAAATTGAGGAAGTGATTTATCATGGTGATCATACCCGTGTAAGACTTAACGTTCTTGGAAATTCCGATTTTATTTTAAAAGTTCCAAATAGTTCACAAAATATAGATATCAAACTCGGGAATACAATTAATATTAGTTGGAACTCAACCGATGCAAGAGCTTTAGACCCAAAATAAACCAATTTAGAATTATTCTCACTATAATCAGCCCTAATCCACTTAATTTTTAGTAAATACTTGGTTGACTCCGTTTTTTTTACTTGTTGTAATTATGTTTTTAAAAAAAACGTTTAAACGGAGGATAAATGAAAAAATTAAGTAAATTATTACTTACCCTTTCTTTTGCTCTTTCAATAACTTCATCAGCATTTGCAGTTACAGTTGCATCTTGGGGTGGAGCATACACTGAAAGTCAAAAATTAGGATATGGTGATCCTACTGCTAAGAAACTTGGTGTACCTATTAACTGGGTGGATTATTCTGGTGGATTATCAGAAATTAAAGCACAAAAAGAAGCTGGTGCGATTACATGGGATATAATCGATGTATTTGCAATGGATACTATTACTGGATGCGACGAAGGTTTATTTGTTGAATTTGATTTTGATAAAGACTTTCCTGCTGCGCCAGACGGAACTCCAGCGAGTAAAGATTTCTTTGCTCCAATGCCAAGTAAGTGTGCTGTAGGAAATATTTTATATTCTTGGACTTACGCTTATAATACTGAAAATGTAAAAGGTACTCCAAAAACTATAAAAGATTTCTTTAACACAAAAAAATTTCCTGGAAAAAGAGCTATATACAAAAGTGCTTTAACAAATTTAGAAATTGCTTTAGCAGCTGATGGTATTAAACCAGGAAAAGGTGGAGCAAAAATCTATGAAGCTTTAGAAACAGAAAAAGGTGTTGATAGAGCAATGAATAAGATCAAAAAACTTTGCACAGACCCTCAAGGTGGATGTGTATTTTGGTCTGCAGGTGCTCAACCACCAGAACTTTTAATGAGTGGTGAAGTAGTAATGGCAACAGGTTGGAATGGTAGATTCTTTAACGCAATCGTTGGAGAAGGTGCACCATTAAAACAAGTTTGGGATGGTCAAGGTCTTGACTATGAATATTTTGTTTTAGTCAAAGGTGGACCAAACGAAGCTGATGCTAAAAAAGCATTAGCTGAGATGACAAGTACAGAAGGTTTAGCAGGAAGTGCTAAATATATAGCATACGCACCTTGGAGAAAATCATCTTTAAAAATTATGGAAGCAGGTGAGCCGTGGTACAAAGACGGTAAAACAAACATGGTTCCAGAAATGCCAACTGCACCAGGAAACACAAAAAATTACTTCCTAGTTGATCCAATTTACTGGGCCGATAATGGCACAGAGCTTGGAGAAAAATGGGAAGCAATGAAAGCTGGACTATAATTTAAGTTTTAAAGACTAAAATTATATAATATATTTAGGGCGGTTTTAATAACCGCCCTTTTTATTTTATGAGCAGTGAAACTAAACAAATATTAACTACTGACGGAATTCCTTTAGAAGTAAGCTTAAAAAAAGCAGAAAAAAAAAATAAAATAAAAGCTTTTCTTTTAGTAGCTCCATTGTTACTTTTTTTAATAATTACTTACATTTTTCCAATAGGTGAAATGCTTTTTAGAAGCGTAGACGATCGAATGGTCACAAATATGCTTCCAAAAACATTTAAAGCAATGGAAAAATGGGATGGTAAAGAACTACCCCCAGAGGAAGTTTTCGAGGCATTTTATTTGGATTATAAATTTCTTGTTGAGAAAAAAACATTTGGAAAATTAGCCACTCAATTAAATTACGAAAAAAATGGTTTTAAAAGTATTCTAAAAAAACTTCAACGTAAAATGAAAAAATTTGAACAAGGTAATTATAAAGAGCAAATCATGAATGTGCATAAACGTTGGGCAAATGTTGAATATTGGAGAGCTATAAAGAGAAGAGCCCCAGATATTACTTATTCAAAATATCTCAAAGCAATGGATATGTATGAAAATGAAGATGGAAAAATATCACAAGTTTCAGAGGATAGAAGAGTTCACAGAATATTATGGCTCAGAACTTTGGAGATTGCTTTTTTTGTAACTATATTATGTTTTTTAATGGCGTATCCGATAGCACATTTACTAGCAACCTTACCAATGAAATATAGTAATCTATTAATGATTTGTGTTCTATTACCTTTCTGGACTTCTTTATTAGTAAGAACCGCAAGTTGGATGATACTTTTACAACAACAAGGAATTGTAAATGATTTTTTTGTATGGATTGGCCTTGTTGGCGAGGAAAACAGACCAGAAATGATGTATAACAAAACTGGCACTTATGTTGCGATGACCCAAATTCTATTACCTTTTATGGTGTTACCGCTTTATAGTGTTATGAAGACAATTTCCCCAAGTTTAATGAGGGCAGGAAAATCACTTGGAGGAACTCCTTTTGTAGCTTTTTGGAAAGTTTATTTTCCTTTAACAATTCCTGGAATTGGGGCTGGCTGTTTATTGGTTTTTATACTTGCAATTGGATACTATATTACACCAGCACTTGTTGGAGGTGCCTCGGGCACTTTAATAAGCAATCAAATAGCCTTTCATATGAAAAGTACTTTAGATTGGAGTTTTGCATCTGCAATGGGTCTAATGCTTCTAACTGGAGTTCTTGTAATTTATTGGATTTATAACAAACTTGTAGGAGTAGATAATATAAAACTAGGATAATTATGGCATTACCAAAATATACAGAGACAAGATATAGAATTTGGCACTATTTTTATCTTTTTATTTGTACCTGTGTTTTTTTCTTTTTGATTGCACCTTTGTTTGTAATTTTTCCATTATCATTTAATGCAGAAGAGTTTTTAGTTTTTTCAGATGGAATGAAAAGATTAGATCCAGATGCATTCTCACTAAGATGGTATAAGGATATGATATATGGAACTAAAAATCCTTGGGGTCTTGCAACAAAAAATAGTTTTATAATTGCAACCTTTGCCACAATAGGCTCAGTGATACTTGGAACAGTTGCAGCATTAGGGTTAAGTAGCAGACACATGCCTTATAAAGGAATAATAATGGCTACATTAATATCTCCGATGATCGTACCTTTGATTATTTCTGGTGTTGCAATATTTTTCTTTATGGCAAAAGCAGGTTTGGCTGCAACACATACAGGAATAATTTTGGCACACATTGTTTTAGGAACTCCATTTGTAGTAATTACAGTGACTGCTACACTATCTGGTTTTGATCATAGTGTAACTAGAGCAGCATCAAGTTTGGGAAGTGATCCTGTTAATACATTTATGAAAATTACATTACCTTTGATTTTACCAGGAGTAATTTCAGGTGGTTTATTTGCCTTTGTAACTTCTTTTGATGAAGTAGTAGTTGTTTTATTCTTAGCTGGATTAGATAATACAACTATTCCAATTCAAATGTGGACAGGTCTAAGAGAACAATTAAGTCCAACTATTTTAGCGGTTGCAACATGTTTAATTGTTTTATCAACTCTGATTTTAGTAACAGCTGAACTTTTAAGAAGAAGATCAGAAAGAATTAGAGGAATAAGTAGATAATTAATCTACCGACTCAATTACAGTAGCAATCCCCATGCCAAGACCAATACATTGAGTTGAAAGTGCATACTTTTTATTTTCTCTTCTTAGAAGATCAGCAGCTTTTCCGGTAATCCTAGCTCCTGTAGCTCCAAGTGGATGTCCTAAGGCTAATGCACCTCCATCAATGTTAACTTTCTTTTGGTCAATACCTAAATCTTTTATACAAGCTAAAGATTGCGATGCAAAAGCCTCGTTAAGTTCAAAGATATCAATTTTATCAATTGATAAATCTGCACGCATAAGTGCTTTTTTTGATGCACCTATTGGACCAAGTCCCATGTAATCTGGATCACAACCTTCAACAGCTGTAGAAATTATTCTGCCCAATATATTAAGATTATTTTCTTTTGCGTAATTTTCTTCACAGATTATTGTTGCCGCTGCCCCATCAGTTAATGGTGAAGATGTTGCTGCGGTGACTGTTCCTTTTGTATCAAAAGCAAGTTTTAATTGATCTAATTTTTCTTGAGTACTATTGGGTCTAATATTTCCGTCTTCTTTACATTCACCTATTGGAATTATTTCTTCAGATAACTTTCCATTTTTTTGAGCTTCATGTGCTTTATTATGACTTGATATTGCAAATTCTTGTTGCTCTTCTCTTAAAATATTAAACTTTTTAGCTACGTTTTCAGCTGTAGTACCCATTGAAAAATATACATGTGGGTTTTCTTTTTCAGTATAAGGATAAGGGACTGGGTCAAATCCAGTATTTACTCTAGACATACTTTCTACTCCACCACAAATAAAAACTTTGCCTGACCCCATTGCAATTTTACCTGATGCTATATGGATAGCCTCCATTGAGGATCCACACCACCTGTCAACGGTCATACCTGACGTTTTAACATTCATATCCGCTAAAAAAGTAACTAATTTTCCAATGTTGAAACATTGTTCACCAACTTGAAAAGCACAACCAACCACAATATCTTCAATATCTTCCCTATTAATTTTGCTTTTAGAAACTAAATTTTTTACAACTTCGGACAATAAATTTACTGGCTTAACATCAATAAGTGCACCCTTCCTTGCCATAGTGAAGGGCGAACGAGCATATCCAACAATAACAGGTTTAAACATATTTATATGTATATATATTTATTTAGGAAATGGCAAAGAGGTAATAGTACCTTTTACTAATTTGCCGTCTAAGGTTTCTACTAAAACTTTTTGATTTTCTTTCCAATAATCTTTTGAAATCATTGAAAGACCTATATTTTTTTTTATTCTTGGTGAAAAAATTCCAGATGTAATTCTTCCAATAATTTTTTTATTTAGTGAAAGAACTGGTAAAAGCTTACCATTAGGTTTATAGGGTTTTCCACCAAACATGACCCCTCGCATTTTTTGCTTTAATCCACTTTTTTTAATTTTTTCAAGAGCTTTTTTTCCAATAAAATCATGATCATCAAATTTACAATATTTTTCTAAATTACATTCGTAAGGATTGTTTTCTTTAGTAAAATCGTTTCCATATGACATTAACCCGCCTTCTATTCTATCTATAAGATTGGGACATCCTGGTGAAATATTAAATTTTTTTCCAACTTTCCAAATTGTATCCCAAAGATTTTCTCCCAAGTCTTTACTATCAAAATATTTTTCGAAACCTTTAAAGTAAATTTCAAAACCATCTTGTTTACTATAGCCTGACCTTGCTATTATTTGTTTCGTTCCCATAAAGTCAAATATTCTAAAATTGAAAAATTTTATTTTTCTGATTTCTTCTCCAAAAATGGATACAAGTAAATCTTCAGATTTTGGTCCTTGTACTGCTAATGGATAAACATCTGGTTCTTTTATTTTAACATCTAAACCTAGTCCAATTGCAATACCATTGGCCCAGAGCAATATATCAGAGTCAGCAATAGATATCCAAAACATGTCATCATCTAATTTAAGAAGAACAGGATCATTAATCATACCTCCTTTTTCATTTAAGATTGGAATATAAAAACATTTTCCAGTTTGCATTTTTTTTAATGGCCTTGGTGTCAACTTTTGAATAAGTTTAAATGCATCTTTGCCAGATATTTGAACCTGCCTTTGACAAGAAACATCCCATAGCTGAACATGTTTGCTTAAATGCCAATAATCTTGCTCGACGGTTTTTCTAAAACCCTTTGGTAAGAGCATATGATTGACAACTGTAAAATCTGATACACCTAACTTCTCAACTTTATCGGTAAAAGGTGTACGTCTTATACGTCTTGACATATTTAATTTGATATTTTTTGATTGATGAACAGACGTTTTTTTCATTAATTTATTTTGACCACCAAACAGAATACCCATTTGGAGCGATTATAACAGGTATATGATATTTTTTCTTAGGATTTTTCATATGAAACTTGATTACGATTTCTGTAACATTAGTTTTTTTTTTATAATAATTTTGTAGATTAAAAATAATTTCATATTTTAATGAAGAGTCTTTTTTTGTTATAGAAAATTGTTTAAAAATTCTGCCATTTTTATCTGTCTTAGATTGAAAAATTTTTCTTCTTGATCCATTTTTTTTTATTTGATTTAAAATTACTTTTACGCCTGATGCATGTGAGCCATCTGTTGAACTTAATAAGTGTGATGAAACTATTGCCATTGATTATTCAATTGATGCTTTATCTCTTTTATTACTTACTGCAGCCACAATCGGGCTGATAACCCCTTTAGCTTTAACGTTTACACATGCAGTTTTTCCACTTTCCAAAGCTCTTTTAAGTGCTGGTGCAAGCTCTTCTCTTTTAAGGACAAGCTCACCATGACCTCCAAATCCTTCGAATATTTTATGAAAAGGAATATCTCTAAAATCAGTTGCAAAATGTTTTCCACTTTCAAACAGTCTTTCTTGTTGTTGAGAAATACAATCTAATCCTCCATTATTATCTATTACAACAACTATCGGCTTATTTTCTTGAAAAGCTGCTTCAATAGATAAGCCTCCAGATAAAAAAGCCCCATCGCCACTTATCAATACTACATTTGATTTTGGATTTAGATTTTTTGCAGAAAGTGCAAACGGAACCCCGACACCGAGCATACTAAAAGTTCCGGGATGTAAAATACCACCAAGTTTTTTTCCTTTATGACCAGCAATATTAATTGCTATCTCAGACCAAAAATGAGTATTTCCACCATCTATCACCAACCAATCATTATCCTTCATTGCATCTTGTACATCTAAAGCTAATTGGAGAGGATGAATTTTACCACCGTTTTTTTTTGCTTCTATTGTTTCTTTTTCAAGATCTTTTAAAGATTTATCAATCCATTTCTTTTTTTCTGATATGTTTTGCTCAATCCATTTATTGTCTAAATTCCATTTATTATTTACTTTTAATTTACTTAAAGTATCCAAAAATACCCCTGGATCACACAGCATATTAATATCTGCAGCTCTATTTAATTCGATTTCTTCATGAGATCCATTTATACAAATAATTTTTGTAGATTTAGGAAATAGTGGGGGATTCCCAAAATTCATCTGATTGTCAAGTCTTGTTCCAACCATTATAATTAAGTCTGATTCATCAAACGCAAATTTTGAAGGGGGATATTGGTGTATATCTGCCAATCCCATGTAAGATTTAGCTTCCTCCCCTAAAAGTTTTTGATGGTATGGAACATTAAAAATTGGAATATTTAAATTTTGACCTGCAGCTTCTAATTTCTTCTCAGAACCTGACCACCAGACACCATGGCCACCAATAAGCATTGGTTTTTTAGAATTCGAAGCTAATTTTAAAACTTCACTCATTTGATTGGGATCTGGCCAAGCAATATTTTTTATTTTTTTTGATTGAGAAAAAGGTCTTTCCTCTAATCCTGCGTTTTCAGGAAAAGATGAAAACATGATATCCACTGGGACACTTAAGTGAACTGCTCCTGGGTAACCGTTTGTTGCTATTAAATAAGCTTTATCTACAAATTCACGAATTCTATTTCCATCAGTAATACTTGCGCTATATTTTGTTAATGGTTCAGCAATTTTTACATCATCAATTTCTTTAAATCCTCCCGCTCCTTGTCTTCTTAAACTACTTGATCCAGTGATAAAAATCACTGGAGATCTTTCTCCCCACGCTTCCATCATAGATGGCACAGCATTTGCAAATCCCTCTGGCCCGACTAAACATACAGTAGGTTTTCTTGTAATTCTTGTGTGTCCATCAGCAAGGTGTCCTGCAATCTGTTCATGTGGACAATTTATTACATCTATCTGACATTCCATTAATCCTTCTAAAGCAGGATTACAGAAACCACCTGATAAAGTGAAAACATTTTCTATGCCTTTGTCCCTTAAAGCTCTTGCAATTAGAGACCCACCTCTTATTTTTTTTTCTGACATTTTAATATTTAAATTCTCTTATAAATCTCTCAGCTATAATATCCGAAGATATATCTTTTATATCATTTAAACCTACTAATCCCAAGGCCGTACTAACTTCCTCTTTAATTATATCGACTATTCTTTTCAATCCTTTAGCCCCGTCAGCTCCAATACCATACATCAAAGGTCTACCAACCATTGTGAAATCGGCTCCAAGAGCTAAAGCTCTTACAATATCACTACCGCCTCTAATACCACTATCAAATATGATTGGAAAATCTTTTCCTAAAGAATTTCTTATCAAAGGAAGTACTTCAATTGATGCTGTTGCACTATCTAATTGTCTTCCACCATGATTTGAAACTTGTATAGCATCAGCTCCTTCTTCTTTAATTTTAACAGCATCCTCAGGAGACATTACGCCTTTTATAATTAGTTTTCCTTTCCATTTTTCTCTCACTCTTTTTAATGTATTCCAATCAGTAGATCCTCTACTTTCACTTCTATTAAATTTGTTCCCACGCTTCGATGTTTCATAATTCATTGGCTTAGGAATTCCATATAGAAGTGTGCTTATTGACCAAAGTGGATGTGTAGCAAAATCAAAAAATTGTTTTGGGCCTAAATTAAACGGTACAGTAAAACCATTCTTATTATCTTTAGCTCTTCTAAATTGTATAGGTACATCAACAGTAAGAATTGCTATTTTATAACCTTTTTGATGGGCTCTATCTAAAAGCTCCATTAGAAATTCTTCATCTTGAAAGTTATATAATTGCAACCAACAATTTCCTTTAGAAAGATCAAACATTTTTTCTAATGATGTTGATGACGCCATCGATACACATATTGGCACATTGTTGTTAACGCTCTCTTGCGCTAACATTACATCTGCACCAGGCCAAGTTAAATTACACATTCCCATTGGTGCAAAACCAAATGGTTGATCGTATTCAGAGCCTAAAAAACTTTTATTAATTTTTCTTTTTTCCACATTTCTGAGAACACGAGGTTGAAGTCTAATCTGATCTAGCGCTTTACTATTGTTTTCGCATAATTTTTCGTCTCCAGAAGCTCCATCCACAAAATCAAACATCATTCTTGGCATTCTTTTTCTTGCTAAATTACGAGCATCTTCAACACTATGAATTCTTTTGCTTGGAAAAATATTACTCATTCGTTTTTTTTATATGATCATTTAATACAATTCTATTATTATTATCATCAATAAAATATGCATTTCTATTTTTGTTTGAAGAACAAACAGAAGTTGGTTTACCGTTTATGAATAGAACAGCAACACCATCATCAATAGCTATACCAGAAGGTATTTTTTTATTCTTAATACTTAATTCAAATTCATAAATTCTATTTTTTTCAGCCGCATGAGGCGTACAACTTCCTGATATAAAATTCATTCCTCTAAGGGGTTTATATCCATCTCCTAGAGAATCTGTAAATATCCATTCAAACCAACAAACAGCACCAGCGCTAACACCTGATAAAATAATTCCTGAGTTATAAGCTTTTTCAAAATATTTATACAATTTATTTGCCTGCCATAAATCTAGCATGAAGTTGGTATTTCCTCCTCCAACATAAATTATATCTTGATCCATTATCCAATTTGAGAAACCTTTTACTTTTGAACAAAGTTCAAAATGAGATAGTTCAAGATTATATTTTTTTAATTCTTCATAATATAAATTAATTTTATTTAAATTATCTTTGCTTGCTGTAGGTAAAAATCCAAATTTAATTTTTCTATCGATTATTTGATTAATTATAAATTCATCTAAAAATTTGTCTGTTTGGTGTGTGAACCCGCCACCGCCGATAGATATAATTTTTTTATCAACAATATCCATTTAGAGAAACTATTTTGTTTGAATTCCTGGCCAAGGTTCTGGCTTAGTTGGTATATTTTCTATTAGGCCCCGAACTATCTCATTTTTTTTATCGTACATTGGTAAACTGCAAATTTCACCTTTATAGATTTTTCCATCTGAACACTTTACATCTATTACTGAGCTAGGTCCAAATTGATCATTATTTAAATGTATAATTGCAACTCCACAAACTTGAAATGGTGACCATGTGCTTGATGTAACTCTTCCAATTACTTTGTTATTAGAAAAAATATTTTCACCTTTTAGAGCTACATTTTCTTTAACTCTAAGGCCCCATGTTCTACATTTTTTTTCAACATTCGATAAAGCTTTTTTTCCAATAAAATCTTTTTTATCTAAATCAACAAATTTACCAAGTCCAACAGAAAAAGGATTTGTATTCTTGTCAAAGTCTTGTCCTGCTGAAAGAAGACCTGCCTCTATTCTTCTTCCTCTAAAAGATGGTGTAGCTGTTAAAATCATGCCCATCTTTTTTCCTTCAGATAGAATTAAATCACCAATTTTCTCAGCATTATTTTCAGGTCTAAAGTAAATCTCCCATCCAAGTTCGTTTGTAAATCCAGTCCTGCTTATTATAATCTTTTCACTTAATATTGTTACTTCTTTGCAATCAAAATAGTTCCATTTTTCTGCAATGTCTTCTTTTATTAATTTTGATAACAACTCCATTGATTTGGGACCTTGTATTTGACTTATCCAAACATTTGGATCAGATATTTTTACATTGTAACCTTCGGCATTCGCTTTGTACCATGAAAAAAGATCTCCATCAGCTTGAGCAAACCAAAACTTATTTTCTTCTAATCTTAATAATATTCCATCAGTTATCATTCCACCATCATGGTAACAAGCAAACTGATAAGAACATCTACCAACTTTTATTTTTGAAATATTTCTAGGGAAAATTTTTTCTAAAAATTTCAAAGAGTCTGGACCTGATATTTCATAAGGATATTCTCCCGTATGCCTTAAAATTATTTCTTTTCTTGTTTTCCAATACATTTGATCAGGAGTTGCATTTGATAATTTTTCTGTAGTAAGTCGCCCAGCATAATGTGAATACTCAGGGTCGTAAGGCAGTTCTTGATAGGTAAGAGGATGAATAGGGAGAGTTCTAGCTAACTCTACTTTATTTTCACCATTCAGTTTAGTTGGCTTTATTGAAAACCTTACGTTTTTTAGGATATCGTGCATACAATTTAATAACGATGATTATTAAACAACAAATGCCAATAAAACAATAAAGTTTTCTTTATTGATATCAAACAAATGAATTGTTAACTTTATGCTTTAAAAAGAGGGGCAATTTTATGAAACAAATATATAAAGTGATATCATTTTCATTGATATCTTTAATGTTGTCTTTTTCATTAGCGAATGCATCAAGCGGTGTCTTTAAATTATCGCATGATCTTGGTTTTGGAAAAGATACAAACCTTGATGCAATTACTAAAGGGCGTTTATTTCAAGTAGTTATAATGACTCAAAACCGTTTAGTAAGAAAAAATTTAAAAGGCAAAGTCACAGCATCATTAGCAACAAAATGGTCAGCAAATTCAGAAGCGAACGAGTGGACTTTTAATCTCCGTAAGGGAATAAAATTTCATGATGGTTCAGACTTTGATGCCGAAGATGTTAAATATTCATTAATGCGTGTTAAAGATCCTGATATTGGATCACCTGCGAAAAAAAGTATGAGCTCTGTTACGGATATTGAAGTAATAGATTCACATACCGTAAAAATGAAATTAAATACTTCATTTGCAGATTTTCCATTATTATTAACTGATTATAGATTAAGAATGATACCTTCAGGTTCTGGAGATACTATTGGTCAAACTGGTATTGGAACTGGACCCTTTAAGGTAGCAACATTTGATCCAGAGGGAACGACTGTGCTTAAAGCAAACCCAGATTATTGGGAAGGTGCGCCAGGAGTTGCGGAAGTACATGTTA
Source organism: uncultured Pelagibacteraceae bacterium (assembly GCA_902582315.1). Taxonomy (GTDB): domain Bacteria; phylum Pseudomonadota; class Alphaproteobacteria; order Pelagibacterales; family Pelagibacteraceae; genus Pelagibacter. Next base: position 44,727 of record CACHRP010000004.1, read on the forward strand.
TCGCAATACCTGATGGTGAAGCGAGAGTACAAGCTTTATTAACTGGTCAAATTGATATGAACAGATATGTACCATTTAGCCAAAAGAAAATTTTTGATGGTAATAAAAAGTTTAATGTTTCAGTAGTACCAACAGGAAATTGGAGAGGTATGGTAATGAGAACAGATACTGCACCTTTTGATGATCCAAAAGTTAGAAAAGCTGTTAGACTTGCAGTCGATAGACAAGAGCTTGTTGATTTAGTAATGGGTGGAGCAGCCACAGTATCTTGCGATACACCAGTTGCACCATCAGATCAATATCGTTTAAAAATGAAGTGTCCTCAAGATATTAAGAAAGCGAAAAAACTTCTTAATGAAGCAGGATACCCAGACGGGTTTGATATGGTAATTCACGTTTCTACCAAAGAACCTACTTGGCCAACGATTGGTGAAGTATTACAACAACAATTAGCTAAAGCTGGTATTAAAGCTGAAGTTAAAATGACACCTTCAAAAAGTTATTGGAAAGAAACTTGGATGAAAAAGCCAGTTGCAATGACTCGTTGGAATGAAAGACCTGCAGATAGTATTCTGCATGAAGCGTATCATAGTGGTGCAAAATGGAATGAATCATTCTTTAAAAATGCAGCATTTGATAAAAATCTTTCTGATGCACGAGGTGAACTTAACTTTAGCAAACGAAAAAAAGCTTATCAAAATGCACAAAAAACTTTATGGGAAGAGTCTGGTACGATGATTCCATATCACGTATCAAAACTAGTCATTACTTCATCAAGAGTTAAAAATTTAGATGATGTAGAGGTTTTTTCTGTACGTTGGCATAAGCTTAAAGTAACAGATTAATACAAAAATCTTTTTTTACAGGCCTTTAATTAGGCCTGTAAAATCCTTTTCATTTAATATAAATATTGTTTAACAGAAGCTTTACAATTTTATTATGTTAATTTTAGTTCTAAAAAGAATTCTTCTTGGGTTAATTACCCTATTTATTGTATCTTTGATCACTTTCGTTGGAGTTGAAGTTTTACCGGGTGATGCCTGCACAACTTATCTAGAGCGGGAGGCTTATGGTGCTGCACTTGAAGCATGCTACAAAAGGCTGGGGTTAGATATACCTGCATATGAGAGATATGTTAGTTGGGCTATAGGAGTAATACAAGGTGACTTTGGTTATTCATTAAGTGGTGAAATGAAAATCAATGATGTCCTTGGTCCGAGAGTAAAAAATTCTTTAGTACTTGCTTCTGCATCTATTTTGATTGGAATTCCAATTGCCTTACTATTAGGAATAATTACTGCATTATGGAGAGATAAAATGCCAGATATTATAATTTCAACATTTACTATTTTTTCTATGACGATTCCAGAATTCATCAGTGCTACTTTATTAATATTAATTGTTGCAATTTGGCTGGAGTGGCTTCCAGGAATAGTAATTGTTCCAACAGGAGTGTCTGTATCTGAGCTTTTACCAAACATAATTCTGCCTGTTATTGCAATATCAATGATTATGACCGCCCACATGGCAAGAATGGTCAGATCAAGTGTTATTCAAGTTATGGCATCGGACTATGTTCAAATGGCAATTCTAAAGGGTGTTCCTTACTGGAAAATGGTGTTTAAACATGTTTTACCAAACGCTTTATTGCCAGCAATAAATGTAGTTGCGCTTACCATTGCGTGGTTATTAGGTGGAGTAGTTGTTACAGAAGTAGTATTTAATTACCCCGGATTAGGTAGATTGGTAATTGAGTCTATTTCAAATAGAGATTTGCCTGTTGTTCAGGCTTTAGCAATTATTTTAGCTTCAATTTATGTAATAATAAATCTCATCGCAGATTTATTGACTTTAATGTTAAATCCAAGATTAAAATCCTTACAAATTAAAAAATGACTTTAGTTATTAAACAAGAAAAACCTAAAAGCACATTTTCTAAAATAGTGGAAATTATTTCAACTATGGCCTCAAGGCCTTCTGGATTAATTGGTTTAATAATTCTAGTTTTTCATGTCACACTAGCCATCACAAGTCCTCTATATGTACCCCATGATTACAAGGCTATTGATCCATCTTTAATGTTACAAGCACCTTCTTCCGAGTATTGGTTTGGTACAGATAGTCTTGGAAGAGATGTTTTTACAAGAACTATACTTGGAGGCAGAACTGCACTAACGGTAACTTTTTTTGGATCTTTAATTGCTTTGCTATGGGGAGGTGCGCTAGGAATTTTTTGTGGATTGGTTGGTGGAAAGATAGATGACGTAGTGATGAGAATAATTGACGCTTTTCTCTCTATTCCCTGGATACTTGCGATGCTTTTAATAGTTTCACTTTTAGGTACATCAACAATTGTTTTGATACCAGCTTTAGGCTTTTTTTATGGAAAAGGAATTGTAAGAGTAGCAAGAGCAGCAACACATGATGTAATAGCAAAAGACTTTATTGTTTCAGCAAGAGCTAGAGGTCATGGTAATTTTTCAATTATTTGGAATGAAATATTACCCAATGTAAGAGATGCAATTATGGTTGAGGGTGCAATGAGATGGTCATGGATGCTACTTGGTTTTAGTTCATTATCCTTCCTAGGTTTTGGTGTGAGCCCTCCAACGCCAGATTGGGGATTGATGATATCTAATGCAAGGGGCTTGATGTCTTTTGCGTATTGGGCAGTACTTGCACCAATATTTGGATTAAGTTCACTTATAATAGGTATAAATCTAACAGCAGATGCTTTTGCAAAAGCATTAGGTATTGATAGGTCTACAAAAGCACCAGTTTAATATGCAACAAGTTGTACAAGAAATAAAAAATTTATCTATTGGTTTTACCAGTAAAAAAGGGGAACAAATTTCAATTTTAAAAAATATTAGTACCACAATTAATAAAGGTGAAACAGTTGGTATAGTAGGAGAGTCTGGTTCAGGAAAAAGTACTCTCGCATTAGCAATGATGGGATATGTTAAGCATGGTTTATTTACAATCTCTGGAGAATGTATTTATCAGTCTAATGATATTTTAAAAATGAAAAACAGAGAATTAGAAAATATTCGAGGAAGGAAAATAGCAATGATACCTCAGAATGCTGGGCAGTCTTTAACACCAAATTTAAAAATTGGTTATCAAATTGACGAAGCATTAAGACTACATACAAATTTTCAAAAGGAAGATAGAGATGTAAAAATTTCGGAATTATTAAATAAAGTTAGGTTACCTTCTCCAGAGACAATTGCAAAAAGATATCCCCATGAACTTTCTGGAGGTCAACAACAAAGAGTTGCAGTTGCAATGGCTTTAGCTGGGAGCCCGGATCTTTTATTATTGGATGAGCCAACTACTGGGTTGGATGTTACAACTCAGGCTCACGTTTTAGAGCTATTAAACTTTATCGCAAAGGATACAGGTACATCAATGGTTTATGTAAGTCATGATTTAGGAGCGATAGCGCAGGTAAGCGATAGAGTAATAGTAATGTATTCTGGTGAAATTGTTCTTGATGGACCGGTAAGGACTATATTAAAAAATCCAATTCATCCTTATACTTATGGATTATTAAAATCTATACCAAAATTAACTTTATCTGGACTTCCCAATTCAATGTCAGGTAGCCAGCCACAACCTGGAACAATAAAAGAAGGATGTAGTTTTTACGATAGATGTGAGTTTGCTGAAGATAAATGTAAAATAAACTCGCCCGAGTTAGAATTTGTTAGTGACTTAAATACAAGTGTTAGATGTTTTAACCACAAAAAACTTCATAAAAAAAAGGACGAGGATACAAAATCTTCAAAAAAAGTATTACGAAAATTAACCAAAAATGAAATTTTAGATATATCTTCTGTTTCAATTAGTTATGCGAAACAAAAATTCATAGAGCAATTGCTAAATAAAATTGATGACACAAATCCAACTGTTAAAGACATAAATATAAAAATTGATAAAGGTGAAACCTTGGCACTTGTCGGAGAGTCCGGGAGTGGAAAGTCAACTATTCTTAAATCTATCGCAGGGCTTATCAAAGCAAAAGACGGGATAATTAAATTTGATAAAAATAAAATTTTATCAAATGATTTAAAAAAAAGAGATGCAAATTACCTAAGAGCAATACAATTGATTTTTCAAAATCCTGATGAGTCATTAAATCCTAATCACACAGTTGAAGAAATTGTATCACAACCGCTTAAACTATATTTCGGTCTTAGTGGAAATGAGCTTAAACAAAAAATTATAGAAGTTTTAAAAAAAGTAAGATTAGGTGAGTTTTATCTTACAAGGTATCCACGACAATTGTCAGGAGGTGAAAAGCAAAGAGTAGCTGTAGCAAGAGCTTTTGCCGCAAAACCAGATATAATTCTATGTGATGAGGTAACCTCAGCGCTTGATGTTTCCGTTCAAGCAGCAGTCTTGAATTTACTTCAGGAATTGAAAGTGGATTTTGGCACTACATATATTTTTGTCTCACATGATCTTGCAGTTGTAAAAGCAATAAGTGACCGGGTTGCAGTTTTGTATCAGGGAAGATTATGTGAAATTGGTCCATCTGAAAGCGTATATAAATTTCCGTCGCATCCTTATACCGAGGTCCTTCTAGGAGCAGTGTTAGAACCAGACCCAGATATTAAACCGAAATTAGTTGCAGAAGATATTGTAGAGGAAAAACCACCCGAAAAAGGATGCTCATTCCAAGGAAGATGTCCTAGATTATTAGGTCAAATTTGTAAAACAGATGTTCCACCATGGCAAATAGATGAAAATGGAAATGCAATCCGGTGCCATATAAAAATTAATGATTTAAAAAATCAGCAAATTTCAAATTGATACAATTTTTTTATTTCATGAAACAATTAAATTTAATATAAAATTGACACATGAAAATAAATAAAGTTGTTGTTATTGGCTCTGGAACAATGGGAAGTGGTATAGCTGCACATCTTTGTAATGCCAATGTTCCTGTTACCTTATTAGATCTGACAACAGAAATCAGTCAAAAAGCAAAAGAAAGAATTCAAAAATCAAGACCACCCTTGCTAATTGATAAATCAAAAATTGATGGAATCAATGTTGGAAATATTAATGATGATTTTAAAGAAGTAGCCGACGCAGACTGGATTGTCGAGGCTGTTGTAGAAAGAATTGATATTAAACACAATATTTATAAAAAAATATTTGATACAAGAAAAAAAAACACCATTGTATCTTCAAATACTTCCTCTATACCTATTAGCGTTTTATCTGAAAAGTTATCTGAAGAAGACAAAAAAGACTTCTGTATTACTCATTTTTTTAATCCTGTGAGATACATGGGCCTCTTAGAGATTGTTAAAAGTAAAAGTTCAGATTTAGATAAAATAAATTATCTTAAAAAATTTTGCGAACATGAGCTTGGTAAAGGGGCTATAATTTGTAACGATACACCTGGATTTTTAGGAAATAGAATTGGTGTATTTGCTATGCAAGTAGCAATGACAGAAGCATTTAAAATGAATTTGTCTATTGAGGAAGCAGATGCAATTTTTGGTAGACCAATGGGAATTCCGAAAACAGGTGTATTTGGATTATATGATTTAATTGGTATTGATTTAATGTCGGATGTTTTAAAAAGTTTTATAAAAGAATTGCCTGAAACTGATCCATTTCAGAGAGTTGCAAAAGAAATTCCATTAATCATTAAACTAATTAAAGATGGATACACTGGTAGAAAAGGTAAAGGCGGTTTCTATCGAATGAACAAACAAGAAAATAAAAAAATATTAGAAGCGATAAATTTACAAACAGGGGAATATTCAACCTCCAAAAAAATTGAATTAGGTATAGAAAAAGTAGATTTAAATTTGTTAATAAACAGGAAAGATAAATTTGGTGAATATGCTTGGTCAGTAATTTCACAAATCATAAAATACTCGTCTTCTTTAGTTCCTGGTATTACAGACAAATTTAATGATATCGATGAAGCTATGAGACTTGGTTTTAACTGGTCGATGGGCCCCTTTGAAATGTTAAAATCGATTGGGGTTAAAAACTTTTTTGATAGAGTAGGAGACATTAAAGGAAATTCTTTCTTAGAAAATTTATCAAAAACAAAAGATGAAAATTTTTATGGTCAAAGACAGCTTTATACAGATATTGAAACACTCGGCAAAATTAAACCAAAAGCAATTAAAATCGATAAAAATAAATCGGCTGATATATTTAGATTTAAGGATTTTAATATTGTTGAATTTACCACTAAAGCTTGTGCTTTAGATTATGACTCAATGGATGCATTAAAAAAAGCTACCGATAAACCTTTAATTATAATTAATGAGAGCATGCAATTTTCAGCAGGAGTAAATTTAAAATACACAATGGAATTTGTGGAAAAAGGAGAATTTAAATCCATAGAAAAATTTATTAAATACTTTCAGCAAACTTGTAAGCATTTAAAGTATTCTAAATATCCAGTGATATCCGCCCCATCTGGTCTAGTTTTAGGTGGAGGCGAGGAAGTAGCAATTCAATCTAATTTTGTAGTCTCACATACAAACATTGTAATGGGATTGGTTGAAACTGGTGTTGGAGTAGTTCCGGCAGGAGGGGGATGTAAAGAAGTTTTATGGAGATGGTCGCAAACCGATGAGGCAAAAAAAGATCCTGATTATGCTCCACTTCAAGTTTTTAATATTATTGGTTATGCTAAAACAGCAACTTCAACTGTAGAGGCTTTGCCTTTAAAATTTTTAAGACCTGAAGACAAAAAAGTTATGAATAGAAATAGTCTTTTTGAAGAAGCAAAAAAATTATTAGATGAGAATAAAAATTTCCAACCCCCAAAAGAATGTACGTTTAAGCTTTCAGGTAAACCCTTAAAAGATAAAATGATAAAATCGTTAGAGAAGCTTTATAATGACAAAATTATTTTGGATCACGGATTTAAAGTTGGAGAAGAATTGGCAAATGTTTTAAGCGGTGGAGATACAACAATAGACAAGCAACTAAGTGAAGATGATCTATATAATTTAGAACTTGAAGCTTTTATGAGGCTTATTCAAACTGAAAAAACACAACAAAGAATTAAACACACACTCGCAACTGGAAAACCATTAATCAATTAATTTTAAAGATTTAATGTAATCAGGTCTTAAAACATAGTTTGATTTGTTACCTTTTTTTATTTTTTTAAGAGCATCTAAGCCAAGAATTACTTTACCTATTGGAGTATATTCGCCATTATAAATTGGTATATCTTTTAAAATAATAAAAAATTCACTGTCCTCGGTATTAAAATCATCACCTCGAGCCATAGCAACAGAGCCTGCAGTAAATTTAAAATCTTCGTTTATTTCAGATTTTAAATTTCCTAAGCCTGATTTTCCACTACCAACCTTTACATAATCTATATTTTCAATATTTCCGTATTCAATATCTCCTGCTTGAATTAATGTATTTTCTATAACTTTGTAAAAAGCTGAATTATTATATAAACCCTTTTCAGTTAATAATTTAAATCTTTTTACTGAATTTGGTGAACTTTCAGGAATTAATCTAATAACGACCAAACCACATTCTACCTCCATCAAAATAATATTTTCTTTATCAATAAAATTTTGGTTTTCTAAATTTACATCATCAACAAATAGACATTTATTTTTTATACTATAAAAAAAACCAAAAGAAAAAATACCTAGTAAAATTAAAAATAATAATAATATTTTTTCTGATCTAGATGCTTTTATTTTTTTAATCATTTAAAATATTTGACTATCTATTTTATTTATAGAATTTTTAATAAAATTTATTTTTTTTTTTAGTTTTTCATCCTTTTCAGAAAGCTTTGTTAGAATATTTTCCTTTTTGATAATAAAACTATATATTTCAGCCATATCTTCAGAGGGAATTGTTTTTGAATATTCAGTAATAAAACCATCAGTTTCCTTATATTCGTCTAAACCAATACTATCAGAACATATAGAACATCCTGCGTACTGAAACGACTTATCATTAAACTTTTTCCATAAATTATCATCAAATAAAATAGGATGGCTATCATATATCATATGAAAAACTTCGTGGTGTATAACTCTTTCAAAATATTTTGGATTAAAGTTTATATTTAGTATTAAAGTTCTTTTTTGTATATCAGGGATACCTGCTGTACCAATACCCGATATAGATAAATTTTCACACAATACAACAAATCGGATATTATTTTTTTTTAAAAATTGATAATTATAAATATCCAAGTTTTTTTTAATTATTTCATATTTTTTTTTGAGATTGTTTTCATTTGCTTTATTACAAGTAATATTTTTAGTTGTTCCGATTGTAAAACTTTTTTTTAAACTTAAATATTTGATTTTATTTTCGCTATCTAGATTAAAAACTTCTAAATTTGGAATTTTAATAAGATTAAATATTTCATTTGCATTAAGTGAGGAATAATAGGAAAAAAATATAAAAATAATTATAAGAATTCTCATTTTGAAAACATAAATGATATTCCATTTAATTTAGTTGTGGTACATTTAATTTATAAATAAAATTAATGACAAAAAAAAAAGAACCAGTACAACCGATTAGCGGAACAAAAGTTCCTCGATTTGCAGGCCCAAGTACTTTTGCAAGATTACCAGAATTAAGGGATGTAGGAAGTTGCGATGTTGCAATAGTCGGTATTCCTTTTGATGCTGGAACTAGCTACAGACCTGGTGCAAGATTTGGTCCACAAAGTATACGACAGGCATCAAGACATTTGAGAACAAATTATCATCCAAATTATGATGTCGAACCATTTAAAGTTCAACAAGTTGCGGATGCAGGAGATATCACTTGCAATCCCTTTAATATTGATGAAGCTATAAAACAAATTGAAGCTGGGGCTTTAGATTTATTAAAAAAAACCAAAGGTATAATAAGTTTGGGTGGAGATCATACAATTGCATTTCCTTTATTAAGAGCAATGAATAAATTTAACAAAGGACCTGTTGCTCTAGTGCATTTTGATGCACATTTAGATACTTGGGATACATATTTTGGTGCTCCTTATACACACGGAACACCTTTTAGAAGAGCAAGAGAGGAAAATTTATTTTTAGATGATTCATCAATGCATGTTGGTATTCGGGGACCGCTTTATAGCAGGGAGGATTTGAAAAATGATGAAAGCTTTGGTTTTAAAATAATTCATTGTGATGAATTTCAGTCACAAGGTGTTGATAAAATTGTCGAAAGAATCAAAAATAGAGTTGGCAATAATCCTTTATACTTATCAATTGATATTGATGTTTTGGACCCGGCTCATGCACCTGGAACAGGTACCCCAGAAATTGCAGGAATGACTTCTAGAGAAATGGTTAATGTTATTAGAGGATTATCTGGTATGAAAATTATATCGGCAGACGTAGTAGAAGTTGCACCGGCGTATGATCATGCAGAAGTTACATCATTAGCTGCAGCAACGATTGTATATGAACTTACAAACTTGTTTGCAAAAGCAAAAAGATAGGTTAATTTTTAAGGATGCTAAATAAGAAAAAATTCTATATTAATGGAAAGTGGACCGATCCTATAAAAGAAAAAGATTGTTACGTTATTGATCCATCAACAGAAGAAAATTGTGCTGTTATATCCATAGGCAGTAAAGCAGATATTGATGCAGCAGTTCAAGCAGCAAAAAATGCTTTTGAAAGCTGGGCATTTACATCAAAAGAAGAAAGATTAAAACTTCTAGAAACACTTTACGCTAATTATAAAAAAAGATGGGCAGATTTTGCAAACGCTATAACTGTTGAAATGGGTGCTCCAAAAGATTTTGCAACCAAACTTCAAGCCGGTACTGGAGCAAGTCATATGAAATCTTTTATAAGATATTTAAAAGAATTTGAATTTGAAAAACCATTGGGTGATCATGCGCCTAATCAAAGATTAATTTATGAACCAAAAGGAGTTTGTGCATTAATAACTCCATGGAATTGGCCTATGAACCAAGTTTGCTTAAAGGTTATGCCAGCATTAGCTACTGGATGTACAATGATTTTAAAGCCATCAGAATTAGCTCCTTTATCGTCAATGATACTCGCAGAAATAATTGATGAAACTAAATTTCCAGCAGGTGTATTTAATTTGGTTAATGGCGATGGTGAAACAACTGGAAATGCATTAACTAGTCATCCAGACGTTAACATGGTTTCTTTTACCGGATCAACTAGAGCAGGTGCTTTAATATCTAAAAATGCAGCAAATGATTTTAAAAGAGTTAGCCTAGAATTGGGTGGTAAGGGTGCAAATATTGTTTTCAAAGATGCGGATCCTGAAGCTGTAGAAAGAGGAGCCACAAGATGTTTTAGAAATTCTGGTCAATCATGTAATGCTCCAACCAGAATGTTAGTCGAAAAATCAATCTATAAAGAAACAGTAGATAGACTAATTAAATTTGCAAATGATTTCAAAGTGGATAACCCTAATAAAGAAGGAGACCATATTGGTCCTGTAATATCTGAAACCCAATATAACAAGATACAAGGATTGATTAAGAAAGGTATAGATGAAGGAGCAAAATTAGTTGCGGGAGGACTTGGTAAACCTGATGGTTTAACAAAAGGCTATTATGTAAAGCCAACAGTTTTTGCGGACGTGAATAATCAAATGGAAATAGCACAAACAGAAATTTTTGGACCTGTTTTATCTGTTATTCCTTTTGAGAGTGAAGAGGAGGCAATTAAGATTGCAAATGATACGACATACGGATTAACAAACTACATCCAAACTCAAGATCAAAATAAAGTACATAGGGTAGCAAGAAAACTTAGATCAGGAATGGTTGATGTAAACGGCGCAGGTATTGCGGTTGATGCACCATTTGGTGGATTTAAACATTCAGGTATTGGAAGAGAAGCTGGAAAAGATGGTCTACTAGAATTCTTGGAAGTAAAATCTATTGGTGGGTGGAGTTAATTAATCACCGATTTTTCTTTTACACCTTCTAAAAAAGCCAAGCATTTTTTAATTTCACTTAGTTCAATAAATTCGTCAATTTTATGAGCTTGTTCTATCGATCCAGGTCCACAAACTACAGTGCTTATTCCAATTTCTTGAAATAATCCTGCCTCTGTTCCAAAAGATACTACTTCTCTAGAATTATCTCCTGTAATACTAGATACAAATTCGCAAGCTTTGGAGTCATTTACTCTTTGAAATCCAATTATTTCTCCAATTATTTTTTTTTTAATAGATGCATTTGGATATTTTTTTTTCATTTCTAATAAAAGACCATCCGCATATTTATCGATTTCACTATTTAGAAATATACCATCCTCTTTATTAACAGGTCTGGTTTCCCAATTGACATGACATTTGTCAGCTATAACATTGTGAGCAATTCCTCCAAATATTCCACCAATCGATAAAGTTGAATAGCCAGGAGTAAATATGGAGTTTTTTGGTTTCCTATTTATCAAATCATTTCTTAATGACATTAATTTATTAACATATTTTGATGCATATTCAGCTGCATTCACCCCTTCATCTGGTTTGGAACTATGACCAGCTAAACCCTCAAAAAAAGTTGTGTACTCATAACATGCTTTGTGAGAGTCTATAATTTTCATTTCTGTTGGTTCGCCTACGATACAAATTCCATTTGTTATTTTTCTTTTTTTTAGTTCTTTAATCAATAAGGGAGCTCCAATACATGCAGTTTCCTCATCAAACGTTAGAGAAAAGTGTATATCTCTTGAAAGATTTGATTTTGAAAATATTTCTGCAAAAGCCAACGAACAAGCTAAAAATCCCTTCATGTCGCAAGAACCTCTACCATATAATTTTTCATCTTTTATCTCTGCAATAAAAGGGTCTGTGGACCAACCTTTAGATACTGGTACTACATCTGTGTGACCTGAAAGAATTATAGGCTCTTTTCCATTTGGTTTTTTTGCTTTTAATGTAGCAAAAAGATTTACCCTTTTTTTTTCATCATCAAAAACCTTAAAAGATGAAGCACCACATTTTGTAAGTATATCTTCACAATAATTAATTAAAGAAGAATTATTTTCACCTGAAATTGTTTTAAAAGATATTAAATCTTTAAGAATCTTTATTGATTTTTCAAATAATATGTTATCTATTTTCATTACAACTAATTATATATTATTATTATGAAAGAACAAATAACCTATGATGATTTTCAAAAGATAGACATTCGTTTAGGGACAGTAATATCAGTTGAAAAAAATGAAAAAGCAAGAAAACCTTCATTAGTTCTAAAAGTTGATTTTGGAAGTGAGATTGGAATTAAACAGTCTTCAGCACAAATAACACATTTTTATAACAAAGATAATCTAATTGGAAAACAGGTAATAGGAGTATGTAATTTTCCAGAAAAAAATATTGCAGGAGTAATTTCACAAGTATTAATTTTGGGATCTATTGATAAAGAGGGAAAAGTAACATTAGTTCACCCATCTCAAAAAGCTGAAAACGGACTGCCGATAGCATAAAATATGCACCCTGAATTACTGTCATTGTCATTATTTATGCTTGGTACTAGTTGTTCACCAGGACCGAATAATATAGTTGCGTCATATTCAGGTTTTAATTTTGGAGTAGTTAAAACTTTTCCACACATGCTTGGTGTGATTTTTGGTTTTACTACAATGGTGTGTGTACTTAATTTTGGTTTAATAAATGTATTCAAAATCTACCCCTTATTACAAGAAATACTTAAAGTCTCCGGATCACTCTTCCTTGTTTATTTAGCTTACAAAATAGCGTTTTCAAAAAATCAAACAGAAAATAAAAAAGAGAATCCTGTAAAGTTTTTTGACACATTTTTTTTTCAGTTTTTGAACCCTAAGGGAGTAATTGTAGGAATTATAATAGTATCTACATATGTCGAGAGTGGAAATAATTTTATTAATTATTCATTTTGGGTCATCCTCGTATCATTTACGTGTGCACTAATCAGTATTACTTTTTGGACATTTGTAGGCAAATTTTTCAGAAGATTTGCGACAAATGAGAAATTTATTAAAATCTTTAACTATGCTATGGCTTCTCTTTTATTGGCTTGTATTGGAACATTTTATCTATAATTTAATACATAATTAGGACTTAATAATCTATAAGATATAAATTATGAAACCAGGTAATAAAAATTCTTATAAATCTTTAAATACAATAAATATTAATTCTAAAGATTATAAGTATTATTCACTTGCTGAGGTTGAAAAAAATGGATTATCAGGTATATCCAGACTTCCGAAGTCATTAAAGGTACTTCTAGAAAATTTATTAAGGTACGAGGATGATTTAACAGTAACTCGAAAACAAATTGACTCAGTTAAAAATTGGCTTAAAGAAAAAAAATCTAGTACAGAAATAGCATATAGACCTGCAAGAGTTCTACTGCAAGATTATACAGGTATACCTGCAGTTGCAGATTTAGCCGCAATGAGAGAGGCTGTTAAAGAAAAAAATAAAGATCCTAAAAAAATAAATCCACTATCCTCAGTCGATTTAGTTATAGACCATTCAGTTCAAGTAGATCAATCGGCTAAATCAGATTCTTTTGAAAAAAATGTAGATATTGAATTTGAAAGAAATGGTGAAAGATATTCTTTTTTAAAATGGGGACAGCAAGCATTCAATAATTTTAGAATTGTTCCTCCCGGAACAGGCATTTGCCATCAAGTAAATTTAGAATATCTATCAAAAGTTGTTTGGAAAGAATCTTACAAAAATGATGAATACTTATTTCCAGATACTCTAGTTGGAACAGATAGTCATACAACAATGGTTAATGGTTTATCAGTTCTTGGATGGGGTGTTGGAGGTATTGAAGCAGAAGCTGGAATGCTTGGTCAACCAATCTCAATGTTAATACCTGAAGTGATTGGGTTTGAGGTAAAAAATAAATTACCAGAGGGAACCACAGCAACAGACCTAGTTTTGACAGTTGTTAAGATGTTAAGAGATAAAGGAGTAGTTGGAAAATTTGTTGAGTTTTTTGGTGATGGATTAAAAAATTTATCACTCGCAGATCGAGCAACTATAGCTAACATGGCCCCAGAATACGGAGCAACTTGCGGATTTTTTCCGGTAGATAATGAAACTTTGAAATATTTAAAATTTTCAGGAAGGGATAAAAATGAGGTAAAAATAGTTGAAGAATACGCAAAAGCACAAGGTCTATGGGCAAGCGAAGATATAGTATTCACTGACACAATATCACTTGATATGTCAAAAGTAGTTCCAACTATTTCTGGTCCAAAAAGACCTCAAGATAAAGTTTTATTAAATGAAGCCTCAGAAAGTTTTAAAAAAGTTTTTAAAGATGTAACTGGTCGAAATAAAAAAAGTAATTCAAAAGTCGAGAATACAGATTTTGAAATTGAAGATGGATCAATATTAATTGCTGCAATTACGTCATGCACCAACACCTCTAATCCAAATGTTTTAATTGGTGCAGGACTACTTGCAAAAAAAGCAGTTGAGCTTGGACTCAAAACTAAGCCATGGGTGAAAACATCATTAGCTCCTGGTTCGCAAGTTGTAACAGACTATTTAGAAAAGGCAGGGTTAAATAAATATTTGGATGCTCTTGGATTTAACCTAGTTGGATATGGTTGTACTACATGCATTGGAAACTCAGGTCCATTAAATGATAATATTATAAAGGCCATAGAAAGTAAAAATTTATATGGTGTTTCTGTTTTGTCGGGTAATAGAAATTTTGAGGGAAGAATATCACCACATATTAAAGCAAATTATTTAGCATCACCGCCTTTAGTTGTTGCTTACGCATTGGCAGGTCATATGGAAGTTGATTTATACAAAGAGTCTTTAGGTAAAAACAAAGATGGTAAAGATATTTTTTTGAAAGATATCTGGCCAACAAATAAAGAAATAGAGGATACACTCAATAAATCTTTAAATCCTGAAATGTTTATTAAAAGATATTCAAATGTATCTTTGGGCCCAACACAATGGCAGAAAATTAAAACAGATAAAACAAGCATTTATAATTGGGACGAAAGTTCTACATATGTTAAAAGACCACCTTTCTTCGACTCCCTTTCAGATACACCAGAGGGATTTAAAGAAATTAAAGATGCAAGACCATTATTGATTTTGGGTGACATGGTTACAACTGACCATATTTCCCCAGCTGGGTCTATTCAAAAAGATAGCCCAACAGGTGAATATTTCATGAAACACCAAGTTTTACCAAAAGACTACAACTCGTATGGCTCAAGAAGAGGAAATCACGAAGTAATGATGAGAGGAACTTTTGCTAACATTAGGATAAGGAATGAGATGGCTCCAGGCACTGAAGGTGGTTTTACAAAACTATATCCTGACGATAAAGTTATGCCCATATATGATGCAGTAGTCGAGTATAAAAAAAGAGGAACAGATTTAATAGTAATTGGTGGTAAAGAATATGGCACTGGCTCCTCGAGAGACTGGGCAGCAAAAGGAACAAAACTTTTAGGTATTAAGGCTGTGATTGCCGAAAGTTTTGAGAGAATACACAGATCAAATCTAATAGGCATGGGCATACTTCCTTTACAATTTATGGACGGTGTTGATAGAAAAAAACTTAACTTAATTGGTTCAGAGCTAATTTCTATTCTTAAAATTGAAAATGGAATAAATCCATCAGACAAAATTGAAATAGAAATAAAATATCAATCAGGTGATATAAAAAAAATCAAAACATTATGTAGAATAGATACTAAAAATGAACTTGAATATTATAAAAATGGAGGAATCCTACAGTTTGTTTTGAGGAACATGATGTAAACTATGGAAGAGGAAATCCAAATTATCAACGAAAACGCAAAAAAAGAAAAAATCAAAAATTTTTTTGTTAAAAATAGTAAATATTTAATTTTTTCAATATCAGCAATAATAATTTTGATATTGGCTTATTTTGTTTATTTAGAAATAAATTCAAGAAACCAGAGTAAACTTGCTGAAGAATATAATTATATTGTAAATAATTTTAATAATCTACAAAACTCAGAACAATCAACCGAGAGACTGATCAGAATTGTTGAGAAAAAAAATTCAACATATTCACCTTTATCTCTATATTTTATTTTAGATAACGAGCTGGTAACTGAAAAAAATGAAATAAACAAATATTTTGACATGGTTATTAATATTGGTTCTTTAGAAAAAGAGATTAAAAATTTAAATATTTATAAAAAGGCAATTTATAATTCGAATTTTGTAGATGAGGCAGAACTAGTTGAAATTTTGAGACCAATAACAAACTCTGATAGCATTTGGAAGTCGCATTCACTATTTTTACTTGCAGAATTTTTCTATTATAAAGAAAATAAAGCAGAGTCAAAAAAACTTCTTAATGAGATTATTAATTATGAAAATAGCAATTCAGAAATAAAATTAGAAGCACAAAAAAAACTTGTCAGAGATTTTAGTGAATAAAATATTTAATTATATAATATCATTTTTTTTTCTTGCTTCATGTTCACTTAATTCAGACTCTTCTTTTTGGTCAAAGAGAAATATTAACGAAGATCAAAAAATATTGACTATTAAACAAATTATAAAAAAGGATGAAGTTTTATTAAAAGAAATTAATAAAAACTTGGAAATTAATTTATCTAATTTTAAAATGGAAAATTATCCTTTAAGCTACCTCCATAATAATAATGGCAGAACAGCTTATAATGGAAATTTAAAAAGTATATCTAGATATAAATTTTCCAAAATTGAAAAATTCGATGAATACGAACCAGAAATAATCATAAACCAAAGTGATATTGTTTTTTTTGATAATAAAGGAACTATTCTTAAATTTGATGAAAGTTCAAAACTTATTTGGAAAAAAAATTATTACACTAAAGCTGAAAAAAAATTAAAGCCTGTTTTATTTTTATCAGCAAACAAGGATACACTGATTGTAGTTGATACAATTGCTAAATATTTTGCTATTAATCTAAAAACTGGAGATTTGTTATGGACTAAGTACAACGACTCACCATATAACTCACAAATTAAAATTTTTAAAAATAAATTTTATGTTGTAGATGCAAATAATGTTTTACATTGTTACTCTCTGAATAGTGGTGAAGAAATTTGGAATTTTAAAACTGATAAACCATTAATCAAATCACAAAAAAAAAATTCATTAATTGTAAAAAAAAATAAAATTATCTTTAATAATAGCATGGGAGATATTACAGCAGTAAATTTAGATACAGGAGAGTTAGTTTGGCAAGCTCCAACACAATCAAAAAAAATATATGACGAATCTATGTTTTTCAAAAATTCTGATCTGATATCTGCGAAAAACTCTATATTATTTTCAAATAATAATAATGGTTTTTTTTCTTTAGATGCTGATAGTGGCCTTGTAAACTGGAAACAAAAAATTAACTCAAATATTAAACCAGTTTTTTTTAATGACTTTATTTTCACAGTAACTAATGAAGGTTATTTAGTAGTAATAAATAATGAAAGTGGAAATATAGTAAGAAGTAACTATTTATTCAGCAATTTCAAAGAGAAAAAAAGAGAAAAAATTAAACCTATAGGGTTTATTGCAGGGCAAAATAATATTTATTTAACCTTAAATAATGGAAGACTTCTCGTTGTTGATATTAAAACTGGATCTGTAAATTCAGTATTGAAGATTGATAACGAGAAAATCTCCCCACCAATTGTCCAAGGACAAAATTTATATGTCACAAAAAATAATTCTATTATAAAATTAGACTAAATGTTTTTAAAATTACTTGAAAAACTGGGCAGAAAAAAAGTTGTTTTAGATAGGGGCCCATCCCATCCAAAGTATAATGAAGCTAAACCATGGATGAATAGATATTATTTACTATTTAGAAATCGACCAAAATGGTTTCCATTCAATATTTTAATTCATGAAATGCTAGATAATGATCATGGTGATGGCGTTCATAATCATTTATTCCCATATATAACAATTATTTTAAGAGATGGGTATTATGAAACTTTAAAAACAGGAAAATTTTGGAGGCCACCTGGCTACATTGGTTTCAGATCCGCTAATAATTATCATAGGGTTGATTTAAAACCTGGTACAAAACCAATGACAATTTTTATCTCTGGACCATTTGGTTTAAGAAAAGGACCAAGATCAGAATACGGGATTGATTTCAAAAAGAACAAATGATCCAAAAGTTTTTCAATTTGGAAATTTCTACGAACGGACAAAAACTTTACAATTTTACAGAAAAAACTAATGATTGGATCAAAGATAACGGATTTAAAAATGGGATTTTAAATATAAGCATTCAACATACCAGCGCATCTCTAATTGTTCAAGAAAATGCAGACCCAGATGTACAAACCGACTTAATTAATTATTTTGATAAATTAGTTCCAATGAATAATAAGTTATACGTACATACCGTTGAAGGAAAAGATGACATGCCAGCTCACATCAAATCAGCTTTAACAAATAATCAAATATCTTTAAGTGTTAAAAGTGGAAATTTATTATTAGGAACTTGGCAAGGGATATATCTTTTTGAACACAGATTAGAACCACATAAAAGAAAACTTATACATCATTTTATTGGAGATTAATTTTTTTTAAGACTTTGAAATGCGTTTAAAGCTTCCTGTCTAGCAACTTCATGTTTTACCAAGGGAGCAGGGTAGTCTTTACCTATTATGGTTTTAATTGCTTCTTGATATTTTTTCTCCATTTCCCATGGTTTATGAATAAATTTTTTTGGAACTTTTGTTAATTCAGGCACCCACTTCTTAACATAGTCACCGTCTTTATCAAACTTTTCACCCTGAAGAATGGGATTAAAAATTCTAAAATATGGCGCTGCATCTGCTCCGCATCCAGCAACCCACTGCCATTGTGCTACATTGTTTGCAGCATTAAAATCTAATAAGCAATTTCTAAAATGTTTCTCTCCCTCTTGCCAGTTAATTCTTAAATGTTTTACTAAAAAAGATCCAACAACCATTCTAATTCTGTTGTGCATCCATCCAGTTTCATATAGTTCTCTCATTCCAGCATCAACTATTGGGTATCCAGTCATCCCTTTTTTCCATGCTTTTAAAAAATTATTATTTTTAACCCATGGAAATCGATCAAATTCTTTTCTAAGATTACCACTTAACATTTGTGGAAAATTATTAATTAGGCTATGAGAAAATTCTCTCCATCCAATTTCGTTTATATATTTTTTTATACTAATATTTTTTTGTTTAATTTTTGAACATTTTTCAAATATATTTTGTACACTAATTTGACCATTACGTATAAATGGTGAAAGCTTTGAGGTACCTTTTTTTGACGGAAAATCTCTATCAGTTTCATAATCACTTATATCTTTTTTAATAAATTCGCTCAAAACATTTTCAGCTTGGGTTTCTGATGTGGTCCAGTAATTTTCAAACTTTTTGTACCAGTTTTTTTTGGGAAGTATTTTATCTGAATTAATACCTCCATTAAAAAAATTTTTAGCTTTTTTTATTTTTTTTACATTTGAACTTTTTTCAGGAACTTTTTCTAAGTAAATTCTTTCAGCATTTCTCCAAAATGGACTATAAACTTTAAAAGGTGTCCCATCGCTTTTGTTTACTTTATTAAATTCGTTAAGAACATTTCCTTTAAAGAATTTAAAATTTATTTTTTCTTTTTCAAAATATGAAATTAATTTTTTGTCTATATCTAACTCATCTGGTTCATAAATTTTATTCCAGTAAATACTTAATACTTTTTCTTTTTTGATTTTAGAAAAAAATTTTATTTCATCTGAATTAAAAATCTCTAGATTAATATTAAATTTTTGTAAATCTTTACTAAATTCCTTAAGCGATTTACTTATCCACCACTTTTGTGCCTCTCTTTTTTGATCAAATTTTAAGTTGTTGTATATATAGATTGCAGATACAGACTCATGATTATTTGTTGCATATGACAATGCTGGATTATTTTTTATTCTAAAATCGTCTCTTATCCAAAATACTGCGTGTTTACTCATTTTATTTAAGTGTTTCGTTACCTAATGAAATCATTTGTTTGTAAAGTGTTGTATCTGTGTCTCCCTCACAACCAATTAACAGAACATTTGATTTCTCATTTAAGTCTAACGATTGCTTAATTTTTTTGTTATTACAACTCATTATCAAACTAATTATACTTGGCGCAGAACACTCTCCACCTATTATTTTATCATTGCTAAATTCACCTTTAGCTAACATTGCTACTGTTGTTGCTATGTTATCATCTGACAAACTAAGACAATTATTTACAGAATTTTTAATTATTTGCCATGGGACCAAAGATACCTCTCCGCAGGACATACCACCCATTATACTTTCTTTTTTTATGTCCACTTTTGTGAGCTTAGAATTGTCAATGCTTGCAAGTACACAATCTGCGCTTTCAGGTTCGATAATAATTATCCTTGGTATTCTTTTAAAATATCTTGCAACACCAGCAATAACTGCTGAAGCCATACCTCCAACACCTGCTTGTAAAAAAATATGTGTTATATAATGGTTAGTTTGTTCGGATATCTCTTTAATCATCACTGAATATCCTGACATTGTCAATTTTGGAACAAGCTCATAATCTTGCCAGGCAACATCTTGAATAATTTTCCAATTATTTTCAGTTGATTGCTTTATGCAAGCTTTAAGAGAGTCGTCATAATTTCCTTTAACTCTGATAATTTCAGCACCAAAGCTTGCAATATCTTTTGCTCTACTTTCACTTACATTCTCACTTATAAATATTTTACTTTTCAATCCTAGTCTTTGAGCTCCCCAAGCTACTGATTTTCCATGATTACCAGCTGTTGCAGTTGAAACAATAATATCTTTATTTCCAGCAGAAATTTTTTCTACAGCATATGCTCCCCCAAGAGCTTTGAAAGATTTTAATTTGAATCTTTTAGATTCATCTTTATAAAAAATTTTATTTAAATTATAATTTTTAGACAATTTATTTAAATCAATAAGTGGAGTAGGTTTATATCCTTCCCAATTTGATATTGATGAGTAAGCATCATCAATAAAACTTTTTGGTAAAACTTTTAAAATTTCTTCACGACTAAAATTATATTTTTGATTTGATATGAATTTACTATGTGACCAGCTATCAAATACGTTTCCTGATTGCATTTAACAATCTAAAGTATTTAATTTTTCCCAATCTGTTATCGGGCCTTTTTTATCAAAATTTTCATTTTGGAAGAAACTTCTTATTTCCTCTTTTTTTAGTTTAATATAGCTATTTATAACTGTTTCACCAAAAGCGTCTTTAATAATTTTATTTTCCTCTAATTTTTCTAAAGCCTCTTCAAGATCATCCGGTAGTTTATCAAGATCAGGATAATTTTTATAATCAGTGTACATATTGCATGTTAATGGCTCACCAGGGTCGAGTTTCATGTTCATTCCGTGTATACCTGCAGCAAGTATTCCCGCTTGTAAAAGATATGGATTTGAGGATCCGTCCATAAGTCTAAGCTCAAATCTTCCTGGATCTGGTATCCTAATCATATGAGTTCTATTATTCCCTGTGTAAGAGATGCTTGATGGTGACCAAGAAGCACCAGATTTTGTTGGAGGTGCATTAATACGTCTGAAACTATTTACAGTTGGATTGAAAAAAGCAGATAGTGATGCTGCGTTTTTCATTAAACCACCTAAAAAATTGTAAGCTAATTTACTTAGTCCATACCTATCTCCACTTTCTAAAAATTTATTATTTTTCTCATTCCACAAAGAAATATGAGCATGGCAACCATTTCCTGTCAGGTTTTCAAATGGTTTTGGCATAAATGTAGCTCTTAAACCGTGCTTTTCAGACAAACTTTTTACCATAAATTTGAAAAAAACATGCCTGTCTGCTGTTGTAAGACAATCAGAGTAGTCCCAATTCATTTCAAACTGACCATTAGCATCTTCATGATCATTTTGATAAGGACCCCAACCTAATTCAATCATACAATCACAAATTTCTTTTATTAAATCATAACGTCTCATCAATGCGGATTGATCATAACAAGGTTTTGATTGCACATCTCTTTGATCTGCAATTGATGCTCCATCTGATGAAACTAAAAAATATTCACATTCTACACCAGATTTCATAGTTAATTTATCCCTAGATAAAATATCAATTTGCTTTTTCAGCATTACTCGTGGTGAAGCCTCTACTTGTTTTCCATCCATCCATAAGTCTGATGCAAGCCAACCAACCTCTTTATTCCATGGAAGTTGAATTAAACTTTCAGGATCAGGAATTGCAAACATATCAGAGTCTGCTGGAGTCATATCTAGCCAAGTTGCAAAACCAGCAAAACCCGCTCCATCTTTTTGCATTCCAGAAATTGCACTTGCAGGTACAAGTTTTGATCTTAATACTCCGAAAAGATCAACAAAACTTATTAAAAAATATTTTATTTTTTTTGTCTTCGCTATTGTAGAAAGGTTTTTTGACATAAATTATTGTAGCACAATATTATTTAAATAGAGATAAAAAGAAATCTTTGTAATAAATGAAATTTATTACAACAATAATTATTATTGCTAAAACCACACCATATATAGCCTTAGGCCATGCAAGCCTAGACATTTTACTAGGAGTTTTATTTAAATTTTCTTGATTGTTATTTTCGTCCATGATTTTAAAAAGGGCACACACCAATTGATGCGTGCCCTTAATTTTAATTACCCGTCGGTAATATTGCTTTTCCAATCATTTGGACCACGTCTTTGCCTTGCAAGTTTTTCAAGCTCTTCTTTTTCTTGCTTGGCAGTAATGACATGCCATCCAATCCAAATAATGATGGCCAGAATAACTAATATTCCTTCTGACCCCACACCTGGATAAATAGCACCTTTGACTTCAGAGGCGCTTAAATGATCTATCCAGTTTGTTACTGTTGCCATATATTATCCTCCTTATCTAGTTGCTGAGGCTACCGATTTTTCATCGTCTTTTGCAGCCTCCATTATTTCGTAGTCTAATCCAGCAATTTCCGCTTCTCTTGGAATTCTTAATCTTCCAACTCCATTGAGAACTTTTGCAATTATATATCCTGGTATCATTCCCAAAACAAAAAAACATTATTATTGCTCCGATAAACATACCTAATGGATTTATTGATGCATAAGTTGATCCGTCCCACATAGCTCCAACACTGTAACCTGATGATGGATAACCATTTAAAACAAACCCACAAATCACTAAACCTACAAATCCAGCATAACCATGAACTGCGACCGCACCGACTGCATCATCTATCTTGAACTTACGTTCAACCCAGTAATGCATTCTGTATGCAATAACAACACCGATCATACCAATTATCATTGATTGAATTGGGTGATATAAATCATTACCTGCAGATGCACAGATAACTCCAGCTAAACCAGATGAATATGTCCAGAAAGGATCTCCTCTAGAAACTACATATCCAGCCAATAAACCTCCAGAAAGCGACATCAAAAAGTTAAAAGTAATACCACTTAGTGTAGTAGGAGTTACATATATATTTGTTGCGGTAAAGTAAGTCACACCTTCCATTCCATACTCTGGACCTAAATTGAAAATAGGAATATTACATGCAGCATAGAAACCCCAGAAACCGGTATAAATTAAAAACAATCCGATTGTAACTAACCAAGGATTTCTTGGTCCTATATTTCTAGGTTCTCCGCTTGATGTAAATTTACCTATTCTTGGACCTAAAACGACTAAAATACCCAAAGCAAATCCACCAGCTATTGCGTGAATTACTCCAGATGCGTAAGCATCATGATATCCAAGTAGTTTAAGCATCCAACCGTCAAAGTGCCATCCCCATGCAGCATCTATAGTCCAGAAAACAGATCCAATTGCAATTGCTAGTATTCCAAAAGCAAATGTTGTTATTCTTTCTATAACTGCACCGGATACAATTGAAGCGGCCGTCCATGAGAAAAGTAGAAACGCTGCCCAGAAAACTCCACTAATATGATCACCCAAGTTTACAGCCATTAGCTGACTTGTAGCGACATAAAATTTAGCACTAAAAGCAGAGTCGTCAGTTATTAAAGCATCGCTTCCATTCATTATCGATGGTGCAAGACCTGGTCCTGTTGGAAATGCCCAATAAATCCACCAACCAAATAAAAACCACGTAACTGTTACCAAAGGTATCAGCATTGTATTTTTCATTAGAGTGTGTTGATGATGTTTGTATCGGGAAGCTCCAACTTCATACATACAGAAACCCACGTGAATTAAAAACATGAGAACTACTGTTATCCAATAGTAAAACTCTGTAAATATGGCCGTCAATGCACCTAGTTCGTCAGTCATTTCAAACCTCCATTTGTTATAACAAATTAAGAATATATTATTTGATGGTTAAGTTAGTACAATGCTTAAAAACCTAGATCGAACGCAAATAATAAAATTAAAAACAACCTGCAGTAGATGAAAATTGAGATAGATTCTTAAAACTTTCTATAAGCTTTTTTAAGATCGACTAAAGGATGATTTGGAGACATTTGAAATTTTACAAGCAGTTCTCTTGCTATCATGTCTCTATCTTGTTGATTATTAGGAAGTTTAATTTTTTTAGGTATAGTAACCCAACCGTTTGCATTTCTATCAAATACTGCTGGTCTATCTTCTTCATAACCCATATGTACATCTTCAAGCCAATTTAAATCATCCCAACCCATTGCATCGATATATTTTTTTAAAAATGGAGTTAATCTAGAGTAGTCAGGTAAAAGGTTTACATCGTATCTGTATCCTATTGTTTGACCAATCATTTTTTCTCTAGCGGTCTCTTTTTTCTTACCTAGCTGACCTTTTACTTCTTTAACTTTTTTTTTATTTTTCTTTTTTTTTGCCATTTTTAGATTTTGTGGAAGTCGTCAACTCCTACAGTGTGGTTTGTACCTGATAATGGAACTTTTGCTAAAGCTGAAGCTTCCATTGTTAAAGCCGCCATATCTTCTGGCTCTAAAGAGTGAATGTTAGTTTTACCACATGCTCTTGCTAATAATTGCGCTTCTAAAGTCATTGTGTGTAAATAGTTGTAAACTCTCAATGCTGCTTCATCAGGATTTAATCTTTTTCTAAGTTTAGGATCCTGTGTTGCTACTCCAACTGGACAACGGCCTGTATGACAGTGATAACAATGACCAGCTGGTACGCCCATTTCTTTTTCAAAATTTGACTCTGGAATTTCTTTATTACAATTTAGTGCAATCATAGCACCAGTTCCTATTGCAATTGCGTCAGCTCCAAGCGCTAAAGCTTTAGCCATATCTGCTCCATCTCTAACACCTCCAGCATATATCAAAGTAACTTTTCCAGTTTTTCCAACGTCATCAATAGCTCTTCTTGCTTCTCTAATAGCTGCAATACCTGGAATACCAGTATTTGCTGCAGCGATGTGCGGACCAGCACCTGTTGAACCTTCCATTCCGTCTAGATAAATAGAGTCAGGGTCACACTTAGCGGCCATACGAACGTCGTCATAAACTTTTGCAGCTCCAAGTTTTAATTGTATTGGAACTTTATTTTTTGTCAGTTCTCTTAATTCTTGAACTTTTAAAGCTAAATCATCCGGACCTAACCAATCAGGATGTCTTGCAGGAGATCTTTGATCTATTCCTGCCGGCAATGATCTCATCTCAGCGACTTGATCAGTAACTTTTTGACCCATTAAATGACCACCCATACCAACTTTTTGTCCTTGACCAATGAAAACTTCAATTCCATCTGCAAGTTGAGCATGATGTGGATTAAATCCATATCTTGATTGAATACATTGATAGTACCATTTTTCAGAATACCTTCTTTCATCTGGTATCATTCCACCTTCACCAGAACACGTTGCGCTTCCAGCCATTGTTGCACCTCTTGCTAATGCAGTTTTAGCTTCATAAGAAAGCGCACCAAAACTCATACCAGTAATATATACAGGTATATCTAATTCAATTGGGTTCTCACATCTAGGTCCAATTACTGTTTTAGTCTCACATTTTTCTCTATAACCCTCTATTACAAATCTTGTTAAAGTCCCTGGTAGAAATACCAAATCATCAAAAGTTGGAATTTTTTTCATTAATGCCATTCCACGCATTCTGTATCTTCCCAACTGTGCTTTTATATGAATATCGTCAATAACTTCAGGTGTAAAAATTGAATTATAACCTAATAAACTTTTATTTCTTTTTGCAAATTCGCTTTTGCCATTACCATTTGAATGACCGTTTTTACCATTTTTTTTCTTTGTCATTATATAGCTCCTTTTTTCTCAGTTGGTTCTAATGCATCGTAATTCCAAAGTTTCTTACCCGCCACAACTTTTGTCATTTTTGAAACATCAAAATTTTCGCCTAATTCAGCTACTTTAAGTTTTCTTTTTAACCAATCTATATCACTTTTTGTCATAGGTGACTCAATCGCATCACTACCATATGAGCCAATTTTTCCACCTACATAGATTGTGCCGTCGTACATAGAGTCTCCTAAATTAATACCAACATCTCCCATAATGACGATTCTACCTCTTTGCATCATAAAACCAGTAAAAGCACCAGCATCTCCACCAACAATAATTGTTCCACCTTTTTGGTCAATTCCAGTTCTAGCACCAACGCTGCCTTTGCAGATTAAATCTCCTCCTCTTATAGCAGCACCAAAACACGATCCAGCATTTTTCTCAATAACAACTTTACCCGCCATCATGTTTTCTGCACAAGACCAGCCGACTCTTCCATTTACCCTTACCATTGGTCCATCAATTGAACCGACACCAAAATAACCTAAGCTTCCTTCGAAAATTAGATTTAATTTATTTAAAATCCCGACACCTAAGCTATGCTTTCCTTGTGGATTTTTAATTACGATAGTTCCATATCCTTGACTCATTAATTCATCTATTCGTCTATTTGCTTCCTTACAATCCATATCTTTAACATCAAGGTCTGTTCTTTTGTTGAAATCAACATCATATGCACCCCAATAAAAAAAGTTTTCTGCCTCATCTGGATTAAAGAATTTCTGTTGTGTTTTTCCAGTTAATACCTCTGTATGAAGACCCATTGATTGGGCTTTTGTTTTTTTCTCTGCAGTTTTTAAATTTGCCATACTTTTACTTCTCCATCAAAAGGATCATATGTATCTATCTCTTGTGGTAATATTGATCTTATTGCTATTTCTTCTGATCCCATTGCAACTAAATCGTCAGACTCATAAAGCACTAATGGTTTTGCAGCCATAGTATCTTTTGCCATACCTAATGAGTCTTTTGTTGCAACAAAATAAGTAAACACTCCATCTAAACCAGTTAATGAGTCCTTCATTCCTTCCTCTAAGGTCGCTCCGTTTCTCATTTTTTCTGCTAAATAAACAGCTATAAGTTCGGAGTCACATTCTGACATAAATCTCATTCCTTTATTTTCTAACACTCTTCTATTATTCCAATAATTCGTTAATTGTCCGTTATGAACCACTGAAACATCACTAAAAGGATAACCCCAAAAAGGGTGAGCTGATTTGATATCGACTCCCGACTCTGTAGCCATTCTAGCATGACCTATAGCATGAGTACCTTTAACATCTCCTAAACCATATCTCTCAGAAACTGTCGCTGCATCGCCTAAATCTTTTATTAGTTCTAAAGATTTTCCAATAGATAATATCTCAACACTTTCAATGCTCTCTATCTTTTTTGAAAATTCCATAAGATCATCATTAAATTGCATTTCATATCTGAAAGAATAAGGTGTTAATTGATCTTCTTTAATTACTTTTGCTCCTAACTCACTAAGCATATTATCAACTAATTTTTTTCTTTTATCGTAAACACTTGCATCTTCATTTACAGATGTGCTTCCTTCTCCAACATTTTCTCCAACTTTAAATCTCATTATGAAATTTTTACCATCATTTTCAGCATATAAGGCGTATCCAGTTGAATCTGGGCCTCTGTGCTTTAATGCTTGCAACATTAGCTGAAGCTCGGAACCTACGTTTGAAGATTTTCCTCTATGAATTAATCCTGCAATTCCACACATATTTTTTTCCTTTTTGTACTACGGCAAACAATCTAAATAAGTATCTAGATCCCATTGTGTCGTAGCACCTAAAAATTTTTCCCATTCATCGTTTTTATACCAGTGAAATACTTTATACATTTCATCGGGTAATGCTGATTTGATTACATCATCTTCAGCTAGTCTTTCTAAAGCTTCACCTAAACTCAATGGAAGTTTTTTAACATCTTTTCCTGCTTTTTGTGCTTCGTAAATATTTCTAGATTCTGGAGCTGCAGGTTTCATTTTATTACTAATACCGTCGTCACATGCTTTTAATAAAGCTGCTCCTAAAAGGTATGGGTTATGCATTGAGTCAACTGATCTATATTCAAATCTTCCAGGCGCTGAAACTCTTAAACCGCATGTTCTATTTTGATAACCCCAATCAGCGTAAACTGGAGCCCAAAAACCTTGGTCCCATAATCTTCTATAAGAGTTAACAGTAGATGAACCTAACGCAGTAAGTGCCGGAAGATGTTTCATTATTCCAGCTATTGATTGTAACCCAATTTTTCCTGGTAATTGCATATCCTTTGTGTCAGGCATAAACGTGTTAGTTCCACCTGAGACATAACTAAATACTTCTTCAACACCAGGTAATTTTTTATTACCTAATTTATTTACAGAAATTTTTCCACCCTTCCATAAAGACATGTTTGTATGACATCCACTAGCTGAAACACCCATAAAAGGTTTAGTCATGAAACATGCAATTAGCCCATGTTCTCTAGCAACTTGAGCACAAATTTGTCTATAGGTAGACAGTCTATCTGCATTTCTAAGAACGTTATCGTAAGTCCAGTTTAGCTCTAGTTGACCTGGCGCATCTTCATGATCTCCTTGGATCATATCAAGACCCATCGCCTTTGAATATTCAATTACTTTCATGAAAACTGGTCTTAAAGATTCAAATTGATCTATGTGATAACAGAAAGGTTTGGAGAAACCTTTTCCTGTTGGTGTCCCGTCCTCATTTTTAGTAAGCCACATCATTTCTGGCTCTGTTCCAACTCTTAATTCTAACCCATGTTTCTTTTGGAATTCATCCATGAAAATTCTTAGGTTTCCTCTACAATCTGATGTTAGGTGGCCACCTGGATTATTTCTTTCTTCTCTATTTCTAAAACAAGTACAAAAAACTCTTCCAACTCTTTTATCCCAAGGTAACTGAACAAATGTTTCTGGATCAGGTATACCCACAAGCTCCATAGCCTCAGGCCCATAACCAATGTAATTATTGTGTCTATCTAGAAATAAGTTTGCTGTTGCTCCGTAAACTAATTGAAATCCTTTTTCAGCAGTTCTTTCCCAATGATCTGCTGGTATACCTTTACCTACAACTCTTCCAGTTACCGAAATAAATTGAAAATAAATATATGTAATCCCTAATTCATTAATTTTTTCTCTTACATTTTTAATTAATTTCGCTCTGCCAGGTTGATTCACGTGTTTTTCTAGATCAGTCATTTTTCCCCCTTAAAGAATTTTTATTTAGTAAAAGTATCGGATATTTAGTTTAGTGTCCATAATGTTAGTCTAACTCCATGGAAAAGGACTGTTCGAAGTAGGGTGCAATTCTCCTTTCGCGTAAC
Organism: uncultured Pelagibacteraceae bacterium; assembly: GCA_902582315.1. Classification (GTDB taxonomy): domain Bacteria; phylum Pseudomonadota; class Alphaproteobacteria; order Pelagibacterales; family Pelagibacteraceae; genus Pelagibacter. The sequence goes on from CACHRP010000004.1 coordinate 74,384, forward strand.
GATTGAATCTAAATGGTTTCAATAATTCGCTTTCGTGGCCCATAATTTCTTCAGCAACAAGTTGCCCAACACCAATCATTTTATAACCATGATTTGCATCAGCAATCATATAAACATTTTCAAAAAAACGATCAAAAATAGGGAAGGAGTCTGGAGTTAAGCATCCCAAACCACCTGATGGTCCTTTTCTGTATAGATGAGATTTTCCTTGAAATCTTTTTTGACAATGAGCTAAAGCCGAAGTCCACATATCAGAAAATTTATCAGTAGTTTGATACTCAGGAGACTCTATTCCATACGGGTCGACATTTACTTTATCAAAATGTTTTTCAACAATGTAAGGCGATGTTCCGCCTTGAACTCCTAGCCCCTCAATATCTGGCTTGTAATATATTCCCCACAATTTATCTGTAATTAATTTACCATCTTTATCTGAGTATAAAGGGGCATCAGTATCTACATGCGTTACAGGAGGTAATTTTCCATCATTTGTTTTTAAATAATCTTTATCAACTCCCAAAACACCTTCTTGTAAAAACCAATACTTCCACATTTCAACTTCGTGCATTTTTCCGTCTTTGCCTTTAATGTCAGTTGTCTTTGGAAGTTCTAACATATTCCAAAAATCTCTTACCCATGGTCCTGCTCCAATAACAACCTGTTCACAGTCAATAGTTCCTTTATCTGTTACAACTCCAGTAACTGCATTACTGTTACTTCCTCTTTTGAAGCCAGTAACTTTAACTCCTTTAACTATATTAGTTCCATTATTATTTGCTTTTACTTCTAATGCTTTAATAGAGTCTTTGTTAAATGCATATCCACCTTTTTTCTCATGAAGAACAGATGTAATTCCTTTTGCTTGCCAATCATCAAAGATTGTTTTCATGTATTTTAAACAATCTTTTTCTCCTTCAATAAAATCTGACTCATAGCCAATAGCTTTTTGTTGTTCATAAATGCTTGCAACATCTTTATGCATCACTTCAGGTGAAATCTGCAAATATCCTACTGGATTATATTTAAATGCTTTAGGATCGCTTTCCCAAACGCTAACAGAGTGTGCCATTAATTCTCTCATGGCTGGCTGGAAATAATTATTTCTTACAACACCACATGCAATTCCACTCGCTCCTGCTGCCGTATCTTTCTTTTCCAAAACTACTACGTCGTTTGGATTTTTATATTTTTGAGATAATTTCCAGGCAGTACTTAGACCGTGAATTCCTCCACCTATGATAACTACCTTTGCTTTTGTCGGTAATGACATAATTTCAATTTTTATTTTTCCTGCGACAGAAGTATATATTTTTTTTTATATATAAAATTTATAAGTAGTTTTACAACTTAGAGTTTAACCACTAAAAGCTTAAATTTTTTAAGGTATTTAGATAATCATTAAATTCGTTTACAAAAGATTTGCTAGGTCTAATAAACTTCTTTCTTTGATCATTAGAAGTTTTCTCTAAATAGAAAAAACCTTTTTCACATGCCTCATTAATTATTAATGCCGATTTAGGTCGTGAGGTTTTAAAAAGCTTTGTTTTTAATTCCTCTACTGATAAATTTTGTTTAAGTTTATACGCACTCATTACAAGTAGCATCATATGATAATGAGATGGTGATTTTCTAAAAAAATAGTTGCTTGACGTGTGAGACTCCTTCATTTGATCTTCCCAAAATTCAAGAAGATCCTTAGTAGTTTTACTCATTATGATCTTACTTTTAATTTTTTTGGATCGTAGTGTGGAAAAGGAACTATTTTTGCTGGTATCCTTTTTTGATGACCGTCTATTTTTCCAACCTCAACTTCTGTATCTAATTCCGAATGTCCGACATCTATTCTACAAAGTGCTATATTTTTATTTAAAGTTGGAGAGATACATCCACTTGTAATAATACCAACTTGTGATCTTCCAATATGAACACAATCTCCGTGATTAGCTTTTTCTTTTCCTGCAAGTTCTAAACCAACCATTTTTTTTTGAGGATTTTCTTTCCTTTTAATCAAAATATCTTTTCCAATAAAATCTTCGTTTTTAGTTTTAAGAGGAACTGTAAATCCAACACCAGCTTCAAATGGATCAACTTGTCCATCAAATTCATTTCCAAACAATATCAGCCCAGCTTCAATTCGAAGAAGATCAAGTGCTCCAAAACCAGCAGGTATCAATCCTTCGTCCTTACCAGCATCCATTACAACGTCCCAGACCTTTGGAGCATCAGATGGATGGCACCAAATTTCATAACCCAATTCTCCAGTATATCCTGTTCTTGATACAAGAAGAGGTATTCCACTTAATTCTTTTATTCTACAAATTGTAAATCTAAACCATTGTAATTCTGATATTTTTGGCTGAGTTGGTGGTGTCCAAATAAATTTTTCTAATATCTTTCTACTATTTGGACCTTGCAACGAAATATTGCTTATTTGATCGCTTGAATTTTTTATTCGTACTTTATAATTCTTTTTCTTAGCTTGTTCTTTTAACCATTCGCCCGCATATTCATCACCACAAATCCATCTAAATCCATGATCGCTCATTTTTAAAAGCGTACCATCGTCAAACATAAATCCATTATCATAACACATTGATGAATAAACAACTTGACCGATTGATAATTTTTTTACATTTCTTGTTAAAGTGTAATTCATTAATTCTTCAGCATCAGGTCCAAGAATTTCAAATTTTCTTAAAGCAGATAAGTCAATAACAACAGCTTTTTCCCTACACGCTGTATATTCATTTATCACACCATGCTTAGTGTAATCATTTGGTAACCAATAACCTCTTGCATCAACAAAGTTTCTTGTTAGTTTTGATGTTCTTTCGTAAAAACCTGTATTTTTTGTTAATTTTGGTTCTGCGTCTGTTTTCATTCTAAAAGCAAATGATTTTGTAAATTCTTTATTTTTATCATAAGTTCTAACAAAAATATCAGTCGGATTCCATGAATTACATGGATCAATATCACTTGGACATGCTGATGTACCACATGTTAAATTTTTAAGAGCCTTCATTATTACATAATCTCCTGGGCGAGCAAAAGATTCATCAGATAGAACTGTATTTTGACCTCCAGCTGAGGTGTTGAAAAAAAGATTAATCGCATGCCACCCTTTTTGTTTTTGTACGCCATATTTTTGCATTGCACCTGTTAAATTATCTGAGCAGTTTGGATGACCAAAATAACCAGCATCTTCATAATATTTTGATGTGCATGCAAGATTAAAAGTATCATGTCTACCAACAGTGTCTCTTATTACCTCAACTAAAGGCTCATGATCTGTGTCGTAAAACTTTGAGTATAAACCAGGGCCAGGAAAAGTATTACCCATAAAAGTTCTTGTTGTTTGCCAGTCAAGCCCTTTCTCAACACCCTTTTCAAGCTTTGCTGTATCAAAAGCTACAAAGTCAGAACACTGTCTGCCTGTTGGACATATAATTTGAATATAGTCTCCCTCTTTAACTTCAAATGAGATTGCAGTTTGTTTATCGATGTTAGTTTCATTTAATGGATCAAATACAGGATCCGGAATTATGGAATGCTCTTTATCATTAACTATATTTGCTCTTTTAATGAAAATTGTTAAATCAGTAGGTGGGTTTTGTTCATGTACGAGCATTGCAGGTCCTGGTGCTGCAAAAATACTGTAACACCTGTCTTTTGATTTAAATTTTAATTTCTCACCCCACGATGCATCTTTATCAAAAACTATTGCTGACTTTGAGTTCTTTATGTTTAGGTTTCTTTTTTTTAATTGAAAAGCTGCAACTCTAGAAGTCTCATCTTTTGATGATAAAATTTTTTTTATTTCTGCACTGTCTTTAATCTCTTTTAAGCTAAGCAGTGAAAGATCTGAATTGCCATCTTTATTGAATACTGCTATCTCACAGATTTGATTTCCCTCATTATTAATTATTTCAATTTCATCATCAGGAAATAATTGTATTCCTGTTAAACCGCCACCATTAACCACATATCTTTCAACTCCAGGTGGCAACACGTTCAATCCGGGTTCTCTTATTTGAAATAATTCACTACTCATAAGCAATCATAAACACTTATATATTATATATATATGTTCTTGTTGACTATACATTTTCTTAGGCACATAATTAGTCACTTAATATATTAAGAAAGGGGAAAATAATGAGAAAAATAATATCTCTTATATCTGCTTTAGTGATTTCAATGGTTTCTTTCGTTGGAGTTGCAAACTCAGCAGATAGTAAAAAACCCATTGTTATACCAACACACAACTGGTCGAGCCAAGTAGTTATGGCGTATGTGATCGGTGGAATTATGGAGAGCATGGGTAATAACGTTAAATACGTTCCAGCTGACTCTCAGGCTGTTTACGAATCTATAAGAATTGGAGACGTAACTTTATCACACGAAGTTTGGGAATCTGCATTTGGAAAATCTTTTGACACTGCTCGAGATAAGGGCGGAGTTTTAGATTGGGGTGATCATGAAGCAAGAACAATTGAGGATATGGGTTATCCTGATTGGGCTGTAAAATATTGTCCTGGTCTACCAGATTGGAACGCGTTAAAGAATCCAGATTGTGCTAAAAATTTTGCAACACCAGACTCTGGTGGAAAAGGACGAATGCTTGAAGGTCCTCAAAGTTGGCACGGAGACCTAATACCTCAAAGAATTGAAGCTCTTGGATTAGGTGATCTATGGACTGTTAAGTTTGCTGGTGGTGCAGATGCACTTTGGGCAGAACTTAAAGCAGCTAAAAAAGAGGGAAGAGGAACTATAATTTTCAACTGGACACCAAACTTTACAGATGGTGCTGGTTTTACTTTTATAGATTTCCCACCATACTATGATGGTTGTAGACCTGTAGACGGTGGTGATGGAAAATGTGGAGCTCCTGACGGCTATTTAAAAAAAGCTGTTAACGAGAACTTTCCAAAAACTCACCCAGCAGCTGCAGCTATGTTCAAGAAATTATCTTTTAACACAAGTCAAATTGGAGCAATGGCTGCTTTAGTTGACGAAGATAAGATGTCTCATGAAGATGCTGCAAAAAAATGGTTAGCTGACAATAAGTCTGTATGGCAAAGTTGGACTAAGTAATCACTTTATTTCAACTTAAAATCAAATTAAAATCTTCCCTAGTTTTACTAGGGGAGATTTTTTTTTTATTTTAGTGTAGTTTATAAAAGTAATGAGAAAGATTTTAATTTATATAATTTTAAGCTTTATATTTTCCAATATTAGTTTTGCAAAAAAATCAGGATGTACTGATGGAGATTGTAATAATGGTTTTGGAACTTGGACTTACACTGATAAAACAACCTATGTTGGTGATTGGGTTAACGGGTCAAAAAAAGGAAAAGGCATTGAAACCTGGCCAAATGGATATGTTTATGAAGGCGAATTTAATGACAGTAAATGGCATGGTATTGGAAAATTAAAATTCCCTGATGGCTCCACTTATGAAGGAGAATGGAAAAATAGTAAAATGCATGGCAAAGGAGTTTTTACCTGGTCTGATGGCAAAGTGATGGAGGGGACATGGAATGAGGGTAACCATGTTAAGTAACATTTATAGATTGTCTGAAAATTATAAAAATTCAATAGGTTTAATTAGTTTAACAATTGTAATTTTCTTTACATTCTTTGTGCTTAATATTTTTTTTGGACCAGATCCAAATGCTGAAAAAAAAATTGCTGAAGAAAAAAAAATTCAAGAACAAGCAAATGAATTTATTGAGAGTCTACCAAGAGGTGTGCTAACTTTTTATGAAAGTGATAAAGGAAGAAAACTTTCAGCAGAAGAATATAAAATCGTATGCAATAATACAAAGATTATTACACAAAGAGCAATTATGGGTGCGAACATCACAGATGCTAAAGCATTTAATTTATATACAGCAAATGGGGGTACTACCGGAAAATATGCAGTTAATTGGAACGATAGTAAAAATAAATGTTTTGCAAAATTTACGGTAAAACCTTTAGAGGGAACCTCAGACTCAGTAACAGTTGAGGGTGAGGCACTTGGATTTTTAAGAACAAGTATAGATACTAGGGTTTATTTTATTAAAAATTTTTAGATGGAGAATACACTAATAATAATAGTATAATTATTTAAATATGTCTTCTACACCAGTAATTAAATGTGAGTCTGTTTACAAAATTTTTGGAACTAATGCCAAAAAAATGCTTCAAAACGCAAATGGTAACGTGGATGCAAAATCATTTCAGGATGCAGGATGTATTGTTGGTGTTAATAATGCTTCATTTGAGGTTTCTAAAGGTGAAATGCTAGTGGTTATGGGTTTATCTGGTTCGGGTAAATCAACATTGTTAAGATGCATATCTCGTTTGACTGATGCAACTGGAGGGAAAATATTTATTGAAGGTCAAGATCTTCTCGCAATGAACGAGAGACAATTAATTGAATTACGAAGAAATAAAATGGGAATGGTGTTTCAGAGTTTTGCCCTACTTCCCCACAAAACAGTTCTGGAAAACATAGCTTTTCCTTTGCAAATAAAAGGAAGTAAAACTAACGAGAGTATTCAAAAAGCAGTCGAAATGGTCGAGCTTGTTGGCTTAAAAGGTAGAGAAAATTATTTCCCAAGAGAGTTATCTGGAGGTCAACAACAAAGAGTAGGTATAGCTCGTTCACTTGCAGTTGAACCTGATATTTGGTTTTTAGATGAACCTTTTTCAGCTCTTGACCCTTTAATTAGAAAAGAAATGCAAGATGAATTTCTGAGACTTCAAGGAGTTTTGAATAAAACAATTCTATTTATCACACATGATTTTGATGAAGCACTAAGGCTTGCTGATAGAATAGCAATTATGAAGGATGGTTTAATTGAACAATTAGATACTCCAGCAGACATAGTTTTAAATCCAAAAACTGAATATGTCAGAAAATTCACTCAAGAAGTGCCAAGAGAAAAAGTTTTAAAGATCGAAGCTGTAATGGACAAATCTTCAGGGGGACAAAATGCTGACAATATCACTGTTTCAAAAGATGCTATAATTGAGACTGTGGCTGAAAAAATTTTAAGTCAGGATAAACCGGTGAGTGTGATAGATAAAAATAATAATGTAGTTGGAAGTGTAAAACCTTCAAAAATAATCCAAACTGTTTTTGGGCAAGGTAAAGAAAAAAAATAAAGTATTATGGCTTTTCTTCAAAAATATCCTAAAGCTGTCCAATGGTCATTTTTGTTATTAGTGTTCTTTGGATTATGTTTTGCAATAGAGGTTCCTGATGGATATGAATTTGCGAAAGCTGGAACTGAATTTATTGATAAAGATAAATTAGATCAAACAAAATATAGTGTGTTTTGGAGATTACCTGCTTTTATAGCATGGATGCCTGGATGGATAAATGACTCAGTTTTTTTTCTATTAAATGAATGGGCACCTATAGAATATTTTGATAGCGATATTCAGGAGACAAAATCTCGTCCAGTTGTTCTTCATATTACAAGAATTATTTCTAGATCAATGCTTTTCATGATTGAGTTCATAAGAGAAATTTTAATTGGAGGTGTTGAAACTGTTGTAGCATTTACTAGCTGGGATTGGTTAGATAAGAATCCTTGGGCAGAATTACCGGGACTTCCTTGGACTATTGTTGCTGGTGCAGCTGTAGTTTTAGGTTATAAATTAAATGGTAGGAATCTTGCTATCTTTGCTGGATTAACTATGATTTATATTTCAGCATTCGGTCAATGGAAACCTTCAATGCAAACTTTATCTTTTGTAATGGTTGCAGCGCCAATATCTTTCCTATTAGGATTAGGATTTGGAATATGGGCATACAGAAGTAAAAGAGTTGAAAATATTTTAAACCCACTTCTTAACGTTGCACAAACCATGCCGCACTATTCTTATTTAGTTCCAATAATGGTTTTATTTGGTATTGGTGACCATGCTGGAGCAATAGCAACTATTATTTTTGCTACACCTCCTATGGTCAGATTGACTTTGCTAGGACTCAGAAAAGTTTCACCAGAAGTTATAGAGGCTGGAAAGATGAGCGGATGTAGTAATTTCCAACTCTTATTTAAAGTATTAATACCAACGGCTCGTAGAGATATTTTAATTGGTGTTAACCAAGTTATCATGCAGTGTTTAGCAATGGCTGTTATTGCATCTTTTATTGGAGCAAAAGGACTAGGCTGGAATTTATTATTAGCTTTGAACCAATTACGAATAGGTTTAGCTTTAGAAGCGGGAATATGTATAACACTAATCGCTGTTTTATTAGATAAAATGTCATTGGCTTGGGCAAACAAACAAATAAATTATTTTGAAAATCCAACATTCTTTCAAAGAAATAAATATTTTATGATTTTTGTTGGAGTGGTCATAGCTGGTTACATTTTATCATATATTGGAACATTCTATTTCAAAGAAGGATTTAATTATCTGTTTATTGTTCCACACAATAAGGGAATATCCACAGAAGCATTTTGGAATTCTGGTGTAGATTGGATACTTGATAACTTTTTTGATCCACTAAAAGTTTTTAATACTTGGTTAATTACACAAGTTTTAATTCCTATGAAAAATGCCTTCTTAAGAATGCCAGCTGTAGCTACTTTTGTACTTTTTATGGGTGCTGGTTATATTATTGGAGGAATAAGATCTGCAATTGTTGTTGGAAGCTTTACATTATTTATAGCTCTAACTGAGTGGTGGGATAGAGCGTTAATAACCATGTATATGGCAACATTCGGTGTAATTGTTTCAGGTATTTTAGGTATAATAATTGGAACTTTAAGTGCACAAAGCAAAACAAGCACAAAAATTACATTAGCGGTGTGTGACACACTTCAAACATTTCCATCTTTTATTTACCTAATACCTGTAATTATGTTATTTGGGGTAACAGACACTTCTGTTTTAATTGCAGTTGTAATTTATGCAACAATACCTGCAACAAGATACACAATAGAAGGATTAAGAAGTGTTCCATCAGCATTACATGATGCAGGCTCAATGTCAGGAGTTAACAGACTTCAAAGATGGATGAGAATAGAACTACCCTTAGCCTTTCCACACATGATGCTTGGAATAAATCAAACAGTCGTATTTGCATTGTTTATGGTAATTATTGGAGCAATGATTGGGACAACCGATCTTGGACAATATATACTTAAAGCATTATCTGACAGACAAGGAACTGGCAATGGTTTGATGTTGGGATTATGTGTAGCATTTATTGGACTTGCAGTTGATAATTTAATACGTACTTGGGCTGAAAAACAAAAGAAATTGTTAGGGCAGGATTAGTATTTTGTGAATGGAATACTTGCCATTGATCAAGGAACTACATCATCTAGAGCAATTATTTTTTCAAAAAGTGGCAAAAAATTAATTTCATCTCAATTAGAGTTTAAGCAATTTTTTCCAAAAAACGGATGGGTAGAACATAATCCCAACGAAATTTGGTCGACAACAATCAAAGTCACAAAAAATGTTTTGTTAAAATCAAAGAAGTTAAAAATAAATATTAAAGCCTTAGGAATTACCAATCAAAGAGAAACAACCGTATGCTGGGACAAAAAAACAGGTGAACCAGTTTATAATGCAATTGTTTGGCAAGACAGAAGAACAGAAAACTACTGCAAAAAAATTAAAAAAAAAGAAAAGTTAATTAGAAAAAAAACTGGTTTATTTTTAGACCCATATTTTTCTGCAACAAAAATAAAATGGATAATAAACAACGTCCCAAAAGCTAAAAAATTATTTAAAAAAAATGAGTTGCTGTTTGGTACAATTGACACCTTTTTGATTTGGAAATTAACCAATGGTAAAATTCATGCAACAGATGCCACAAATGCCTCAAGAACAATGCTTTTTAATATTATAAGTAACAAATGGGATAAAGATATTTTAAAAATATTCAAACTCAACGAAAAAATTCTTCCAACTGTTAAAAATTCTGCTGATGATTTTGGTTTTACAAGCGAGAAAATTGTTGGACAAAAAATAAAAATTTCTGCTGTATTGGGTGACCAGCAAGCAGCAGCAATAGGTCAAGCATGTTTTGAAAAAGGATCGGTCAAAAGCACCTATGGTACAGGAGCCTTCTTATTAATGAATACTGGTGAAAAAAAGATCATGTCAAAAAATAAATTAATAACTACAATTTGTTACAGAATAAATAATAAAACTACATATGCTTTAGAAGGGTCTATATTTATTGCAGGTGCTGGTGTGCAATGGCTTAGAGATAAAATTAGGCTAATAGATAATGCTTATGAGACTGAAAAGATTGCGAAATCAAAAAAAAATAGTAAAGGTGTTTATGTTGTGCCAGCTTTCACAGGTCTAGGAGCTCCATACTGGAATTCCAAATCAAGAGGTTTAATCACGGGTCTTACAAGGGATAGTGATTGGAGAGATTTAGTAAGAGCGACAATTGAGTCTGTTGCTTATCAAACTTCTGATTTATTCTTATCAATGAGAAAAGATGGTTTAAACCCTAAAAGTGTTAAGGTTGATGGTGGTATGGTTTCAAATAATTGGTTTGTTCAATTTCTATCAGAAATTTTAAAAATTAAGATTACCAGATCAAAAATTAATGAAACTACTGCTTTAGGAGCTGCTTATATGGCTGGTTATCAAACTGGTATTTATAGATCCCTCAGTGATATTAAACAAAATTGGAAAAAAGATAGAGACTTTAAACCAAAATTCAATAAAAGTTACAGAAATAAGTTATTGCAAGGTTGGCAACAAGCAATTAAAAAAACTTTAGCATAATTTTGTTATGGCAAAAATATTAGTAATTGGTGGCGGAGCAATGGGATCAGCTTTTACGATTCCTTGTTTAGATAATAAAAATAATGTTACAATTACTGAGCCTTATAGCAAACAATTTATAAATAATCTTAAATCAAAAAATAAATTTCATTCAGTATTAAAAATAAAGCTACCAAAAAAACTTAAATTCAGAATATTTTCAAAAGAACTTTTAAAAGAAAAGTTTAATTTGATAGTTATTGCACTTAGTTTACCAGGAATTAATTTCATAAGTAAGGAATTAAAAAATATTAAAAATAAAACACCAATATTAATTTTAACAAAAGGTTTAAAATATGACAAAAAAAGAAATAAAATTTTAACAATTTCTGAGCAAATTAAAATTGACACTAAGAATAAAAATATTTCAGTCTTAAAAGGCCCATGTTTAGCAAAAGAACTAGCAAAAAAAAATCAGACCAAAGTAATTATCGCAAATAAAAACATTAATATAGCAAAAAAAATTGGAAAATTAATTTCAACGAATTATTATTTAGTTGAATATTCGACAGATATAATTGGTGTTGAGGTTTGTTCAGCAATAAAAAATATTTATGCTATGGTTATAGGTGCAGGTCAATCTTTAAATATGTCTTCAAGTTTATTTCAAAAATCTCTATTAGAAATGAAATATTTAACAAAATATTTTAATGGTAGAGAAACTACAGTCGAAAGTCTAGCAGGTGTTGGTGATTTATATGTAAGCGCTGCTGGGGGAAGAAATAGTAAAATGGGTGATTATTTAGGAAAAGGTTTTACATTCAAATCTGCTAAGAAAAAATTTATGTTTAAAGATACAGTTGAAGGAGAACAATTGGTGAGAGAAATTGGACCGTTTATTTTTAAAAAAATTAATTTACAAAAAATACCTTTAATGATCAATTTAATTAGATCTTTATTAAAAAATAAAAAATTAAATTTAAAAAAATTGTAAATTTTATGAAATCTAATTGGAACTACCCAACAACCGTCTGGGTCGGTAATAATAGAATAATTGAAATTAATTCTGCATGCAAAAGTCTTAAAATTAAAAAGCCATTGTTTGTCACAGATAAAGATTTAGCAGGTTTAGATTTTGTAAAAAATATAATTAAAATTATTGAAAAAGAATTCAAAAACTTAAATATTTTTTCCAATTTTTCTGGCAACCCTAATGGCGACGATGTTGATAAAGGTGTTAAAGAATTTAAAAAAAATAATTGCGATGGTGTAATAGCTTTTGGTGGTGGAAGTGGATTGGATGTTGGAAAAGCAATAGCGTTTATGTCTGGTCAAACAAGACCAATTTGGGATTTTGAGGATATAGGTGATTATTGGAAAAGAGCGAACAACGATAATATCGCACCTATAATAGCTGTACCCACAACAGCAGGTACAGGCTCAGAAACTGGAAGAGCATCAGCAATAATTAATAATGAAACTGGGGTAAAAAAAATAATATTCCATCCTAAATTTTTACCGTCGATTGTAATCTTAGATCCGGTTTTAACTTTGGACCTTTCTCCTAGATTAACTGCTGCAACAGGAATGGATGCTTTAGCGCATAACTTAGAGGCTTTTTGCGCTCCTGGATTTCACCCAATGGCTGATGGTATAGCGATAGAAGGTATAAGATTGACAAAAAAATCTTTAATGACTGCTGTTAAAGATGGAAAAAATTTAGAGGCAAGGTCAGATATGTTGGCCGCAGCAAGCATGGGATCTACTGCGTTCCAAAAAGGCCTTGGTGCAATTCATTCATTAAGTCACCCAGTAAACGCTCAATTCAATTTACATCATGGATTATCCAATGCAATTTTTATGCCTTATGTACTCACTTATAATAAAAAATTTATAGAAAAAAGAATAGTATCTATTTGTGATTTCCTTGGTTTAAAAAAAGATTTTAAATGTTTTTTGGATTGGATCTTAGAACTAAGAAAAGATTTAAATATCCCACATGCTTTATCAGAAGTTATCAACGAAGATAAATTTGATTTAGAAATGTTATCAAAAATGGCTCTTGAAGATCCTTCAACTGCGACAAATCCTAGATTGTTAAATCTAGAGGATATGAAAAAATTATATGACCACAGTATGAAAGGTAATTTATTTTCATGAAAAAAATACTAATAGTAGAGGGTAATCTAAAAGAGGAAAATCAGCAATTTACTAACGCTGGCATTCAAACACACACAGAAAGTTTAAAAGATAGTATCGCATATTTTACAAAAAATTTAGAAATTGATGTAGCAAATCCTTCATCAGATCCTAAAGTTTTTGAAAATATTAAAAACCTTGAAGAGTATGATGGTCTTATTTGGGGCGGCAGTAGCTTAAATATTTATAATGATACAATTGAAATTCGTAGACAAATTGAATTTATGAAAGAGTCTCAAAAAAAAATAAAAAAAATTCTTGCAATATGTTGGGGTATGCAAGTTGCTGTTACAGCAGCAGGCGGAGAAGTAAGGAAATGTCAAAAAGGAACACATAGGGGAATCGCTCATCAAATACAAATAAATGATAATGGGCTAAAACATCCTCTTTATAAAAATAAAAAAAATAATTTTAACACCCCTGCTTTTAATTTTGATGAAGTTTCAAAAATTCCAGATAACGCAATACTTTTATCATCAAATAAAATTAATAAAGTGCAAGGGCTAAATTTTAAAATTAATGAGTGTGATATTTGGGGTATACAATATCACCCAGAGATATCATACGATAAAATGATAAGATTAATCCATTTTAGAACTGATAGATTAATTGAAAAGAAGGCTTTTGAAGATCAAAAAGAAATTGATAATCATGTTCAAATGATAGAGCAAGAAAATCAAATATCAAATAGAGATTTAAGAATGATCGAATTAAAAAATTGGATTGATTATTTAAATGAAAATTAAATCTAAGCAACAAATAATAGAACATTTTATTTCAGGTAATAAACCAGATCAATTTATTGGTGTTGAGAATGAAAAATTTCTATTTAAAAAAAAAAGTAATGAAAGGGCAGATTACTCTGATTTATTAAAAATTTTCAATTTTTTTATCTCAAAATTTAATTGGGAACCTATTAAAGAAGATGAAAATATTATTGGTTTAAAAAAAAATGGAAAAACGATTACTCTAGAACCAGGAAATCAAATAGAATTATCTGGTAGTCAATTATCTAATATTCATGAAGTCTGTTCCGAGTCATATGAATTTCAAGAAAAATTAAATTTAGCATGTGAAAACTTTGATTTAAAAACTTTATCAGTAGGCTTCGACCCATTTTCGAGTATTGATAAAATTCCAAATAATCCAAAAAAAAGATACAGAGTAATGACAAAAGAAATGCCAAAAAATGGTTCTCTAAGCTTAGAAATGATGTATCAAACAGCTGGTACTCAGATAAATATTGACTACAAGAATGAAGAAGATTTTAAAAAAAAATTTAAAGTTGCATCTTATCTAACACCAATAAGCATCGCATTATTTTCTAATTCTGCAATCAAAGAAAACAAATTCAGTGGTTATTTATCTTATCGTTCGAAAGTTTGGCAAAACACTTCTAGAGCTGGATTGCCAGAAATTTTTCTTGAAGAAATGTCTTATGAAAAATATGCAGATTTTGTTTTAAATTATCCACTGTTATTTTATCAAAAAAATAACGAATATTTATTTCCAGATGGTAAAACATATTCCGATTTAATAAAACAAGATGAAGCTGACAAAAGTAATCTTGAATTGCATCTATCCACAATTTTTACCGAAGTAAGATTGAAAAGCTACATAGAAATAAGATCTTTGGATGCATGCGAATGGGACTGTCATTGTGCTGGTCCAGCATTTTTAATTGGACTTCTTTATGGAAATTTAAATGAAACATATGAAATTTTAAATAAATGGAAAAAAAAAGACATTTTAGAAGCATATTTTAATAGTCCATCAAAAGGTTTTGGCACAGAAATAGATGGGAAAAGTATTTTAGATTGGTCGGATATTTTTTTAAAATTATCAAAGGAGGGATTAAAATTTAGAAATCAATTAAACTCAAAAAAAAATAATGAAGAAATATATCTTAAAAATGTTAGTAGCATGATCACTAAAAAAAGTACAAAAGCTGAGGATTCACTTAAAAATCTAAATCAATGAAAAAAATTATTGCAATACAATCTAACAACCTAGAAACAATTAATCCATTAACAGATACGTCTTTACAATTAGCAATTGAGGCTCAAAAAAGAGGTTTCAAAGTTTTTTGGTATGAAGCTGATAATTTAAGTATAATAAATTCTAAACTCCAAGCTCAAGGACATCTGGTATACTTTTTTGAAGGTAAAAAAAATTTTTATAAAATAAATAAAAAAATTAAATTTAATATTTCAAAAGCTGCTTTTATTTTAATAAGGCAAAATCCACCATTTGATATGAATTATATTAATTCTACATATTTTTTGGATAATATTGATCAAAAAAAAGTTATTAATAATCCATCTGCGATAAGAAATGTATCAGAAAAATTTTACTCTTCACGATTTTTAAGATTTATGCCTCCGACTATTTTTTCAAATAGTATTGAGGACATCCATAAACATTACAAAAAATATAAGAAAATCGTAATAAAACCTTTAGATGGTTACGCGGGAAAAAATATACTCTTTTTAACAAAAAAATTTTCTAAACCAAAAGTATCTTTGTTTATTAAAAAATATAATTATTTGATGGTCCAAAAATATTTAAATAAAGTAAAATTTGGAGACAAAAGAGTATTTATAATTAAGGGTAAAGTTAAAGGCGCAATTAAAAGAATTCCAAGAGCAGGATCTAACCTATCAAATATTTCACAAGGTGGAACAGCATTTAAAACTGGGTTAAGTAAAAAAGAATTAAAAATTTCTTCATTAATCAGCAAAAGTTTAATAAAAGATAAAATTTATTTTGCAGGAATAGATTTAATTGATGGTTACCTCATTGGAGATATAAACGTTACATCTCCAACTGGATTACCTCAGTTTAAAGATCTTACAGGAAAAAATTTAGCAAAAGATTTTTGGGATGGTTTAGGTTTAAAATAATCCTTCTATATCACCTTTTTTATTTAGTTTTATTTTATCAGCGGCAGGGACTCTTGGTAAACCAGGCATTGTCATAATTGATCCACAAACTACAACAATAAACTCAGCACCAGATGATAATCTTACCTCTCTTATAGAAATTTCATGATCTGTAGGAGCTCCTTTTAATTTAGGATCAACTGAAAAACTGTACTGAGTTTTAGCTATACAAACGGGTAATTTTCCATATCCATTATCCTCAAATATTTTCAACTGTTTTTTAACGTTTTCATCTGAAGTAATTGAACTTGCTTTGTATATCTCCTTTGCAATTGTTTCCACTTTACTCCACAATGATTGATTATCTTCATATAAAAACTTAAAATTTTTCTTTTTTGAAACTTTGCATATTTTAACAACTTTTTTAGCTAAATCTTTTGCACCCTTTCCACCATCTGCCCAATGTGTAGACTCACTGACTTCAACCTTTTGACTTTTGCAAAAATCTTTTACAGCGGATATTTCTTTTTTCGTATCTAAAATGAAACTATTAACAGCTACAATTGGCGTTAATCCAAATTTTTTTATATTACTTATATGTCTTTCCAAATTTACCAAACCTTTTTTAAGTGCTTCAACATTTTCGTTTTTTAAATTTTCTTTTTCAACACCTCCATGCATTTTTAAGGCTCTTATTGTTGCAACAATAACCACACAACTTGGTTTTAAGTTTGATTTTCTACATTTAATATCTAAAAATTTTTCAGCACCTAGATCTGCGCCAAACCCAGCCTCTGTAACAACATAGTCAGCAAGTTTTAAAGCAGACTTTGTTGCAATTACCGAATTACATCCATGCGCAATATTAGCAAAAGGTCCTCCATGGATTAATGCAGGATTATTTTCTAAAGTTTGGGTTACGTTCGGTCTTATTGCATCTTTTAAAAGAACAGTCATTGGTCCTTGGGCATTTAGATCTTTTGCATAAATAGGTTTGCCGTCGGTATTGTATGCGATTGTTATATTTCCGATTCTTTTTTCTAAATCTTTTAGATCATTTGATAGGCAAAAAATTGCCATGACCTCTGATGCAACAGTGATATCAAATCCATCTTCCCTAGGGAATTCTTTTGCAACACCTTTAGTATTTATATTTATGAATCTTAAAGCCCTGTCATTCATATCCACAACTCTTTTCCAAACAATTCTCTTATCGTCAATTTTAAGTTTGTTACCCCAATAGATGTGATTATCAATTAATGCAGATAGCAAATTGTGAGCTGATGTAATGGCATGAAAGTCTCCAGTAAAATGTAAATTAATCTGTTCCATAGGTACTACTTGAGCATAACCTCCTCCAGCAGCCCCTCCCTTCATACCAAACGATGGTCCGAGACTAGGCTCTCTTAAACATACTATTGATTTTTTACCAATTTTGTTAAGGCCATCATGTAACCCAACAGAGGTAGTTGTTTTTCCCTCTCCCGCTGGAGTAGGAGTAATAGCGGTTACTAAAATTAGATGTCCATCTTTTTTATTTTTTAATTTATTTAAGTATTCAAGGTTTATTTTAGCAATATGTCTACCCATAGGACTAAAGCTGCTATTATTATCAGGAACTTTGATTTTGCCTAAAATATCCTTAATAGGCTTCATTTTTGCGGCTCTTGCTATTTCGATGTCTGATTTGACTGCGCCCATATATGCTTTCTTTAAGCTTTATATTATGGAACAGATTTCTATACTTTATTATATAATTTTTAAAGAAATAAATTAAAATTAGTTATAATAATTTATGCAAAAATATTCATTTTTAAGCTTAATAAAAAATGCATTCTCAGGTCATAAAGGTTGGGAAGTTGCTTGGAAAGATCCAACACCAAAAAAAGAATATGACGTCGTCATAATTGGGGGTGGGGGTCATGGCTTAGCCACAGCATATTATTTAGCTAAAGAACACAAAATTACAAATATTGCCGTTATAGAAAAAGGATGGATTGGTGGTGGAAATGTTGGGAGAAATACAACTATTATAAGATCAAATTATATGCACGATGAGAACGGTCTTTTTTATGAGAAAGGGATGGACTTGTGGAGAAGCATGTCTCAAGATTTAAACTTTAATATAATGTTCTCCCCAAGAGGAATTATTAATCTTGCACATTCCGATGCGCAAATGAATGCATATGCAAGAAGAGGAAACTCTATGAGATTAAATGGTATTGATGCAGTATTGCTCGATAGAGAAGAAGTAAAAAAGAAAGTTCCAGTTTTAGATTTTTCTGACAATGTGAGGTTCCCAATATTCGGAGCACTGATGCAACCTAGTGCTGGAACTGCTAGACACGATGCCGTTGCTTGGGGTTACGCAAGACAAGCTGACTCAATGGGAGTAGACATTATCCAGCATTGCGAAGTTACTGGATTTGATATTAGTAATGGAAAAATGCAAGGAATTAAAACCTCAAGAGGAGATATTAAAACTAAAAAAGTTGGTTTATGTGTTGCTGGTAGCACCTCAATTTTAGCAGAAATGTTAAATATGACATTACCAATTGAAACTCACTTACTACAAGCTTGTGTTTCTGAACCAATCAAACCAATTCTTGATCATGTAGTAACTTTTGGCGCTGGACATTTTTATTGTAGTCAATCTGACAAAGGTGAGATGGTAATGGGAGGAGATTTGGATGGATATAATAGTTACGCGCAGAGAGGAAATTTACCAACACTTCAACATGTATTGACAGAAGGAATTGCGATGTTTCCATTTTTAAGTAAGTTAAATATGCTAAGAACCTGGGGCGGTATAATGGATATGTCAATGGATGGATCTCCAATAATTGATAAAACTCATATTGCAGGATTGTATTTAAATTGCGGATGGTGTTATGGTGGATTTAAGGCAACACCAGCATCAGGTTTTACTTTTGCACATACAATAGCACAAGATAGAGTTCACGAATTAAACGCTGGTTTTAGACTAGATAGATTTAGCACTGGTCATCTCATAGATGAAAAAGGTCTTGGAACAAAAACTTGGATTTCTTAAATGCTTTACATCAAGTGCCCACATTGTGGATTACGATCTCAAAATGAATTTGCATATGGTGGAGACGCTTCAGTAAAAAGACCAGAACTTAATAAAGAGATTTCAGATCAAGAGTGGGATGAGTTTGTATATCTAAGAAAAAGCCCAAGAGGAAAACATTTAGAACTTTGGCATCATGTATCTGGATGTAGACAATGGATAAAAGTTCTTAGAGATACCTCAACCCATGAAATATTTAATACTTATAAATCAGAAGAAAAAGTTGGATAATGGTACAAAATTATAGATTAGATAAAATCGGATTAGTAAATAGAGAAAAAAAACTTTCATTTAAATTTAATGGAAAAAAATATTTTGGCTATGAGGGAGATACACTTGCATCTGCTTTAATTGCTAATGGTGTTCATTTAGTAGGAAGAAGTTTCAAATATCATAGACCAAGAGGTTTTTTTGGTGCAGGTGTCGACGAGCCGTACGCTATAGTTCAATTATATAGAAATGGCGAAACAGAACCAAACGTAAGAGCAACTGAACAGGAATTATTTGAGGGTTTAGAGGCGAAGAGCGTAAATTGTTGGCCAAGTGTAAATTTTGATATTGGTGCAATAAATAATTTTTTAAATATATTTTTACCAGCAGGTTTTTATTATAAAACTTTTATGTGGCCGAGAAGCTTTTGGTACAGAATATATGAACCATTTATCAGAAAAGCAGCAGGTTTTGGCGTTGCATCAAAAGAACATGACAAGGAAAGATATGAACATAAATATGAGTATTGTGATTTATTAATTGCTGGATCTGGACCCTCTGGATTAGCAAGTGCTTATGCTGCAGCAAAAAATGGTGCAAGAGTTATTCTTGCTGAAGATAAGCCTCGATTTGGTGGAAGTTTATTAACATCAGATGTGAGTATTAATAATCAAAGTGGAAAAGAATGGGCTGATAATATTATTACAGAACTTAAAGGAATGACAAATGTAACTGTTAAAAATAGAGCTCAAATTTTCGGTTACTATGATCACAATATGCTAGTAATGTCTGAAAGAGTAACAGACCATTTGCCAAAATCAGAAGAATTTACTCCTAAACAAAGACTTTGGTATATTAGAGCAAAACAAGTAGTAATTTCTTCAGGATCAATAGAAAGACCAATTGTTTTTGGAAACAATGATACACCTGGAGTAGTCTTAGCATCTGCAGCTAAGGAATACATGAAAGTTTATGGAGTTTTAGTTGGAAAAAAACCTATTGTATTTACTAACAATGATAGTGCTTATGAAACTGCTATCGAGTTTAAAAAAAATAATATTAATCCAATTGTATTGGATAGTAGACAAGACAGTAACTCAGAAATAGTTAAAGAAGCAAAGTCTCTTGGTATAGATATTAAATTTTCTCATGTTGTAGTTGCAGCCAAAGGTTATAAGAAAGTAAAATCTTGTGATATTGCAGAAATATCTGAAGATAAGCAAAATTTAAATCAAATTAAAAACATTGAATGTGACTGTATTTGTGTCTCTGGTTTTTGGACCCCAACTATTCATCTTGCGTCTCAATCAGGAGGTAAGACAAAATTTAAAGAAGAAATCGATGCTTTTGTGCCAGATAAATCGAAACAAAAAGAAGTAACCTTGGGTTCTGCAAATGGAGTATTTACTTTAGAAGAAACATTGAAAACTTCTTTTGACAAGGGTTTTGAATTATCTAAAGAAATTACGAATAATAACAATAGCCAGCAAATACCAAAAGTTTCAGAAAAAAAACACTCTAAACACGATAAGTTTTGGTGTGTTCCGTTACCAAAAGGAAAAAAATATAAAAGATTTTTAGATTTTCAGAATGATGTTGCTGTATCAGATATAGAACTTGCAATTAGAGAGGGTTATAGATCTATTGAGCACGTCAAACGTTATACAACGTTAGGTATGGCTACCGATCAAGGAAAAACAAGTAATCTTAATGGATTACAATTAGTATCAAATATAGAAAATAAAGTTGTTCCAGCAGTAGGACACACAACATTTAGACCACCTTATACACCAATTTCTATTGGAGCTATTGTAGGAAGAGAAATTGGAAAACACTCTAAACCAACAAGAAAATCTCCAATGCATAATTGGCATGAAAAAAATAATGCAGTTTTTGTTGATGCTGGCGTTTGGTTACGACCAAGATACTACAAAAGAGGAAATGAAGGATTATTTGAAGCCTCTAAAAGAGAAGCTGAAAACGTTCGAAAAAATGTTGGCGTTTGTGATGTAACAACGCTTGGAAAAATAGACGTTAAAGGTCCCGATGCAGCTGAATTTTTAAATAGAGTTTATACAAATGCATGGCTTAAACTACCAGTTGGAAAAGCAAGATATGGTGTAATGCTTAGAGAAGATGGTATCGTAATGGATGACGGAACAACTACAAGGATTTCGGAGAATCATTACCATATGACAACTACTACTGCTCAAGCAGCTAATGTATTGTCTCATTTAGAATACTATTTACAACTAGTTTGGCCTGAGCTTGATGTTAATGTTGTATCAACAACCGAACAGTGGGCTGGTGCTGCTATTGCAGGACCAAAGTCTAGAGATTTATTACAAAAACTTTTTCCAGATACAGATGTTTCTAATGAAGGATTACCATTTATGGGATTTGTAGAGGCAGATTTATTTGGTGTTAATGCGAGAATATTTCGAATTTCATTTTCTGGAGAGCTTGCTTACGAAGTAAATGTTGAGTCAGATAATGGAAACTTTATGTGGGAAAAAATTATTGAAATTGGTAAAGATTTTGATTTGCAACCATATGGAACTGAAGCTTTATCAACTCTTAGAATAGAAATGGGCCACGTTGCTGGATCAGAATTAGATGGAAGAACAATACCTTATGATACAGGTTTAGATGGTTTAGTAAGTAAGAAAAAAGACTTTATAGGTAAAAGATCTTTATTGAAAAAAGCCTATAACGAAAAGGATAGACAAAGATTAGTAGGAGTAGTTCCATTAGATAAAAAGACAAGTATTCCAGAAGGGTCACATCTTGTAAAAGATCCTAAAGGAAAGTTACCTAATCCAAAGCTAGGACATATTTCGGCTTCCTGTTGGAGTGTTGAACATAACAACCCTTTTTCTTTAGCTATTTTAAAAGATGGAAAAAATATGATTGGCTCAAAACTATATGCTATGTCTCCACTAAAAAATAAAACTATAGCAGTTGAAATTGTATCATCACACTATGTAGATCCAAAAGGGGAGAGAGTGAGATCATGACAAGTATATCACCATTAAATAGTGTTCATTTAGTTGGCGACCATGGTAATTTTAAAAATAAAAATTCTGATGAAATTATAAATATAAAAGAATTAAAAAACTTTAAAATTTTTCAGATTGTAAAGTTTAAAAAAAATAAGAAAAATATTAACGATTATAAATTATCCGGTTTAGATTTTCCTGATAAACTTAAAGTATCTGAAAATAACGATGTAAGAATATTATGGATAGGTCCAAATAATTGGCTTGCATTGTCAGCTACAATTAGTTTATCTGAAGAAATAGCAAAAAATCTTTCTAACGACGAGTTTGCAATAACTGATTTATCTCACTCAAAAGCAATCATTGAACTATCAGGTAAAAATGCAAAAGAGGTTTTAAAAAAAGGCTGCCCAATTAATTTTAATGATATAAATAAAAATGAAGTAGTAAATTCAATTTTTAATGGAATTGCAGTTACTATAGATTTCATAAACGATCAACCCAACAAGATAAGAGTGATGTGTTTAAGAAGTTTTGGAGAATCGTTGTATCATTCCGTCACAGATGCCTCACTTGAGTTCGGTTATAAAGCTATTTAATTCACACAAACTGTATAACTTTCAAATCAAACTTGTTCAGAAATAAAGAATCGGTATTAATCCCGCGTTGGGATGATAAGAAAACTTTCATTATATGTAATATTATTAATTGCCTTAAATGGGTGTATACAAACCACAGCATCATTTATTGGACCAGCCTATACAGTTGCAAGTACCGGTAACGTTTATCAAGCAGGATTAAGTGTAACAATAAATCAGGCATTAGTGCATACAACGGGTGAAGACGCTATAGAACATGTTACAAAAATTCTACATAACCTTGACGAAAAAAAAGATAATAAGAAGAAACCCTTTCAAACTGAGAACAATCATCAAGCTTTCGTAAATTCAGTAAAATCATCAATTAGAAATAATAATTAAATTAAAATACACATTTTATAATTATCTTGGTTAAAAATTTAATTATATTATATGTTTTAATTAATTATGAAATCAATAGAGGGAAATTTTGATAATAGTGAGGTAAATGAACTATTACTAAATCATTTTAAAGAATTAAGATCTGTTTCTCCTGAAGGGAGTACCCACGTACTTGATATACCTGGGTTAAAAGATCCTAGTATTAAGTTTTGGAGTATATGGGAGGACAGTAAACTCGTAGGGTGCGGTGCTATAAAGCTATTTGATCAGAAACATGGTGAATTTAAATCTATAAGAGTGACAAACGAATTCAGGAAAAAAGGTTATGGTGAGAAAATTTTAAAACACTTATTAATTAAAGCGAAAAATTTAAATTTAAGAAAATTAAGTATCGAGACTGGATCTGGAGAATTTTTTAAACCAGCAAGGGAATTATTTCAGAAAATTGGTTTCAAAAAATGCCCTCCTTTTGCTCACTACAAAGAGGATCCTAACTCTTGTTATATGAATCTAGATATTTAAATTAATCTATTACCTCGCTTAATTTTTTAAATTCTCCAATTTTAAAAATCAAAGCATCATCTCTTTTAAAACCAAATTTTTCTGCGTTATCTTTGAATCTTTTTGGAGGTTCCATTATTGGCTCAAGTGACAAAACAAATGTACCCCAATGGGTACCTAAAACTTTTTTACTTTTAAGATCCTGAGCAGCTTGCAAAGCCTCCTCAGGTGATGTGTGATAAATTGATTTTTCAAACATTGGTCTAAAGTCATATGCACCAATGTTTATCATTGTTAGATCAATCGGCCCATACTCTTTACCAATTTTTTTGTAAATATTTCCATATCCAGTATCACATGCAAAAAATATTTTTTTTCCAGCGTATTCTATTAAAAAACTACCCCATAAAGTTTTATTTGTATCTGTTAAACTTCTTTTTGACCAGTGAACCGCAGGCAAAAATGTAATTTTTAAATCATTAAATTTTACTTCTTGATACCAGTCAAGCTCTTGAACATCTTTAAAATGGTGTTTTGTAAAATATTTACCTAATTTGAGTGCAGTAAATACTTTTGTATCCTTGTATGGAAATTTTCTTATAGTTCCCATGTCCTGATGATCATAATGATTATGAGTCAGTAAAAATAAATCAATTTTTGGTAGCTCATTTAAATTTAATGCTGGCTCAGTATATCTTTTAGGTCCAAAAATTAATGGTCCGGCATTTTTAGAAAAAACTGGATCAGTAATTATAGTTGTATTACCTAATTTTATTAAAAAGGTAGCATGTCCTATCCAACCGATATAATCATTATTTTGAATACTATTTAATTTTTCTAAGACTAAATTTTTTTTGATTACGTGTTCATCTGGAACAGTCATGTCTAATTTTTTTTTCTCTTTATTAAATGTACTATAGGACCATTTTACATTTTCACTTCTAACAGGTGATCCCTCAGGGTTTCTGAATTTTCCGTTATCTAAATGATGATATGGTTTATTTGTCATAGCAAGATTTACCGAAGTATATTGAAAAAAAATAAAAATTAAAATTATAAATTTTTTCATTATTAAATTTTAATAATTGTGGTGAAATGACCCATTTTTCTTTTAGGTTTTATTTCTTTTTTTTGGTAATCAAAAAAAAATTCGTTTTCTTTAACTTTTTTGTTTCGATACTCAGTAATATCTTCACCAATTAAGTTTATCATTTTTGCATTGTAAATTTTTTTTGTTTCTAATTTATCTAGGGCACAGACTGCTCTTATGTGATTTTCAAATTGACTTACATTATGTGAATTTATTGTTAAGTGACCAGAGTTATGTACCCTCGGTGCTATTTCATTTACGTAAAGATTGTCGTTTTCGTCTATAAAATACTCTACACATAAAGTACCTACATAATCTAATTCTTCTGAAATTTTTTTTGCCCATTCAGTGGATAAATTTAAAATATTACTACTTATTTTTGCAGGTATTTCTGAAAATTTAAGTATCTGATCTTTATGTACATTTTCTATTGGTTCATATATCTCATAATTTTGATTTTTAAATCTTGTAATAATTACTGATATCTCTTTCTTAAGATTTATAATTCTTTCTAAAATATATTGACTGCTAAAATCTATTTTTTGTTTATCTATATCATTTTTATTATTTAGTCTAAATTGTCCTTTGCCGTCATAACCAAGAGTGGTAGTTTTCAAAATACCTGGTAAAAGATTTAAGTTATTATTTAAATCTTTTAAGTTTTTTATGATTACGTAGTCTGTAGTTTTAATACCTAAATTATTTATGAAATTTTTTTCAGAAAATCTATTTTGAATAACTTGATTAATATTTGGTTTAGGTAAAACTTGTTTATGTTTATTAATAAACTCAAGGGTATTAAAAGGAATATTTTCAAATTCGTATGTTACAACATTTACTTTATTTACAAATTCTGAAATTTTACTCTCATCATTATAATCTCCCAGAATGAAATCATCAGCAAATTTTTGTGCAGGTGCGTTTTCATCATCACAATAAATGAAAGTTTGTACGTTTAATTTTTTTGCTGCTGTTGCAAGCATACTACCTAATTGACCACCACCTAAAATTCCAAGATTTATCTTACTCATTTAATGTGGTTTTTTTTTCACAGATCTAGTCTGTTTAGTACGCCAACTTTCAAGACTTTTTCTAATTTTTGTATCACTAACTGATAATATGGATGCTGAGAGTAAAGCAGCATTTATCGCTCCATCAACACCGATTGCAACTGTCCCAACTGGAATTCCTTTTGGCATCTGTGCTATTGAAAGAAGACTGTCCAAGCCTTTTAATTTTTTACTCTCAATTGGCACTCCTATTACAGGTATTCTAGTTAATGCTGCTATCATTCCAGGAAGGTGTGCAGAGCCACCAGCACCAGCAATAATTACAGAAATACTATTTTTTTCAGCTTTTTTTGCGAATTCATACATTCTGTTTGGAGTTCTATGAGCTGATACAATCTTAGTTTCAAATTTTATTTTGAGTATCTTAAGCACTTTGACTGTATATTTCATAGTTGAGTAATCTGATTGGCTACCCATTACAATTGCTACTTTATGATTTTTTTTTATTTTGCATTTATATATTTAATATCAAAAAAGCTAACACTAATATATATTTATTATATGAATTATAAAATCGATAATCTTCAATATTGTAAGTGGTCTCGAGAAGTATTTGAAATAAACCGCCAAGCAGGTTTAGATGCTGTACATGTCACAGTTGTTTACCACGAGGATTATGATGAATTCCGTGAAAGGTTAAAAGAATGGGATGAACATTTTAAAAATAATTCTGATTTAATTTTTCTAGGTAAAAATTTTAATGATATTGAGAAAGCTAAAAAAGAAAAAAAAACAGCAATTTTTTTTGGTTTTCAAAATTGCTCTCCTATTGAGGATGATATCGGTTTAATAGGAAAAGTTCACGAGCATGGATGTAGGTTTATGCAATTAACATACAATAATCAATCTCTACTAGCTACTGGATGTTATGAAAAAAATGACAGTGGTGTCACTAATTTTGGACGAGAAGCAATAAAAGAAATGAACAAGATTGGCGTAGTAGTTGACATGTCACATTCAGCAGAAAAAAGTACTTTTGACGCAATAGATATTAGTGAAAAGCCAATAGCTATCACTCATGCAAATCCTAGTTTTTGGCACAGTGCAAAAAGAAATAAATCTAAAGACCTATTAAAAACTCTAGCTGACAGCAAAGGAATGTTAGGACTATCATTATATCCCCACCATTTAAAAAATGGTACTAATTGCACATTAGAAAGTTTTTGTGAAATGACAGCTCAAACTGTAGAAATAATGGGTATAAATAACGTTGGAATAGGTTCTGATCTATGCCTGTTCCAGCCAGATACTGTTGTAGAGTGGATGAGAAACGGAACATGGGCTAAACAAAAAAATTTTGGTGAAGGAAGCAAATCAAAACCTGGCTTTCCTAAACAACCAAATTGGTTTGAAGATGCACGAGGTTTTAAAAACTTAGAAACTGGTCTTAAAAAAATTGGTTTTAGCGAAGAAGAAACAAATAAAATTTTGGGTAATAATTGGTTTAATTTTTATAAAGGTATAAATTAATGGAAATAAAATTAAGAGATCCAAAAGAAGTAATGAAATTATCAAGACTCGGATCTTTTCATCAATCGAAACTTTCTTTTTTGAGATCTTTCTTGCAGGAATTTAAAAATTGGGAATACAAAAGAGATTTATTAGATTTGGATGAAAATGGTTTTGGAGTTGTTATTTATTCTTTTAAAAAAAAAAATAGAATTTATTCTTTGATTTGTTTTGCTAATAAAATAAGCGACCAAGAAAGATCAGATAGAGTGATTGCTACAAAATGGGACGCAGCTTTTACACTATTTGATGGTGTTCCAAAAAAACAAGATATCGAAAGATTAAAACAAAATGTTCCAAAACAAGAGGTTGGTAGAATGTCATTTAAAGAACTTACATTATCTCGTGCAAACAAATCAGTGAGAATTTTTGATTATGTCGTTGAGTGTCTCTCAAAAGGAAAACAACCAGATAAGGACAAATTAGCAAAAGTTGGTTACCTTTACAGAACCACAGCAGTCTACGGCTCAGGAAAATTTGGGCTGGCTGATAGATTTAGAATTAAAAATAGAGAAGAAATATATGGACCATTTAGATTAGAAATGATGTTGGTATATCTTGTAAGACAATTTACTTTTGATCAAGTTAACCACATTGCAAAGAGTAAAAATCCAAAAAAATCGGTCACTTTAGATCCAGATATTTCTAGAAATCTAGGAATTGGGAACTCTACTGGTCTAGGGATGGCTCCATTTATTGTAAATCATCCTTTGTTATTAAATAATTGGATTATGGCAAGAGAAACTGCATTAAAACAAATTAGAGAAATAAAAGAGGTAAAAAAAAAAGATGTTGATCTAATAATTAATTGCCTTCAAAATTCTAAAAAAAATATTGAAAATTGGAATACTGAAAGTGAATTCCAATTATTAAAAATCAATAATTTAAAGAAAGATTTAGATTTATTGTTACAATATTTTTTAACTAAATTTGATTTCGAAAGAGAATTTTCTTATAACGATTTGTATATTTGGGCAAAAAACAATCTAGGAGAAGAGTGTTTAGAATTTATGGTCTCAGTGATAATGGAGCCATATGAAAAAATTACAAATCCCTTAATAAGAACTATGAGTGCTGATGAAGAGAAGTTCTTTACAATACCAATAGAGAAAACGATTTTAGATTTAAGAAAAGTTTTAGAATTAAAATACTCAGATATTCTTAAAATAGATTTTAAAAAAAAAGAAAATAATCAAAATTTTTGGTTTATTTCAAAAAACAAGGAAGAACCCAGGCTTGCCAACAGATTTCAAGATGAAGGTTCGGATTTAGAGCAACCATTAGCGATAGCAAGAGATATTTGTAAATTGTATGAAAGAATTTCAAATGAAAAAAATAGTTTAAAAATAGGAACTTTCTTAATGAATAATAACGACCTTAGACATGTCGTAAGAAGGGCTTTCATAACAGAAAAATTTCCGTATGCTGAAATTCAAGATAATACAATAGGCTCAAAATTAATGCCAATTGATATGCTAAGATTGAAACTATCTTTTTTTGGTGCTCTAAAATTTGATCCTCGTTCAGATAAATGGTTAAGGATATGCATGTTTCAAGGAGCTCCGTTACCAAATGAGCTTACAAAATCAGACGACCATTGGGTTTATAATTCAATAAATTAATGAAAAGCTTTAGTGAAATAGACACCACTGTTAAAAGAGCTTCAAAAAGCATTGGATTTGAGTGGGGTATAGCAGAAGAATTAGGAAAAAATATTCGATTACTAGAAATGTTTGGATTGGCAGGTTTAAAAAATCTAAATTCATATTTTAAAATTTATAATCAAAAACAGTTTCAAAAAATAAGTTTAATATCTAAAATAAATACGTCTAGTATTGCTTATTGCCCAATCATATCAGGTACAAATTTCCTAGACCAGGTAATAAATCTAGAGACGTTGGATGAGATAAATTTTGAAAATATGGCATACCCTTTATTATTTTTACCTTTTGTCAGTAGATCAACAGAGATTATTGGTAAACGTATTTTTTTAAATATTGATGAAAAAGAATTTTTATTAAATTTTAACCAATCTATTTATTCTAATTATTTGAGTGGTGATATAATCGATTTTGCAAAAAAAATTAAAATAAAATTTATAGAAAACAAAAACACATTTGAGGAAAATGAATGGCAAGAACTTTATAAATTATCAGAGGGAACCTTTGTAGAAGAGACAGAACAATTGAAAAATTCAGCTGCTGGAGCAGGGCTTACAGATAATGACTAAAGAGGAGAAAAAATTAAATTTCAAAGAAATTGATAATAAATGTGAAGAATGTGGAAAAAAAGATGAAAGTGTAAGAGAAAATTTAATTTTATCTGGCTTTAAAATTTGCCAATCTTGCAGGGTTTCAAAAACAGTATTTCCAGTTTAGCTAATTGTACTTATTGGCAATGCATTCATTCTACTAATCACAAAAGATACTGATAAAAATGCAATTAGCAAGAAAGCTAAAAAAATTATACCAAAAGATTTAAGATTAGACTTTAGGCCCAAAACATGTTTCGTTGATATGATGAGAGACGCAAAAATCCAAAATTGAGTTAAAAATATCACAGGTAGAACTAAATCTGGTGTTACTGCAAAAAATCTAATTAACCCGGGTGCATGAGCATAACCAACGCCAATTAAAACTTTTTTAAATGGTATTTTACTATTTTTATCTGGAAATAGTTTAACTCCAATTACAAAAATTAATATTGACCATATAAACCATGTCAAAATTGCAGTTAACCCCGATAATCCTATTGATGTTTTAATAATACTGTTGGCAGCAATTGCTCCAGCAACTCCCTCTAGGATCATTATAAGGCCAGCAAAGTATATAGCAGCCTCCCCAAAATATTTATTATCAGAATAAAGAGATCTATCTAACTTCAGTGATTTAAAAACAATATCTAAAAATACAGCAAACATAATTTAAATGAGGAGCGAATTACTTCGCTCCTCGAATATTGAATTAACCTTTTACCACTTCTCTTGTATTTGCGTGGTATGACTCAGTAAATGGAATATCAACTACTACAGCATCAACAGGTTTACCAGGTTTTGTAGAATATTTTCTTGGTAAATGAACCTTATATTTAGTTCCAACTTTACCTTTTGGAAAACCATTAGGGTTTTTTGTACCATCGTATGGGACATATCCCATTGCGATATTCATTCCCTTTTCCGGATGATACCAAGGCGAAGTAATAAATCCTACAGGTTTACCGCCACTTGGTTTTGAAATTAACCAAAAGTCTGGAGCATATTCTGTTATTGGTTTTCCGCCCATTTCCATTCCAACTAATTGAAGTTTGTAAGGTTTTTTTCCTGCTTTTAATTGTTTTTTCATTTTTTCCAAAGCAGCCTTGCCAACATAATTAGCTTTTTTCTTCCATTCACCTTTTCCTGATAATGATACTTGGTAACCAAGATTACATTGAAACGGATTGTGTTCGTGATCTAAGTCTTGACCCCAAGATAAAATCCCAGCCTGTATTCTTCTGTGGTGAGCAGGAGCAATAACTCTTAATTTATGTTTTTTTCCTGCTTTCAAAACTGCATTCCACATATCATCTGCATATTTTGTAGCATTCTTTAAATAAATTTCATATCCAGCCTCACCTGAAAAACCAGATTGTGAAATAACACAATCTCTTCCACCAACCTTAGCTTTTGCTAAGCCATAGTACGGCATATTATCTAAATCAACTTGTTTACCGATTAAATCTTTCATTAATGCTTTAGATTTTGGACCTTGTATTTGTACAGGACACGCATCTATTTCATCAATTTCACATTTAAATTTTTTATTTGCATTTACCCCTTGCAAGTAAAGTCCAATATCACTGTCTGATAAACTAAACCAAAATTCATCTTTAGCTACTCTTAATAATATTGGATCATTTAAAACACCACCTTTATAGTTACAAAGAATAACGTATCTTGCTCTCATTGGTGATATTTTTGTTGCATCTCTAGTAATTACATAATTAACAAATTTTTCAGCCTCTTTGCCTTTAACTCTAATTTGTCTTTCAACTGCAACATTCCACATCGTTACATCATTTTTAATTGATTTATATTCAACCATCGCACCATTTTTGCCTTTAACATAACCTCTTGGATGGTAAATACGATTGTATACAGTTGCTCTCCAACATCCTGCTCTCATTGATAAATGCCAATAAGGTGATTTTCTTACCCTTGTTGAAATTAACAATTCAACTTTTGTTGGTCCACTTTGTCTTAAATTATAAGGCACATGTCTGTCTGATTGGTTCACAGACGTTGCATGTT
Organism: uncultured Pelagibacteraceae bacterium; assembly: GCA_902582315.1. Classification (GTDB taxonomy): domain Bacteria; phylum Pseudomonadota; class Alphaproteobacteria; order Pelagibacterales; family Pelagibacteraceae; genus Pelagibacter. The sequence goes on from CACHRP010000004.1 coordinate 105,943, forward strand.
TCATTTTTGAATAATCAAACTCTTTAGACATATTCATTCTCCTTCAACCACTTGTTAGTTTCCTTCAAGCCGCCGAATGTATAAATGTGAAAAAAATCGGTATGCATTTTTAATTTCCCAATTAATTCATTAGGGTCTTTAGGTTTCATCAAATCTAATGCCTTACTAAAATTAGATTTTAGAAAGTTAATGGAATTTTTTGCACCTACAATATTAGCAAATTTAATTAGGCTAGTGATTTTAAGTGGTCCAGTAATTCCAACATGAACTGGTACTGACTGCTTGGATATAAAGTCAATTATAGGCTGAGGATCTAGCAACCATTGGGTGACTATATAATCAGCGTAAGGCTTTTTATCTTCCATTGCTTTTTCCAATTTAGAATCCGATATATCAGGACTCCCCTCTGGATGTCCAGCAATTCCTATCTTCATTTGTTCAAAATAACCTGTCTCCAAAAGTTGTATTGAGCTATCGAACTTACCAACAGGTTCTCTACTTCCTCCAATAATTAGAGCTTGTTTCACACCCCCGTCTTTACATATAGAAATATAATCTTTTAGTTGTGTTTCGCTTTCAATAGATCGTGCCGGGAAATGTGGAATTGGATTAAAACCATTTTGAACTAATTTAACAGCTTGTTCCGCAGTCTCTTTATAATCACCTCCTGGAAGCATTGTGATATAAACATCCTTAAGGGTAGGAAGAGTGGAAAGGTCTGTTTTTGGTCCAATTTCTAAAGAAAAGTTCATTGGAAGATATTTATTTATTTTGAAAAAACTGTCTATAAAAATTTGAGATCAAATTGAAACAGGTTACTTTTTTTGACCTCTATGCTTTTGGATCCTCTGACCGTACTGCTGGGTAACTCTATCAAAAATTATGGCCAAGGCCACAATTGCAAGTCCATTCATCATTCCAAGGGCTAAATATTGATTAGAAATTGATTGAAGAATTGGAATTCCTAGCCCTTTAACACCTATCATCGAAGCTATAACGACCATCGCTAAAGCCATCATTATAGTTTGATTTATTCCAGCAAATATCGTGGGAAGTGATAACGGAATTTGTACTGATTTCAGTTTTTGGAACGGGGTAGCGCCAAAGGCCTCACTTGCCTCCAGAGTCTCCTTGTCGACCTCTCGAATTCCCAAATTAGTAAGCCTTACTATTGGAGGAAGCGCATATATGCAAACCGCTAATAATCCAGGAACTTTTCCAATTCCCAATAACATTATAATAGGAATTAAATAAACAAAGCTTGGAATTGTTTGCATCATGTCTAAAATTGGTAAAATTGCTTTTTCAGCCCTGTTAGATTTTGACATCAAAACACCTATTGGAATACCTACAACTATACATACTAATGTTGAAACAGAAATTATAGCAACTGTAGCCATACAATTTTTCCACATTCCAAAGTATCCAATGATCAGAAAACAAATCATTGTTCCAATAACTAATTTGATACTTCTTGATCCTATCCATGCCAATAATCCAAAAACACCAATTACTAACGGCCATGGACTACTTACTAATAGTTTTTCTAACCATATTAAAAAATGTAAAAGAGGATCAAAAAAACCCTCTATAGAGTCACCATACTCTCTTGAAAATTCTTTAAAACTTAAATCAATTCCCTTCTTTAACTCTCTTAAAGCATCTCTGTCCATTTCAGGAATTTTATTTAAGAAATCCATAATTTTTTTATTTCTGAACCCGTTAATTATAACGGGTTCAGATAATTTTAACTATTAATTAAAGTGCCTTTTTGATTTTTTTCGCAGCACCGCTTGAAACCCACTTGGTCCAAACACTCTCTTGTGTTTTTAGGAATTCAATTGCAGCATCAGCACCTTCTGCTTGGTTTTCACCCATCCAAACTAACATACCGTTCATAACTGGGCCTGGATACGTTCTTTTTTTAAAGTATTCCATACCAGCGTTTCCAGCTGTTTTTTTGAAATTATCAGTTACGATTGTGTAAACTTCAGATTTTGTCCATGAAGTTTTTTTAGGGTTAGCACACTCTTGCTCTGGTAAAACAATACAACCATCCCAGTTGTCTTTACCACCCCATTCACCCATATCCACAGCTCTCATATCATATTTACCAATAATAGCTGTTGGTGACCAATAATAACCAAACCAGTTTTCTCCTCTTTCTGCAGCTTTAGCAATTGAACCATCTAATCCTGCAGCTGAACCAGTTTCAACTATCTTCCAACCTTTTTTCTCCATTTCCCAAGCTCTAAAATGGTTTCTGTTACTTAATTCACAGTTCCAGCCTGGAGGACAAATATGGAAACCACCTTTTGATGGATCTTCTGGGTGTGGAAAAAGATCTGGTCTTTTTAAAATAGCATCAGCAGTTGTTAACTCAGGATGTTTTTTAAGTGTGTGAGGTAATACCCACCAACCTTCACCAAGTCCTGTAATTGGCGCTTTGTTAAGTGAGTGCATTTTACCTTCATCAACAGCTTTATTCAAAGCGATGATTGCAGCGTTAGCCCAAAACTCTGGCGCAACATCTGGCTCACCTTTTTCTTGCATTGATGTAAAAGTTGGCATAGTTGCTCCTGGAACTAGTTCCACACTACAACCATAACCCTCTTCTAATATAATCTTATCAACCTCAGCCATGAAATTAGCTGATGCCCAGTTCATATTAGCAATAGAAATCTTTCCACATGCAGCGTTAGCTATTCCACTAAAAGAAGTTAAGCCAAATGCAACAAGTAAAGAAAGAATTATTCTTTTTATTTTCATTTATTATCTCCGTTTTTTAAATTTAAAAAGTAATTAGAACATATATAAGAAAAAAAGCAAACCAGTAACAACTATGAGTTGTAATTAAAAATTGCTTTTACTTAGATTTTGTATTTTGATATTTTTAAAATTATGAAATTTGTCTCATACAAAAATATTTTTGGTTTTAAATTTAATTTAAATTGCAAAACTGTTTTTCAACAATCAATTATAAGAGACAGTTATTAAAAACTTTCCTCAAATAAAAAATAAATTAACTTTTAAAGGAGGAAAATGAAAAAAAACTTATTATCAAGATTAGATGAAGGTCCTGTCATATTTGCAGAAGGGTATTTATTTGCAATGGAAAGAAGAGGATATTTATCTGCAGGCCCATTTGTACCTGAGGTAGTGCTAGAGCATCCTGATGTTGTAACTCAGCTGCATAGAGAATTTATAAGAGCTGGTTCTGATATCGTTCAAGCTTTCACTTATTACGGACATAGAGAAAAATTAAGAATTATTGGAAAAGAACATCTGCTTGAACAAATGCAAAAAAATGCACTTAAAATCGCAAAAGATGCTGCAAATGAATTTAAAGATTTGGATTTGATGGTTTGTGGAGATGTTGCAAATACAAATATTTTTGATCCAAAGGATAAAAATTCATTTAAAGAATGTCAAAAGATGTATGAGGAACAAGTGCTTTGGGCAAAAGAGGCGGGTGTTGATTTCATTGTTGCGGAAACAATCAATTGGGTAGATGAAATGAAGATAGCATTAAAAGCAATTAAGGATGAAGGTTTAATAGCTGTAGCTAATTATGCGATACCTAGAGGAGATTTAACAAGAGACGGTTACACAGCTGAAGATGCGTGTAAAATAATAGAAGATCTTGGTGCAGATGTTGTTGGTTTAAATTGTTATAGAGGTCCTAAAATGACAATGAAACTTTTAAAAGAAGTTAGAAAAAAAGTTTCATGCCATGTCGCAGGTTTGCCTGTTCCATATAGAACAACGGAGGAAGAGCCTGGATTTTTAAATCAAACTGATCACGGATGTGATTGTATCCCAGGAGGAAATGCGTTTCCCGTAGCTTTAGATAATTTATTTTGTAATAGATTTGAAATGGCAGAATTCGCCAAGGAATGTCTTGAGAAAAAAATTAATTTAATTGGTATATGTTGTGGAGCAGAAGCTCATCATGTTAGAGAGATGGCAGTTGCAGTTGGAAAAAAACCGATTGCTATGAAGTATATGCCAGATATGAGTAAGCATTTTCACCATGGGACAGACAAGACATTGAAGAAAGTAAACAAAGAAATAAAATATTAAAATGGAAAATCATGCAAAAGTAGTAATTATCGGTGGTGGTGTAGTAGGTTGTTCAATTCTTTATCATTTATCTAAATTTGGTTTAAAAGATTGTATTTTACTTGAGAGAAATGAACTTACTTCTGGTTCTTCTTGGCATGCTGCTGGCAATGTTCACGTAATTTCATCTGATCCAAATATTTCTAGAATGATGGCCTATACAATTGGTCTTTATAAAGAGATAGAAAAAGAGTCTGGTCATTCTGTTGGTTTTAAACCAAGCGGAGGCTTTTATTTAGCATCTAATGAGGTTTGGGCTGAATATTTAAAGAGGGAAAGATCAAAAGCTAGATATATGGGTCTAGACCAAGAATTTATTTCTCTTGATGAAGTAAAGAAAAAACATCCTTTAATTGATCCTAAAAGGTATTTGTTAGCTTTGTGGGATCCTATTGATGGTGAAGTTGACCCTTCAGGAGTGACATATGCATTTGCAAAAGCCGCTAAAGTTCACGGTGGAAAATATTATACTCACACAGTTGTTAAAGATACTAAACAAAAACCAGATGGTTCTTGGGATGTATTTACTGATAAAGGAAATATTAATGCAGAAATTGTTATCAATGCAGGTGGTCTATGGGCTAGAGAAGTAGGAAATCTTTCTGGAGTAGATCTTCCAGTTCAACCAATGGAGCATCATTATTTAATAACTGAAAGTATTCCAGAAATTGAAGCGATGGGAGATCAAAGATTACCAATTGGCACAGACTTTGAGGGAAATATTTATTTTAGACAAGAAGGTAAAGGAATGTTGCTTGGTACTTATGAACCTAAGTCAACTCCATGGAAAATAAATGGAACTCCGATGAACTTTGGACATGAATTGTTAGAACCAAAGCTAGATAACATTCAAGACAGGTTAGCAATAGGATTTGAAAGAATGCCAGCATTAGAAAAAGCTGGAATAAAAAATATTGTTAATGGACCTTTTACTTTTGGTCCTGATGGCAGTCCACTTATTGGTCCAGTTCCTGGTATGAAAAATTATTGGGTTGCAGTTGGCGTTATGGCTGGTTTTTGTCAGGGCGGAGGTGTTGGAAAATGTATCGCTGAATGGATTATAGATGGGGAACCTTCAATTGATGTTTGGGCAATGGATGTAGCAAGGTTTGGTGAATATGCCACTCCACAGTATGGAACTATTAAATCATCAGAAAATTATGAAAGACGATTTATAATGACATTTCCAAATGAAACTTTACCCAAGGGAAGAAAACAAAAAACAACTGCATTATACGATCGTTTTGTAAATCAAGGAGCAGTTATGGGAGATGGATTTGGTTTAGAGAGCGTTTTATGGTTTGCAAAAAATAAAGAAGATGCCTTTGAAGAGCCAACTATAAAAAGATCAAGATCTCATAATTACGTATCAAAAGAAGTTATAAATGTTAGAGAAAATGTAGGTGTGATGGAACTTGCAAATTTTTCAAAACACGAATTTGAAGGACCTGATGCTAGAAATTTTTTAAACTATATTATGGCTGGTAAAATTCCTAAACCAGGAAGAATTTCTCTTACCCCAATGCTTACTTACAGAGGAAAACTTTATGGTGACCTTACCGTGTCATGTATTGATGAAAATAAATTTATGGTTTTTGGATCTGGAGCAGCTCAAGAAATGCATAGAAGGTGGTTTGAAAGTCATTTAAATAAATTTAAAGTAAATTATAAAAATCGATCAGATGATTTTCATGGTTTAGCAATATCAGGACCTAAATCCAGAGAGGTTTTTCAAAAAATTGTAAGAGAAGATGTATCAAATAAAAATTTTAAATTTAGAGACTCTAGGAAAATGTTTGTTGGTGGAGTACCAGCAATTGTAAATCGATTATCTTTTACTGGTGAGCTGGGATATGAAATTTATACAGCGCCACATTATCAAATTAAATTGTACGAAGAATTAATGGAAGCTGGTAAAGAATTTAATATTCAACCCTTTGGTTTAAGAGCTTTAATGTCTATGCGTCTTGAAAAAAATTGGGGTGCTTGGACACTTGATTATAGACCAGACTTTACTGCAAAAGAGACAGGATTGGATGTATTCATTGACTGGGACAAAGATTTTGTAGGAAAAAATTTTGCAAAAAAAGATGAAAGCAAAAATAAACTTACACCATTAATTGTAGAAACAAATGATATTGACGTTACAAATAACGAAGCGGTATTAAAAAATGGAAAAGCTATTGGATACGTAACTTCAGGAGGTTTTGCACATTTTACAAATAAAAGTGTTGCGTTTTCATATCTTGATAGCAAAGAAATAAATTCGGAAAAAGGAATTCAAGTGGAAATAAATGGAGATTTGTTTAACTCTTCAGTAATAAAATCACCGCTTTATGATCCAACAGGACAAAAAATGAGAAGCTGATGGCACAAAAAGACGTAGGAAACAAAATACCAATTTATAAATTAAAAAAAACCGATGAGGTAATGAAGTATTATGACGATTGGGGACAAGAAAATAAATATGATAAAGACATGCTTGATTGGAACTATACTGGTCCAAAAGAAACTACTGAAACATTTATTAAATATCAAAAAAACAAGGATGCTAAAATTTATGATGCTGGATGTGGCACAGGATTAGTTGGTGTTGAATTAAAAAAATTTGGGTATCATAATTTTTATGGTGCAGATCTTTCAAAAAAACTCTTAGATTTGGTACCTGACCAACTTTACAAAAAACTTGATCAAGTAGATTTAAATAAACCTATTGAAGAAGAAAACGACTCCTTCGATGCTGTGATGTGTGTTGGGACTTTTACATTTGGACACGTTAAACCTCCTGCTTTAGACGAATTTATAAGAATTACTAAAAATAAAGGACATATATGTTTTACAATAAACGAAGGAATACACGAAGAGTATGGCTTTGATAAAAAAATTGAACAATTAAACAATGAAAATAAATGGAAAGAAATCGAATTTTTTAAATCTGACTATATTGCAAGCAAAGATGTAAATGCTTGGCTTGGGTTATATGAAGTGATAAAATAAGTTATGTCTGAAATTTATAATATTATAGACAAAAAAAAACTAGATGTTGTAAATAACTCTATTGAAAAAGCTCATGGATTACCAAACGAATGCTACACGAGCAAAGATTATACTTTAATTGAGAGAAAAAAATTATTTGAAGATAAATGGATTGTAGCAGGAGTTGCAAGCTCTATACCTGAAATTGGAGATGTAAAACCAATAGATATTCTTGGAATGCCAATTTTAATTTTAAGAAACAAACAGAATGAAATTAAAGTTTTCCACAATGTTTGTAGTCATAGAGGAGTAAAACTGGTTTCTAAAAGTGGAAAAATTAATAGCCTTATTCGATGCCCATATCATTCTTGGTCATATAGTCTCGATGGAGAACTAATAGCAACACCTCACATTGGTGGTATGAATAAACATTCTGTAGAAGGTTTTGATAAATCAAAAAGTAATCTAAAAGAAATCAGATCTTATATTTGGTTAGATTTAATAATGATAAACATTAATCAAAATGAAATGTCTTTTGAAGAATATATAAAACCCTTAAGCGATAGATGGGAAAAATTTTGGCCAATAAAAGACAGAGAATTAATTCATCATTCAAATGATTTTGGATATTTCAAATTAAATGCAAAATGCAATTGGAAATTTGCAATTGAAAACTATTGTGAAAGTTATCATTTACCATGGGTGCATCCAGGATTAAATTCCTACTCAAAAATAGAGGACCATTATCATATTCAAGGTTTACCTAATCGCTTTGCTGGTCAAGGGACGGTTGTTTATAATCCTCAATTTAAAGGAAAAGAAAAACTTCCAAGTTTTCCAAACTGGCCAAAGGATAAAGAAAATATCGCAGAGTATGTTGCATTGTTTCCAAATGTTATGCTTGGAATTCATAAAGATCATTACTATGCTTATTGGATTGAACCAATTAGTCATGAGTTTACTCTTGAACATATGGAGTTATATTATGTTGGTGAACAAGCAGCTCAAGCTAATAAATTTAAATCATTACGAAAACAAAATCATAAACAATGGGAAGACATTCAAAAAGAAGATGTTGATATAATACAGGGTATGCAAACTGGCAGAAACTCTCCATCATATAATGGAGGAAACTTTTCACCTGTAATGGATAATCCAACTCATCATTTTCATAAATGGGTAGCACAAAATTTAATTTAAAATGAAATTTAGTAGAAAAATTGCACCGGAAATTAAAACATCACCAAAATTTTTAACAAAAAAAAGATTAAAAGAGGATGAGATAAATTTTGAAAAATTAAGATCATATAGACTTGATAGAGTTAGAAAAGAATTAGAAAAAAATAATCTCGAGGCATGCATACTCTTTGATCCAGTCAATGTTAGATACGCCTTAGACACAGTAAATATGAGTGTTTACAATATGCACAATCTAACAAGATATTGTTTTGTGCCTGTTAATGGACCAACAATTTTATATGAGTACTTTAATTGTGAAATTTTATCAAAGCACTTAAATTTAATCGATGAAATTAGGCCAGCCATAACTTGGGATTATTTTAGTAATGGAGATCAAGCAAATGCTCAACTCAAAAAATGGATTAATGAAATTAAAGACTTATCAAATAAATATTTTAAAACTAAAAAAATTGCAATTGATGTATTAAATGGTCCAGCTGTATCTGAACTTAATAAACAAGGTATTGAAGTTGTTGATGCAAAATTAATACTAGAGCAAGCAAGAGTAATCAAATCTCCTGAGGAATTAAAATGCATGCAAGCCGCGATAGAAGTTGCAGAGATTGGTGTTGCAAAAATGCGCGAGGAATTAAAACCTGGTATGACTGAGGATGAACTTTGGTCCATACTTCACAAAACAAATATCGAGCATGGAGGTGAATGGATTGAGTGTAGAATATTATCCTCGGGTGAAAGAACAAATCCGTGGATGCAAGAGAGTAGTAACAAAGTAATGCAAACTGGAGAAATTGTTGCTTTTGATACCGATATGGTTGGTCCATATGGATATTGTGCAGACATTTCAAGATCTTATGTCGTGGGACATAAATTCAATGATGAACAAAAAAAATTATATTCAATGGCAGTAGAACAAATAGATCATAATGCAAGATTAATTAAACCTGGAATGACTTTTAAAGAATTTATTGAAAAGTCATGGTTATTACCTGAGGAATATTATGGTAATCGTTACTCATGTATGGTTCACGGTATCGGTCTTTGTGATGAGTGGCCACAAATTAAATATCCAACAGATGGTGGAGAACAAGGTGGAAGTTTTGAACAAAATATGACTTTAACTGTTGAAAGCTACATAGGTAAAGTAGGTGGCAAAGAAGGAGTAAAATTAGAACAACAATACTTAGTTGGACAAAATGGACTTGAGCTAATGTCTCACCATCCTTTAGAAAAAATATAATGAAAATCATTTTAATTATGGGTTTACCTGGCGCAGGTAAAACAACTCTAGCAGATGAACTTGCACCAATGGTAAATGCAAAAAGATTAAATGCTGATGAAGTTAGAAAAGCTGCAAATGATTGGGATTTTTCTGCAGAGGGTAGAAAAAGACAAGCAAAGAGAATGGCAGATCTTGCCCTGAAACTTAAAGCAGAAGGAAGTTATGTTGTTGCTGATTTTATTTGCCCAACACCGGAAGCAAGAAAATTATTTCCAGCTGATTATGTTGTTTGGGTGGATACTATAAAAGAGGGTAGATTCGATGATACAAATAAAATGTTTGTAAAACCTGACAAATTTGACTTCCACGTAACCTCTCAGGATGCCAAAAATTGGGCACCTAAGATATATGAAGATTTAAAAAAATAGATTAAAAATACCTTTAATTTTTATGAATAAAATTTTCAAATTGAAAATAATTACTTTAATTATTCTTATTTTGCAAAGTTCAATTGCTTTTGCGGCAATTTCATTCGTTGATGATATTGATGTTCCTGCAAATGGTTCCAATGGTCAGAATATTCCTCATGGTGTAGCTTTTAATTCTGATGGTACAAAAATGTATATTATTGGTGCATCTGCGAACAGGGTAATTCAGTTTACATTAAGCACACCTTTTGATATTTCAGAAGCTACTCTTTTGGCAGGAAGCGTTTGTACCGAAGGAATCGCGGGTGATGGATTAAAAATAACATTTAACTCAGATGGAACGAAATTTTTTTTAGTTGATGATGGTACTCAGGATGTGGAAATATTAACTTTAACTACTGCTTACGATATTTCAACTTGTAGTAATACCGGTAGTAAAGATTTTGGCACTACCAATCTGAGAGATTTAAAATTTAGTAATGATGGAAAAAAAGTTTTTTTATATGATGAAGGTGGAACTCATTCTATTAAACAATATTCACTTTCAAGCGCATTTGATATATCAAACCCTACTTTAGTTACAACATATACTGGCACAAGTAGTAAAACTTTAAAACAACTTACGGGTAATGAGAATAAAGTAAATGGCTTAGCATTTAGTTCTGATGGATCTAAAATGTTTGTAACAAATGATACAAAAATAACTGAATTTACTTTGTCTAATCCTTTTGATTTATCAAATGTGACTTCAGAAGGTAGAGAAAATATATCAGATGAAATTGTCAAGATATCTGGAATAGCTTTTAATAATGATGGTTCAAAAATGTTTATAGTAGATTTTAACACAAATAAAACATCTGACGTTCATGAATATAATTTAACTTGTGGTTTTGGAGTAAAAAAATGTATTGATCCAACAGCAAATAAAGATGATGTAGCTTCTATTGAAAGTCAATCTGAAGCTACCAAAAAAATCATACAGCATACAACATTCCCAGTGATTAACCGCATGGAATGGTTAAGACGAAATAGCGGAAGAGTTAATTTAACTAATCAAAACATTAAGATTCGGTTTAATAATGCAATTTTGAATTCCTTAACAGATACTTTAGTTCCAATTTATTTTTCCAATGATGGTAATAGTGGGTTGGATTATCAAAATGCAAGCTGGTCTTTTTGGAGCGAAGGAACTATCAGCATCGGAAGTACGGGTGACACTAGTCAATCCTCATCAAAAAGTATTAACACTTCTGCCATTACTCTTGGAGCAGATAAAAAAGGTCAGGATAATATAATAAGAGGTATTGCTTTAAGATTTGGTGCTGATGATGTTGATGTTGGTGACCTTGGAAGTGCTTTAGATATGAATTCTTTTAGTTTAACTTTTTATGAAACAAAGCCAAAAGGAGAACAAAGATTTACAGATCATTTATTAGGCATGAGTTTTATAAATTCAAATTTAATAAATAACAGTGGGTCTCAATCAACAAATGGTGACAGATACGGCGAACAATTATACGGATCCTTTAGCTTGAGAGATACGTTTTCAAAAAATCGATTAAATTTTACTCCTAAATTAAAAATTAATTATGGAATAACACATTTAGGCGCATATAAAGAAACAGGATCTGAAGGATTAAATTTAGAATATAAAGATCAATATATAGGTAATTTTACATCATCTGTAGGAACAAGTTTAGATAATACTTACGATTTTGAAGTTGGATCCTTTATTCCGTATTTTGATTTTGAATATTATGCCGATATGAGTCCAGCCTCAAAACAGACATTCTCTTACGTTTCTAATGGTGAGGAATTTACTTTGAAAGGCATAGAAAACTCTACTCACAATTTTATAGGTGGTATTGGATTTGATTTTGTGTCGGAGACTGGTTTAACTTTTATGACTAAATACACCAGGGATCAGGCTCAAAATAGTAAGAATGATAGCTTTAATATTGCTTTAGATTACAGAGGTTCTCAAAGGTCTTCTTATGCAATGTCCATTCAAGATACATCTGCTAAGTTTTCACATGATAAAGAACTAAATAATTTTAAAATTAACATAGATAGTCACTATGATTTTTTAAAAAACGACCCAGATTATGGGCTTTATTTAAAAATTTCGAATATAAATTAAATTTAATATAAATATTAAAATAAGTACGCAAGAATTAACAAGTTTTTCTGTAAATTTCGCATATAAATTTACCTTTTAATCTGCTGTAGATTTTGGATATAAAATGTTTTTATGAAGTTTTTGAGAACAATTGTATTGTCATTAATTTTTTTATTCCCGATTTCTAATTCATTTGGTGCTATGACTTTTAACCAAAAAGCTGAAGTTCATGATTATGATACTACTGGAACAACTGGTCTTACAGCTGGTATTGAATTTAATAACCATGGAACAAAAATGTTTATAAGTTACGCTAATAAATTTAGTGGTTCATCTACTCATTTTATAAATGAGTATAATTTAACTATTCCCTATGATGTTTCATCTAAAGTCTACGCAGGTGATGGCGAAAGATGTGTATTAACTGGAACCGACGGATTTACAATATATGACTTAGAATTTAGTAGTGATGGAATGAGATTATTTGTTGTCTCTAGACGTATGGCAGCTGGGGATCAAGACGGAGATAAGGTTTATGGATTTGATTTAACTTCACCTTATGATATTTCGACTTGTTCACTAGCTTCAGAAACCGAAAATTTAGATAATGCAGTATTCACAATTGGTAGTAACGCTGGAGATTTTGGTTATACTCGAAATGCGTCAGATGTACTAAATAATTTAGCAGATCATAGACTACAGGGTGTTGAGATAAATAATAATGGTACCAAATTATTTTTAATTTTTATGGATTCTGCAAGTGAAACTGTTAATGGCAGGCTATATGAATTCAACCTCTCCACTCCATATGATGTCTCAACATTATCAATCGTTACTTCTGCTGGAATTGCATTAGGAACTGAAACTCAAACTGGTGTAAATAATCCAGCAGGGATGAGATTTAGTCCTAATGGAAAAAGATTAATTATAACAAGTCATCATCATGCCGGAATACAAAGAGTTTTGCAAATTAGTCTTTCAAAAGGTTTTGATACATCCTCATTCACAATTGATGGTAGTAGAATTCTTGGTGGAGCCGGTCTTGAAATGTCTGAAACAAACACACAAACAAGAGGAGCTGCATTTAGTGGGGCCGGACTTAAAGTATATATAGGAAGTGATAGAAATCAAAATAATGATGAAGTTTATGAATATGATTTAGTATGTCCATTTAATATTATTGACGGAGTAGAATGTGAAGCTATGACAGAGGGTGATCGAACTGGTATGGCAGAGGCACAAATGGAACTTGCTAGAAGAACGATTGACCATTCAACAAATTCAGCTTTAAACAGATTAAAATGGATAAGAAGAAACAAAGATAAACAAGATTTAACAAATTTACAGATTGATATCAACTTCTCAAATCAAATGCTAGCTTCTCTTACAGAAGCAGTAAAGACATCGGCCATAAAAAAATACAAACCCTTTAAAGATAAAAATGTATTTTATTGGAGCGAGGGAAGTATTTCAGTTGGAAAAGTGGGAGACACCAATGTTTCAACTTCAAAAGAAATTAATGCAAACTCTTTAACAATTGGTGCAGACAAATTTACCGACAATAATGGTATTATTGGATGGGCTCTTCGATATGGAAACGATCATACTAAAGTAGGTTACAATGGTAGCAACATGAATGCAGACACTTTCAACCTTACACTGTACAACACCAGACCCTCATCTATTGACAATAAATATATTGATACAATCTTTGGAATTGGAAAACTTAATTTGGATATCCTAAATTTAATTGATGGTGAAAATTTAGTCGCCAAAAGATCTGGAAGACAAATGTATGGAACAGTTAAGCTTAAAGATGAAATTATTAAAAATACATTAACAATAATTCCATCTGCTCAAATTGATTTTGGTCACACAATATTTGATTCTTATAAAGAAACTGGAACGACTGCAATGAGCTTTAAGAAACAACATGTAAAATCTAGAAACATCAGAGCAGCTATTGCAGCGGTAGATAAAATTGAAAATGAAAAATATTCAATTAAAAGACATGGAAAATTAGAATATCAAGCTAACTTGAAACGTTCTTCAAATATTAAATATACATATAAAGACGATTCTTCAAAATCATTTCAAACGAAACTACACTCAGGATCTTTGCACAATATAAATGGAGAGATCGGTATAGATATAATTTTCCCAGAAAATTATAGTATTTTTATAATCTATGAAAGAAAACAAACCTTTGACTATAGAGGTCTACATCATGGATATGGTTCAGGATATACAGACAACCTGTATATAGCTTTAGGTTATTTACCAGGAAAAGATACTGAGTATGCATTAAAATTGAATAGTACAGATAATTTAATGTCACAACTTGAGATTAAAAAAGATATAAAAGGATTTGATTTAATATTTAATTTGAATGATGATTTAACAAATATAGGCGATGCAAGAGAAGCTTATATTGAACTAAATAAAGTCTTTTAATTTCAATAATTAAGATTAAACTAATCATTGAGGAGTACCGATGAGTTATAAGTGGGATAACAAAAAACCAACTGCACAAATGCTAGGAAGGTGGCAACCATTTCATGACGGCCACTACGCTTTATTTAAAGAAATAATTAAAAAAACAGGACAAGTTTGTATTCAAATAAGAGATGTACAGGGAGTAGATGATAATCCATTTGATTTTGAAACAGTTAAGAAAAAAATAGAGGAGAGATTAAACCCTGAATTTGAAGGAAGATTTAAAGTGATATTGGTACCAAATATAACTAATATTTGTTACGGTAGGGGAGTAGGGTATAAAATTGAGGAAATAGTGTTATCTGAAGAAATACAAAAAATATCTGCAACAAAAATTAGAGCTAAAATGCGAGAAGACGGAGATTTAAAGTGAATGCAAGACTTAAATCAATTGTAGATTTAGAAAAATATCCAATTCAAGACTTAAACTCACCAATAATAAAAAAATTAGTTGAAAAATGTAAAAAAGAGTTAGACGAAGATAGTTGTTCAACAATTCCAAATTTTATCCTGCCAAAGTCATTAGCAATAATGAATAAAGAATTAGAAAAGCAACTTGATGAAGTTTATATGTCTAAAGAAAAAATTAATCCTTATTTGTATGCCAAAGACGATCCAGAGTTACCAAAAGATCACCCTAAAAGAACATTTATGAATAGATTTAATGGATATTTGAATTCAGATTGTTTTCTAAAAGGTTCAGAAATGAAATTTTTGTACGAAACTGAAGAACTTTTAAAATTTGTTTCATTATGTTTAGGAGTTTCACCAATATATAGATGGGCAGATCCTTTGGCTTGTCATGCATATAATGTTATGGAGCCAGAGGGAATTTTGCCTTGGCATTTTGATAGTTGTGAATTTACATTAAGTTTAATGATCCAAAAACCTGAGAAAGGTGGAATATTTGAATATTGCCCGAATATAAGAGAACCTGGTAATGAAAATTTTGATGAGGTTAAAAAAGTTTTAAATGGAGATAGGTCAAGAGTTAGACAATTAAAATTAGAGCCAGGAGATTTGCAAATATTCAAAGGAAGATTCACATTACATAGAGTGACCAAAGTAGAAGGAAATAAATCTAGATATATGTGTATTCCTGCTTATGTTCTTGATCCTTGGAGAGTAAATACACCAGAGCATTCAAAAGCAATTTATGGAAAAGTTTTACCAATCCATTTAGAAAGAAATGTTGCTCGATCAGATGGTTTAACAGATTAAATGATTAAAAAGATTGCTGTAATTGGTACTGGAGTTATAGGTACTGGTTGGATTATTAGATGTTTGGCCCATAATTTTAAGGTTGTAGCCTATGACAAAGACCCTCGGTTAAAAAAAAAAATAATAGAGGAGATAAAAAGAGCATCACCATTTGTTAAAAAACTCTTTAACAAAAAAAAAATCAATCTTAAAAATTTTCAATATGTAACCTCTTTAGAGGTAGCACTTAAAGATGCAGACTTTATTCAAGAAAACGCTACAGAAAATTATAAAATTAAAACTAAATTAATGAGTCTTATTGGAAATTACGCAAAAAATAATGCAATTATTTCATCTAGTTCTTCTGGCCTACTTCCTACAAAAATTTATTCAAAATGTAGAAATCCTGCAAGAACTATGATTGGACATCCATTTAATCCAGTTTACTTATGTCCCGGAGTTGAAGTAGTTGCTGGAAAAAAAACTAAAATAAAATTTTTAAATAAAGCCAATAAATTTTATAAATCTATTTCTATGAATCCAATTATCGTTAAAAAGGAATTACCTGGATATTTAGCAGATAGATTACAAGAAGCCTTATGGAGGGAAGGTTTACATATTATTAATGAAGGTTATGCAACCACTAAAGATTTAGATAGAGCTATAGAGGACGGACCAGGACTTAGATGGTCATTGATGGGAACATTTTTAACTTTCCACTTAGCAGGTGGTAAACTCGGAATGAAACATATGTTAGAACAATTTGGACCAGCATTAAAATTACCATGGACAAAATTAAAAGCTCCGGAACTTTCAAAAAAATTATCTAGTAGAGTTATTAGCGGTACAAAATCACAAGCAAAAGGTAAGTCTGTGGCAATGATCTCCAGCATCCGAGATGAATATCTAGTTAATCTTCAAAAGCTTAGAAAGAAATATGAAGACAAATTAAGGAAATGATTGTACTTAAATATCATGACCGTATTGGTAAAAAATTTAGGAAATGGAATTAAGAATGTAAAAATTAATGATCCAAAGTCCTATAACTCATTAACTTTTGCAACTCTAAACCTACTTTTAAAAACCTTTCAAAAAATGGATAAAGATAATTCGACAAGAGTAATTATCTTAGAAGGAGTTGGTAAAGGCTTTAGCGCAGGTCACAACCTTAAAGAAGTAAGAGGACTTAAAAAAAGATCAAAATATTTAAAGTTATTTAACCTTTGTTCAAAATTAATGATCCAAATTGTAGAAGGACGTAAACCTGTAATTGCTAAAGTTCATGGTGCAGCTTATGCGGCTGGATGTCAATTAGTTGCAAGTTGTGACTTAGCTTATAGTACCAACGATGCAATGTTTGCAACACCAGGTGTTAACATTGGATTGTTTTGTAGCACACCTATGGTTGCAGTAAGTAGAAAAGTTACAAGAAAAAGAATGATGAAAATGCTTCTGACAGGAGAACCAATTAAAGCAAACTATGCAAAAGAAGTTGGATTGATAAATGATCATTTTTCAAAAAAGAATTTAAATAAAGAAGTTATGAAAATTGCTAAAACAATTTCTTCAAAATCAAATTTAACAATTAAAATTGGAAAACAAGCTTTCTATAAGCAGTTAGAGATGCCATTAAAAAAAGCTTATGATTTCACTGCAAAAATGATGACACTTAATATGATGTCAATTGATGCTAAAGAAGGTATTCAGGCATTTTTAGAAAAAAGAAAACCTAAATGGAAAAATAAATAATGACTGACGAGCAGATTAAAAATATTTTAGAAAAGTCAAAAACAATTGCAATGATTGGAATTAGCTCTGAAAAAAAAGGTGAAGATCCAAAAAATTTAAAAAGAAAACCTGCAAATGTAGTGATGAAATATATGCAAGACTTTGGTTATAAAGTGTATCCAATCAATCCTTTTGCAGAAGGTGAAATAGTCAATAATGAAAAAGTATTAGCTGACTTAAAAAATGTTCCAGAAAAAATTGATATTGTTGACGTATTCAGGCCTTCAAAAGAAACACCAGGCATTGCACAACAAGCTAAAGAAATCGGATCAAAAGTTTTATGGTTGCAATATGGAATTCATAGTGACGAAGCAAAAGCAATTGCTGAAAGTTCGAATATGGAGTTTATATCTAATAGATGTATTAAGCAGGAATACCAAAAGATTTTCCAAAAATCCAATCCTGTTTTTCCAGCACTGAAAAATTAGTGAAAAAGTTTTTATTGATAAGTTTTATTTTTTTTTTAGCAACAAATGTTGTTAAATCTGAAATATCAAAAGCTTATTTTGCAGGAGGATGTTTTTGGTGTATGGAAGAGGTTTTTGAAAAGACAGAAGGAGTGATTGAAGTAATATCAGGATACTCAGGTGGAACCTCAAAAAATCCTACTTATAAAGAAGTTACATATGGTGATACAGGACATTTCGAGGTTGTTGAAGTTGTTTATAATAAATCAAAAATAAATTTTGAAAATCTAGCAAATATTTTTTGGAAAAATATCGATCCTTTCGATAAAGCAGGTCAGTTTTGTGATAAAGGATACAGTTATAGGTCTGTTGCGTTTTATACAAATAATGATGAAAAGAAACTTATAGATGATGATATTCAAGAAATTGAGAAAAAATTTAATCAAAAAGTAGTTACATATGTAAGGAAATTTGAAATATTTTATAAAGCAGAGGAACATCATCAAGATTATTATAAAGAGAAATTTTTAAATTATTTGCTATATAAAGAGGGATGTGGAAGACAAAGAAAATTAGATAATATTTGGCAATGAAAAATATTTTTTTAGTATATGGACATTATAATGATAATTCATTTAATGCAGCGATAAGAGAAACCTTTTTAGAAGAAGCAAAACAAAAAGGATTTTCTGTTGATTGTGTAGATCTATACAAAGAAAAATTCGATCCAGTATTTGCTGGTGAAAAACCAGATGATACAGTCCTAGATCACCAAAAACGAATTGAAAAATCAAATATAATTGTTTTGATTGCACCTATTTGGAATTTTAGAATGCCTGCAATTGTTGAGGGATGGATAGACAAAGTTTTATCTCCACCTTGGGCATTTAGATTTAAAAAAATTATTGGTAATTATGGTTATCCTATTGGAAACTTAAAAGGAAAAAGAGCAGTAGTATTTTGTACCTATGGATCACCTCAATTTGCAATTAGAACTTTTTTTTTAAATATGCCAACTAAAAGATTAAGACGAGGTGTATTTAACATATGTGGGATAACTAATGTAATATATAAAAGGTATTTTGCAGTTCCTTTTGTTTCTGATCAAAAGAGGAAAAAATTTTTAGAAGATGTTAGAAAAACTGTAAGAAGTTTATAATTAATCTATCTTGCGTATTCGACAAATTTCTTAAGAGATTTATTTATAAAACTTTCATAAGAAATAGATTGTTTTTTTGGATCTATTCCATTTAAAAATGATTTAGACATTTTAAAATCGTAAGAGGGCTCAAAAAAGAAAGGTACAGAAATTCTTTCTGATTTATTCCAAAGAACTCTATGATTTGTAGCCTTAAACTTTCCTTTACTTAGATATTCTAATGCTCTTCCAGTATTAACAACTAGAGCATTTTTATTAAAAGTTACATCATACCATTTCTTGTTTTTTCTATTTTGAACTTGTAGTCCTCCTACTTTATCTTGATATAAAACTGTAAATATCCCGCTATCCACATGTGTTTCACAACCTAATGCAACACCATCTTGTTTAGAGATTTCCACAGGTTTACTTTGAATTGGATAAAAATTAAATCTCAAAGTGCTCAGTGTTTTAAATCTTGAAAAAGCTTTACCAGATAATAAAGGATCTTTCTTGTATAGTTTGATAATACTTTTGAAAAGTAATTCGCTTAATAAATAAATATCATCATAATAGCTAGATAAATGACTTATTGAGTTTTTTTGAAAACATTTTTCCAAATCTAAGCATTCTATATATTGATTTTTAATTTTCTGTGAAAAATTTTCTGATACTCTTAAGTCTCCAATATCTAAACCTTCTTTTCCATTTACGTCACTTGGAAAGTAGCCTCTATAAAAGTTTTTATTTTTTTTATTCCATTTATTTGGAGAAAGTTTAATTTTTTCTTTTTTCTTAAGTTTAAAAAATTTTTCTCCAATTTTTACAATTTTTTTAATTTTTTTATGATCAATACCGTGACCAATAACTTGAAAAAAACCAACCTCAACACAAGCTTTCTCAATCTTTTTAATGATCTTCAGAGATTCTTTGGAACCCAGATCTTTGCTAACTAATGATGTAATATTTATAGTTGGTATATAGTTTTGTTTCATTATCTGTTTGGTGTATCTGTTGCTATCATCTGACCTCTTACTTTTTCTCTAAAGTAAATATAGAACCCAGCTGCAATAATGATTGCTGCACCTAAAAAAGTTCTAGGCACTGGAATAGTTTCGAAAAGAATATAACCAGCTAGCATAGCCCAAACAATATATGAGTATTCAAACAATGATACAATTGATGGAGATGCAATACTGTAAGCCGAGAAAACACAAAAGAATGATATAGATGCAACAATCCCCATAACAAGAACGTATGGCCATGAAGCTGAAGGATTAGTAAACCACTCTCTTACAATAAATTGCATTGTTGGATCTGTAAAAGTATTAAATTTTCCATCCCCAGTGATTAAAAATATCATCAAACCTGCAAACGTTGCAAAAATATAAAGCCAAGTCATCTGAGTATAAATACTATCTTTGTCAGATGTATATTTTGTTATTGTCATTGAACATGAGTAGCAAATAGCACAAGCAACTGGTGCTAATTTAAAATAATCAAAGTCTTCCCAGTTTGGGTCTAAAACTATTATTACACCAATAAATCCAACTACAATCGCAGACCATCTTCTTATACCAATTTGCTCTTTTAGAAAAAATTTAGCAAACATTGACATAAAAAAAGGACAGGAGAAGAAAAGTGCACTCGTCATAGCAAGTGTCATAAAAGTTAAAGATATATAAAAAAAACTAAATCCAAAAAAGAAACAGATTACTCTTAAAAGAGTTAAAAAAGGGTAGTGTGTTTTTAAAGTAATATGTTTTTTTGTTATTATTACAAATGCCAAAAGTATAGTCGCCTGGATTAGTGTTCTACCAAGGTATAATTCAAATAACGCAATATCTTCGAAAATAAATTTAATAAGTGAGTCCTGAATGGAAAAAAAGGCCATACCAGTCATTATAAAAAAAATACCTTTTGTATTATTATTTGCTTCCATCTTCTGTACCTACAACAAAAAACTTATCTTTTTAATTTGAAAAGAATGAAACTATTTTTTAAGTTTATTTGAGAATATTAGATTTTCGCTCTTGAAGGAATGCTTATTTTCACTGATAAATTTTGTCATAAGGTCTACTTTTTCTTTTTCAAATTCAGCAACTTTTCTCTCTTTTAAATCAACGTAAAGGGCTAAAACTTCAATTGTTGATGCTAAATATTTTTTTTCTTTATGTACCATTTCAAACTTGTACTGTATTCTTTTTTTATCGTGGTCAAAGTGTATAAGGTTTAATTCAACTTCATCCCCCTCAATCAATTCTTGGTTGTACGTAATATGTGACTCAACTACCATTGTGCTTTTATTAGTTTCTAAAGCAGATTTTTCACCCATATCAAGATTTGTCATTAAAGTTTCCGCTGCATTTTGATCAAAAATTAAAATGTAATAAGCCACATTCATATGACCATTATAGTCAGTCCACTCTTTTTTAATTTTCGCTGTCGAAATTTTTATTGTCATTAAATAATTATTACCTCAAAATTAATTACAGATCTAATGTAATCTAATAGCATCTCCATCGACACCGATTACTTGTCCAGATACTCTTGCTGCATCATCAGAAATCAAAAAGCCACACATTTTCCCAATATCACTCTCATAAATCCAACAATTCATGGATGCCATTGATATAAATTCTTTTTCAATAGATTTTTTTGAAATTTTTAAAAGTTTTGCTTTATCTTTTGCAACTCTAATCATTCTGTCACCTTTTATTGTTCCTGGGCATAATGCATTCACACGTATTTTAAATTTACCAAGTTCCATAGACAATGTTTTTGTCATTCCTACAATTGCCCATTTACTTGCAGCATAAGGTGATCTTAAAGGGAAACCCATTATTCCAGCGCCTGATGAAATATTTATAATTGATCCACCCTTATTTTTTTTTAACATTGGTATTGCTAGTCTAGTGAAATAATAATGACTAAATACATTTACTCTCATTGTATTTTCCCAATCGTCTGTTGATATATTTTCTAATATTGCAGTTGGACCTGCTATACCAACGTTATTAATCAGGCAATCAATTTTGGATGTCTTTTTCTTTATTTTTTCAAATAATTCATTTACTTGGTACTCGTCTGAAGCATCGCAATTAAAAACAAAGAGTTTTTTATTTATTTTTGAATTTTTTTTTAATTTATTGATATATTTTTCATTTATATCACTTACAAATACTGTTGCACCTCTATCTAAACAAACTTTAACTGTGGCTAACCCAATTCCAGATGCTCCAGCTGATATTATGATTTTTTTGTTTTTTAAAGTTTGATTTGCCATAATAAAAAAAGGCCCTTTTGTAAAAAAGGGCCTTTGATTTTAATTATTTAAAAAGTATTATTTTAGCCAAGGCTTCCATTTATCTGGATTGTTGTCTAACCACTCTTTAACAACTTCTTTTACAGGTCTTTTCTTAATATCAACTTCAACTAACATTTTAGCTTGATCAATATTTTGTAAAGACATGTTTTCGAAGAATTTTTTAGCATCAGCATGTTCAGCTTTTGCAAAAGTAGCTGGATTACCATAGTTCATTGTATAATCCTTAGCCCAACCAGTTGCTGGCCAACCTTTTGTTCCACAGTCTTTCCAGTTGTTTGCTTCAGTAAACGTATCTGGGTCGCAAACTTTGTGGTCTGGCAGTTGAACTCCTACCATCTCATACTCACCAAAAAACCAATGTGGTGACCATAGGTATAATAAGAAAGGTTCTTTTCTCATATAAGCTGCTTTTGCTTCTGCAATAGCTGCAGCTTCTGTACCAAGTTCATCAGCTTGGAAATCAATTCCTAAAAGATCAAGTCTTTTTTGGTCATGACAATTCCAACCAGCTACCGGACAACCAATAAGTCTACCTCTGCTTCCAGTTTCAATAGTTGCAAATTTTGCTTTATGTTTATTTAGGTCTTTCCAAGTTTTAATACCTAGTTCATCAGCTGCATATTTTGGTATCCAGTAGTCTGACATACCAATTATTCCTGCTGTTCCAAGTAAATCTACGCTTCCATCTCCGCTATAAGATCCTACGACTTTACCTTCATAAATTAGATCTTCATTTAACATTACAGAGTCCGCTTCAGCATAACTCGGCCAACTTTCACAAGCAAAATCAAGTTCGCCTGCTGCAATTGCTTCCCATAAACCAGTTCCTGATGGAAATACCGTTTGCTTTATTTTATATCCATACTCTTTTTCAAGAATTGCTACAGCAACTTCGCAAGTGATAATACCACCCGTCCAGTCAGCAATAGCTGCGTGTAGTCTTTTAGCATGAGCTTGCCCTAAACTACCCACTAATAGCACTAATGATAAAAATAGTGCTGATATTGTTTTTGATAATTTCATTATTTTCCCTCCAATGAATTAATTAAAACCTTATTTTAGTTCAAAAGTTACATAAATGTAAACCCCTCGAAAAAATGCACTAATTACTTGATAATATAGAGTGAATTTAAAGACCCAATGCTTCTCTTTGTTTTCTTGTCCAAGCTAAAGTAATTCTGTCTATAATTATAGCTAAAAGAACAATACCAATCCCTGCGGCGAGACCTCTGCCAGTGTCAGATCTAGCTAATCCATTAAACACCTCTAAACCTAGACCCTTACCACCAATCAATGGTGTAACTATTTGCATTGCAAAGGCCATTATGACTGTTTGATTAAAGCCTATAACTAAACTTGGAACCGCTAGTGGAAATTTTATTTTTCTTAAAGTCTGAATTAAAGTTCCACCAAATGATCTTGATACTTCAGAGTAAGTTCCTGATACCTGTGTTAAACCCAAACAAGTCAATCTTACTATAGGTGGTATTGAGTAAATAACAGTAGCTAAAACAGCAGAAACAATTCCACCACCAAAAAACATTAGAACTGGTATTAGATAACAGAAATAAGGAAGAGTTTGCATCGCATCTAATACAACGTTTTGAATATTCCTAAATCTTTCACTATAAGATGCTATTATTCCTAAAGGTACTCCAACTACAAAACACAAAGCAACTGAAACTAAAACAGATGATAGAGTAATCATTGATTGAGACCAGATTCCACAAGCACCAATAAAAAGTAATAATAGTGCTGTAATGATTGCAAATCTTACTCCAACGGTAATGTAACCTAACGCAACAAATACAGCCATAGTGTACCACCAAGGTATGTGAGTTAAGAAAACATCTAATGGACGTAATAAATTAAGATAAACAAAAGCTCTCAAACTTTTTGTAAAAGCAATAAAACCTGGATTTACTGTTAAACTTTCCACTGCATTTGTAATTGGTTGTCTTATAGATAGTTTCCATTCCTCAGGAAAAGAACCAAAGCTAAATAAATATGTATCGATTAAACTAATTAGAAAAAAAACTATAAATGACGGAATTATATAATATCGTTTACTTATAAATTCTTTAATATCATTTGCAGTTCTTTTATTAAATATTGAAATTAAAAACTGAAAAAAATAGGCAATTAAACTAGTAACAAATAAACAGACATATTTAATTACATCGTGAGAAATTTTTATAGGTTGCTCTATAATTCTTGCTAAAGAATATTTGGCCCAACTTTGTGGTAAAAAATAAAATTTCTGTACATCATCTGGAATTCTTTCTTCAGTTTTACTGAATGACATACTGAACCTATCAAACATAATTGCCATAAACAAAATACAAAGCCCACCTTCCATAGCCCACCCAACATCGAGCCTTCTAATAGCCTGCCAAACCTGTCCACCAATACCTTCAGCTCCAATGAAACATGCAAGAACAACGAGGGCCAGAGCCATCATAATTACCTGATTGATACCCATCATGATGCTAGGCAATGATAAAGGAATTTTAATTTTAAATAAAAGCTGTAATTTATTTGAACCAAATGCAGTTGCACTTTCTATGGTTTGTGCTGGAACTTGTCGTATTCCTGAATTTGTTAATCTTATAATTGGAGGCATTCCATAAATCATAGTTGCAAGAATTGCCGGAGCACCACCGATACCAAAAAAAAATAAAGCAGGAAATAAATATACAAAAGCTGGCATCACCTGCATGGTATCTAAAACTGGTTTCATAAAATTTTCAAACCGGTCACTTTGAGAACATAACACTCCAAGTATAAATCCAAAAAATACACAAAGTAAAACTGATAAACCCATTAAAGCAACAGTTTGAAGGGAAGGTTCCCACATACCTGTTGCACCCCAAAAATAAACTACAAATAATGAGTAGAGACCAAGTCTTAAACCACCTGCAATCAAACACGGTAAAAATATTATAGCAGCGATTAATAACCATGGAGAATCAAGTAAGAAATCTTCTACAAAATAATAGCAAGCCTTAATATATCCAGCTACAATTTTAGTCATCCATCTGTAGTTTTTTTTTAAAAAATCTTCTCCCTCATTTACCCATGCTGTAAAAGTAAATTGATCTGTTACATACTTTGGAAACTTTGATGGGCCTTCGTTTTGAGTGGAAAGCCATAGAGCAACTAAAAATACTAAGCCAACTATTAAATAAGTTATGATATTTTTTGATTGGCTTGATTTTTTTAAAATTTCAGTGCTGGTAGACATATTTATAAAATTAGAATAATTAAATTTACTTTTAAAGCAAAATATTGTCTATTTTGACAATAAATTATAATTTTAAGCATGAATAAAGACCAAAAAATCACCTGCTCAAACATTTGGAAGTTGTTTGGACCAGATGAAAAAAGAATAATAAAGAATTTAGATAAAAGTTTGTCTATTAAAGAAGTACAAGAAAAAACAGGGCATGTTGTAGCTGTAAAAGATGTAAGTTTCTCAATTCAAAAAGGAGAAACTTTTGTGGTGATGGGTCTCTCCGGTAGTGGAAAATCAACATTGGTAAGATGCATTTCAAGATTAATTGAACCTACATCAGGTACCGTAAAAATGGATGATGTTGATGTTACCAAAATGAGTTCAAAAGATTTATTAGAATTAAGAAGAAATAAAATGAGCATGGTCTTCCAGCATTTTGGACTATTTCCACATAGAACAGTTGTAGAAAATATTGGATACGGATTAGAAGTTAGAGGTACAAAAAAAGAAACAAGATTAGAAAAATCTATGGAAGTTTTAAAAATGGTTGGATTAGACGGGTGGCAAAATAATTATCCTAGAGAGCTATCAGGAGGTATGCAACAAAGAGTTGGATTAGCAAGAGCACTTGCAGTTGATCCTGAAATTTTAATTTTTGATGAACCATTCTCAGCTTTAGACCCGCTAATAAGAAGAGAGATGCAAGACGAACTTTTAAAAATTCAAGAAAAACTCCAGCGAACTATGGTTTTTATTACTCATGATTTTTTAGAGGCTATTAAAATGGGAGATCACATCGCAATTATGAAAGATGGTGAGGTTTCTCAGGTTGGAACACCTGAGGAAATTGTTGCTAATCCTAAAGATCAATATGTCAAAGACTTTTGCGAGGATGTTCCAAAATATAAAGTTTTAAGTGCAGGTAAAGTAATGAGAAAAGATTGTTGCAATCAATCAAAAGAATTATTTAAAAATAAGTCGGACTGCATTTTAGATAATTCAAAAATTGAAACTTTAATTGATAAATTAGTTGAGTCAGATAAAATTTACCCAGTAGTATGCTCAGAGACTGGAGAACTTTTAGGAGAGATAGACCGTTCTATAGTAATGAAGTCAATGAAATCAAAAACATAAACTAGTAAAATTTCTTATTAGCTTTAACTGTTTTTATTTTTTGAGAATCTCTCCATATAATTATGAAACCAGCAGAAACTATTAATAAAACACCTGGAAATAATTGTTGCCACGGAGCTTCATTAAAAAAAATCCAACCTAATAAAAATGAAGATGGGATACCAAAATATTCAAAGGAGGCGAGCTTACTTAATGAAATTAGTCTATACGCGTATACAAATAATATTGCTGCTGTACCACCAAGTATACCTGTCAAAACCATTAATAGTAAATCTCTTAGATTATTAACCGTAAAATCGTTTGATAAAATAACAAATAAAAAAAATGCACCTATCACATTAAACATCAAAGTATAAAATTGTATTTTGGACGTTGAGAAGTTCGAAGGAATGAACTTAAGTATTATAACCGTTACTCCCCAAGCAAAAGCAGTTAGAATTGAATATATAGAATAATAATTAAATATATCACTCGTTGGCCTTAAAATTAATACCACACCTAAAAAGCCAATTATAATTGCAGACCATCGATATATACCTACTTTATCTTGTAAAAATATAATCGAAAGTATTACTATAAAAAATGGAGATGAAAAAGTTAAAGTCATTGCTGTTGCAAACTCAACATTAATTACCGAGATAAAAATAAATATATTCATTGCAAGAAAACTTAATCCTCTAAAACAACAGAGAGATAAAAATTTCTTATTTACATTCTTAAAAAGTGAGTTGTATTCTCCCGAAAAGAAAAGCAGAACAAGTAATGGTATTACCGCAAAAAAATTTCTAAAAACAGCTAATTTAAACACTGAATAGTCATTTCCTATAAATCTAATTACTACTAAATACAAATCTACGCAAACTACACCTAATAGCATTGTAAGTATTGCGATTAAAGTTTTCCTAAGATCTACTTTTTCTTTTGCGATTTTCATTTATTTTTGTAAGTTAGTATAAATTTTTAAATAAATATGCAAAATTTTAAACTCAATAAAGATGATTTATTAGGCAAACAAGACTGGACCTTTCCAACATTTACAGCTTATGGACCAGGAAGATTTAAAGAAATTGGAAAATTCTGCAAAGATTTCAATATTCAAAATCCTTTAATCGTAATAGATAGTGGAAGCACTAAGTTGCCCTTTATAAGTGAATTACAAAATCTGCTTTCTGATACAAAAATTAAATCAAATATTTATTCTAATATATCTCCTAACCCTAGAGATGATGAAATCGATGGTGGCTGCAAAGCATTCAAAGACGGTAATCATGATTCTATAATCGCAATAGGAGGGGGCAGTGCTATGGATGGAGGAAAAGCTATATGCTTAACTGTTAATAGCGGAATACCTTTGTGGGATTTTGAATTTTTAGATAAAGTTCCAAGAGATCTAAAAGGTAAAAACCCTTTTCCAAAACTAATAACTATACCAACAACTGCTGGTACAGGTGCAGAAACAGAAATAACTGCAATGGTTACTGACACAAAAAAAGGTATGAAATTTTGTATATGGCATCCAGAAGCTAGACCTTGCTTAGCATTAGTTGATCCAGAATTAACTTTAAAGTTACCAGCAAACCTAACAGCTTGGACCGGTATTGATGCAATGATACATGCTATCGAGGGTTACAGTGTTCCTATGTTTCATCCGTTATGTGATGGTTCAGCTTTAGAAAGTTTAAATTTAATTTCTAAGTCCCTTAAACTGGCAGTAAATGAACCAGACAATTTAGTTGCAAGGGGAGGAATGATTGTAGGGTCTTATTTAGGAGGAGTAGCTTTTTTAAAAGGCTTAGGTTTAGTTCATGCCATCTCTCATATGGTTGGTGCAGAATATAATACCCATCATGGACTTACAAATGCAATAATTCTTCCAACAGTAATGGAATATAATTTACCTGGTTTAGAGGAAAAAGTTCAGCGAATGTCAGAGGCAATGCAATTTGATGACCACTCAGTTAAAGGTTTTAAAGAAAATTTAAATAAAATGTTAGATGAACTTGATATTCCAAGAGGATTAAATGAAATTGGTGTACCTGAGGATTCATTCAAAAGAATTGCGAAAAAATCTATGCTCGATCAGGCTTATGGTCAAAATCCTAAAAAAGCAACTTTAGAAGAGGTTGAACAATTAACTTTAAAAAGCATTAAAAAAGCTCGCTAGGGCAGATGCTAGAAAACAAAAAAGTATCTGAAATTATTAAATTAATTCAGACAAAACAGATATCAGTAAAAGAAGTAGTAGAATTCTATTTAGCAAGAATTGAAAAGTATAATCCAAAATTAAATGCAATTGTTCTTTTAAGAGAGACTGAGAAAATTTTAGAAGAGGCTAAAAAAAAAGATAATCAACAGAATAAAAATAAATCTTTGTTCGGATTACCATTAGCTGTTAAAGATTTAAGTGATGTCGTTGGAATTCGAACAACATACGGTTTTAAAGGTTACAAAGATTATTTTCCGAAAAAAAATTCTTTTTTTGTGGATAAACTAATTGAAAACGGCGCAATAATAATTGGAAAAACTAATACAGCTGAACTCGGAGTTGGAGGACATACAATTAATAGACTTTTTGGTCCAACTTCAAATGTTTATGACTTAAGCAAGTCGTCTGGTGGTTCAAGCGGAGGCGCAAGTTCAGCAGTCGCAGCTCAATTAATTCCATTTGCTGATGGTACAGATCAAATGGGTTCATGTAGGAATCCTGCTGCATATTCTAATATATACGGTTTTAGACCAACCCCGGGAGTTATTGCTTCTGCTAGATCAGACAACCAAAAAAATATTCCTATTTTAACTACTCCTGGTTTTTTATCTAGAACACCAGACGATATGTCAATTATTTTAGATAGCGTAACTGGTAAAAATAATTTGGATCCATATTCCTTAGAATTAAAATCAAATTTTCAAAATTTTGAAATAAAAGATTCAGAAATTAAAAATATAAAAATAGGATGGTTATCTGATATTAATAGTAATTATAAATTTGAAAATGAAATATTAGAAATTTGTGAAAAAAAATTAAGTGAGTTAAATAAGCAAAATATAAAAATAGATTTTTTGAAATCAGATATTAATACTGATGAACTATGGGACTCATGGTTAACATTCAGATCAAGAAGTATATTTATGGATATTGGAAGTATGATTATTAAAGATATTAATGAAATGACTTTTCAGGCAATTTGGGAGTACAATAGGGGAAAAGATATTAAAGATAATGACATTGATATTGCATTAGAAAAAAGAAAAAAATCTATAAATGATGTAAATCAGATATTTAAAGATTACGATTTTTTAGCTTTGCCATCAGCACAAGTATTTCCATTTAAAAAAGAATTAAATTATCCAGAAAAAATAAATGATTTTAATTTAGATACTTATCATCGATGGATTGAAGTTTTTATATTATCAAGCCTTTTAGAATTACCAACTATAACAGTTCCAGTTGGTTTTAATAAAAATAAACTACCAATGGGTATGCAAATAATAGGAAAAAAGAACGATGATTTAAAAGTACTTGCATTTGCAAAAAAATACGAACAAATGTTCAATTATTCAAAAATAAAACCAGAAATATAATAATTAATGCAAAGACACCCTCATCATTTTAAAATTGCACTTGCTTTAGCATTTTCCGCTGGAGCTTGGGGAATTTATTGGCTGCCTCAACGTACACTAGAAGCTGGAGGATTAACTGGCGGTTGGGGTACAATTGCCCAGATGGTAATTGGAGTGTTATTGTTGTTACCAATCGCTCTTTGGAGAGTTTATAAAAAAAAAGGAAGTGGCTTCGAGCTTCCATTAACAGGATTACTGGTTGGTGGTGGTTTTATTTGTTATGCACTAAGTTTTCTTTTAACAGATGTAATAAGAGCTTTAATACTTTTTTACATGACTCCTATTTGGACTACTATTTTTGAAATCTTATTTTTAAAAAGAAGACCTGGCTGGCAAAGAGCAGTTACACTTTCGCTAGCTCTCGCTGGCCTATGGATAGTTTTTAGTAAAGATGCAATTATACCTTTACCTCAAAATGCTGGGGATTGGATAGCTCTCGCTGGAGGAGCAATTTTTGCAGGAGGAATGATAAGACTTGAAGTTGTAAAGACTGATGGAGTATTCCCGATTATATTTTCATTTTTCTTCTACGGAACATTATTTAATATTGTGGCTGGTTTTTTATTAGTTGATTATTTGGGCGAGACACCACCAATAGAGTCTTTTATTCCAATGGCAATGTTCTTAATTGTTTTGTCATTATTTTATTTCATTCCTACAGGAATTGTTATTCTTTGGGCACCAAGCAAACTAGGTGCTGGACTATGCTCAATTCTTTTTCTAACAGAAATAGTCGTTGGAGTTGTAAGCTCCAGTATTTTAACTGATGAACCTTTTGGATGGAGAGAAATAGTTGGAAGTTCAATGATTATTTTAGGTGGAATTTTAGCTGTTGTTCTTGCTCCTAAAGAGGATAAAAAAATTACCGCTTAATATTTGATATCCACTAAATCAATCAACATATTAATCATATCTACTTTGTAACTTTCTTTTGTAGCTGATTTAGTTTCTAAAACAGAAAAAAAAGCAGCAACGTTTCCAGTTTTTAAATTAACGGCTAAAAATTGACCACCATAACCTGAATGGCCGATCATATTTCCAGATACCATAGTAGAGTTAGAATAATATAAATATTTATTATTTGATAAGTTCATATATTTTGGACCAACATTGTTTAAAGTTCGGTTTAAAAAAGAGCTTGAGCCAATCTTCCTATTTCCCACTCCTTTACCTTTTCTTGCAAATAAAAGACCCATTCTTAAAAAGTCTCTTGTAATCAAACATCCACCCCCTGACATCCAAGGCATGCCATATCTATCAGATGCAATATAAAGCCCATCTTCAAACCCAGCTGCCTCAACCGCTCTTAACATCCAATGTCTTAATGATTTACCGCTGATCTTTTCAACTATTAATCCTATAACATCGGTATTTGCAGATTTATAAAAAGCTAAATTACTTTTGTTTTCTAAATTTTTATTTTTTTTTGATTTGATAGTATTTAAATAACTTTCCTGACTTAAATGCGTATCACCACTTTTTGGTAGTCTCCATCCACCAACAGGCTCATGTAAAAAAGATGAAGAGTATGCCTTGGTGTAATCTTCTGTGTAGGCATTTATTACATTCATATTTAATACGTCTTGCACTTTAGCATTGGCATAGCCACTCCCAATTTTTGGAAGGTAGTAAGATACTTTTTTATCAAGATTTATTGACTTATTATTCAATAGTTCTCCCACGAAAAGATTAACAAACATTTTTGTTATAGACATTATCGTTTGAGGTTGATTTTTCGGAAAATCTTTGGCGTATTTTTCAAAATAAATATTTTGTTTATTTCCAACTATTAAAGAGCAAAAAGACTTTTGTTTAGTCATTTTTTTTACCAGTGGTTTTTTATAGATTGTATTTTTGTATTTTTTTTTTAATTTTAAAACCAAATCTGATCTTAAAAATAATCCATATCTATTTATTTTGTGAAGATTTCTATAACCATATCTTCTAGTTTTAGGGAGATTCCATACAGCTTTATTATCTTTAACTGTTACTAACTCAGGATTCTTATATGATATTATTTTAGTCAAATTTAAATAAAGTTAATCGAATTTCAAAGATTTTTTTTGTTCATATTTTTGATGATATCCTTCAGCCTTACAATAATTTTTCTCTTTTGAAACTTTGGTAGAAACTTTACCACCAAGTTTATTATTCATTTCTTCTAAAACTTTTTCTGCAATTTTTTTTTCTTCATCATTATTATAAAAAATTTCAGATCTATATTGAATTCCCACATACGTACCTTGACGGTTTACTTGAGTAGAGTCATGTAGTTTAAAAAAAAGTCTCACCATATCTTCATATGATTTAACTTTTTCATCATACTCTACTTTAACAACTTCAATATGACCAGTATCTCCACCACATACTGCTTTATAAGTGACGTTTGGTTCGTCTCCGCCGCAATAACCGCACTCAGTAGAAATTACTCCCTCGATACCCTCGTACTTAGTTTCATCCCAAAAG
>CACHRP010000005.1 GCA_902582315.1 uncultured Pelagibacteraceae bacterium
TTTTTCCATCCTGCTTTGCCATAATTGTGGTTCCTCTTTGCTTTCTTATCTGTGAATTAGTTCTTTTAATCATGCCATGTCTCTTTCCTGCTTGAGGCATAACAACTTTTCCTCTTGCAGTGATTTTAAATCTTTTTTTTGCTGAGCTTTTAGTTTTTAATTTTGGCATACGTGGCAGGACTTATACAAATATTAGAATTAATTTACAACCTTAATTATTGCTTATAATGGCTGTATTACCATTATCATCTGTTTTCCATCAAATTTCGGTTGAAGCTCAATTTTACCAACTGAGGACATATCAGTTTTGATTTTTTCCATCAACTCATTTCCAAGATGTGTGTGTTGAAGTTCTCTACCTTTAAATCTAATAGTAAATTTTACCTTGTCTCCTTTAGTAAGAAATTTTTGAGCATTTTTAATTTTAAAAGAATAATCGTGCACTTCAGTAACTGGTCTTAATTTAATTTCTTTTAGATCAACTTTTTTTTGTTTCTTTTTAGCTTTATTTGCTTTTTTTTGAGCGTCGTATTTAAATTTACCCATATCCATAATTTTACATACTGGAGGTTTGGCATTTGGAGAAATTTCTATAAGATCTAAACCCTCTTCTCGAGCAATTGAAATTGCTTCATTTGTATTTAAAATTCCTAAATTTTCACCAGCACTTGAAATTACTTGGACCTCTGGAGAATAGATTCTATTGTTGGCCCTTGGACCTTTATCCTTAGTTCTTCTTTGAAAATAATTTTTTTTATGATCTGCCACTTAATTGAGAGATGCTTGATTTAGAGCAGAGTACTTTTTGATAAAATCTTTAAGCTTCATATTTTCTTGTTTTTTATTATCTAATTCTCTAATAGTTACACTATCACTGTCAACTTCTTTTTTACCACAAATTAGTAAAACTGGTACTTTAGATAGTGAATGTTCTCTTATTTTGTAATTCAAATTGTGATTTTTTAAATCAACTTCACAATTTAATCCAACATTTCTAAGTTTATCAGCTACTTGTATAGCATATTTATCAAATTCATCTGAGACAGGGATGACAACTATTTGAAGTGGACTAATCCAAAATGGAAGCTTGCCTGCGTAGTTTTCAATGAGAATTCCAATAAATCTTTCTAATGATCCAAATAGAGCTCTATGAAGCATTACAGGTACTTTTTTTGATCCATCTTTATCAACAAATGTTGCACCTAATCTTTCAGGAAGATTTAAATCTACTTGCAAGGTTCCACATTGCCAGTCTCGTCCTATTGCATCTCGTAAAACAAACTCAATTTTCGGTCCATAAAATGCACCTTCACCTTTATTAATGGTATATTCTAATTTTGTTGCTTTCACTGCTTCTAATAATGCAGCTTCAGATTTATCCCAAACTTTATCATCTCCAACTCTTATCTCAGGTCGGTCAGAATATTTTAATATTACATTTTTAAAGCCTAAATCTTTATAAATATCTAATATTAAATTAGTTACGCTTAAAGACTCTTCTGTAATTTGTTCCTCTGTACAAAAAATATGAGCGTCATCTTGGGTAAATGCTCTTACTCTCATAAGTCCATGTAAAGCTCCTGAAGGTTCATATCTGTGAACTTTTCCAAATTCAGACATTTTTAAGGGTAAATCTCTATAACTTTTAAGTCCCTGATTAAAAACTTGTACACATCCTGGACAATTCATTGGTTTAATTGCAAATACTTTTTCATCAGGAGTGGTAGATGTATACATGTGTTCTCCAAATTTATCCCAATGACCAGATTTTTCCCAAAGAGACCTGTCTAAAATTTCTGGTGTATTTATCTCTTTATAACCCGCTTTTTTTTGCCTATCTCTCATATAATCAACAAGTTTTTGAAAAAGACTCCATCCTTTTTCATGCCAGAAAACTGAGCCTGGACTTTCTTCTCTAAAATGAAAAAGATCCATTTCTTTTCCAAGCTTTCTGTGATCTCTTTTTTCAGCCTCTTCTATTCTTTTTAAATAATCATCTAAATCTTTTTGATTAGCCCAGCCAGTGCCATAAATTCTTTGAAGCATTTCATTTTTTGAGTCACCACGCCAATATGCTCCTGAGACTTTTGTTAATTTAAAAGCTTTGCCAATTTTCCCTGAGGATACCAAATGAGGACCTCTACACAAATCATGCCAGGTTTCACCATGATGATAAATTGAGAGTTCTTCATTTATTGGAATGCTCTCAATTATTTCGGCTTTATATTTTTCACCAATCTTTTTAAAATGGTTTATAGCCTTTTCTCTCTCCCAAACTTCTCTTTTTGTTTTGACGTCTTTATCGACAATCTCTGACATTCTTTTTTCAATTTTATTCAGATCTTCACTTGTAAAAGGCTCCTTTCTTGCAAAATCATAATAAAAACCATTTTCGATAACTGGACCTATGGTGACCTGTGTTCCCGGATATAATTCCTGAACTGCCATAGCCATTATGTGAGCAGCATCATGTCTAATAACTTCTAATCCTTCTGGATCTTTAGCAGTAAAAATTTTTACAGAACTATCTTCTTTAATTATATGATATAAATCTTTAAGTTCTCCATTTACACTCATAATTAAAGCTTGCTTTGCTAAGGATTTGCTAATTTTTTCAGCAACTTCTGAGCCAGTTACAGGTTTTTCAAACTTAATTGTCTTTCCATCAGGGAGTGTAATATTTGTCATTGGTTAAATAATTTTTTGTATTCTGAATAAGTGTTTAGACACATTTTTTCAATATTAAATCTATTTATAACATTCTTTCTACCTTCTTTACCCATTAATTCCAGGGTTAAAGTGTCAAGATTTATAACCTCTTCAATTTTTTTTGATAAAGAAACTGCATTACCACTTTCAAATAAAATACCACTTTTATTATCAATTATAGTTTCATTTGAACCGCCAATGTTGCTAGCAATGATAGGTTTTCTCATTGATTGCGCCTCTACCGAAACTCTACCAAAAGCTTCTGGCTCAATTGAGGACGAAACTATAATATCTGATAACATATAAGCGGCCGGCATATATTCACATTTCTCAATGAACCTAAAATTATTTGTTAAATCGTATTGTTCAACTAATCTTTCAAGTTTTTTTTTATAAACAGTTCTTCCTTGATCACTGCCTAAAATTACAGCTATGAAGTCTAGATCTGAATTAAATTTTTTGAATTTGTTAATTGCCTCAATAAATAATTCTTGTCCTTTCCATGATGTTAGCCTGCCTGGTAAAAGAATTACTTTACTATTTTCTTCTATTTGCCAAAGAGTTTTTAATTTACTAACACTGTTTTTCTTTAAGTTATCTGGATCAAAATATTCTGTATTTATACCTCTGAAGATGACTAGAAATTTTTTTTTTGGACTTAGGTATTTTTGATAATTATCGTTTATATGTGAAAAAATAAAATTTGATCCAGCGATTAATAAATCTGACTTTACCATTACAGAATTATAAAATTTTTTAATATTTGAGCTAAAGTTATAAGTTCCATGAAAAGTTGTAACGAGTTTTCTGAAAGTGAGCTTTGTTGCAATTAGACAAGACCAGGCAGGTGACCTACTTCTCGCATGAACAATGCTGATATTAAGAAATAAAATTATGAAAGTTAGACAAATACTGTTTAATAATATTAGAAGTGGATTTTTTGAGTGTACAGGTAGCTTTATAATCTTCACTTTTTTTTTATCCACATACTTTAAAAGTTCTCCTCCACTTGTAGCTATATAAGACTTACAATCTTGTTCATGGAGGTAGTGTGCTAAGTCGTAACAACCAGTTTCAGCGCCACCATAGCCCAGTTTTGGTATAACTTGTAAAACTTTTATTTTAGATGACATTCTCTAATGTTATATATTAAGAAATTACTCTAATAAACTTTTATGACAAAATTTAAATACCTTAAAATAAAGAATAATCAGAAAATAAGATATTTAAGTAATAACTTTAAAAAAAACCTTTATGTTGTTTTTCTGCATGGATTTATGTCTGATGTTGAGGGAGAGAAACCTAAAACTTTTTTAAGTTTCTGCAAAAAGAATAAAATTGGATTTTTAGCAGTTGAATATTCTGGGCATGGAAAATCATCTGGTGAATTTACTAAAGGGAATATTAGCAAATGGACTAGTGATACTAAGTTGGCTATCAAAAAATTAGTCAAAAAAAATGATTTTATATTAATCGGTTCAAGTATGGGTTCTTGGATATCTACAAACCAATTTAAATTTTTCTCAAAACAAATAAAAGGATTCATTGGCATTGGTTCTGCTCCTGAGTTTTTAGAAAGAGTCATGTGGAAAAAATTTTCTAAGAAAATGAAAAGAGAAACTATCAAAAATGGAGTTTATCTTTTAAAACACGGTGAGTATGAGTATCCTATTACTTTTCAACTTATTAAGGATGGAAGAAAAAACAAGGTATTACATAAAAGAATAAATTTAAAAATACCAGTTACTTTATTTCATGGTAAAAAAGATGATACGGTTCCGGTAGTTTACTCTCGGAAACTCCTTAAAATTTTTAAGTTTGCACAAAAAAAAATAATTGTAATAAAAAACGGTGATCATAGCCTATTTAAAAAGCAGTTTAAGTTAAAAATTTTAAAAGAGTTAAAAAAAATTATTAATAATTACAAAGATTCTAATTAAGTAATTTTTTATTAATATAGTTTAAACCCTCAATATATGTAGGAAATTTAAAGTTATACTTAAAAAATTCTTTTGCTTTTTTGTTGCTTACCTTTTTGGAGTCATTGTAGAAAGCTTTTAACATTTCGCTTTCAATTTGATCTAGCTTTATTTCTTTAGGTTCAGGTAAATTTAGAATTTTCGCACCATATTGCATCACATCCTCAGAAGATGCAGGCTTATCATCTGAGACATTATAAACTTCACCTTTTTTAAATTTATTAAGTGATATAAATAATAAGTTTGCAATGTCTTCCACATGTACTCTTGAAAAAAATTGATTTTTTTTTCTTATAATACTTCCGTTTCCAGATTTAATTCTCTCTAACACATTATTTTTATTTGAGTAGATTCCTGACAATCTAAAAATTTGAAGCGGTATTTTATGTTCTTCATGCATTTTAAGCCAACCATTCTCTACTGCTAATCTTTCAATGCCACTTTTGGATTTTGGTAAAGTTTCACTTTTTTCATCTACCCACTCTCCCTTGTGATCTCCATAAACACTTGTTGCAGATAAATATGTTATCCACTTGATATTTTGATTGAGAAATTCTTTTGAAAAATATTTCAAAACTAAATCTATTTTATCTTTTGGGGGTATAGATATAAGTATGTGATCAGAATTATTTAATTTTTTTTGAATATTTTTATCTATTTTTTCGTTGTTAAATTCAAAATTTGAAACTTTTT
Source organism: uncultured Pelagibacteraceae bacterium (assembly GCA_902582315.1). Classification (GTDB taxonomy): domain Bacteria; phylum Pseudomonadota; class Alphaproteobacteria; order Pelagibacterales; family Pelagibacteraceae; genus Pelagibacter. The sequence continues at coordinate 5,382 of CACHRP010000005.1, forward strand.
GACCTAAGAATTCGATTTGACCACTTGCTTGTCTTGTAGTTATTGAGATATTTAATTTGTACTCCTCTGAAAGAAGTTTTTTAATAAATTCTTTAGCAACTTGTCCAAATCCAAAAAAAAAAATATTGAGTTCTTTCAATTTAACTTACTTCTTTTACCATTGATTTTGTAGAGATAGGATTTTCTAGTTTATCCAACATTTCTTTAGGACAAACTTGTAGAAAATTATTTAATTCATTTTCGAAATTATTCAAAATATTTTTAGAAATTTCAGATCCAGTATATTTGACATGTTCTTTTATTAAGGATTTTAGATAATCTTTCCAGTAATCCGTTTCTGGAATTTGCCATACTACTGTTTCTGAATTAACTTTTTTGCTAAATAATTTATTTTTATCATAAACAAAACCCATTCCTCCTGTCATCCCTGCAGCAAAGTTATCACCGACGTCACCTAAAATTACAACAGTTCCACCGGTCATATACTCACAACCATTTGAGTCACATCCTTCAATTACAGAAATGGCTCCAGAGTTTCTAACCGCAAACCTTTCTCCTGCTTTACCGGAAGCATATAATTGACCAGAGGTAGCTCCATATAAAACTGTATTTCCTATAATAGTATTTTCAGAAGAATTTAGATTACTTTCTTCAGAAAGTTTAATTGAAACTATTGCTCCTGATAAACCCTTGCCAACATAATCATTTGCATCACCTTTCAAATTTAAAGTTAGACCTTTTCCTCCAAATGCACCAAAAGATTGCCCAGCTGATCCAACAAAATTTAGATTTAAAAAATTATCTTCTAATTTTTCATAACCAAATTTTTTATATAAATTATGCGAAATTCTTGTGCCTACAGCTCTATGTGTATTTTTAATTTCAAATACTTCATCTATTTTCTCATTTTTGTCGATTTTCTTTTCAATTGATGACCATATTTCTTGATCAAGAGTATCAGGAACAAAATTTATTGATTGGTTTTCACAATAACGTTTATTTTCTCCGCTATCTGCTTGAACAAATAAAGGATTTAAATCTAAATCGTCCAAATTTGGCGATCCTTTACTTACTTGTCTCAATAAGTCAGTCCTTCCAATTATTTCATTAATCGATTTAAATCCTAATTCGGCTAATATCTCTCTAACTTCATTAGCTATAAAAGTAAACAAATTTACCACTTTGTCGGGTGTACCACTAAATTTTTCTCTTAATCTATCATCCTGAGTACAAACACCGACCGGACAAGTGTTAGAATGACATTGACGTACCATAATACAACCCATTGCTACCAAAGCAGTAGTTGCTACGCCATATTCCTCGGCTCCCATCATGGCTGCAATTACAACATCTCTTCCAGTTTTAATTCCACCATCAGTTCTAAGTGTTACAGAGTCTCTTAAATTATTTAGTGTTAAGACTTGATTAGCCTCCGTTAATCCCATTTCCCATGGTATTCCAACATATTTAACACTTGTTTGTGGAGATGCTCCAGTACCTCCATTGTGACCAGAAATTAAAATTATATCTGCTTTTGCTTTAGCTACACCAGCTGCGATTGTTCCTATTCCTGATGAAGCTACGAGTTTTACTCCAACTCTTGCTTTAGGATTAATTTGTTTTAAATCATAAATTAATTGTGCAAGATCTTCTATTGAATAAATATCATGGTGTGGTGGAGGAGAAATCAAGGTCACACCTGGAGTCGAATGTCTTAATTTAGCGATTTCCTCAGATACTTTGAAACCTGGCAATTGACCACCTTCTCCAGGTTTAGCGCCCTGTGCAATTTTGATCTCGATTTCGTTACAATTGTTCAAGTAATTTATTGTTACACCAAATCTTGCAGAGGCTATTTGTTTCACTCTTGAGTTTGCGCTATCTCCATTATCCATTTTTTTAAACCTTATTTCATCTTCACCGCCTTCACCGCTACATGAAGCACCTTTAATACGATTCATTCCTATTGCTAACGTTTCATGCGCTTCTTTAGACAAAGCTCCATGAGACATGCTTCCGCTTCCAAATCTTTTAAGTATGTTTTCTACTGGTTCAACTTCTGAAATATTTATTGGTTTGTTTAAGTATCTTTGTCTAAAATCAATAAGATCTCTTAGATTTATTGGTGGCAAATTATATATTCCTTTAACATACTTTTTGTAAGCTTCATAAGAGCCTTTAGAAACAGCGCTTTGTAATAAATGTATTAAATTACCTTGATACTGATGAACCTCACCGTTCTTTCTATAACGATAAATGCCTCCAATTGGCAAAACTTTATCCTCATTGGTAAAAGCTTTTTCATGAATAGATCTTAATTTTTTTTCAATACCGCTTAGTCCAATTCCTGAAATTTTGGAGATAACACCAGGAAAATATTCCGAAACAACTGTTCTGCTCAAGCCAACAGTTTCAAAGTTACATCCACCTCTATAAGAGCTAATTACAGAGATACCCATTTTAGACATTATCTTTAAGAGACCACTATTCACAGATTTTATATATCTGCTGACACATTCCTCGTATTGAAATTTACCAAAAAGTTTTTTCTCAAATCTTTGGTATAATCCGTCTAATGCAAGATAAGGATTTACAGTTGTAGCACCTACCCCAATAAGTGTTGCGAACGAATGTGTATCCATTGCTTCACCTGATTGAACATTTATTGAAACATATCCTCTCAATTTATGTTTTATTAAATAAGTATTTACTGCACCTACTGCTAACAGCATTGGCACTGGTAATCTATCATCCGAAATATTTTTATCTGATAAAATTATTTGTGTTGATCCCTGTCTAACAGCAATCTCGGAATCTTTTCTTATTCTTTCTAAAACAACATCTAAACTTTCATCTTTTTTAAATGTGCAATCTATTAATTTTATTTTTTTTTTAAAAAAATTATTAAATTTTAAAAACTGAGAATTCGATAATATAGGGCTATTTAATACATAAATATTATCCTTTGTTAAATTATCAAAATTTAAAATATTGCCCAAGTTTCCAAATCTAGTTTTTAGACTCATAACTTTATTTTCTCGTAATGAATCAATTGGTGGATTTGTGACTTGGCTAAAATTTTGTCTAAAGAAATGATATAAAGGTCTATATTTATCTGATAGCACAGCTAACGGTGTGTCATCACCCATAGAACCTGTTGCTTCTTTCGAGTCCTCTGCCATTGGGTGTAAAATTAACTCTAAATCCTCTAGGCTTATTCCAAATGCATACTGTCTTTTTTTAAGTTCATCTCCTTTAAAAAAAGGTTTTTCCTCGGCCATAGCTAATTTTTTATCTAAATCAACAATTTGATTATTAAAATGTTTATAATCTTTAGCTAAATAATTTTTAATTTTTTCGTTTGTAAATAATTTACCTTTTTCAATTCTTACACCTATTATTTCACCTGGTCCTAATCTTCCTTTGGTTACTATTTTCTTTTCATCAATATTTATCATTCCAGTTTCTGAACCTGCGAATAAAAAGTTGTCTTTGGTTACTGTATATCTTAGTGGTCTAAGACCATTCCTGTCTGTAGCAGCAATAACCCATTCATTATCTGTAGCTGCTATTGCTGCAGGTCCATCCCAAGGCTCCATTGTACTGTTAAGAAAGTTAAATAATCTTTGATGATCTTTTGGAAGCACTTCGCTTTTTTTTGACCATGCGTCAGGGATCAACATAAGTTTAGCTAAAGGAGCAGGTTGTCCAGAAATATTTAATAATTCAAATACATTATCCAAAGATGCTGAATCAGAATTTCCTGGTAAAATTACAGGTTTTAAATTTTCAACATTCTCAAATACCTCGCTGGACATTTCTTGTTCATGCACTTTCATCCAATTAACATTTCCCTTAAGAGTATTTATTTCACCGTTGTGAGCTAAAGATCTAAAAGGTTGAGCAAGATCCCAGCTTGGAGCAGTATTAGTTGAAAATCTTTGATGAAAAATTGCATACCTAGAAATAAATCTTTCATCTGCTAAATCGGTATAAAAATCAGCTAATGCCTCTGCTAAAAACATACCTTTATAAATGATGGATTTAGAACTGAAGGAACAAATATAAAAATTATCTAAATGATTTTGTCTTACATTATTCTCTATTTTTCTTCTTGTCTCATAAAGCTTTATTTCTAATGGTTTGCCAGATAATTTTTGGTTGTTATGTCGAAATAGAACTTGAGTGATTTCAGGTCTAGTTTGTTCTGCTTTTTCTCCTAAAACTTTTGTATTAACTGGAACTTGTCTCCAACCATAAATATTAAAATCATTCTGAGTCAGTTCTTTTTCAACCAGCGTTCGACAACTTTCTTGTGCCTCATAATTATTTCTTGGTAAAAATATCATACCAATACAAATTTCAGAGTTATCATATACGTGTCCCGTTACCTCAATTTTTTCTTTGAAGAATTCTTTTGGGATTTCAACGTGAATACCGGCTCCGTCTCCTGTTTTACCATCGGCATCCACAGCACCTCTATGCCATACAGCCTTTAAAGCCTGAATTCCATATTCTACTACCTCTCTTGATTTTTTTCCTTCGGTCGATGCGACTAGACCTACTCCGCACGCATCATGCTCCATGTCCTTTGAATAAACATTATTTCTTTCAAGTAATTTTTTATTTTTAAGGTATCTTTGCATTACGCGACTTTAATTTTTGAAATTTGCTTTTGCTTTAGATGTTTAATAATTGAATCAGCAGCGTCTCTCCCGTCTTTAATTGCCCATACTACTAAGGATGCTCCCCTCACAATATCTCCAGCTGCAAAAACACCTGGAACATTAGTTTCTAAAGTTTCGAAATTTGTTTTAATTGTTCCCCATTTTGAAACTCGAAGATCATTGTTATCAAAAAGTTTTGGAAGATCTTCTGGATCAAATCCTAGTGATTTAATAACTATATCAACATCTAAATTAAAACCTCCATCATTCTGTATTTCGGGTTTTCTTCTTCCAGAATCATCTGGTTCGCCTAGTTTAATTTTATTGACACTTATTTTTTCCACCTTGTTGCTTCCATGAAATTCTTTAGGGCTCGACAACCACACGAATTCCACGCCTTCTTCCTCAGCATTTGCAACTTCTCTAGAAGACCCTGGCATATTTTCTTTGTCTCTTCTATATAAACACTTTACTGATTTTGCATTCTGTCTTACAGCAGTTCGAACACAGTCCATTGCTGTATCCCCACCCCCTATAACTACTATATTTTTCCCTTCAGCATTTAAAGTGCCATCATCAAATTTTTCAACTTTATCACCTAGGCCTTTTTTGTTTGATGCAGTTAAAAATTCCATAGCAGGAAAAATATTATTTAAATCGCTACCAGGAATGTTAATTTCACGAGGTTTGTAAACTCCAGTTGCGATTAATATCGCATCATGTTTTTCTCTTAACTGATCTAGAGTTGCATCTTTCCCTACTTCAAAATTTTGGACAAAATTTATTCCACTTTTTTTAAGAAGCTCCGTACGTCTTTCGACTACAAATTTTTCTAACTTAAAATTAGGTATTCCATAGATTAATAGCCCCCCAGCTCTGTCGTAACGATCATATATTGTAACTTGATACCCGGATTTTCTAAGTTGTTCTCCACATGCTAAACCTGCAGGGCCTGCCCCAATAATACCAACGCTTTGATCTAACTCAGATTTTACATTTATGGGCTTTACCCATCCATTTGCCCATGCGTTTTCTGTTATAAACTTTTCTACTGAACCAATTGTTACTGTGCCATGTCCAGATTGTTCAATAACGCAATTTCCCTCACATAACCTATCCTGTGGACATATTCTTCCACAAACTTCTGGCATATTATTTGTGCTTTGTGATAGTTGATATGCCTCTTCCAATCTTCCCTCAGCAGTGAGTTTTAGCCAATCTGGAATATTGTTGCTTAAAGGACAATGAACCTGGCAAAATGGAACTCCGCATTGAGAACACCTGCTTGATTGCTCTTTTGCCTTGTTGCTTATAAACTCATCGTATATCTCATTAAAATCCTCTTTCCTTAAATCAACCTCTCTTTTAGGTGGATTTTGTTGACCTATTTTTACAAATTTAAGCATTTTATCTGACATAATTTGAAGGCTTATATACTAACGTAAACAATTTATAAACGTTAAATAGGACAGTATATTTTACCTATTTTATCAAAAAATCGTTATATTTCCTGATAAAATTCATTTTCTGCATACCACATATCTGCTCACGTTATTGCTTCATTTTAAAACTATATAGAATACAAGAAATTAAATGACTTTTGATTTTTTTGAGATTTTTCTGCTTTCAACAATTCAGGGTATATCAGAATTTATTCCTGTAAGTTCCTCAGCTCATTTGTTTCTTATTTCTGATTTTTACAATTTTAAGGTTCAATCATTACTTACAGATATTGGTTTACATTTAGGTTCACTATTAGCAATAATTACTTACTTTCACTCAGACTTAAGCAATATTTTTAAAAATAAAAATTTACTTTTTCTTATAATATTTGGTTCATTACCAGTCATTATAGTAGGAGCCATAATTTACCAAACAAATTTAATAACATATCTAAGAAATATTGAAATAATTGCTTGGACAACATTAGTTTTTGCAATTTTATTATATTTTGCAGACAAAGTTAAAGTAAACAAAAAATTAAATACAAAATTAAATTTAAGAACCATCATTATTATTGGTTGCTTTCAAATATTAGCTCTAGTCCCAGGTGTAAGCCGATCTGGAATTGTAATAACAGCAGGTAGATTTCTGAAGTTTAATAGATATGACTCTACAAAAATTTCGTTTTATCTTTCTATTCCAGCAATAGCTGGAGCAAGTTTTCTTGGATTAAAAGATTTGCATCAAGAAACTGTGGACTTTAATTCTATGATTTTATTTACCGTACTTCTTTCCTATTTTTTTTCGTATTTTACTATTAAATATTTTTTAATATTCGTTAAAAGATTTGATCTCAAACTTTTTATTATTTACAGAATTTTATTGTCCTTTTTATTATTTGGTATTATTTACTTTTGATGTTGGTAAAATTTGAGATAATATCACTGCAAATAAGATCAATAAACATCCAATTATATTATTAAACTTCAAAAATTGATCCAAGATTATCCAGCCAGCTATAGCTGCAAAAACACCCTCTAGAGAGTAAATTATAGCAGCAGGCGCTTCTTCAATATTTTTTTGTGCATACATCTGTAAAGTAAACGCAATACCGCCTGATAATGCTCCAGCGTATAATATGGAGCTTAGCTCGAGCAATATATTTGATAAAATTACTTCTTCAAACAAAAATGCGAAAAAAATAGATAATGAAAAAACAAATGCAGCCTGTAAAGCTGCGTAAAATACTGGAATGTTAAAATTTTGCATAAATTTGCCTGCAAAGATTATATGTAAGGCCCAAAAAATTGAACAAAATATTACGAGAGCGTCACCTAACATTATTTCTGCATCAGAAAAATCTGTAAGCAAATAAACACCAACTATACAAAGGGCAATTGAAGGCCATATGCTCCAATGAACTTTTTCTTTATAAATAACGAACAAGATAATTGGCACAAAAGGAACGTAAAAAACTGTAAAAAAGGCAGCGTTTGCAATATTGGTATACTGGAGTGCAGCTTGCTGTAAAAAAGTTCCTAAAAAAAGAGAAACTCCCATAAAAATTAAGTATTTAATAAATAATTTTGAATTTTTTTCTATTTCTTTTTTGATTTTATTTTTTTCTATTAAAATTGCAAAAGGCAGTATTGTTAAAAACCCCACAAAAAATCTCGAGGAATTAAAAGTTAATGGACCTATATTATCCATTCCAGTATCTTGAGCTATAAAAGCTGTTCCCCAAATAAAAGTCGTTATTAAGGCGCAAAACATTGAAAAAGATTTATTCATTTGTTTAAAATATTAAGATTAGATTAATCCATTAATTTTGCACGCACTATCAAAGTCTTCCTTATTGATGTAGCAGCCTTTCATTTTTCTCTTACCATTAAATGATCCTCTGCCGTGCAAAACTCTCCAATTATTGAATATTAACAGTTCACCAGGTTTTAAAATATGTCTCCACTGGTATGGTTCTGAATTAGCTAAATTGTCGAACAAACTTATAGCTTCATAAAAAATTTTAGTAAGTTCTGGATTTAATCTAAAGGGAGCTCTATCATAATTATTAAAGCTAATTTGGGTTATTTTATTTTTATTATCTAATTTAATTATAGGTCTTTTAGCCTCTAAAATAACTCCATCACCTGTATAATTCCCCGGCACCTCTATACTTGTTAATGCATCATAAAGATCATTATTTTTTTCTTTAATAATTTCTGCAATCTTAAGTCCATCAACCATTATCGAATCTCCTCCTTTTGCATCATATTCACAACATAAAAGTAGTTGTAGGCCCGGAGCATCGTTGCTGTAAGTTGAGTCTGTATGTGGTCTTAATTCCTCATTAGTATATGCACTGTCTGCCATATCTGCATTTGACTCAAAACTCCATAAGCCTCCAAAAATTGAATTTCTTACATAGCCAATTTTTTTTGCTAAAAACTCAACCGAGGACATATCTTTTTTACAATCAGTAATCACTGCAAATCCAAAGGAATGTAATTTTGTAAGTAAATCTTTAAACCCTTTTTCATTTGTTAAGTTTTTATAATTTAAAAATATGTTATCTTTAATTTCTTTTTTTTCCCAAATTTTGATTTGATTTTTATCATATGAATAATTTACCGAGTTTTTATATAAAAATTCTGACGAATATTTAATATTATTTGAGGCATCAGACCAAATTATATCAATATATTCACCCTTATTAGAAATATTTGCATTTTTAATTTTTATATTTGGACTTAATTTTGCAGTAAACGTTTTTCTCTGATTACTTCGTTCATCCCAATTGCTTTCGTCTTTAGCGTGATCTCTCAGCCATATATTTGGAAAAGTATCCTCAGACTTGTTTGAGAAAATTACTTTAAGTCCCTCTTTTAGGACCTCAATTTTATAGACATAATTAGATCTATTTTTGGTCATTTTTCAATGTAAAATTATATCATGATATTAAAAATGTTTAATAAAATAATACTACCAAATAGAGAAAAGCAATTAGATGGTAAATTTTGGATACAGTCCTTGTTGTTAAAAAAATACTTAACATCTTTAAAATATTAAATATTTATATATATTTTAAAAAAATAATGTTAACGTGCGCCTGTAGCTCAATTGGATAGAGCGCTTGGCTACGGACCAGGAGGTTCTGGGTTCAACTCCTAGCAGGCGCACCAGAAAATTAAAATATGAAAACATCGTTACAAAAATCAGTTTTTTTATTTTTTTTTATAGTTTTTGTGTTTTTAATAATAACTACTATTTTAATTTAATTTATGTCAGATAATTTTGAACAAATAAGTACCAAGTCTGGTTTTATGAAACACAATGGAGGTTTACTTGTTAAAAAAATATCTGAAAACGAATTCCGATTTAAGACTAAAGTCACCTCAAATCACCTTAATAGAGCAGGAATAACTCATGGTGGATACATAGCTTCAATAATTGATGCAGGTTGTGGTTCAGCGGCACATAGATCTGTAGAAAATATTCCATGCGTTACAATAGCTTTAGATATTAAATTTATAGCTGCAACAAAAGAAGGAGACGAAATTTTAGGTACAGCTACCATTTCGAAAAAAACAAAATCAATGATCTTTTTAATTTGTACTTTAGAATGTGATGGCAAGGTAACGGCTACAGCCTCTGGGGTATGGAAAATTTTAAGAAATAAATCCTTTCCTAAGTAAGGGTAGATATTCACTCTAATTCTGCTAAAATAATTATATAAATTCTAAAATGAGAACTTTTTACAGAACGATTCGGACTAGTTTTAGACCATTTTTGTTCTAAAGAGGTAACAAGATATAGTAGTCAATTACGATCACATACAATTTATAGAGATGAGTAAAAATAAAATAGTTGCTGTTCTTGGTCCTACAAATACAGGAAAAACTTTCCTAGCTATTGAAACTATGCTGTCATTCGACAGTGGCATGATGGGTTTCCCATTGAGGTTATTGGCTAGGGAAGTATATGACAAGGTTGTAAAAAAAATTGATCCTAGCAAAGTTGCTTTAATAACTGGGGAAGAAAAAATAATACCTTCAAATGCAAAGTATTTTTTCTGTACTGTTGAATCAATGCCAGTAGATAAGAGACTTGAATTTGTCGCAATAGACGAAATTCAAATGGCAAGTGATCACGAAAGGGGACATATATTTACTGACCGATTATTAAATTTAAGAGGTGAAAAGACAACCATGTTCATGGGATCAAGCTCAATGAAGAACATTATTGATAAACTTGAAGAGGATGTTGAGTATATAGATAGAAAAAGACTTTCAAAACTAACTTACTCTGGCCATAAAAAAATTTCCAGAATTGAAAGGAAAAGTGCAATAATCGCTTTTTCTGCTGAGGAAGTTTATGCAATCGCTGAATTAATTAGGAGACAAAAGGGTGGGGCAGCAATTGTAATGGGTTCACTTAGTCCAAAAACTAGAAACTCACAGGTAGAGCTTTATCAATCAGGAGATGTTGATTATTTAGTTGCTACTGACGCAATTGGAATGGGAATAAACATGGATTTAGATAATGTTTATTTCTCAAATTTAAAAAAATTTGATGGAAAAAAACTTAGAAGGTTGAAGGTTTCTGAAATAGGACAAATTTCAGGTAGAGCAGGAAGATATTTGAATGATGGATATTTTGGTATTACTGGTGACTGTGGCGAAATAAGTGCAGAAGAAGTAGAACTTTTAGAAAATCATAAATTTGATGATATTCATACAATATACTGGAGAAATGCGAACTTAAATTTTAAAAATGGAGGTAACTTAATTAAATCTCTTGAAGAAAGGCCAAATAAAACATGGCTTAAGAGAATACCTGAGTGTGAAGACGAAAAAGTTTTAAAGCATATTTTAAAAGATGTAGAAAAACTAGAAATATTTAACAATGAAAATGAATTAAAGTTGCTTTGGGAATGCTGCCAAATTCCAGATTTTGTAAAAAAAACTTATGGTAATCACTTAGAGGTTGTTGGAAAAGTTTTCAATTTTTTAAGAGAAAAACCTGGCAGAATTTCAAACACTTATATGAAGCATCAGCTATCTAGTCTGGATAAATTAGAGGGAAATTTAGACTCCATATCGAATAGAATAGCAAACGTAAGAACATGGTCATATGTATCAAATAAAATAAATTGGGTTGAAAACCAAGATTACTGGGTTGAGAGAACTAAGAATCTTGAAGATAGATTATCAGACAGACTTCATGATGAATTAATCAAAAGTTTTATAGATAAAAGAGCAAGTGTATTAGCTAGAGGTCTAAAGCAAGATATTACTTTTGATACAAAAATTTTAGAGGGGAAAAAGGTAATGATTAATAACCAATTTATTGGACAACTTAAGGGTTTAAAACTAGAGCTGGATTATAAAGTTGGTGCACTTGATACAGATATTAAATCGTTAAAAAAAGCTGCCAGGCAAAATGTTGGACCTGAAATAATCAATAGAATTAAAAATATAATTAATGAAAACAACGTAGAATTAAAAGATGATTTAAAAATATATTGGAATTCTTTTCCTATAGCACAACTAACAGCGGGTAAAGATTATCTAAATCCAGATTTAAAATTAATCATAGACGATATGATAGAAACTAGTGATCAATTTGATCTTTACAAATACTTAATTTCTTGGATTAATAAAAAAATAAAAGATGAATTAACTAATTTAATAGAGTTAAAAAATTTAGAAAATGAAAACCCTCATATAAGAGCTTTAGCGTACAGAATTTATGAGAGCAATGGCGTTGTAAAAAGAGAAGAAGTTAAAAACTTTATCTCTAAACTTGAGCAAAATGATCGTAAAATATTAAGAGAAAAAGGTGTTAAATTTGGAAGATATCACATATTCCTTTTTAAGCTCTTTAAACCAAAAGCTGTTTCCTTGAGAACTTTGCTTTGGAAAAATTTTAATCAAAAGTACTTTAAATTAGATCCTCCGCAATTTGGATTAAATTTCGTTTATGGAGGAAAAGAATTAAATCGAGACTTTATGCTCATGTGTGGATTTGAAAAATTTGATAGTTATTATGTAAGAATAGATATACTTGAAAGATTATTTTTAATGATTATTGATAAAAATACTAATGATAAAATCAAACTGGTGCCAGAAATGTTAAATCTGTTAGGTTGTAGTAAAGAAAACTTCGTCAAATTAATGGAAAAAATGAATTACAAATCATATTCTGATGATCAAGAGGTTTATTTTAAATATAATTTGAAGAAAAAATTTAAAAAAATAGAAAAAAACAAAATTATTAATGATGATAATCCATTTAATATTTTAAAAGAAATAAGGATAAAATAGTGTTCGATATATTTAAAAAAGATAAATCAGATCATAAAAAAAACGATAATTTATATATAAATATCAGTGCTCTTCTAATACATGTGGCTAAAATTGATGAAAACTACTCAGAACAAGAAAAAAATATAATAAAAAAGACATTAATAGAGCTAGGATTATCAAATCAAGATCTTGATAATATTTTCAAAAAATCTGAGGAACTCGAAAAAAACTCTAATCAAATTCTTGAATTTACAAAACAACTTAAAAATAAAGATGAAGAATTTAAAATTAAAATAGTAGAAGCTTTATGGAAGATAATTTATGCAGATAATGTTTCTGATATGTATGAAGCAAGTCTGATGCGACGATTGACAGGTTTGCTATATCTCGATGCCAAAATAGTAGGTGATATTAAAAACAAAATTAAAAATATTCCAAAAAAATGACATATTTAGTTAATGATAAGTGTATTAAGTGCAAACTTACAGATTGTGTAGATGTTTGTCCTGTTGACTGTTTTTATGAGGGAAAAAATATGCTTGTAATTAAACCTGATGAGTGTATAGATTGTGGCGTTTGTGAACCTGAGTGTCCCGTTGATGCAATAGTTCCCGACACTGACGAAGGTGTAGAAAAATGGTTAGAGATAAATACAAAATATTCAGAAATTTGGCCGAACATAAATAAAAAGAAGGATCCACCTACGGATCATAAAAAATTTGAAAATGAAGAAAATAAATTTGAAAAGTATTTTAAAGAAAACCTTTAAAAATACAAAACCTGTAAAGAAAAATAAAATCAAAAAAGCAAAGAAAATAAAAAAAAAAATTATTAAAAAAGTATTAAAAAATCCTAAAATTAAAAAAGAGAAAATAAAAAAAACTCCAATTAAAAAAGTAACAGAAAAAACTTCAAATACAAATCTTAGGATATTAAAACAGAATGAACAAAAACCAGAAATTAAAAAAATTAAAAAACAAGAGTCTGAAAAAAAAGAATTTAAACCTAAAGATTATATTGTTTATCCAAAGCATGGAGTTGGACAAATATTATCGATAAATAATAAGACAATTGGAGGAATAGAGGTTCAATGCTATGACATAAAATTTGAGAAAGATAAAGCTGTGGGTCTTCTTCCGATAAATAAACAGTCTCACCTGAGACCTTTATCAACAGTCAATCAAGTAAATAAATCAATTTCAATATTAAAAGGAAAACCAAAAATAAAAAGATCAATGTGGAGTAGACGAGCTCAAGAGTATGAACAAAAAATCACATCTGGTAAAATTTATGATTTGGCAGAAGTAGTTCGTGACTTAAACAAAGGGGATGATTTAATGGTTGATCAATCATATAGTGAACGGCAATTGTTTGAAAAGGCCTATGATAGAATTCTTTCCGAATTTCAAATTGTATTAAATCTCTCATATGAAGATATTCAAAAAAAATTAAATAAAGCATTAAAGAGGAATTTAGAGAACCAATCACAAACAACTCCTCAACCAACTAAACAAATCGAAAATAATACAGATAGTGAGCCTGATGTACCAGCAGAAGATGATCCTGTAGCTGGGATAGAAGAAAATCAAGAGTAAAAAAAAAACGCTTCCCACACAAAAGTTATGAGAAGCGTTTTAATTCAAGAAAAAACTATCTTCTTTTTTTTCTTCTTTTTTTAGCTTTTTTCTTTTTAGCTTTTTTTCTTCTTTTAGCCATCTTTAGCTCCCTTATTGTTATACGAATCATTTGATTCGTTATTAATTACAATTTATTTTTTTAATTAAGTTATGTCAAACATTTAATTAATTACAAAAAGTTAAGTGTTGAAAAAAAAATTTATATTTTTTTTTAAATATAAGATTGTTCAAAAGATTAGAGTTTATGCGAATAATATGCAAATTATTTAATTTATTTTATAAAGGTTTTCTAAATTTTTTTTATAATTTTCTATGATAACTTTTCTTTTTAATTTTAAAGTTGGAGTTAACATTCTATTTTCAATTGTAAACTCTTCATAAATAATTAAAAACTTTTTAATTTTCTCAATTAAAGATAAGTTTTTATTTAAATTTTCAACAAATTTTTTAATTTCTTCTTTGTTTGCATTCTTTTCGGCAATAATTAAGGCTACAAGATAATTTTTTTTATCACCATAAACAAAACTTTGTTTAATATTTTCATTTAAACAGAGTAAATTTTCAATTTTTGTTGGTGAAATATTATCTCCTCCTAAATTAACAATTAATTCTTTTTTTCTATCTGTAATTTTTAGATTCCCCACTCTGTTTATTTCACCTATGTCTCCAGTATATAACCATCCGTCTTTAATTATTTCATCAGTCTCTTTTTGTTTATTCCAATATCCAAGCATTACATTTTCTCCCTTGATCAATATTTCACCATCCTCGGCAATTTTGACAGAATTTGTTCTAAAAGGAGGACCTACTGTTTCAACTTGAATTTGGTCTGGAATATTACAACTAACAACTGGTGAAGCTTCTGTTAGTCCATAACCTTGAAGAGTCGGAAGCCCAATAGAGTTTAAAAATTCACCAATTTTTTGGTCGAGCGCACCACCTCCTGATACAAAAGCTTGGAGGTTTCCACCAAACTGTTTTTTTACTTTTTTTCTGACTAACGCATCGCAGATAAAATCTATCAAAATTTCATAATAATTAAGTTTAATTTTTTTCAGTTTTTTTGTTCCAAGGGTAATGGTAAAATCTATAAGCTTTTTTTTAAAGCCTCTCTGCTTACTAAAATTTGTATTAATTTTATTAAATAAATTTTGGTAGAATCTTGGGACTGCTGTCATTATTGTTGGTTTTGCTTCAGACATATTAGTAAGCAATTTTTCCAAACTCTCTGCATAAAATATTTTAGCCCCAATTAATATTTGTACAAACTGAACTGTATGCTCATAAGAATGAGACAATGGAAGCCAAGTAAGAAATACAGGGTTTTTTTTTTTGATTAAAGGTAAAAGTAAATCATAAGCACCTTCACAGTTAGCTAAAATTCCACCATGACTTAAAATAACACCTTTAGGGTTTCCAGAAGTTCCTGATGTATAAATTATGCAGGCTGGCATATTCCTTTTTAAATTACTATTTATTATTTTATCATCCAAAGTTTCATTAAAAATATCGTTAATCAATAAACTTTTTACGTCTATTTTTTCAAAAGAAATTATTTTAATTTCATCGTAATTAATAAAATTTTTAATTTTTTTGAATTGAGAATTATTAGAAACAATTATTAAAGTTGGTTTACAATCTTCTAAAATATATTTATAGTCATTTTCTGAATAGGTTGTAAATATTGGTACAGATATTCCACCTGCATTCATAATTGAGATATCAGAAATCAACCAATTTGGATTATTTTCTGAAATAATTAAACACCTATCACCAGAGCTTATTAATGTTTTTAATTTATTCGAAAGCTTAAGAATATTCTCAGATACATCTTTCCAACTATAAATTGTTTTTTCAGATTTCAATGAATTTAAAAAAGGTTTAGAATTATCTACTTCTTCTAGTTTTTTAAAAAATAACTCAACAAGACTATTTATTTTCGATACTTCCATAATTTGGTGGGCGAAGAGAGAATCGAACTCTCACTTCTTGCGAAACACGATTTTGAGTCGTGCGCGTCTACCAGTTCCGCCATTCGCCCAATTATAAACAATTAATTTTTATTTAAATGAATAGTATAAAAAGTTATTTTGTAATAAAACCAAAAAATGTTCAAAAGATTTTACAATAAATCAATAGAATTAGCGTCTAACAAGAGATCAAATTTATACTTAAGTATTGTTTCTTTTGTTGAAAGTTCTTTTTTCCCAATTCCACCAGATGTGATGATTGTACCAATGGTGCTTGCAAAAAAGGATTCCTATTTAAAAATTTTTTTAATCGCTACAGTATTTTCTGTTCTGGGCGGCATTGCTGGTTATTTAATTGGCTATTTATTCATAGATTTAGCGATGTATGTGATTGAGATTTATAATTATGAAAGCAAAGTTTTAAAATTAAAAATGGATCTGTCACAAGGCAGCGGTATGGTTATATGGCTTGGTACTTTATTCTTAGCTGGATTTACACCTTTACCATATAAAGTTTTTACAATAACAAGTGGTCTGATTGCATTCGATATAATTGCATTTATAATAATCAGCTTTATTTCAAGAGGTTTAAGATTTTATTTAGTTTCAATTTTAACTGCAAAATTTGGGGAAAAATTTGTTAAATTAATAGAACAAAAAGGCGCAGTGTGGTCCTCAATAATTGGTATTATTATAGTATGTATTCTGGCTATTTTTTATTTTGCTTTTATTAAATGACAATGAGACCATTAAAGTACAAAACTGTATTAAACTTAATATTAATCTTCTCTGTTTTTTCGATTTTATTTGCATTTTATGTTGAGTATATTTTAGGTCACAAACCATGTAATCTTTGTTTATTACAAAGGCTTCCATATATTGCTTCAATTATATTAATAGTTTTAGTTATAATTTTCAAAAATTTGGAAAAAATGTCTTTTTTGCTTTTGAGTTTAATATTTTTGTCAGGGTTGTTGCTTGCAATTTATCATGTTGGAATTGAGCGTGGTTTAATTTCTGAGTCATTTGTATGTGGAAACAATATTGATGCTAGTATCACGGACAAAAGTGAGATTCTGAGACAATTACAAAATAAAGTAATTAGCTGTAAAGATATCACTTTTGCTATTTTTGGTATATCACTTGCTACAATAAATACTTTTATTTCTGCGTTTTTAACGATTATAACCCTATTAATATTTATTAGATATGAAAAAAAGCGATAAAAATAAAATTGAAGAATTCATTAGAGTTGATCACGCTGGGGAAAGAGGTGCGATTAAAATTTATGAAGGGCAATTATTAGCTTTAAATACATTTGTTAAAGATGATGAACTAAAAAAAACAATTGAAGAAATGAAAGAGCATGAGAGAGAACATGCAAATTATTTTGAGCAAGAAATAAGAAAAAGAAGTATCAAGCCTACAAAATTTTTACCATTATGGGATTTACTCGGTGTTGGTTTAGGTTTCGGATCAACTTTATTAGGAAAAAAGGCAGCCATGTTATGCACAGCCTCAGTTGAGGAAGTGATAGATGAACACTACCAAAATCAAATTGACCAAATTGAGTCAGATGAGAAAGAGCTTAAAGAAAAAATTATAAAGTTTAGAGAGGATGAACTTCATCATAAAGATATAGCATATGAAAAAGGTGCATCTAAGGATGGTATTTACTCTTTATTTGATAAAATTGTAAAAACTGGATCTAAAATAGCTATTCGTGTTTCTGAAAAAATTTAATTAAGCCTCTAGTTCAACGTCCCAATATAGATAATCAATCCAAGTTTTATGAAGAAAATTTGGGGGGAAATGTTTTCCATTTCTATGAAGGTCTTCAGTTGTAGGTTGGTACGGTATCTGGTTGAGGGTCATTCCAGATTTATTTAATAATCTTCCACCTTTTCTTACATTACAGCTAGAACAAGCCGTAACAACGTTATCCCAATCAGTTTTTCCTCCCTTAGACCTTGGTAGCAAATGATCAAAAGTAAGTTCTTTTTTACTACCACAGTATTGACAGCTGAACTTATCTCTAAGAAACACATTAAATCGCGTAAAGTTTGGATTTGAAATTGGTTTAATATAACTTTTAAGTGCAATTACGCTTGGAAGTTTCATGCTAAATGATGGACTATGAACTATTTTATCATAATAATTTACAATAGAAACTCTATCTAAAAAAACAGATTTAATTGAGTCTTGCCAACTCCAAAGAGATAAAGGATAATAACTTAATGGTCTGTAGTCTGCATTAAGAACTAGTGCTGGACAATTGTCCAATGAAGTATTCTTATCAATAAAAGTCATAAATTTAGAATAACTTATAAAATTTTAATAATCAATATTATCAATTAAATTATTAATTTTTTTATATTATTTTTTTTATATATTTTAATGCTGAACTTAGTGCTTCGATAGGTATATGATGGCCACAATTTTTTAACATATTAACTTCAACTTTAATTTTATTTCTCTCTAAAAAATCTTTTGCCTCTAGAAGACTTGACGGTGGAACTACTTCATCTGCGTCACCATGAAACAGTAACATATTTGTTTTAGAGATCATTCTATCTTGTAAATCATTCTTATCAATTATTTTTCCGGAAAAACCTATCACTGATTTAAAACTTTGATTGCAAATAAGACCCAAATTAATTGACATCATACAACCTTGGCTAAATCCTGCTAAAATTATTTGCGAATTATTAAGATCATATTTTTTTTTAATTTGCTCTATATATTCAATCAAAATTTTTTCAGCTTTTTTTACCTCTGCAATAACATAATCTTGATCATCAATGCTTAAATCAAACCATTGGTAACCTTTTGGATTTAATTTGCAAACTTGGTGTCCGTCAGGACACAGAAAAATTGTATTATTTATAAACCGCTTCCAAGTATATGCAATTGAACTAATGTCTGAGCCGTCACCTCCATATCCATGAAGAAGTATTATTGCATTATTTATTTTATCTCTTTTCTCGGATTCTATAATCTTAGAGTTTAAAGCAAATTCCATAATAATTAATCATAAGTTGATAGCCATTCAATGAATTTTTTATCTTCAAAATCTATAGATCCTAAAATTCTCGCAAACTCCTCTCCATTTTTATTAATCAAAATAGTAGTTGGAAGTCCTATTAAAGAAAAATTATTGGCAAGTTTGACTGAGTCATCGTAATAAAGTTTAAGATTTTTAATTTTTAAGTCCTCAAAAAACTTCTTAGCTTTATTTACATTTTCTTTTCCAACATTAATAGGAAGAATAATTAAATTATTAATTTTTTTATTTGATTGAAGAGTATCTAGAGATGGCATTTCCTCTTTACATGGAGCACACCAAGTAGCCCAAAAATTTATTAAAACCAAACTGTCTTTAAAATCCTCAAGTGAAACTGCTAAACCTTTATAATCTTTAAATACTATATTTGAAACTTGCTTTGGATCTTTATAAATTTTAAGATTTTTTATATCTGGTTTTTGATCTGCGCTAGTATTTGATATAAATAATAAATATATAAAAAACAAAAATAATTTAAAGCTTAATAATCTCATTCTAAAATGTATAGTTACATATCATGAGTAAAAATAAAAACAATAAACCAGTTTGGAGCACCAGAATTAAAAGTGATAGATCTAGTTTATTTATAAAAGCTGGCAGCTCAATAAATGTAGATAAGAGACTTTTTATGCAAGATATTAAAGCTTCAACGGTTCATGTAGAGATGCTTTTTAAAAAGAAAATTATTTCTTTACAAATTAAGAATAAAATTATCTGGGGACTGAAAAAAGTTTTTAATGAGATAAAGAAAAAGAAATTTGTTTTTGATAATCAAGCTGAAGATATTCATATGGCTATAGAAAAAAGATTGTTTGAATTGATAGGTGAGGATGCTGGATTTATCCACACTGCAAGATCAAGAAATGATCAAGTTTTAGTTGATTTTAAACTTTGGATGTTAGAGGCCTCAGATGATATTGTTAAAGAAATTGATACTTCAGTTAAATTAATAATCAAAATAGCTGAAAAAAATATTTTTACAGTTATGCCGAGTTTTACTCATTTAAAAAATGCTCAGCCAATCTCCTTTGCTCATTATATTCTTGCATACGTAGAAATGTTTACTCGTGACAAAAAAAGATTCTTAAATAATAAAGAAAATTTGTTAGAAAACCCTTTAGGTGTTGCGGCTATAGCGGGAACTAACTTTGATATTGATAGACAATATACTACAAAAAAATTGAATTTTAAAAAACCAACTGGTAATTCAATTGATACAGTTTCAGATAGAGATTTTGTTCTAGATTTTCTCTATTCAATTTCCGTTTGTTCAAATCATATATCAAGATTTGCTGAGGAATTTATTTTATGGAATTCTGATGCTTTTGATTTAATTAAACTGAAAGATAAAGTTGTTACAGGATCTTCAATCATGCCTCAAAAAAAAAATCCTGATACGCTAGAGTTTTTAAGAGGAAAAACTGGAAGTATTTATGGAAACTTATTTTCAATGCTTACAATTCTTAAAGGCTTACCGTTATCATATTTCAAGGATCTACAAGATGATAAAGAATTAACTTTTAGATCTTTTGATCAAATTAAAATATGTTTACAAATTATGAGAGAAGTTTTGAATAATTTTGTAGTCAATAAAAAAAAAATGAGTCAGCTGGCAGAAACAGGCTATACTACAGCCACAGATCTTGCTGAATATATTGTTCGAAAATATAAGTATCCCTTTAGAAAAGCATACTTAATTACCTCTAAAATTGTCAACATTGCTGAGCAAAAAGGTAAACGGCTAAACCAGCTTACTGAAAAAGAAATAAAAGGTGTTGATAAAAAACTTAATGAGGATGTATTAAAATTATTTAATATAGAAAACTCAGTAAAATCAAAAAATTCTTATGGTGGAACTTCTTTTGAAAATATAAAGAAAATGATAAAGAAATATAAAAAACATGCTTAAAAAAACAATTTTAATTTTATTTTGTTCATTAATTTTTTTTTCTTGTGGAAAAAAAGGTGATCCAGAATATCAAGGTCAAAAAAAACAATTAGAAATAATTAAATTAATTTAATGTATTTTAATAAAAATAAGCTTTTTATCGAAAAAGTCAGTTGTTTAAAAATTGCTAGAGAATTTGGAACACCATCTTATTGTTATTCACTCAACAGATTGAAAAATAATATCAGAAATTTTCAAAGAAATTTTAAGACAATTTCACCGTTGTTATGTTTCTCTGTGAAATCAAATAGCAATCTTCAGATTTTAAAAGAAATTAAAAAGCTTGGGATGGGTGCTGATGTTGTCTCAAAAGGAGAAATGTTACAAGCTCTAAAAGCTGGTATATCAACAAATAAAATTGTTTTCTCAGGTGTAGGAAAAAAAACCGATGAATTAGAATTTGCTATTAAAAAAAAAATTTTGCTTATTAATGCTGAGTCGGAAAGTGAAATATATGAAATTGAAAGATTAGCAAAATTAAAAAAAACGATAGTAAACATTGGTATAAGACTAAATCCCAACATTGATGCAAAAACATTAAAAAAAATTTCAACTGGAAAACATGAAGATAAATTTGGTTTAACTGAAAAAGCCTTTTTAAATGTTTTAAAATATTTTAAAGATTCAAATTTTGTTAAAATTAAATGTTTGAGTGTACATATAGGTAGTCAAATTACCGATTATAAACCATATTTAAAAATGATAAATGTCTTAGATAAAATTATAAAAAAATCCAAACACTTATTTGACTATATTGATTTGGGTGGCGGGATGGGAATACAATATGAAAAAAAAACCAAACTGTTCAATTATAAAAAATATAGAGAAATAATAAGTAATTTTTTAAAAAAACATAAAGTAAAAATTATTTTTGAGCCTGGTAGATCGATCATCGCTAATTGCGCTATGTTATTAACACAAATCATATATATAAAAAATACTTCCAAAAAAAGATTTGTAATTTTAGATGCAGCAATGAATGATTTAATGAGGCCTGCTCTTTACGGTTCCTATCATAATATAATTCCTTTAGTTAAAAGTAATAAGAAAAATAAAAAAATTCATGATTTTGTTGGTCCTATATGTGAAACTACTGACAAATTTTTATCTGTTAAAGGTTTCCAAAAACTTAATGAAAAGGATTACGTCGCTATATTGGATGTTGGAGCATATGGAATGTCATTGTCTTCGAATTACAATTTAAGACCAAAAGCATCTGAGATAATGGTAGAAAAGAAATCATTTAAAGTGATTCTTAAAAGGCAAAAATTATCTAATATTATTTAAATAAACTTTTTAATTTTATGTCAAAAAAACTTTTTTCGATAATTTTTTATAGTGGAGTAGTTTTAGTTTGTATAATATTTCTTCCATCTTTAATAATGCCAAGAAGTATATCTATTTTTGGTGGAAAACTTTTGGGATATTGGTCTCAGTTTTGTGTAAAATTTTTTTTATCAACCACTATACAAGTAATTGGTAAGGAAAATATTTTAAAAAATGAAAAATATTTTATAGCATGTACTCATCAATCTGCTTTCGAGACTTTTTATTTACAGGCAATTTTTAAAGGACCTAAATTTATATTAAAAAAGGAACTTATTAAAATTCCAATATTTGGATGGTACTTAAAAAAAATTGGGTCGATAGCAGTAGAAAGAAATAAAATATCAAAAGAAAATATTAATTTTCTAGATCAGATCAAAATTTCCTCTAAGGATAACCGACCAATAGTTATTTTTCCTCAAGGAACTAGAACAGAGCCTTATGAGAGACCGAGTTTTAAAAAAGGTGTAGTCAGAATTTATAATGAACTAAATATTAATTGTTTGCCGATAACAATTAATTCTGGAGAAGTATGGCCAAAGAATGGGGACTTAAATAAAAATAAAAATATAACCATCTCAATTTTAAAACCAATAAAACCAGGTCTTGAAGATAAAGAGTTTTTAAATCTTTTACAAAACACAATGTATAATGTTTTAAATAAAACTTCTAACCCTTCATCGGCATAACAACATATATACTATCAAAATCTGATGGATCTTTAATCAAAGCTGGCGATCCAGTTTCATTTAAATAAAGTTCGATTTTATCACCATCTAGTTGCGAAGCTATGTCAATCAGGTATCTAGAATTAAAACTAATATTTAATTCATGATCGAAAGAAACATTTATAGTCTCATTTCCATCACCACTACTTGTGTTATTTACAGACAAATTTAGTTTATCTTTAGTCAAAATAAATTTTACACTATCTTTTTTATCTAATGAAACGGAGGCAACTCTATCTATGGAGTCCATAAAAAGTTTTAGATCAACTTCTAATCTTTTTTTATTACTTTTTGGAATTACCTGAATATAGTTTGGAAACTTTCCATCGATTAATTTTGAAATTAAAATGCTATTTTCCATTTCAAACTTTATTTTCGATTTTTCATTTGAGACTTTGACATCACCCTCATAATCATCCAATAAATTCACCAGTTGAAAAATCGTTTTTTTAGGTAAAATAATTGGATCAAATTTAATTTCCTCTTTCAATTGTATTTTTGAAATTGACATTCGATGGCTATCTGTTGCAGATGCTGTCAAATAAACTTTATCATCTAAACGCGTTTGATGGATATAAATACCACTTAAATAATGTCTTGTTTCGTCATTTGAAATTGAAAATTTACATTTGTTTAACAATTTTAATAATTGTTTTGACTGAATAGAAAACTCATTCGTATTAAAACTCTCCTCTGTGACTGGAAATTCTGCAGCTGATAAACAGTTAAGATTAAAAATGGATTTTTCAGATTCTAATTGGATTTTATTTTCACCTGTTTGATTAAAATTAATTTTTTTTCCAGCATTAAATTTTCTTATTATATCGTACAAAGTAGATGATACGGTTGTTGTCTTTCCCTCTTCAAGAATCTCCACATTTTTAATTTCATTAATAAATATAAGATCAAGATCCGTTGCAATTATTTTAAGTCTTGAGCCTGATGCATCTAAAAGAATATTTGAAAGTATAGGAAGAGTACTTCTTTTTTCTATAACTCCTTGACAATACCCAAGTGATTTTTGAAGATCATTTTGATTAACATTAAATTTCATTATTTTGGTTATTGTATAAGATTTGATTTTTTAAAGTATCAATACTATTGCAAAGCTCGTTGTCACTTTTCTTTAATTTTTCAATAGTTTTTATCGAATGAATAACTGTTGTATGATCTCTATTAGAAAAATCCCTTCCTATTTCTGGCAAAGATTTAGTCGTTAAGAGCTTAGTTAAATATATTGCTGTTTGCCTTGGTCTGACTAGATATCTTGATCTTCTAGAGGACAACATTTCAGTCTTTGAAATTTTAAAAAATTTACAGACTAATGATTGTATTAAATCTACTGTTACTTTATTCTCAGAATAATTAAGTAAATCTTTTAAAACAATTTTTGTTTCAGATAAATTTGGGGTTTTATTGTAAATTCTAGAGAATGATACAATTCTATTTAATGCTCCAACTAATTCTCTTATACTATTTTTAATTTCCTTGCTTAAGAAAAACTGAATTTCCTCTGTTATATTCAATTGGTTTGAATTGTAATTTTTCAACTCTTCAGTTTTTGATTTTATTATTTTCAACCTTAAATCAAAATCTGGTGGCTGAATATCAATAACTAAACCACCAGCAAATCTAGATTTAATTCTTTCTTGTATCCTTGTAAGTTTATTTGGCGGTCTGTCACCTGAAATAATTATTTGCGAGCCTTTGTCTAATAAAGCATTAAAAGTGTGAAAAAATTCCTCTTGCATAGCTTCTTTACCGTTCATAAATTGAATATCATCGATTAAAAATACATCAGCATTTCTAAAATAATCTTTAAATTTTACCATCTCATTTGATTTAATTGATTTTACAAATTGATACATAAACCTCTCAGCAGAAATAAGCATTACCTTATTTTCATCTTTAAGCTTAAGGCCAATAGCATTTAAAAGATGTGTTTTTCCCATCCCCACACCTCCATAAATATACAAAGGGTTATATTGAGAGGTCTTATATGAAACTTTTTTTGATGCTTCTAATGCTAAGGTGTTGCTTGAACCAGATATAAAATTATCAAAATTTTTGTTTGGGTCAATTCGATTAAACTGAAACACATGATCTTTAATAAATGATACATTATTTATTACGTTATTTTGGGTATTGTATTTTGTTTTTTTATTCTCATGATTATTTTGCTCTTCATTAACAGATAATTCAATCCTATTAATTTCAGATTTATAAGATCTTACAATACCTAAAATTTGATCTAAATATCTTGATGTAATCCAATCGCGTATAAAGCGTGTTGTTACTGATAATAAAATGTAATTATTAAATTCTTCAACAAAAGAAATTTTCCTTAACCAACTTTCATAAATGTCTTTTCCTAATTTTTCTTTCATTTCTTTTTGAATTTTTTCCCAAGAAATTTTTATAATTTGTTCAGATTTTAGTATTTGTTTGTTTTCCATGAAATATTTATGAAATTCATTTACAGACTTTTATAAAATTTAATCAACTAAAATTTAAAAAAATTCAAAAAAAAATAAAATCTGCAAGTGTATTTTTTATTAAAAAATTAAATCTGTAATAGAAATTTTTTTAAACTTTAAGTAGTAATTTTTTGTTAAAAAAAAAAAAATTTAAAAAAGATTTTCTTAAGATAATTTTAATCTATATTTAGTATAAATAAAAAAAACTTTATGATATTTAGTGTAGATTAAAAGTTGAAGAGATCTATGTCGCTTGCTGGTTGTTAGAGGGCGTTTATTTTTTTTGTTAATCTTGACAGATTTCTAGAAGCGTTTCCCTTTTTAATTATACCAGTTTTCGCAATCCTCATTATTTCTGAGTTTAATTTTGGCAAATAACTTAAAGCTTCTTTCTTATTTTTTTTTTCAATTAGCACGTTCATTTTTTTTATAGCATTTTTAAATCTACTTTTTCTTATCTTGTTAACTTTTGTCTCTTTAATGATTCTTCTTGTTGTTTTAATTGCAGATTTTGTATTAGCCATAAAGCGAGGAGATATAACTGCTCAAATCAGCATGGTCAACCGATAATTTTTTTATTTTTGACAAATATTACAATAAAAAGAGGACCTATTTGAAATAACAATACGCTTAATTTTACCTTTACATTTAAATCTAATACATTTTTTGCCTTCTCTTTCATAAACTTTAAAATATTTCTGAAAACTACCATAATCGCCCGACGTATTGACAAAATTTCTAATACTTGAACCACCTTTTTTAATGGAGTTATTTAAAACAATTTTTGAGTATTTTACAATATTTTGCATTTCATAATCTGAAAGATCGCCCGATTTCTTTTTAGGATTAATTTTGCTTTCAAATAGAATTTCTGAAGCGTAAATATTTCCAATTCCAGAAACAAATTTTTGATCCAGAAGGTAGGTTTTTATATTTTTTTTTTTATCACGAAGCTTGCTTTTAACGTAATTTAAATTAAAATTTTTATTAAAGGGCTCAATAGCATAATTGCTAAAAAAACTTTTTAATTTTAGTTGATTTTTAAGAATTTTAAAATATCCGAATCTTCTTGGGTCATTATAAACTACTTTTAGATTTTTAAATATTATTTCAACATGATTATGTTTTTTAGGTAAAAATGGTGACTGATAAAAACTTAAATTTGTAAATAGGTTTTTTTTGTTTTTTTTTACTAAATGCAGTGTACCAGACATTCCTAAATGTATAATACAATATATGTAATTTGGAAATTCAATAATTATATATTTAGAAAATCTTCTTACATTAAGAATTTTTTGTTTTTTTATAATATTTTTAAAATTTCTAGGTATCTTAAATCTAAGATTTCTATTTCTAACTATTACTTGAAGAATTTTTTGAGATTTTACGTTTTTTACAAGTGACTGTTTGACAATTTCTACTTCTGGCAATTCTGGCATTAAGTACTATATTATCAGATAATAAAAAAAAATAATGAAACAAATTTTACAAAATAATAAAGGTCTTGTTCAAAAGGTCTTTGACAAAGTATCAAATAAATATGACTTGATGAATGACTTCATGTCACTAGGAATTCACAGGATTTGGAAAAAAGATTTAATAAACATGATGTCCCCATCAAAAGATACCAAATTAATAGATGTTGCATGTGGAACAGGAGATATTGGTAAGTTATTTTTGGAATCAGTTAATTATAAAGGCTTAGTTTACAATGTTGATCCAAATAAAAATATGATCAATGAAGGAAAAAAAAAGTTCAAGAATGTTGATAGTATCAAATGGTTTATAAATTCAGCTGAAAATTTAAAATTTAAGGATAATTATTTTGATTTTTACACTATTAGTTTTGGATTAAGAAATACAAAAGATATTGATAAGTCTATAAAAGAAGCTTTTAGAGTTCTTAAGCCAGGTGGAAAATTTCTGTGTCTTGAGTTCTCAAAAGTTCAAAATGAAAATTTCAGAAAAATTTACGAGGGATACTCAAAATTGATACCTAAAATAGGTGATTTTATTGTAGGTGAAAAAGAACCATATGAGTATTTAGTTGAGAGCATTGATAAATTTATTAATCAAGAAGAATTACTTGATTGCATGAATAAAAATAATTTTACGAATTGTAAGTACAGAAATCTTAATGGAGGAATAGTTGCAATTCATTCTGGTTGGAAAGTTTAATGCTAAGAAAAATTTTTATTTTATTTAGAATCGCAAGAAGATTAGCCATATCAGATGCTGTAGAAATAATTTCAAAGATACATAAGCCCCCTATCATTATAAAAACCTTATTAAATATTTTTTCTTTTTCGTTATCAAAAAAAACCAATTCTTCAAATGGCAAATCGGAAGAAGATAAACTATGTGAGTCCATTCAGGGTATGGGAACAACTTTTATAAAATTAGGTCAATTTTTGGCTACTAGACCAGATATAATTGGAGAGGAAATTTCAAAAAAGTTAGAGAAGCTTCAGGACAGATTGCCTCCATTTAAAATGCAAGAAGCAAAAAATATTTTAAAAGAAAGTTTGGGAGTAGATAACTTCAATACTATATTAAATCTTAGTGAACCAGTAGCCGCAGCATCTATTGCCCAAGTTCACAAGGCACAAATTAATGAAAATGGAACTGTAAAAGACGTAGCAATTAAAATATTAAGACCTGAAATAAAAAAAGTTTTTAATGAAGAAATAGATGCATTGATGCTTCTTGCTTATATAATTCAGAGCACAGTAACAAAAACAAAGAGACTTAAATTGGTAGAAGTAGTTTTTCTTTTGAAAGAAATTACTAATCATGAGATGGATTTAAGATTTGAGGCTGCAGCTGCCAATGAATTTTCTGAAAATACCAAAAACGACTCTGGATTTTTTGTTCCTAAAATCTACTGGAATTATACTAGTGAAAAAGTTTTAACATTAGATTGGGTTGATGGAGTATCTATAAGAGAAAGAGATTTAATAAATGAAAAAAATATAGACGTAAAAAATATTGCCTCAAATATTATTCAACATTTTTTGAGACACGCAGTAAGAGATGGTTTTTTTCATGCAGATATGCATCAAGGTAATTTATTCATAAATGAAAGTGGACAAATTGTGCCGATTGATTTTGGTATAATGGGCAGGATAGATAAACTTAATAGAAGATATCTTGCTGAAATTTTATTTGGTTTTATTCAACGAGATTACAAAAAAGTTGCTGAAGTTCATTTGGTTGCAGGCCTAGTACCAAATAACGTAAATGTTGATGAACTTGCTCAAGCATTAAGATCAATAGGTGAACCAATTTTTGGTCAATCAGTGAAGGATATATCTGGTGGAAAATTACTTAAACAGTTATTTGATATTACTGAAAAATTTAACATGCAAACACAACCACAGCTTCTTTTATTGCAAAAAACAATGGTAGTAGTTGAAGGTGTTGCAAGAAAACTTAATCCAGAAACTAATATTTGGGAAACCTCTAGGCCAGTTTTAGAAAAATGGCTTAGAGAAACTAAAGATCCAATAAATAATTTCACTGAAACTTTAAAAGATTCTGCTGAGGTTTTAAGAAAACTTCCTGAATTGCCGCAAATGATGGAAAAAGCAAATCAAGCACTAACATTTCTTGCTAGTGGTCAAATTCCTCAAAATACAAACTCTTACTCAGCAATGAAAAATAAAGAGCTCGAAATGAAATCCTTTAGAAATCAAAGTATAATTGGATTATTATTGCTTGTATTTATAGGTTTCATAGTATTTTAATCTCTAGATGAATGAATTGAAAAACAAAAAAGTATTATTAATAATAACAGGGGGAATTGCAGCCTATAAATCTTTGGAGTTAATTAGACTTTTAAAAAAAAAAGGAAGCTTTATTAAAACAATTCTATCAAAGAATGCTCATAAATTTGTGACACCTCTTTCCGTTGCTTCATTGTCTCAAGAAAAGGTTTATTCAGATTTATTTGATCCAAGTTCTGAAGCTGAAATGGATCATATATCATTATCTAGATGGGCTGATATAATATTAATTGCTCCTGCAACTGCAAATACATTATCAAAGATTTCAAATGCTAGCGCGGATGATTTAGCATCAACTGTATTGTTAGCTGCTAATAAGGAGTTTTTTATTGCTCCAGCCATGAATGTAAGAATGTGGGAAAATAAATCTAATAAAAAAAATGTAAATATTTTAAAAAATATGGGGCATGAATTTATAGGTCCAGATATAGGCGATATGGCATGTGGTGAATATGGCGAGGGTAAAATGACAGAGCCATCAGAAATCATAAAATATTTAGAGGCAAAAATTAATGAATTAAAAAAAAATAATGGCCTTAAGGCACTTGTGACAGCTGGACCTACTAAAGAATTTATCGATCCGGTAAGATATATAACAAATAGATCAAGTGGAAAACAAGGGTATGAGATAGCAAATTCACTTAAAAGAAGTGGATTCAATACAACCCTTATATCGGGTCCAACACAAATTGATCCAATTAAAGGTATAAACACAATCAATATTAATTCAGCAAACGAAATGTTTGATGCAGTAATTGAAAATCTGCCTGTAGATGTAGCAATTTTTTCTGCTGCTGTTGCAGATTTCAAAGTCAAAGACGTATCCAAAACCAAAATTAAAAATAAAGAAAATTATAGTCTTAGTTTAGAAAAGAATATTGATATTTTAAAACATGTTTCAAATCATAATTCCTTAAGACCTAAATTAGTTCTAGGTTTTTCCGCTGAGACCAATGATATAATCGAAAATTCACAAAAAAAAATAAGTGAAAAAAATTGTGATTGGTTAATTGCAAACGATGTTTCTAATAAAGAGGTAGGCTTTGACTCAGACTTTAATGAAGTAAGCATTTTTTATAAAAATGGGGAAATTGAAAATATTTCCAAAGATAAAAAATCCGTAATTGCCAACAAAATCGTAAAAAAAATTGTTTCAAATCTGGATTAATTAATGGTTAAAGTTTTAGTTAAAAGACTTGATCCAAAAGTAAAGTTGCCAAAATATAAAACCAGCGGCTCATCCGGGATGGATTTAATGGCATTTATTGAAGACCCAATTAAAATCAAACCTGGGGCTTCAGCTTTAATTCCAACTGGAATCTCAATAGCATTTCCTGAGGAATTTGAAATTCAAATAAGACCAAGATCTGGATTAGCAGCTAAACAAAGCATTAGTGTTCTTAATACTCCAGGAACTGTTGATAGTGATTATCGAGGTGAGCTAAAGGTAATAATATTTAATCATGGAGAAAATGAATTCATAGTAAATTGCAATGATAGAATAGCACAAATGATTCTCACACCAGTTTTAAAAATCGAATTTGAAGAAGTAAATGAACTTCCTGAAACTATTAGAGGAAGTGGAGGTTTTGGTTCTACTGGTAAATGAGGAAAAATCTTAGCGCAAATCAAATAGAAAAATACTCAAGACAAATAGTTTTGAAAAATGTGGGAACGATAGGTCAAAAAAAAATACTTAGTTCAAATGTTTTAGTTGTTGGTGCAGGTGGTCTTGGCTGTCCAATTGTTGATTATCTAACTAGAGCAGGAGTAGGTAGGATAGGTATAGTTGATTATGATAAAGTAGACGTATCAAATATACATCGTCAATCAATTTATACATTTAAGGATGTGGGGAAATATAAAGTTGATGTTTTAAAAAAAAAAATGATAAATATAAATCCTGATGTTAAAACGAAAATTTATAAAAATAAAATATCAAAAAAAAATGCTTATAAAATATTAAATCAATTTGATATTATTTTAGATGGTTCAGACAATTTTAAGACAAAATTTTTATTAAATGAATTTGCAAATAAATTAAAAAAAAAATTAATAGTCGGTGCTATAAGTAGATACGATGGTCATATTTTTTCATTTAATTTTAAAAGGAATAATGAAGCTTGTTTAAAGTGTTTTTATCAATCAGAAGTTATTGAAGAAGTCCTAAACTGCGAAACTGATGGAATTTTAGGTCCTGTGGCGGGTGTAGTGGGCAACATACAAGCAAATGAAGCTCTTAAAAATATATTGGGTCTACAAAACCAATTAACAAATAAAATCTTAATAATAAATCTTTTAAATTTAACTTTCAGACAAACAAATTTTTCGAAAAAAAAGAATTGTGTATGTGGAAAAAAATAGTTTTTTTTATTTTAATTTTTTTTTGTAACATTGTATTTGGTAATGAAAATTACTATTTAATGCTTAAAAATTCCAAAGTAAATGTAAGAATGGGCCCAGGTTTAGATTATCCTGTAAAATTTATTTATAAAAAAAAGTATTTACCAGTAAAAATCATTGATAAAAAAGAAAACTTTCGAAAAGTAATTGACCACAAAAAAAATAGTGGATGGATACACATCTCTCAATTGAAAAAAGTAAATTCTATAATAGTTTTATCTAGCAGAATTCTTTTTAAAAAACCTACTTTTTACTCAAAACCTATTGCAAATATTGAGAGAGGTAAATTGCTTGTCCTAGCAAAATGTAAAAAAAATTGGTGTAAAGTTAGCAGTCAAAATTATTCAGGATGGATTAATATGGATAATGTATGGGGAAAAGACTAGTGTTATTTTTTCTTACTCAATTTGCTTGTCCAGATTTTGTCTAGCACAAAGTACCATACAGCATTAGCTAAAGGTTCAACGATAGCATCTGTTAATGCAATCATAAAAGATATGTCTGCTATTAACATTAAAACTGTAATAGCAATTGCAAAGTGTCCTATGGTGTAGATTAGGGTTCTTAATAATGAACCTTTATTACTATCGTAAAATGATTTGCTTGTTTGAAATATACCTCTAGTTAATTCAGTCATAAACTGATTATAGCTTAGTTGAATTTTAAATCAAATCTGTCTGAATTCATTACTTTTGTCCATGCTGCAATGAAATCACTTACAAATTTTTTCTCTCCATCATCACAGGCATAGACTTCTGCAATAGCTCTTAATTGAGAATTAGAGCCAAATATTAAATCTACTCTAGTGCCTTTCCACTTAACTTTATTTGTATTTCTGTCATTTCCGACAAATAATTGCTCTTTTTTATCAACTTCTTTCCAGGTTGTGTTCATATCTAATAAATTTTTAAAGTAATCATTTGATAATGAACCAGGTTTTTTTGTGAATACACCATTATCTGACCCATCATAGTTAGCTTCCAACACTCTCATACCACCGATTAAAACTGTCATTTCGGGTGCTGTTAATCTCATAAGCTGAGCTTTATCTACCAAAAGTTCCTCCGCTGAGATATTTGTATCGGAGTTTAAATAATTTCTAAATCCATCTGCCTTTGGTTCTAATAAACCAAATGAATTTACATCGGTTTGATCTTGGGATGCATCACCTCTACCTGCAGAAAAAGGAACGTTAACTTTATGACCAGCCTTTTTAGCAGCTTTTTCAATGGCAGCGCAACCACCTAGAACTATCAAGTCAGCAATTGAAACATTTTTCTTTTTACCATCAAATTGTTTCTTAATTTTTTCCAATACTTTAATAACCTTGTCTGTTTTTGACGCTTTATTTACTTCCCAATTTTTTTGGGGTTCAAGTCTTAATCTTGCTCCGTTTGCTCCACCTCTTTTATCGGATCCTCTAAAAGTCGATGCAGATGCCCACGCTGCTGATACTAATTCTGAAATTTTAAGTCCTGATTTTAAAATTTGAGCTTTCAGTTTTTTAATCTCACTTTTTTTGATTTTGTATTTTTGTTTAGGCACTGGATCTTGCCAAATTAATTGCTCTTTTGGAACGTCTGGACCTAAGTAACATGCTCTAGGCCCCATATCTCTATGCGTAAGTTTAAACCATGCTCTAGCAAAGGCATCGTGAAATTCTTTTGGATTTTTATGAAAATGTCTTGTTATTGGTCCATAACTTGGATCAACTTTCAATGAAATATCTGTAGTTTGCATCATTGGAGGGTGTTTTTTCCCTCTCTCGTGTGCATCAGGAACCATTTTGATTTCTTGACCATTTTGTTTTGGCGTCCATTGATGTGCACCTGCAGGACTCTTGGTTAGTTCCCATTCATGATCATACAAACAATCTAAATATCCCATGTCCCACTTAATTGGATTTTGTGTCCAAGCGCCTTCTAATCCAGAGCTGATAGTATCAACTCCTTTTCCACTTTTATAATTACTGTTCCAACCAGTTGCTTGTTCATGAATTTTTGAACCTTCTGGTTCTGGACCTTTGTGAGACTCTGGGGCTGCCCCGTGAGATTTTCCAAATGTATGTCCACCTGCAACTAAAGCTGCAGTTTCGTAATCGTTCATTGCCATTCTGCCGAATGTTTCTCTAATATCATGTGCTGCTAATAATGGATCAGGATTTGCATCAGGACCTTGTGGATTAACATAGATTAATCCCATGTGTGAAGCACCTAATGGCTGTTCTAAATCTCTTTTTCCACTGTATCTATTTACACCTAACCATTCTTTTTCTGATCCCCAGTAAATATCTTCCTCTGGCTCCCATATATCTTCACGACCAGCTCCAAAACCAAAAGTTTTGAATCCCATTGAGTCTAGTGCAACGTTACCAACTAAAATAAATAAATCTGCCCAAGAAATTCTTTTTCCGTATTTTTTCTTTATAGGCCAGAGTAACAATCTTGCTTTATCTAAATTAACATTATCTGGCCAACTGTTGAGTGGCGCGAAACGCTGATTACCCGTGCCAGCACCTCCTCTTCCATCTCCAGTTCTGTACGTACCTGCCGCGTGCCAAGCAAGTCTTATAAATAATGGACCGTAATGACCATAATCAGCTGGCCACCAATCTTGAGAGTCTGTCATTAATTTATGTAGATCTTTTTTTAGAGCTTTATAATTTAATTTCTTAAACTCTTTCGGATAACTAAATTTTTTATCCATTGGATTTACTAATCTAGAATGTTGACTTAATATTTTAAGATTTAGACTGTTCGGCCACCAGTCTCTATTGGAAGTTCCTTTTCCAGTTGGATGTTTTGGTGGTGTTCCAGCACCTGTGAAAGGACATTTTGACTGTTCTTTTAAAATTTCTTTACTCACGATATTAATTTAATGAGTTTCCAACATATGTCAATATATTAGAATGATTCTAAAGTGCTTTTTTGTCCTACTTTATTAAATGTGAATAATTATTGTTATTTATTAGAAACTTTAACCAAAACCTCTATTGATTTAATTTTTTTTCCTGGGAGGCTTTTTCTCAATTTTATTTCCTCAACATCTTTATCGTGAAAATCAATAAGCTCACTAGTAGTCTCGTTATAAAAGTGGTGGTGATTTGTTACATTTGTATCGTAATATGTTTTATCAGAATTTAGTGAAATTTCCTTTATATAACCTTTGTTCTTAAAGGCATTTATTGTATTATAGATTGTAGCTTGAGATATTTTAATATCTAATTTCTTTTTTAAAATTTTTCGAAGATCATCTATAGTAAAATGAAAAGTCTTTTTTCTATCAAAAAGAATTTCACACATTTTTAATCTTTGCTTAGTAGATCTTAAGCCTGCAGTTCTTAATTTTTCCTCAAAATGAGTATTATTATTCATTATTTAGCCTAATTTATC
The DNA here is from genome assembly GCA_902582315.1 of uncultured Pelagibacteraceae bacterium. GTDB lineage: Bacteria > Pseudomonadota > Alphaproteobacteria > Pelagibacterales > Pelagibacteraceae > Pelagibacter. The sequence continues at coordinate 40,527 of CACHRP010000005.1, forward strand.
AGTTCAAATCTGATTGTATATTGTAAATTATCTAAATACAGTATTAAAGAACAAATTTTATGGAAAAAAAATCAGCATACAATTACGATGACCTAATAAAGTGCGGTAATGGTGAGCTTTTTGGACCCGGTAATGCAAAACTTCCATTGCCACCAATGCTGATGTTTGACAGAATTACAGAAATTGAGGAAAATAAGGGTGCTTTTAAAAAAGGAGTTTTAAAAGCAGAACTAGACATAAAAAATGAATTATGGTTTTTTGATTGTCATTTTAAAGAGGACCCAGTTATGCCTGGATGCCTTGGACTTGATGCAATGTGGCAACTAGTTGGATTTTATTTAGGCTGGCTTGGAAACCCTGGAAGAGGAAGAGCGTTAGGAGTTGGGGCAGTTAAGTTTACGGGTGAAGTTTTAAAAAATGTAAAAATTGCAACATATGAAATTGATATGAAGAGAATTTTAATTAAAGAGGGTGCTACAGTTGGATTAGCGAATGGAATTCTTAAAGCAGATGATAAAAAAATATATTCTGCTGAAAATTTGAAAGTTGGGTTGTTTAAGTAATGAAAAGGGTAGTAGTAACTGGAATTGGAGTGGTTTCTTGTTTGGGTAATAATCAAAAAGAAGTATTTAACTCTCTAATAAACTCAAAATCAGGTATCACTTTTTCTGAAGAGTACAAAGAATTTAATCTTAAGAGCCATGTTCATGGATTACCAAATATAAAATTAGAAGATCACGTAGATAGAAAAGTTATTAGATTTATGGGTAAAGGTTCAGCTTACAATTATATAGCTATGAATGAAGCTGTAAAAGACTCTGGTTTAGAGGAAAAAGATGTAAGTAATATTTCTACAGGAATGGTAATGGGGTCGGGGGGACCTTCAATTGAAAATGTAATTTTGGCTGCGGATAAAACTAGAGAAAAAAACCCAAAGAAGATGGGACCGTTCGTTGTGCCAAGAACTATGGCAAGCACTGCATCTGCTACACTTGCTGTGCCTTTTAAAATAAAAGGTGTAAATTACACAATAAGTTCTGCATGTGCTACAAGTGGACACTGTATAGGTAATGCAATGGAACTAATTCAATTAGGAAAGCAAAACGTTATCTTTGCAGGCGGAAGTGATGAGGTTCACTTTGCAATGACAGCAATGTTTGACGCGATGACCGCTTTATCCTCCAAATACAATGATACGCCAGATAAAGCATCAAGACCTTATGATAAAACAAGAGATGGATTTGTTATTTCAGGTGGTGGTGGTGTTTTAGTGCTTGAAGAATATGAACATGCAAAAGCAAGAGGTGCAAAAATTTATGCAGAATTAACTGGCTATGGTGCAACATCTGATGGTTACGATATGGTCGCTCCATCTGGAGAAGGTGCGGTTAGATGTATGCAAATGGCTTTAAAAACAGCAAAAAATAAAATTGATTATATAAATACTCACGGAACTTCTACACCTGTTGGAGATATAACTGAATTAAAGGCAGTAGGTGAGGTATTTAAAGATTATAAACCTAAAATAAGCTCGACTAAATCATTATCTGGACACTCATTAGGAGCTACTTCAGTTCATGAAGCTGTTTATAGTTTAATAATGATGAAAAATAATTTCATATCAGCTTCAGCAAATATTGTTGATATGGATGATGAGGCTAAAAAATACCCAATTGTCACAAAAGTAGAAAAAGATGTTTCCTTAAATTCTATAATGTCTAATAGTTTTGGTTTTGGTGGAACAAATGCAACTTTAGTTTTCGAGAAAGTTTAATAATGAATTTAATGAAAGGCAAAAAAGGATTAATAATGGGCGTTGCCAATGAAAGGTCTATTGCTTGGGGTATATCACAAAAATTAGCCGAGGCCGGTGCAGAATTAGCTTTTACATATTTAGGAGATGCTCTTAAAAAAAGAGTAATTCCATTAGCAGAAAAATTAAATTCAAATGTAACATTTAGTTGTGATGTTGAAAAGAAAGAGGAAGTAGTAAAACTATTTGATGACGTAAAGTCCAAATGGGGTGAGATTGACTTTGTGGTGCATGCTATAGCATTTTCAGATAAATCTGAATTGTCAGGTGAATATTTAAATACAACAAGAGAAAACTTTTTAAGAAGTATGTTAATTTCATGTTTTTCATTTACAGAGGTTGCAAAAGAAGCTTCAAAAATAATGAAGCAGGGCGGAAGTATGATAACTCTTAGCTATGAAGCAAATAAGGCTATACCTAATTATAATGTAATGGGTGTTTGTAAAGCTGCTTTAGAGGCAAGTGTAAAATATCTTGCAAGAGATCTTGGGTCTAAAGGAGTAAGGGTAAATGCTATAAGCGCAGGTCCAATTAAAACTTTAGCAGCATCTGCAATTGGTGATGCAAAATTTTTATATAAGTGGAATGCTGACCACTCTTTTTTAAGGCGAAATGTAGATAATCTCGATGTTGGAAATTCAGCTTTATATTTGTTAAGTGATATGGCTGGAGGTGTTACAGGTGAGATTCATTACGTAGATGCTGGGTACAATAAAGTCGGAATGCCTGACCCAAAAAATATAACATAATCAATGTTAATTCTAATTTGGTTTGTTGTTTGTATTATATTTTACATAGTTCAAATGATACTTGGCGACTCTGGTCATGCACTTGAAGTATTTGCTGTAGTAAGTGCTATTGCTATTTTCTTAATAAGTAAAATTAAACATAAAATAAACAAGTAGGGACGTTCTGTTGTTCTACCTAAGAGAGTTTATTTCAGAAAATTTGGGTTTTTTGATTTCTTCGTTGAAAATTCGTAGTAAGTTTTTATAATTTTAGACTAGTTATTTTGGATTTTAATAGTCTTTTATTCAAGTTCTTAAGCATTCTTCATTAAATAAATATATATTTTTAAATTTATTAGTATATTTCTAATAAAAAATAATATTTTTAGAATGATTCAAAATCTTAAAAAATTCATTAATAATTTTTTATTAAAAACTATAAATTATAGATTTGTAGATAATGAAGAGTATACTGTATCACAAAATTCAATTAAGACTGATATCGTCTTAGAAAAAGACTTCCTAAAAATTAATGATAAAATAAATAAAATATATAAACAGAATACTTTGAATGAAACAAATTATTCGGCGTATCAGGCTGTAAAAAATGCCTTAAATCTAAAATTAACAGGAAGTATTGTTGAGTGTGGTGTTTATCAAGGTCAAAAAATAAATTATTTTTTAGAAACGCTTAATACATTAAAAGTAAATAATATAGATGTTTATATTATAGATACATTTGAAGGCATGACTGAACCATCTAATAAAGATTTACAAATGATAACAAAAAAAGTAATGAAAAAAAAAGACCTATCAGCATCCCTAGAAAGTGTTAAAGATAGAATTTTTCAGAGCAATTACCCTAGAGAGAAATTACATTTTATTAAAATGGATGTGAGAAACCAGAATGATTTAAGAAATATAGTTAAAGGAAACATTATTATACTAAGACTGGATACAGATTTTTATGACAGTACCCTAGCAAGTTTGAATTCTTTATACTCTAAAGTTGTGAAAAATGGTTTCATTATTCATGATGATTATGGACATTGGAAGGGACACTATGATGCTTGTCAAAAATTTTACAGGGATAATAATATAAATCCTTTACTTATTAGAACTTGTAGAAAAGAGAGAATTGAAATTAAGTATTAAATTTAAATTTGTTATATTCTAAATTAAACTAAATTAAGCATTCTGTTGCCAGGTGTCCCAAGCTAATAAGATGGTTAGCAACAACTACAACTTTTCTTTTCTTTTTTTACTAATGAAGTATCAGATTTGATTTCTTCTAATTCTTTTTTTTGCTTTTTAATAGCTTGTTTTTCTTTTGATATTTTATCTTCAAAATAAGCATACAGTGATGTAAAGCCGAGCTTCGTTGCTTTTTTTTCCTCATAGCCTCTTCGGCCTTTTAGGTTTTCAATTATTTTTATTATTTCTTGATTTTGCATGTCTTGCTTATTATATAGCTGCTTGTTTAATTGAAAGTTTTACTTTTCCTCTATCAAAGCCAATTACTTTAACTTTTACTTCATCGCCCTCTTTAACAACGTCTGTTACTTTGGCAACTCTTTTATCTGCTAATTCTGAAATATGAACAAGTCCGTCTTGTTTACCTAAAAAGTTTACGAACGCACCAAATTCCATTATTTTCATAACTTTACCGTTATAAATTTTATTTAATTCAGCTTTTGCAGTTAAGTCTTTAATCATTTGCATTGCTTTATTTCTGGAATCTTCGTCTGGAGCAGCAACTGTTACAACGCCTTCGTCATTAACATCAACTTTTGCTCCTGATTTTTCAACAATCTCTCTTATTGTTGCGCCACCTTTACCAATCACTGTTGCAATATCTTTTTTATCAACAGTTATTTTTTCCATCTTAGGTGTATGTTTACCAACATTGTCTCTTGATTTAGCTAAAGCTTTATTCATTTCGCCTAGAATATGAATTCTTCCATCTTTTGCTTGTTTTAAAGCCTGCTCCATAATTTCAAAAGTTATTCCTGTAATTTTAATATCCATTTGAAGGGATGTGATGCCGTCTTTCGTTCCAGCAACTTTAAAATCCATATCACCCAAATGATCTTCATCGCCAAGAATATCCGATAGAACACTAAAATCATCACCTTCTTTAATTAATCCCATTGCAATACCTGCAACTGGTTCTTTTAAAGGAACTCCTGCATCCATTAACGCTAATGATGAACCACAAACAGTTGCCATTGAAGATGATCCATTGGACTCTGTGATTTCAGATACTATTCTAAATGTATAAGGAAAACTTTCTTTTGATGGCAAAGATGAATTGATTGCTCTCCAAGCAAGTTTACCATGACCAATTTCTCTTCTACCTGTTCCAATCCTTCCAGTTTCGCCAACTGAAAATGGTGGGAAATTGTAGTGGAGCATAAATCTTTCTCTTTGAAGGCCGTCTAAACTTTCAATTCTCTGTTCATCGTCTGAAGTTCCTAATGTAGTTGTTACAATTGCTTGTGTTTCACCTCTTGTAAAAAGAGCAGATCCGTGAACCCTCGGTAATATACCTACTTCGCACATTATTGGTCTGACATCCGCTAAACCCCTACCATCAATTCTATTTTTATTTTTAAGAATATCCGTTCGTACAATTCTTTTTTCTAGATTTTTTAGCTCATAATTTACATCTAACTCAGTGTAATTTTCATTCTCTTCGTAGAGTTTTTTTGCTTTTTCAGTAATTTCAGATATTTGATTTGACCTATCTTGTTTGTCTATTGTAGAAAAAGCTTTTTTCAAATCTTCAGTAAACTCTTTTTCTAATTTTTTCTTAACTTCAGATAAATCTTTTTTCTCAACAACCCAATCTGGTTTTCTACATTCTTTAGCAAGTTCCTCAATCATTTTTATAACTGGGATAAAATTTTCGTGGCCAAATTTTACGGCATTTAACATCTCTTCTTCTGTTAATCCATTTGCTTCAGACTCAACCATTAGTACTGCATCTTTAGTACCTGCAACAACAAGGTCTAATTTAGATTTTTCTAATTCTATTTTTGATGGATTTAAAACATATTTTCCATCGATAAAACCAACTCTTGAAGCTCCAACTGGACCAAGAAATGGCATTCCAGATATTGCTAAAGCTGCAGATGAAGCAATTATAGATAAAATATCAGCTTCGTTTTCTTTGTCATAAGATATTACTGTTGGAAGCAATTGAACTTCATTTTTAAATTCATCTGGAAACAAAGGTCTGATCGGTCTATCAATTAATCTTGAAGTTAAAGTTTCGCTTTCTGTTGGTCTTGCTTCTCTTTTAAAATAGCCACCAGGAATTTTACCAGCAGCATAATATTTCTCTTGATAATTTACTGATAATGGGAAGTAATCAACGTCAGGATTTATTTTTTTTGCACCAACTACAGTCGCTAGCACAACCGTTTCACCACATGTTGCAATAACCGCTCCATCGGCTTGTCGGGCTATTTTACCTGTTTCTAACTTTATTTTTTTACCATTTAATTCAATTTCTTTTTTAAACTCTTTAAACATTTTCCTACTTTCTAATATTAAGTTTGCTTATTACATCCTTGTATGCCTCTAATTTATTTTTTTTTAAATAATCTAGTAATTTCTTTCTTTTATTTACTGCTTTAAGCAGACCTACAGATGAATGCTTATCTTTCTTAAATAAATTCATATGCTTCGACAAAGTTTCAATTTTTTCAGTTAATAGTGCTATTTGTACTTCTGATGAACCAGTATCTTTATCATGTATAGCCACTTCTTTTGCTTTTTTACTCATATTTTTCCTGTCTGTTAGTATTTTTAATTAGGTTTTCTATTTTCTCTGCATAATCAAATGACTCATCTTTTACAAATAAGATTTTTGGGAGGAATTTCATTGTTATTTTTTTTGATAAGACTTTTCTTACTACAAATGAGAACTCTTTCAATGCATCTATAACCTCATTTGCGTTTTTTCCTCCAAGAGGCAGTACAAAGGCTTTTGCGGTTTTTAAATCTGGACTCATTCTTACCTCTGTAACTGTAATATTGCTTGTTTCAATGTTGGGTAATTTTGCTTCTCCCTTCATGAAAATGTTACCTAAAGCTTGTTTTATCATTTCTCCTACTCTTAATTGTCTTTGTGAAAGAGTTCTACCATTTTTTTTTGATCTCATATCCTTCTTTCTGTTATTTTAGAGTTGTATGCCTCTATAATGTCGTTTTTTTGAAAGTCATTAAAATCCTTCAAAGTTATTCCACACTCAAGACCAGCTGAAACTTGTTTTGCCTGATTTTTTTCTCTAAAAATCGTATTAATTTTTCCATTATAAATAATTGCACCATCTCTGATTACTCTTGCATTCGCATCATTTAAAATCTCACCATCAATTACTTTTGAACCAGCTACTTTTCCAACCTTAGATACTTTAAATATCTCAAGTATTTCTGCTGAGCCAATAACTTGCTCTTCAATATCTGGGGATAATAAACCTGACATCCTACTTTTAATAAAATCTAGTACCTCGTAGATAATATTATACGATGATATAGAGACTTTTTCTTGTTCAGCCAATTTTTTTGCCTCCTTAGTTGGCTTTACATTAAAAGCAATCAATAATGCTTTAGAAGCTTTTGCTAAACTTACGTCAGTTTCTGTAATCATTCCAATATCAGATAAAATGATTTTTGGTTTTATTTCATCGTGTTTAATCTGCATAACGGCGCTAATAATCGCCTCGGAAGATCCGTGAACATCTGATTTGATAATTATATTTAATTCTTCAGCTTTTTTATCTTTAAAAGCTGATTCTTGTGTTGCAAATGTAATTGGATTTTTACCAATTTTAGACTCCTCAATTCTTGCATCACACAAGGACTTAGCCTCTTTTTCATTTTCCAAGACCACAAAGTCATCACCTGATTTGGATGCACCATTTATACCTAGAACCTCAACTGGAGAGGCTGGATATGCCTCTTGGATGTTTTGTCCTAAGTCATTAATTATAGCTCTAACCTTGCCCCACTTCAAACCACTTACAAAGTAATCACCTTTCTTTAATGTGCCGTTGGTAATAATTATATTCGCAATAGGACCTCTACCTATATCTACTTTTGACTCTAAAACTACTGCATTAGCTTTAACATTGTAATCTGCTTTTAAATCTAAAAGCTCTGACTGAAGGATTATTGACTCTACTAATTTAGATAAGTTTTGTTTAGTTTTTGTAGATATCTCAACCATTAAAGTATCACCTGATAATTCTTCTGCAATTAATTCATGCTCTAACAATTGATTTTTAACTTTCATAGGGTCAGCTTCTGGTAAGTCACATTTATTTATTGCTACAACTATTGGTACATTTGCGGCTTTTGCGTGTTTAATAGACTCAATTGTTTGAGGTTTTACTCCATCATCTGCTGCAACAACTAAGACTACAATATCTGTCAATTTTGAACCTCTTGCCCGCATTTCTGTGAATGCGGCATGACCAGGTGTATCTATAAAAGTAATTTTGCTTGAGTTATGCTCAATTTGGTATGCTCCAACGTGCTGTGTAATTCCTCCGAACTCACCTGAAACTACATTCGCTTTTCTTAGAACATCTAAAACAGAAGTTTTACCGTGATCGACATGTCCCATTACTGTAACGATTGGAGGTCTATTTTTAAGGTTTTCAGTTTTTGCTTCTTTAATTTTTTTAATAATTTCTTCAGCTTTTTCCTCTTTTATTGGATTGTGACCAAACTCTTTAACAAGATATTCGGCGGTATCTGAATCAATAGAATGGTTAATTGTTGCCGTAACTCCCATGCCTAAAAGATGCTTTATAATACTGCTTGATTGCTCAGCCATTCTATTAGCCAATTCTCTTATTGTTATAACTTGTGGAATATTTACATCTCTTTTTACCGGTTTCAGATCCTCTCTTAAATTCTCTTTTTGTATATTTCTATTTTCTTTTTGTTTAGCTCTTTTTAGTGATGCTAAACTTCTTGCTCTACCCTCGTCTGCACCGCTCAAAGCTCTTGATACTGTTAATTTTAGTTCCCTTCTTTTTGAACTAGTTTTATTTTTAACATCTTTTTTTTCAGGATCTGCTTTTAGTCTTCTTGTTGCTCTTTGCTCTGCAAGTTTTCTTTTTTCATAATCATTAGAGGGTACGTTTGGTTTATCATAAACTTGTGTTTTTAATTTTGTTGAATTATTTTTTTTAAAATTAGTGTCTTGGCGGTTAAAATTAAAGGATCTTTTATTTGAAAATTTATTACTCTTCTTTTCAATTAATACTGAGTTTTTCCCTTGAGTTTTAGCTCTTTCAATATTTGATATGGATTTTTTTAAGTTTCCTGATAATTTTAGTTTGATTTTTTTTTTGTCCATAACTCATCTTTCAATCTTTATAAACTTTACTTCTAGCTGACATAATAAGTTCATCAGCCTCTTTTTTTGATAATGCAAAATCCTCTAAATGACCCTGTATTCTTACTCTTTCACCCTTTACAATATCGTAACCTCCAGTTAATTCGTCAGAAGCAAGATCTGCAAAATCATTTAATGTTAATATCTTTTGCTCTCCAAGTGTAACTAGCATACCTGGTGTTAATCCTTCATGATTTATCAGATCGTTTTCAAGTCCAAGTTCTTTTATTTTTTTCGAAATCTCTTCTTGGTCTTTCTTATAAAATTCATTTGCTCTATCTAATAACTCTTTAGCTGTATCTTCTTCTATGCCCTCAATCTTTATAATATCCTCAACTGTTGAGTCTTTTAAATCATCTATAGAAGAGAAGCCTTCTGCAACTAATAGCTGTCCTAATGTCTCGTCTAACTCTAAATTTTTAACGAAATTTTCTGTCTTCTCTTTAAACTCAGTTTGTCTTCTTTCTGAGTCTTCCTGATCAGTCATAATATTTATCTCGTAATTCATTAGTTTAGTTGCTAGCCTTACATTTTGTCCTCTACGACCAATTGCTTTACTTAAGTTTTCCTCAGTCAAAATTACATCTAATTTTTTATTTTCAATATCAACATTTACTCTTTGAACTTCTGCAGGGGACAATGCGTTTGAAACAACTACGGCTGGGTCTTCTGACCAATTAACGATATCTATTTTTTCACCTTGCAATTCGTTTACCACAGCTTGTACACGGCTTCCTCTCATGCCTACACAAGCTCCAACTGGATCTAATGAATTATCGATTGCTTTCACACAAATTTTTGCTCGACTTCCTGGATCTCGTGCAGAAGAAATAATTTCGATTAAACCATCATAAATTTCTGGCACTTCTTGTATAAATAATTTTTCCATAAATTTAGGGTGGGCTCTTGATAAAAATATTTGTTGACCTCTTTGTTCTCTTCTTACATCACTGCAATAAGCTTTAATCCTATCACCTGCTTTTATATTTTCTCTTGGGATTAATTCATTCTTTTGAATTATTGCTTCCGTTCTTCCTAAATCAACAATTATGTTTCCAAATTCAAGTCTTTTAACAATTCCGCTTAATATCGTATCTTTTTTATCTTTAAAATCGTTAAACTGTCTTTCTCTTTCAGCCTCTCTAACGTTAAAACTTATCACCTGCTTTGCCGTTTGTGCTGCTATACGACCAAAATCAAATGAAGGCAATGTTTGCAGAATAGTATCGCCAATTTTTTTGTGCTTATTTTCATCACTCAAATTTTGAGCATCATTTAAACTTATTTCAGTATTCAAATTTTCAGGGTTTTCAGTGATTATAAGTTTTCTAAAAATTCCTATATCACCATTTTCTCTATTAATTTGAACTTCGATTTCGTTTTCTTGCCCAAATTTAGATTTAGCCGCTTTTGCTATACCAGTTTCCATAGAATTTATTATTACTTCTTTGTCTATAGATTTCTCTAAAGCTACAGCTTCTGCTATTCTTATTAATTCTAGTTTATCTGCTCTTCTATTAAGCATTTATTCCTTCCAAAAAAAAATGGGCCGAAGCCCATTTTTGAAATTTCAATAATGTGAATTTAATATAAGTATTTTTCTTAAATTTTCAACTTTATTTACTTACTAAATACTGATGCTTTATCAGTCTTTTCCCATGAAAACGATCCATCGCTGCCTGGGTCTCTACCAAAATGTCCATAGGCAGCTGATTTTTCATAAATTGGTTTATTTAATCCCAGCATTTCTCTAATTCCTCTCGGGCTAAGATCGAAATTTTCTTTTATAAGTTTCTCAACATGTAGATTTTTTTCTTCATCATTGTTGAACAAATCTACATAAATAGACAAAGGTTTTGAAACTCCTATTGCGTAAGCTAACTGTATCAAACATTTGTCTGCAATTTTCGATGCCACAATATTTTTTGCTAAATATCTTGATGCATATGCTGCAGATCTATCGACTTTAGTTGGATCTTTACCTGAAAAAGCTCCCCCACCGTGAGGTGCCGCACCTCCATATGTATCAACAATTATTTTTCTTCCAGTCAGACCACTGTCCCCATCTGGGCCACCAATTACAAAATTTCCTGTGGGATTAATATATATTTCATTTTCGTCAAGACTCCCAAGCAAGTTTTTTGGGATAGATCTTTCAATATAAGGCATACAAAGATCTTTTACTTGAGCTAAATTCACATCTTTTGAATGTTGTGTGGAGATCACAACTGATTTTACGGCTTTTGGCACCCCATCTTTGTATTCAATGGTAATTTGACTTTTCGAGTCTGGCTCTATTCCTTTTAGCTTTCCAGATTTTCTATCTTCAGCCATAAGTCTTAATATTCTGTGCGAAAAATGAATTGGAGCTGGCATAAGCACATCAGTCTCGTTACATGCATAACCAAACATAATTCCTTGGTCCCCTGCACCTTCATCTTTATTACCAGATGAGTCAACTCCCATAGCAATATCAGCTGATTGGGAGTGTAAATGACATTCAATTTTAGTTGCTTCTTTATAAGTAAAACCATCCTGGTCGTAACCAATATCTTTTATACAATCTCTAACCTTGGAAATTAATTCATCTTTTTTTATATCCGGTCCTCGTGTTTCTCCCGCCAAAACAACTTTATTTGTTGTGGTCAAAGTCTCACATGCTACCCTAGCTTCGGGTTCCATGCCTAAATAGGTGTCTACAACCATGTCTGAAATTCTATCGCAAACTTTATCTGGGTGACCTTCTGATACTGATTCACTAGTGAACAAATAATCTTTTTTCATTTTATTTTATCTCCCTATTTGTTTTTAAAAAAAAAATTAAGCTAATATAAATAGTGATAAAATAAAAGAACATATTATTCCCATATTTAGAAAAAAAAGTTTTTTTAGGGTTTTTTATTTGGTTTATTTCAATTACTCCCTCATAAGTTGACTCTGACATTTTCAAAATTTGTCCATAAGGATCGACTAAAGCTGATGTTCCATTATTGGTTGATCTAATGATGCTTTTACCTTCTTCGATTGATCGAAAAATAGAGTGAGAAAAATGTTGATGAGGTCCGATTGATTGTCCAAACCATCCATCTTCTGATATATTTATTATTAAGTCATAATTTTTTTTTTGTGAAAGTCTGCCTGAATAAATAATTTCGTAACAAATTAATGGCAGAAAGCTTATATCGAATTCATAATTTTTTAAATTAATTATATTTCTTTTTTCACCAGATGAGTACGAATTGTAAAAATTCGTAATAGATTTTATACCTAAATTTTTTAAATACTTTTCTAAAGGTAAAAATTCACCAAATGGAACTAGTTTATTTTTATTATAAACTCCTATTTTATCTAAATTATTATTTACTACAGCCAATGAGTTAAAAGTTTTGTTATTAACAATATTGTTAACTCCAAATATTATTAAATGCTTATCGCTAAATTTTTCGTTAAAAATATTTTTGTATTTTTTTAAATTATCCAATTCTGTGTTATTAAATACACCTTCGGGCCACACAAATATAGTTTTAGTATCTTTATTTGGTTTGCTTAATTGTATTAAACTTTGAAGTATATCTTCCTCATTTTCAGTATGGTAAAATCTCTCAATTCCAATTTTTGGAGAAACGATCTTTATTAAAAAATTATTATTTTTAAATGAAATTTCCTTCGATTTTTTAAGATTTAGATGACCAAATACAACACCAGAAATTAATAATAATCCATATGAAATTACAAAATATTTATCGTATTTACCTTTGTTTAGGAAAAAAAGCGAAGGCAAAACAAATAATGTCAAACAAAATAAATTAAAACTATATGTCCCGATCAATGAAAGTGTTTGCAACAAATAAGAAAAATCAGAGAATGAAAATGATATTAAGTTCCAAGGAAAACCTGATAAAATATTTCCTCTTAAATATTCTAAAATTGAAAGTAAGCCCGAAAAAGCTAAGACCAAAGATATATTGCTAAACTTTTTAAAATAAGAGAAAAAGTATGTAGCTAGTCCGTAAAATATTCCTAGAAACAATGGAATTAAGACTAAGGCGGTTGGAATAAGTATTTTAAAATTTTGATCAAATGTAAGAGATATAGTTATCCAATACAAACTAGATATAAAATAACCAAAACCAAACATCCAACCATAAAAAAAATACTCCTTTTTAGATAATGAAAATCTTTGATTTGCAAAAAAAATAAATAATGCTGAAAATGTAAAAAAATTTATTAAAAAAAAGTTGTAAGGTGGTAGACTGAATGAACTTAATACCCCAAGAGAAATAATATAAACATAGGATAATAATTTTTTTTTTACAATTTTTTTCAAATCTTATTTTTCACCAAATTATAGATTTTATTTTCTTCTATTTGCATTTTATAAAAATCCTTGTTTTTTTTATGGTTAAATCCATTTAAATGCAAAAAACCATGAATAAATATTTTTACAACTCTTTTTTTAAATTCTAGTAGTTTTATCGTTTTTGGTTTGTTCATAAATTCGTAACTTATGATTATATCTCCTAAATAAAAAAATTTATTGTCAATTCTTTTTTTAATTGGAAAAGATAATATATCTGTAGCTTTATTTTTTTTTCGAAAAATTCTATTCAGTTTTTTTATTTTTGAATTACTTGATAATAAGACTGTGATAATTGTTTTTTTATTTTTTAAAATATATTTTTTAGGTAAATTTTTTAATATTTTATTAAATAAAAAAGTAATGTTTCTTATTTTCTTTTTCCAAGCTGTGTTATCTATGATAACTTCAGCTTTAATCATCTTTTTGATTTGAATAGGCTTTTACTATTTTCGAAACTAGTGGATGCCTCACTACATCTGAATGATCAAAATCAACTACTGAAATTTCATCTAGGTGACCTATAAGATTTTTAGATCTATTTAAGCCTGATAAAGATTTATTTGGCAAATCTATTTGTGATGGATCGCCATTAACAACTATTTTAGAGTTTTCCCCAATTCTCGTTAAAAACATTTTAATTTGTGTATCGGTTGCATTTTGAGCCTCATCTAAAATTGCAAATGAATTTTTTAATGTTCTTCCTCGCATAAATGCCAGTGGTGCAATTTCAATATCTCCAATCTCTATTTTTTTTTGAATTTTTTCAAAGTCCAACAAATCATATAAAGAATCGTATAAAGGTCTGAGATAAGGATCAACTTTTTCCCTCATATCTCCAGGCAAAAAACCAAGCCTTTCTCCAGCTTCAACTGCGGGCCTGGATAAAATAATTCTTTCAATCTTTTTTTCTAAAAGCATAGTTAATGCAACGGCAACAGCTAAAAAGGTTTTTCCAGTTCCTGCTGGACCTGTAGAAATTATGATTTCACTTTCTTTTAAAGCTCTAACATATTCTTTTTGTTTTTCAGATCTTGGAATAACTGATTTTTTTGGTGTCTTAATTATATATTCAATTTTTTGACCAGTATTGCTATTTTCGCTTATCATAAATTTGTTTATTGAAGATAATATATCTTTTTTCTCTATCGATCCATTATTTATAAATTGATCAGAAAGAAACATAATTGCATTTTTCACTATTTCATTATTCTTTTGATCACTTTTAATAATTATAGAATTACCTCTAAAGTATAAATTTGTTCCAGTTAATTTCTCAAGTTCTTTAAGATTTTTATTAAATTCACCAACTACACCCATCAATAGGTCATTATCTTGAAATATTACACTTAGGCTATCATTATCAGAGTAAACAAAATTTATTTTACTTTTAAAATTTGAACTAGTTTTATTCAATTCTATGCTGCTTTAAATTTATATTTATTACTAAATTCACCAATCAAAGTATTTTGATTTGTTTTCACCACTTTAACTTGAACAACTTTTCCAATTAAACTCTTGCTACCCTCAAAAATAACTGAATTCATATATATATTTCTTCCAAATAATTTTTTTTGTTCCTTAATTTCATTTTCTACTAAGACATCAATATATTTATTTTCAAAAGATTTGTTTTTTAATTTTTGATATCCAAATAATTTTTCTTGTATAATTTTCAGTCTTACCTTGGAAATTTTTTCATCGATTGGTTTTAATTTTGAAGCAGTTGTACCTGGTCTTGGACTAAAAATAAAAGAGAATGAATTTATAAATTTAATTGTATCTATTAGTTTTATTGTATTTTCAAAATCTTCGATCTCTTCTCCTGGGTATCCAATAATAAAGTCGCTCGAGAATTCTATTTTCTCATTAATTTTTTTCAAATAATTAAATGTAGAAATATATTCCTTTACCTTATGTTTTCTGTTCATTAATTTTAATATTTTATCAGAACCAGATTGTATTGGTAAATGAACGAGTGGCATCAGTTTTTTTGAATTTTTATAACAGTCTAATAAATCTTTAGTCATATCTCTTGGATGAGAAGTTGTATAACGTATTCTCTCAATGCCATTAATTTTCTCAAGAGACATGATTAGATCTGAGAGTCGAAATTCTTTACTTACTTCTTTATACCTATATGCATTCACATTTTGTCCTAATAAAATTATTTCCTTAGAACCATTTTGAACCATCCTATTTGCTTCATCGATTATTTGATTAAAAGGTCTTGAATATTCTGGTCCTCGTGTATACGGAACGACACAGAAGTGACAAAATTTATCACATCCTTCTTGTATCGTTAAAAATGATGAAACTTTACTATTCTTATTTTGTATTTTGCTTAAGTAATTAAATTTTTCTAAGGTATCAAAATCTGTAATCTCATTTTTCTGTTTATTTTTTTCAAATTTTAAAATAGTTTCGTTAAGCTTATGATAGGATTGTGGTCCAATAACTAAATCTATGTAAGGTTCTCTATTTAACATCTCAGAATTTTCAGCTTGTGCAACACATCCAACGACTATCACTAATGGTTTTTTTTTATTGAGAAACGCCTCCCTTACTCTACCGATTTCATGATAGACTTTTTCTTTAGCTTTATCCCTTATGTGACAAGTGTTTAAAACAAAACAATTTGCAGAGTCTAAATCTTCGGATTTTTCGTATCCAATATTTTTAAGAGTATCGGTTATTTTGTCAGAGTCATAAACATTCATCTGACAACCAAATGTTTTAACAAATACTTTTTTTGACATTAATTATTTTTTTTTTTGACACCGTATAATTCAAGTTTATGATCAACTAGTTCATATCCATACTTTTCTGCAACTTTTTTTTGTAAATTTTCAATTTCGTTGTCAACAAATTCTATAATCTCTCCTGTTTTAACATCAATCAAATGATCATGATGACTCTCTCTCAATTCCTCATACCTTGCTTTCCCTCCTTTAAAATCGTGTTTAGTTAAAATGCCTGCTTCTTCAAAAAAGCTTTACAGTTCTATAAACTGTAGCAATACTGATTTTAGGGTCAATTTTAAGTACTCTTTTATAGAGTTCGTCGACGTCTGGATGATCGGACTCTCCATAATTTTTTTTTGACTCTGAAACAACTCTTGCAATGGTTTTTCTTTGGTCAGTAAGTTTTACTCCTTTTGCTAAACATTTTTGCTCAATTGTATCTGACATATTTTATTTTAACTTAAATAAACAGGTTTAATCAAATTTTTTTTAATATTAAATTTATTACATAAATTGGGCAATTCTCCTAGGTTTTTTAAGTTCCATTGATAATCATGATTTTTTTTTTTATGTTTTAAATCGAGGTAGCTATAAGCATAATAATCGATCTTTTTGGACATATGTATGGCTTTAACAATAGATAATGAATTTCTTATACCGGCATAACTTCCTGGTCCTCTATTGACGTATATTTTTTTAATTTTCTCTAATTTAGTTTTATATTTTAATATAAATTTATTAATTAAAATTATCAATTTATCATAATTCTTTTTACTATTAATGTAAGTGCCTGTATAAATATTTTTATTTAAAATGAGGCCTAATAAAATTTTTTCACCTGTTGCATCTATTATTAATGTTTTCATAATATTTTTCTTTCTTACTATTAGTGTAAAAACGGATGAAAATAAAATTAAATTTTTTGCAAATGATAGAGGCGTTCTTTCAATTATGTATCATAGATTTGACGAAAATAAATATCCATCTACTAATATACGGATGGAAATTTTCAAAAAACACATGGAAATTATAAGAGAAAAAAAATATAATTTTTTAAGTCCAGACGATTTCGATAAAAATTTTCATAAAGTGAAATCAAATAAAGATATACTAATTACTATTGATGATGGTTTTTCATCTTTCTATAAACATGCTTGGCCATATTTAAAAGAGAGAAAAATTCCATTTATATTGTTTATTTCTACTGAGGCAATTGGAAAAAATGGATACATGAACTGGGAACAAATAAAAGAAATTGAAAAAGAAAATTTTGCATTTATAGGAAATCATTCTCATTCACATAAGTATCTATTAGAATTCGGTCTTGATCATTTTAAAAATGATATATTAAAGTCCATAGAGATTTTTGAGACCAATCTCGGTTATAATCCTATTTATTTTTCATATCCATTTGGTGAATTTAGCCTTGAACAAACTTCTTTTATAAAAAAATATTTTAAATATGGTTTTGGTCAACACTCAGGAGTTATAGATGTAAATAAAGATCCATATGAATTACCAAGATTTCCTATAAATGAAAAATATGGCGAGTTAGAAAGATTTGCATTTAATATAGATTTATTGCCATTGGAGTATAAGAAAGTAATACCTGAAGATAAGTATATTGTTAATAACAATCCTCCTAAATTAGAAATTGAATTTTTCAAAAACCAAAAAAATTTAGATAAAATTAATTGTTTTTCAGATGAAGGTGATGGATGGAAAAAAACAAATATTATGTATGAGGGCAAAAAACTTATTGTAAACTTTTCTGATAAATTTAATTTTCGAAGAGGAAGAATTAATTGTTCACTTAACGATACAGATGGTTGGCGATGGTTTGGTTTGCAATTTTCTGTAAAACTGAATTAGATTATATTTTTTAACTGAAAGCTAGATGGTAATAATTTTACTTTATCAAAATCTTGTAAATTATTTTGTTTAATAATTTGTTTTATTATTTTTGTATATTCTTTACCCGTAGCTGCGTATTTGTCCAAATAATCTGCTAAAATTAAACTATTTAATTCTTCATCACTGTCTCTCATATTTGCTCTTTCAGATCTAAAATCTTTATAACTTCCATGCGTATTCAAATTTCTCTGATATGCTCTTACAGATGCTTTTAAAACTTTAAATTTCATTACTTTATGTTTCTCTTCAGAGTCTGTACCTGCAGGCTTTATACCCTCGCCTGACCACGTCCACTGACCAAAGAGTGCATTTCCCTCAATTGCAAACCTGGAGGTTCCCCATCCACTCTCTTTTGCTGCTTGAGCAATTGCAAGGGAAACTGGCACAATATCCATTCGAACTTTTAAAGTAGACAAATCTTTATTTAAAACACCATATTGTTTAAATTTAGAATTTAACCATTTTTTTTCAGAGTCTGAATTCATATTTCTATTAAGGATTTTAAAGAGTTTTTTTCTATCTATTATAATTCTGTTATTTTCTTCAAGAATTAAAGGCAAGACAATTTTAATAAATAAATTTTTCTTTTTTTTTGTGTTTTCGATATTTCTTATTTCTGATGGAAGCAAAGACAGATTTATTGGTTTAACTATTTTACTCTTTCTCACATTATCTAAACTATATTTAGTATCTTTAAAAAGTTGATTTATTGTTGCGGCACTTAATCTTACTGTATCAGTTGGGACTTCCTCAATAGATAAGATGTCTTCGAATAAATTTTCTAAATCTAAACCCTCATCAATACTTTTTTGATTAATTGATTTGCCATCTAATACTTTCTGAAAATTAACATTTGAATTATTATCGATTGTCGATTTGCTTACGTTTATATCATCTTTAATATTCACAGACAAAGGTATCAGTGTAGATACTAAAATTAAAGCAAAGCTGAATAAAGCAGTAAAATAAAAGCTTTTGAAATCATTTAAAAAAAAATTATTTTTTTTTTTTTTGATCACAAAACCCTTTTCTGTAAGGATTTTCTTTATCTTGTTAAGATTAAATTTTTTTGTTTTAAGCATAAAAATTATATACCTTTTATTCTGCCTCCACTTGTTTTATGTCTGGAATATAATGTTGAAGTAAATTTTGAACTCCACGTTTTAAAGTAATTGTTGAACTTGGACATCCAGAACAACTTCCCTGAAGTTTTACTTTTACTACTCCATTTTTATAATTCAAAAATTTAATATCTCCACCATCATTAGCAACTGCAGGTTTTACTTTGGTTTCTAAAATATGAATAATTTTTTTTTCTATATCCTTATAACTCTCCTCAGTTTTACCATTTTGATTCTTGTGAAGAATAAGATTATTTCCTTGCGCAAAAAAATCATTAATCAAAGAAATTACAATGTGTTTTATATCCTCCCATTTCGTTTTTTCATTTTTATTTACAGATAAAAAATCTAAACCCAAAAATACACTTTCCACACCATCAATTGATAAAATATCTCTTATTAAATAATTATCTGTTTGATCCTTATTTAAAAATTCAACAGAATCAACATTTGAGATTTTTATTCCAGGTAAGAATTTTAGAGAATTCGGATTTGGTGTTTTTTGTGTTTGTATAAACATATAATTATATATAGTTATTATGATTTAAATTTGAAGTATTTTTTCAAAATCCTATTTTTTTTTTGATATCGTTTACTTTTTTACTAGCTATTTTTTCAGCTTTTGATGCTCCCGATAACAATATTTCATCAATATATCTCTCGTCCTTTAGAAGTTTGTTAATTTCTTCAGATATTGGGTAAATTTTTTCAACTAATGCATCGGATAAACTATTTTTAAAATCTGAAAAATTTTTACCTTTGAATTCATCTATAGTCAGATCTAAATTTTGATTCTGTATACTCGAAAATATCCCATACAAATTATTTAACTCTGGTCTTTTTTGAAGTTCACTGTCATTGTCAGGCAATATTCCACTATCAGTTTTTGCTTTTTTTATTTTATTCACGATCTGGTCCTTATTATCAGTCAAGTTTATTCTGCTTTGATCAGAAGGATCAGATTTACTCATCTTTTTTTTTCCATCTTTTAAACTCATTATTCTTGAAAAATTTTGCTGGATTAAAGGTTCAGGCTCAATTAAAAAATTTGGAGCATTAAAATCTGAGTTAAATTTTTGCGCTATGTCTCTTGTAAGTTCAAGATGCTGTTTTTGATCTTCCCCGACAGGTACGTGTGTTGCATCATAAAGAAGTATATCTGAAGCCATCAAAATTGGGTAAATATAAAGTCCAACGCTAGCTTTTTCTTTGTCCTTACCAGCTTTTTCTTTAAATTGTGTCATTCTGTTTAACCACCCCATTCTAGCAACGCAACCCAGAATCCACGCGCCCTCAGCATGAGATGAAACCATTGATTGGTTAAAAATAATACTTTTTTTTGGGTCTAGCCCGCTAGCTAAAAACGCAGCAGTTGTCTCCCTTATATTTTTTTTTAAAGTCTCGGGATCTTGTTTTATTGTTATTGCGTGAAGATCAACAACACAATAAATACAAGCATTATCTTTTTCTTTTTGCAAATTCACAAAATTTTTGATTGCACCTAAATAATTTCCTAAATGTAAATTTCCGGTAGGTTGCACTCCTGAAAATATTTTTTTTGACATTGTAATTAATACCTTATTTTAATATCGGATGTTTTGAAAGCTTTTGTAAATATTGATATAAGCATATAGATTAGAAAAGTTATAGCAACAATTGTAATAATTGTTAAAAGTTTATATTTACTTTCATAGACTAAAAAATCACTAAAATAATTTAAGAGATTATAAAACAAAAAAGATGTTAAAATTGAAGAAAATAAAATTTTTATCAAAATTAGATATGAGATACTAATAATTGCAAAATATTTTTTTTTAATTAGGTAAAAAAATAAAATTATTGCATTGAACCACGAAGAAATGGTTGTTGCTATTGGAATTATAATAAATCCTATATCTGAAAAAAAATATAAACTTATACTAATATTTATAATTACTGAATAAACTGAATAAATAAATGGTATTCTAGTATTGTGTCTAGCGAAAATGAAGCTTGAGAAAACTTTTATGAGAGCAAATGCTGGCAATCCTAAAGCAAAATAAAATAATGCATTAGCAGAGTTTTTTACACTTAAAATATCAAAAGATCCATATCCAAAAAGTGCTGAGGTAATTTGTTCGGATGAAATTAAAAGTGCGAAAGTAGCTGGTAAACATAAAAATAAGCTTAGTTCTAGAGATTTATTTTGAATTGCATTTATTTTTTTACTATTTTTTTGTTCAACATATTTACTCAAATTAGGAAGCAATACTGTACCGATTGCAATTCCAGCTATAGCCAAATTAATTTGATATATTCTATCTGCATAATAAAGGTATGAAACTGCACTTGCCTGAAAAGATGCAATAATTGTTCCAACCAAAATATTTATCTGCGTGACTCCAGAGGAAAATATACTAGGTATCAATTTTTTAAAAAAAAACTTTAGTCTTTGGTCGAAAATTATTTTTAAATTAAATTTTGGAAAAAAGTATTTTCTTGTAAAAAAAATTAGAAATATTAGCTGAACAAAACCTGCTATAGTAACAGCATAAGATAAATAAAAAACTAGAGTATCATTTAAGTAATTTGCAAAAAGTAGGGTTAAGATTAAAAATATATTTAATATTATAGGGGCCGCTGATGCGATAGCAAATTTGTTATATGAATTTAATATTGCTCCAAAAAAAGATGATAAACTTACAAACAAAAGAAATGGAAAGGTAATTCTTGTTAAATTAATAGTCAAACCCAACTTATCTGAACTCTCTGTGAAACCTGGAGCAATTAAAAAAACGAATATCGGCATGAAAATTTCTACAATCACAATAATAAAAAGAAGACACAAAATTAAAGAGTTAAATATATTGTTCGCAAACTTCCCTGCATTCTCTTTTCCTTTATCTAATTCGGTCATATAGCTTGGCACAAATGCAGAATTAAATGTTCCCTCGGAAAAAAGTCTTCTAAATGTGTTTGGAATTCTAAAAGCAACAAAGAAAGCATCTGCTATAGGTCCTGAGCCTAAGAAAATAGCAATTAAAACGTCTCTCACATATCCTAGAACTCGGCTAATTATAACAAAGAAGCTATATGTGCTTGTTGACTTAATCAGATTCATAAATCATATTAGTCTTATAAATTAGTTCTATTTTTATATCTATTTAATAAACAATGAAAAAAAATAAAATTGAACATTACTCAGAAAAAGAGGCCTTAGAGTTCCATCATAAAAAAAAATCTGGCAAGATTGAGATTATTTCATCTAAACCTATGACAACTAAAAGAGATCTTGCACTTGCTTATTCGCCAGGAGTAGCTGCTCCGGTTAAGGCAATATCAAAAAATCCTGAAGCAGCGTATGATTATACTAGTAAAGGAAATTTGGTGGCTGTAATAAGTAATGGTTCAGCAATTCTAGGTATGGGCAATCTTGGGGCACTTGCTTCTAAACCTGTAATGGAAGGTAAGGCAGTTTTGTTCAAACGTTTTGCGGATATAAATTCTATAGATATAGAAATTGACTCATCCAATCCAGAAGAAATAATTAAAAGTATAAAAAGTATTTCTGGAAGTTTCGGAGGAATAAATTTAGAAGATATAGCTGCTCCAGATTGTTTTATTATAGAGGAAAAATTAAAAAAATTATTAGATATACCCGTTTTTCATGACGATCAACACGGCACAGCTATAATAACCACGGCTGCACTTATAAATGCATTAGACATATCAAAAAAATCAATTAAAAAAATTAAAGTAGTTGTTAATGGTGCAGGAGCATCTGCTATTGCATGTACGAACTTACTTAAAAAAACAGGCGTACCATCAAAAAATATTGTAATGCTAGATAGTAAAGGTGTTATTTATAGAGGTAGAGATAACGTAAACCAGTGGAAAATTTCTCATGCGATAGATACAAAAAAAAGAACTCTTGAGGATGTAATCGTAGGAGCAGATGTTTTTTTGGGATTATCTTCAAAAAGTATATTGTCAAAAGAAATGGTTAAGAAGATGTCAAAAAATCCTATAATTTTTGCATGTGCAAATCCCGATCCAGAGATTACTCCAGAAGAAGTAGAAGAAGTGAGAAAAGATGCAATTATAGCAACAGGAAGATCTGATTATCCTAACCAAGTGAATAACTTAATAGGATTTCCATATATATTCAGAGGTGCTCTAGATGTAAGAGCTAAAACTATAAATGAAGAAATGAAAATAGCTGCTGCTAATGCTATCGCATCATTGGCAAGAGAAAGGGTACCCGATGAAGTGGTTGCTGCAATGGGAGGAGATAGACCTTCTTACGGCAAGGATTATATTATTCCGTCAACTTTTGATCCAAGATTAATTAGCGTAATACCTGTTGCAGTTGCAAAAGCAGCAATGAAGACAGGTGTAGCTAGAAAAAAAATTGAGAACTTTGAAACTTATTCTGAACAACTTAAACAAAGACTAGACCCTTCAGTTACAATTATGCAAGGTATTAATAATCAAATAAAAAAGAATCAGAAAAGAGTTGTTTTTGCAGATGGAGAGGATGAGGAGACATTAAAGGCTGCTATTGCATTTAAAAAAGGTGGTTTAGGAATTCCTATAATAGTAGCTAAAGAAGAAATTATAAAAAGAAAACTAAAAGAAATTGGGTATAGCGAAAATCTTGATATTGAAATCATTAATTCAAAAAGTAAAATTTTACGTGAAAAATATGTGAAATATTTATTTGAAAAATTACATAGAAAAGAAGGTCTCCTAGAAAGAGATTGTGACAAGTTAGTAAGAAATGACAGGGTAGTTTGGTCTTCTTGTATGGTAGAGTGTGGTGATGCAGATGCAATGATTACAGGTAATACTAGAAGATATTCATCATCTCTTAAGAAAGTTATTAAAGTAGTTGATGCAAGACCTGGTGAAATAATGTTTGGTTTAAATATGATTGTAAACAAAGGTAAAACTGTATTCATTGCAGATACAACAGTTCATGAATATCCAACTTCTAAACAAATGGCTGAAATTGCAATCTCTGCGTCTAGAGTAGTAAGATTGTTTGGATTTGATCCTAAAGTAGCATTTTTATCTCATTCAACTTTTGGACAACCTATTACAAGTAGAACTAAACATATTAGAGATGCTGTAGATATATTAAAATCAATGAAAGTAGACTTTAAATTTGATGGGGATATGCAGCCCGATGTTGCTTTAAGTGAGGAATATAAAGATTTATATCCATTTTCAGAAATAGTAGGGAAAGCAAATGTTCTAGTTATGCCTGGACAGCATAGTGCTGCGATAGCCTATAAAATAATGAAAACTCTTGGAGGTGCAAAAGTAATTGGCCCTCTGCTTATTGGACTTGGAAGAGCAATAGAAATTGTTCCGTTAAGATCCTCTACATCAGAAATACTAAATCTTGCCTCTGTTGCTGCTTATTCTGCAGGTGTTATAAATTACGGAAAAGCAAACTAATAAATATGCTGACTGAGATAATTTTATTATCAATTTTATATTTTATTTTTTTGTGGTCTACGGCGTGGATAAGGTATTTTAATAAAATGGATAAACGGTTTGGTAACTCACTGTGGAGATGGAGCTACGATTATCCGGTAAAAGGTAAAAGAGATGTATCATTTTTAGATGATAAAGATTTTGTTTTGCTTAGAAGAAAAAGGAATAAAGCTGTAACAGTTATGTATTCGATAATTTTTTTAGGTTTTATAATTTTAATGTCTTTTGTTAGTCAAATACTATTGATAATATTAACTTAATCTTTTTGAATTCTTAAGTCTTCAACAAGTAAAATACTTGCAATCACTCTTTCTACGTCTGGTATAGCTTTTCCTTCTTTGATTACTTCTTTTTGTTCATCTTTAGTCTGTGCTATTCCGTAAATGTAAATTTTTTTTTTATATGTGTCGATATTATAATTTGTTGATTTAATGTTCTTATTTATAACTAGAGCTGTTCTAAGTTGAGATGTTATTAGAAGATCAGTTGCTGATTGTTTAAAGTTAAATTCTTCTTTTATAATCACATTATTTCTTACTGACCTTACTCCTTTTGTTTCCCAAGCCATTTTAGTAATTTTCAATTTTTCTTCTGGATCTTCAACTTTCCCTGTTAAAAATATTCTACCATCTAAAACTTTTGTATTTATTGATAAAAGATATTTTTTATCGTTTAATATTAATCTTGCGGTTAAGTTCTTTTGCATCAAATTATCGTCAATTTGAGTGCCGAGTGACCTTGGGTCAATAGCAACGCTTACTCCTGTGCCGAACAGACCTTGCGAGGATGTTCCTATACAACCATTAAGTAACACAAAAGCTAATAAAAATAATAAGCACTTATTTTTCATTTTTTACTTGAAGACAATAGTTATAAATTTCTTTCTTAGCTATATCTTTATTTTTTTTTATTTCTGTTACAATGTCTTTAATACTTAATTTTTTCATAAGTTTTTTAATTTTTTTTTTATCCTGATCGTTTAATTTATTTTCTGATTCGTTTTGGAACTTTTGAGAAATTACTAAAGTAATTTCTCCACGCAATTCTGTATTAAATTCATTTATTTTTGAAATATTTAACCTAAAATGTTGTTCATACATTTTTGTTAACTCTTTACAAATTAATATTTTTCTATCTGAAAAGTATTTTTCAAGATAGATTGAGTTTTTTTTAAATTTTTTTGCTGAAATAAAAAAAACTAACGTTAAGTTTAATTTTGACAGGATCTCTAAATCTTTTTTGATGTCTTTAGTTTTCTCTGGAAAAAAACCATAAAAGATAAATTTATCTGAGAATCCACTTATGGAGACTGCAGAAACTACAGATGATGGGCCAGGTATTGAATAAATATTAATATCTCTATCAACACATTCGTTTATTAAAATATTACCCGGATCTGATATACAGGGTGTTCCTGCATCAGAAATGATTGATATTTTTTTTTTATTTTCTAGTAATTGAATAATTTTACTTAAATTTTTTTTTTCACTAAATTTATGATAAGCGATTAGGCTTTTGTTATTAATATTATACCTTTCTAACACTTTTTTCGATATTCTTGTGTCTTCACACAAAATAAGGTCAGAGTTTTTAAGGATTTCAATCGCATTTAAAGTTATATCCATCAAGTTTCCTATTGGCGTAGAAACCACATATAAACCACTTTTAAAGTTTAATTTGTTTTGATCTAATGGAATCATTAATGAATATAATTATAATAAAGATTTATAAATGAAAGCAGATATTAGATATTTTTTGATAGCTATTCTTTTAGTAGCTTTTCCGAAAATAGCATATGGGGATGATCAAACCAAAATTGGATTATTGGCACCATTTACTGGTGAATTTCAAAATATAGGAAAATCAGTGTTAAGTTCTGCGAGGATTGCTCTTAATAAAATAAATAATGATAATATTAGCATTCTGCCAAGAGATACAAATGGGAAAAATAATGAAACACTAAGACAGGTTGAAGAGCTTTACGCTCAAGGTGTAAGAATTTTTATAGGACCAGTATTTAATAAGAATTTAAATGGATTGGATAAATATAAAGATGCTTATTTTTTGTCTTTAACAAATAAGATTTTAAACAATCCTAGTAATGTTATAAGCGCAGGTATAAATGCAAGGTCCCAATTCAATGCGATCAAAAAATATCAAAAATTAAATAATCTAGAAAAAACGTTAATCTTAATACCTAAAAAAGATTATAAGGAAGAAATTGAATTAGCAATTAAAGAAACTAAATTTAAGGCAAAAAAAGTTTTTTATTACGATATTGAACCTACTAAGCTGACAAAACAAATAGAGGAAATAACAAAATATCAAATAAGAAAACAAAATTTAAATGATGAAATTAAACGAATTGAAAATTCAGATGATGAAAATAAAGAAAAAAAGTTAGAAATTTTAAACAAAAGAGATACTCTTGGAAAGATAGGTTACGATTCTGTTGTTATAGCAGACTTTGATGAAAGTCTAAAAAGTGTTACAACCTCATTGTTATATACTGATGTTTCTCCAAAAAAAATTAAATTTATATCTCTTAATCAATGGTTTGATGAAACTCTTTTTAAAGAAACCGCTTCTCAGCCAATCAGCTTTCCGTCAATTAATAAAAAGAATTTTGATCAATTTAAAAAAGATTATAAAAAATTTTATAAAACCGATCCAAATCAACTTTCTTTAATAACATATGATTTAGTTGGTTTAGTTTATTATCTTCTTGTTCAAAATAACTTTGAAGTTAATGAGAATATTTTTAAAGAAGAGAATAAAATCAAAGGGAAATCTGGAATTTTTGAAATTAAGAATAATAAGATTAATCACGAATTAAATTTTTATAGCGTGGAGTCTGACGCTTTTATAAAAATTTTCTAATTTTTCTAAAAGCTTTAGCCCTGTGATCAATTTTAAATTTATTTTTAAATTTCATCTGTCCAAAAGTTACTTTTTTTCCTTTTGGAATAAATATGGGATCATATCCAAAACCATTATTTCCAATTTTTTTATTTGATATTCTGCCTTCGACTATACCGATAGAGTAAACTCTTTTTAAATTAGGTCCATAAATAGTAAGGGCACAAACAAATCTTGCCTTAATTTTTTTTTTTCTCCAGTTTTTATCGACTTTATCTAATTCTTTAAAAACTTTTTTTATAGCTAAATTAAAATTATTTTTTTTTCCACCCCACCTTGCTGAAAAGATTCCTGGTTTCTTATTTAAAACATCAATCTCTAATCCAGAGTCGTCAGCTAAACAAATTTTACCTGTTTTTTTTGAAAAATATTTTGATTTTATATAAGAGTTTTGCAAGAAAGTTTTGCCGTTCTCTTTTGGGCTTCTTAGTTTATAATCAATTGTTGAATGGACATTAATATACTTTGGTAATAATTGCTTAATTTCTCTCACTTTTCCATGGTTATTTGAACCTATAAATAAATCTTTAATTTTTTTAATTTTCATCTGGAAATTTTTAAATTTCTTACCATATAGCATTGTATGGATAAAAAAAATATTAATAAAGATAATGAAGATAAAGTATCAAATCCTAACGAAAGTAATCTAAATGAAAATACTGAAAAAGGTGATGAAAAAAAATTAGTTGCTCCAGAGGAAAAAATCAAAGAATTAGAGGACAAAGTAACAAGAGCTTTTGCTGAAATGGAAAACCAGAGACGAAGGTATGAAAAGGAAAAAGATGATGCTTTCGAGTACGGTGGTTTCGCTTTTGCTAGAGAAACACTTAACCTTCTGGATAATCTCGATAGATCTAAAATTTCACTTGAGAATGATGAGAAATTAAAAAATTCTGACTCATTAAAAAAAATTTTTGAGCACTTAGATATCATTAAAAAAGATATGGTCTCAATTTTCAAAAAAAATAATATTGAACAAATTGAAACAATAAATAAAAAATTAGATCCTAATTTTCATCAAGCTATGATGGAGGTTGAAGATGCCTCAAAAGATCCTGGAACCATTGTTCAAGAAATTCAAACAGGATTTATGATGAAAGATAGGCTTTTAAGACCTGCCTTAGTTGCAGTATCAAAAAAACCAAGTAATTCAGAAAAAAAAGATGAAATTGATAAAAATGAAGCGAAAAAAGACAAAAATTAGGAAAAAACAAGCTTGTAGACAAGAAAATCGCACTTATATGAGACTTTATTAATATGAGTAAAGTAATAGGAATAGATTTAGGAACAACCAATTCTTGTGTAGCTATTATGGATGGTACGCAAGCAAAAGTATTAGAAAATGCAGAAGGTGCAAGAACAACTCCTTCAGTAGTAGCTTTTACTGATAATGATGAGAAACTAATTGGTCAGCCAGCTAAAAGACAAGCTGTCACTAATCCTGAAAATACTATATTTGCAGTGAAAAGGTTAATTGGTAGAAATTTTAATGATGCTACAGTTAAGAAAGATATTGAAACTGCACCGTTTAAAATAATAAATTCTGATAAAGGTGATGCTTGGATAGAGGCTAAAGGTCAAAAGTATTCTCCTTCTCAAATTTCAGCTTTTGTACTTCAGAAAATGAAAGAAACAGCTGAAAAATATTTAGGTCAAGAAGTATCAAAAGCAGTGATTACGGTCCCAGCATATTTTAATGATGCACAGAGACAAGCAACAAAAGATGCTGGTAAAATTGCTGGCCTGGAAGTTTTAAGAATTATAAATGAGCCAACTGCCGCTTCTTTAGCTTACGGATTAGATAAAAAAGCTAATAAAAAAATTGCAGTATACGATTTAGGTGGTGGTACTTTTGATGTATCAATTTTAGAACTAGGTGATGGTGTATTTGAAGTTAAATCTACAAATGGTGATACTTTTTTAGGTGGAGAAGATTTTGACAATACAATTGTAGATTATCTTTTAAATGAATTTAAAAAAGAAAATGGAATTGATTTAAAGTCAGATAAATTAGCTTTACAAAGATTGAAAGAGGCAGCTGAGAAAGCTAAAATAGAACTCTCTTCGGCTACTCAAACAGAAATAAATCTCCCATTTATTACTGCAGATAAAACTGGTCCAAAACATATTAATTTAAAAATGACAAGAGCAAAACTAGAAGCATTAGTTGAAGACTTAATTTCTAGAACAATACCACCATGTCAAACAGCACTAAAAGATGCAGGATTATCAGCGGGAGAAGTCGATGAAATTGTTTTAGTAGGTGGGATGACTAGAATGCCAAAAGTAATACAAGAAGTAAAAAACTTTTTTGGTAAGGATCCAAATAAATCAGTTAATCCAGATGAGGTTGTTGCTATGGGCGCAGCAATTCAAGCTGGTGTTTTACAGGGTGATGTTAAAGATGTTTTACTACTTGATGTAACCCCACTTTCACTTGGAATTGAAACACTGGGTGGAGTTTCAACAAAATTAATCGATAAAAATACAACGATTCCTACAAAAAAAAGTCAGGTCTTTTCTACAGCTGAAGATAACCAACCTGCTGTATCTATCAGGGTTCTTCAAGGAGAAAGAGAAATGGCGGCTGATAACAAGGTTTTAGGAAACTTTGAATTAGTCGGTATTGCTCCAGCTCCAAGAGGTGTGCCACAAATAGAAGTCACATTTGATATAGATGCTAATGGAATTGTTAATGTTTCTGCTAAAGATAAAGGAACTGGTAAAGAGCAAAAAATTCAGATTCAGGCATCTGGAGGTTTAAGCGAAGACGAAATTAACAAAATGGTAAAAGAAGCAGAGGCAAATAAAGAAGCTGACAAAAAAAAGCGAGAGTCTGTAGACGCAAGAAATCAGGCAGATACTCTTTTACACTCTACAGAAAAAAATTTAAAAGAACACGGATCTAAAGTTTCAGAAGCAGATAAAAAAACAATTGAGACAGCATCCGCAAATCTAAGAAATGCCCTAAAAGGAACTGATATAGAGGATATTAAAAAGAAAACTCAAGATTTAGTTCAGTCTTCAATGAAGTTAGGTGAAGCAATATATAAATCCCAACAGAGTGCTAAACCTGGAGATGCACCAAAAGATAAAAAAGAAGAAGGTAAAAAGGACGATAACGTTGTTGATGCAGACTTTGAAGAAGTAAAAGACGAGAATAAAGAGAAGAGCGCCTAAATAACAACAGATTGTCTCTAAATTGTTATGGCAAAAAGAGATTATTACGATGTTTTAGGTGTTAGTAAAGCCGCAACCCCTGATCAGATTAAATCAGCCTACAGAAAATTAGCCGTAAAGTATCATCCTGACAAAAACAAAGGAGATAAAGCATCAGAAGATAAATTTAAAGAGGCGTCAGAAGCGTACCATGTGCTCTCAAATGCAGAAAGAAAACAAAATTATGACAATTTTGGACATGCTGCTTTTGAAAATGGTGGAGGTGGAAGAGGAGGTTTTAGTAATTTTGATTTCTCTGGCCATTTTTCAGATATATTTGAAGATTTTTTTGGTGAGGGTTTTGGTGGTGGAAGAAGGTCTAGAAGATCGAACAATAGAGGTTCTGACCTAAGATACGATTTATCTATTACTCTTGAGGAAGCTTACTCTGGAAAAAAACAGGATATAAAATTTTCTTCTTCGGAAAAATGTGAAACTTGTAAAGGAAGTGGCTCTAAACCTGGACATAATGTTGGTTCTTGCTCGATGTGTGGTGGTCATGGTCAAGTTAGGTCAAGCCAGGGGTTTTTTACAGTTCAACAGACTTGTCCGCAATGCTCAGGATCAGGTGAAGAAATCACTAACCCGTGTTCTAGTTGTGGAGGTCAAGGTAAGAAACAAACCTCTAAAAGGCTGTCTGTAACTATTCCAAAAGGTGTTGATGATGGAACTAGAATAAGATTATCTG
This sequence comes from uncultured Pelagibacteraceae bacterium, assembly GCA_902582315.1. GTDB lineage: Bacteria > Pseudomonadota > Alphaproteobacteria > Pelagibacterales > Pelagibacteraceae > Pelagibacter. The sequence continues at coordinate 71,926 of CACHRP010000005.1, forward strand.
GCAAAGGTGAAGCTGGCACTAGAGGAGGAAGTAATGGAGATTTATATTTATTTGTAAATGTATATTCCCATGAATTATTTAAAAGATCTGACGAAAATTTATTTTTTGAATGTCCAATTTCAATCGCAGATGCAGCCTTGGGAACCTTTATAGAAATTCCGACGATAGATGGTGGTAAAGCAAAAATTAAAATTCCACCTGGAACACAAAGTGGTAAACAATTTAGGCTCAGAGCTAAAGGAATGCCTTATATGAGAGGAAATGGAATGGGTGATCTTTATATTCAAGTTAATACCGAGGTTCCAATTTCATTAAATAAAGAGCAGAAAGAGTTACTTGAAAAATTTCGAGAAATTGAGAATGAAAAGTCGAATCCAAGTATAAAAAAGTTCTTTCAAAAAGCTAAAAGTTTTTGGAAAAATTAGAATATTAAAAATACAAAAATTTAATTTATGAACTTTGAACAGATAATGCCTGCTATAGCTCTAATTTTAGTTTTAATATTAGTTCTTCCTGGTTTTATTTCATCAAACTCAAATTTAAAAGTATTACTAAAAAATATATCTATTTGGGCTATAATTGTTTTAGTTGTTGTGATAGTTCTATATTTCATTTAACAAATGAAAAAAATAAATTTAGCTATTTCTGGGTGCATGGGACGTATGGGGCAGCAGATAATAAAATCTGCAAAGTCTAACAAAAGCTTTAAAATAGTTACACTTACAGAAAATAAAAAAATAAAAAAAAAAATTAATGGTATTGATTTAAGTTTAAATACTGAAAATTCTATTAAAAAAGCTGATTTAATAATAGATTTCACAACACCAAGATGTACTTTTGAAATTCTAAAGATTGCGGCAAAATTAAAAAAAAGGGTAGTTATTGGCACTACTGGATTTTCAAAGAAGGAAGAAGTTTTAATAAAGCAATTTTCTAGAAAAATACCTATTTTGAAAGCAGGAAATATGAGCCTAGGAATAAACTTATTAATGTACTTAACAGAAATTACATCTAAATCTTTGGGGAATAATTTTTTAAGTAAAGTTTTTGAGATACATCACAAACATAAAAAAGATCATCCATCCGGAACAGCTCTGATGCTTGGAAAAGGAATAGCCACAGGTAAGAAAAAAGATTTTTATAAATTAATGGGAAAAGCATATTTAAATAAAACATCATTTCCTTATGGAAAAAAAATTAATTTTAATTCTCTTAGAAAAGGGGAAATTATTGGAGAACATGAAGTTTCTTTTTCAAGCGGTAAAGAAATTATTTCTTTAAATCATGAGGCATTCGATAGAGCGCTATATTCTGAGGGTGCTCTAACGGCGGCAAAATGGTTAAAAAATAAAGGGCCAGGTCTTTATACAATGAGAGATCTTTTGAATTTTAAGTAATGAACGAAAAAGATCGTGCTAAACTAATTATAAAAATATTAAATCAGACATATCCAAAAATTTCGGTTCCTTTGAAAAGTAGGAATGTTTTTACACTTTTAATTTCGGTTCTATTATCTGCTCAATGCACAGATGTTAATGTGAATAATGTTACAAAAAATATTTATCCTAAATATTATAAGCCTATTCATTTTTTAAAATTAGGAAGAAAAAAAATTGAAAATTTAATTAAAAAAATTGGAATATTTAGAATTAAATCAAAAAGTATTTATAATTTATCAAAAATTTTACAGAATAAGTATAATGGTAATGTACCAAAAACTTTTGAAGAACTAGAGGCACTCCCAGGAGTAGGTCACAAGACAGCAAGTGTAGTCATGTCTCAAGGCTTTGGTCATCCTGCTTTTCCTGTTGATACACATATTCACAGATTAGCTCAAAGATGGGGGCTAACTAATGGCAAAAATGTTGTTCAAACAGAGAAAGATTTAAAAAGAATTTTTCCTAAAAAATATTGGAATAAGTTACATCTTCAAATAATTTTTTATGGTAGAGAGTTCTGTAAAGCTCGAGAATGCTACGGAAAAACTTGTAAAATTTGTACTAGTTGTTATCCTAATAGAAAAAAACCAATTCAAACAAAGAAAGCTTAACATGAAAATTTTAGGGATAGGAAATGCAATTGTAGACGTCATTTGTAAAGTAGAGGATGATTTTTTGGAGAAAAATAATTTAACTAAGAGCACAATGAAACTAATTTTTGATGACAAAGAGTTCAAGAATTTACTATCCAGTCTTAAAATAGAAAAGACTGTTTCTGGCGGTTCAGTTGCTAATTCAATCGTTGGCTTATCTCAATTAGGCAATGACGTTGGTTTTATTGGTAAAGTTTCTGATGATGAGCTAGGTGGAAAATATGAAGAAGGACTAAAACAAGAAAATGTTAAATATTTTTATTCAAAAAAAAAGGAGGAACTTCCAACAGGAACTTGTTTAATACTAGTAACTCCGGACTCCGAAAGGACCATGTGTACTTTTTTAGGTACAGCAGGAAAAATAAATGAAAATGATGTTAGCGCAGATGCAATCAAACAAAGTGAAATTATTCTTTTAGAGGGGTATTTATGGGATGAAGGCGATCCTAAAAAAGCATTTGATAAAGCAATACAAAATGCTAACAGAGTCGCTATGTCTTTATCAGATCAATTTTGTGTTGATAGACATAAAACTCATTTTCTAGATCTTGTAAAAAATAAACTGGATATAACTTTTGCAAACGAACAAGAAATAATGTCATTAATAGACGCAAAATCTTTCGATGAAGTAATTAATTTTTCTAAGTCTCTTGGCAAAACAATAGTTTTAACCCGGGGTGAAAAAGGGGCAGTTGCAATTGATAAAGATCAAGTTGCGGAATGTGGAATAAAGCAAGGACTTAAAATTGTAGACTTAACTGGCGCTGGTGATCTTTTTGCAGCAGGTTTTTTACACAGCTATGTAAATAATATGTCTCTTAAAGAAAGCCTAGATAAAGGTACTGAAATGTCATCAAAGGTTATACAGCAGATAGGTGCTAGGCTTTAGTGTAATTTTTTATTTTTTTTTTCTTTTAAAACTTCCTTTACCTTTTTTTGGTTTGATCACCCTAGGCTTATATTTAGGTGTCATTAAATCTTTAGCTATAGAATTTTTTTTTTTCATCAAATAAAGTAACCTTTCTTATCGCTCTTTATAAAGTTTTGATCATTAAAGCTTTTTTTTATTTTTTTTCTAAGCCTATACACATGGGTTTCAACCGTATGCGTCTCTAGTTCTTGCGTGTGACCCCATACCTCTTTTTGCAAAATATCAATATTAATTGGTTTATTTTGATCTTTTAAAAATAAGATTATTTGAATTTCTCTTTCTGTGAGTTTTAATTTGCCTACTTTTGAAGATATAATTCTAGAATTTATATCTAATTTATAACTTTCTATATTTATATTTGACTGAAAATCATATTGTTGCATCAACAAAGTTGAATTAATTTTTTCAACTAAACTGAAAAAATTTAATGGAAGAGTGTCTGTAGTGATAATTTGTTTATTATTTATATAATCTTCGTTAAATTTTTTTTTTGTCACTACTATGAAATTTTTATCAGGTCTTTTTTTTTGATTATCTATTATCCATTTTACATCTTCAGAATTAAATAAATCAAAATTAAAAAAGTTTTTAATCTCATAAATAATATTATATAAATCTTCGAAGTTTAAAATATAAACAGCAGATTTATTCATTTGATTAATTTATGCTAATAAAAGTTAAAAATAAAGATACTTTGCTTTTTGATGACTTTATTTTTCGTTGTGTTGTTGGAAAAAAGGGAGTTTCTAAGAAAAAAAAAGAGGGGGATTTTTGTACACCCAAAGGATCCTTTAAGTTGAAAACAGTTTATTATAGACCCGATAGAGTAAAAAAAATTCAAACAAAGTTAAATACTAAAAAAATTAATCCAAATATGGGTTGGTGCAATGATCCACTAAATGAAAAATATAATTCTTTGATTAAAATCAATGGAAAAATTAGACATGAAAAACTTTACAGAAGAGATAATAAGTATGACATTCTTTTAGTAATTGATTATAATTTAAGAAAACCTATACCATTTAAGGGAAGTGCAATATTCATTCACTTAACAAAAAATTTTAAAAGCACAGCAGGGTGTATAGCTCTAAATAAAAAAGACTTTTTAATACTGTTAAAATTAGTGAATAAAAAAACTAGGATTAAAATTTTTTAAGCTCTCACTCCAAATATTTTAGAGCCTATTCTTACATAAGTTGCAGAATTTTTTGCAGCTACAATATAATCATTCGACATGCCCATGCTTAATTCACGGAGATTTGTTTCATTCTTGATTTTAACCATTTTCTCAAAATAAATTTTTGTATCGTCTACAAAAGGCGGTATGCACATTAAACCTATTATGTCTAAATTAAAATCTTCAATTTTCTTGTAGAAAGTTTCAAATTCATTTATTGAAATTCCATTTTTTTGGTCTTCTTCACCTATATTAATTTGTATAAAAAGCTTTGGTTTAAAGTTTTTTTTTTCTTGTTCATTTGCAATTTTTTCAGCTAACTTTAAGTTATCCAAAGAGTGTATAAAATCAAACAAAGGCAAAGAAAACTTAACTTTGTTGGTTTGTAATTTTCCAATTAGGTGAAGTTTTATAGAATCGTTTTTTTCTTTAATTTCTGTCCATTTTTCTGCTGCTTCTTGAACTTTATTTTCTCCAAAGTGTATGTGACCGTGATCAATCGCTGGCTTTATGTATTCTATTGGAAATGTTTTGGATACTGCAATAACTTTTGTATTAGTATTGATTGCGCTAAGTTCTTTATTGATTAAAATTAAGTTATTAACAATATTATGCATAAAGATTTAAAAATTTATTATTTCATAGAAAATTTTAATTTTAAAGAATTATCAAACATAAATAAATCTATAAATATTGTATTTAGAAACTATAGTAAAATTAACTATTTAGATGATCTTTTAAAAGTTAAAGAATTCTGCAAAAAAAAAAGAATTGGCTTATATTTATCTAACAATATAAAGCTTGCTAAAAGTCTACTTTTAGATGGTGTTTATCTACCTGCTTTTAATAAAAAGCTTTCTTATAACAATTTAAACTTACCACAAAATTTTAAAATAATTGGCTCTGCACATAATGTTTCGGAAATCAAGATTAAAGAAAAACAGAATTGCGATGAAATATTTTTAAGCCCTATTTTTAAGACAGATAAACATAAAAGTTATTTAGGTGCAGTTAAATTTAATCTGCAAGCAATAGAGACAAAAAAGAAGATAGTTGCCCTAGGAGGTATTAATCAAGATAATTTAAAAAAGGTTAGGTTAACAAGGTCTATTGGAATAGCTTCAATATCGTGGATAAAAAAAAACGGCCTAAAATAAATTTTAGGCCGTTTTAAATTTTAAGTCTTAGAAATAATTAGAACGCAAAGTTAACTGCTAATTCTGTTACTTCGTCAGATTTTGCATTTGAGTCCCAACCTGGATTATCAGTATCTGTTTGATAACCTTTGATTGACATTGAACCCATTGTGTATGCGAACTGGATTGAAGTAGAAGACATTTCAACATCAGCGATTTCAGTTCCACCTTTTACGTTAGACTGAGCATCGTATGTTTCATCTAATTCACCCCATGAAATTGATAAATTTTCATTTACGTTAAACGCAATTGACATTTTTTCAAATTCAAAGAAACCACCAGCAGCTGCAACAGTTTTAGCAGCAGTAGCAGCTTCAGCAGCTGTATTTTTACCGTAGTCCAAACCACCAGTTTGGTAACCAATTGAAACTGGTCCAAATGAGTAGTTAGCATACCAAGTAGCTGACATAGCGTTTTGTTCTTCTACACCAGCAGCAGCTTTACCTCTGTCATTTTTAACTTCTTCACCGAAAGCACCAGCTGTTAAACCAGCGAATGATACGTTAACACCAGCTGTTGTTGATGAACCGTAACTTGATGATTGAGCTGAAACTCCACCTTCACCAGTAGCTGCATCACCTGCTTCTGGAGTGTATCCAAGCATAAATGATACTGAACCGCCACCTAAGTCAAATGATGGTGATGAATACATTACTTGGTTTCCGTCTGATAATGCACCCAGGTTGTCAATTGCTGTTGAAGTTTTCATACCATCGTGGTTTTCTTCGTAAGCTCTTGGAGTTACATCGTCAAATGCACCACCAACACCAGCTAAACCATTACCGATAGTAATTGTTCCAAGTCCACCCATTCCCAAAGCAACGTTTGAAGATGAAAGAGCTGAACTTTCTACTAAGATCATAGTTGTAGAAACTGTGAAACCGTTGTCTAGTTCACCTGAACCAGTAAACGTAATGTCATGATTAAAACCATAACCTTCATCTGTTCTTACACCTACTTCTTCATTCGAGTATGTATAACCAGCATCTCCTGATGCAGTTATTTCACCTGCGAAAGCTGAACCAGCAACTAAAGAAGTTCCTAAAGCTGTTAGTCCGATTTTTTTTAGTGTATTCATAATAAATACTCCTTTTGTTATTAATTATTCATATGAATGGAAGTTTTATATAGAAATTTAATCTCTAAGTTTATGTTTCGACCCATAAAATCAACAATAAATTCAAATATGTTGCATTAATATCACTCTAAAAATCGTTGATTTTAGACAATTCTAGATTTTATGTGTCATTTTGGTGCTTTTAAACAATTTACAAACTTTTCAGTGTGTTTTTTTCAATAATATCATTAAAAACTGTAATATCTAACAATGAAAACCAAATACTTTTTATTAATATTTTCACTAATTTCTTTGCTAATTTTATCTGCGTGTAAAAATCCTTTTAGGTATACAGACGCACGAGAAATTCCAGTTGATGGTAGAGAGAGGGTAAAGAAAAATATTGAAGAGGGAAGAGGTATTACTATTTTTTCAGATAAACCAAAGGGTGGAGTTTTCGACTTTGCTTCTTCCAACGAATTATGGAGAGCTTCTATTGAAGTATTAGATTTTGTGAGTTTTACAAACGCAAGTTATTCTGGGGGAATTCTTATAACTGATTGGTTTTCTGGAAATACCGAGTCAAATGAAAACAACCAAAGAGAAATAAAAATAACTGTTAGATTTTTGAGCAATGAAATTAGAGCCGATGGTATCCAAGTTGTTATTCACGAAAAAGTTTGTTCTGACAAAACTAAATTAGACTGCAAAATAAATAAAATAAAATCTAGTATTGGAAATGATGTGAAATTAGCAATTTTAAAAAAAGCAGCCCTCTTAAAAAAAGAGTCAGAGAAGAAAACAAAAAAATAGTTAACTCAATTCATCTTTGAAACTTATGGAGAGATATAATTTTAAAAAAACAGAAAAAAAATGGCAGGATTTTTGGGTAAAGAATAAGACCTTTAAATCAAAAATGGATCCAAATCAAAAAAAATTTTATTGTCTTGAAATGTTTCCATATCCATCTGGAAAAATTCACATGGGACATGTAAGAAATTATACTATAGGTGACGTATTATCCAGATATAAAGCAATGAATGGTTTTAATGTGCTTCACCCTATGGGTTGGGACTCGTTCGGAATGCCTGCAGAAAATGCTGCAAGAGAAAATGATTTACACCCAAAAGAATGGACAGAAAAAAATATATCAGTTATGAAAACCCAGTTAAAAAGTCTTGGACTTTCAATTGATTGGGATAGAGAAATTTCTACATGTGATGAGGAGTATTACAAACACCAACAACTTTTTTTTATAGAAATGTATGAAAAAGGCTTAATCTATAGAAAAGAAAATTATGTAAATTGGGATCCTGTAGATCAAACCGTATTAGCAAATGAGCAGGTAATTGATGGTAAGGGATGGAGATCAGGTGCTATTGTAGAAAGAAAAAAACTTAATCAATGGTTTTTCAATATTTCAAAATTTTCTGAAACTCTTTTAGAAAATTTAAATGATTTAGACAATTGGCCTAAAAAAGTCAAAATTATGCAAGCTAATTGGATTGGAAAATCATTTGGCTGCGAAATCAATTTTAAAATAGATGGAGATTTCCCTGTTAATAAAATTAAATGTTTTACAACACGTCCTGATACTTTATTTGGTTTTTCGTTTTTAGCTGTATCCGTTGATCATCCAATATCAAAGTTTTATGAAAAAGATCCAAATTTTAAAAAATTTAAACTTGCGTGTTCGAAAACAGGTACGACTGAAGAGTCTATAGCCCAAGGAGAAAAAATTGGATTTAAAACTAATTTGTTTGCAACTAATCCTCTAAACGAAAGTGAAAGAGTTCCAGTTTATTTTGCAAATTTTGTTTTAATGGATTACGGTTTTGGGGCGGTATTTGGATGTCCGGGTCATGATCAAAGAGACATGGATTTCGCAATTAAATATAATTTACCCATTAAAACTGTTGTAAAACCTATTGAGGAGAATGATAACTTTAAAGTGAAAAACGAGGCATATACTGGTTCAGGTATAATTATTAATTCAAAATTTTTGAATGGTTTAAAAGTTCCTGAAGAGTCGATTATTGAAACAATAAAAGTTGTGGAGGAGAAAAAAATTGGAAAAAAAACTATAAATTTTAGATTAAAAGACTGGGGTGTTTCACGTCAAAGATATTGGGGATGTCCTATACCAATGGCCTATGACAAAGAAGGAAAAGTTTATCCAATTCCAAAAGAAAATCTTCCAATAAAATTACCTGAAAAAATTAATTTAAAAGCAAAAGGAAATCCACTTGATCATGAGAGTGAGTGGAGAAAGATTAAAATTAATGGAATTGATTGTCTTAAAGAGACTGATACACTTGACACATTTGTGGACTCATCATGGTATTTTTTAAGATTTTGTTCGCCAACAGATAAAAAATACGGTTTTGATTACGATGCTGTAAAATACTGGATGCCTGTTGACCAATATATTGGAGGTGTCGAACACGCTATTTTACATTTACTTTATTCAAGATTTTTTATGCAGGCTATAACTTATAAAAACGAAAATTTTTCACTCAAAGAACCTTTCGAAAGTCTTTTCACGCAAGGAATGGTATGCCATGAGACTTATAAAGATAATAACAATAATTGGCTAAGTCCAGATGAAATTGACACAAAAGATGGAAAAAATTATTTTGTCAAAAGTAATCCAAATAAAAAAGTAATCGTGGGTCCACCTGAATCTATGTCCAAATCAAAAAAAAATACTATAGATCCGGCTAAAATGATTGAAAATTATGGTGCCGATGCAGTAAGATTATTTATTTTGTCAGATAGCCCCCCTGAAAAGGATGTTCAATGGTCAGAACAAGGGATGTTAGCATCTTTTAAATTTATACAAAAATTTTGGATGATTAACAGTCAAATTAAAGAAAAAATTCAAAATTCTACAACTGATAGTAATGAAGAAGAAGATATAAAGCTAGCAAAATTTACAAATCAACTTATTGATAAAATGAATAATAATCTAGAAAAATTCAATTACAATGTAATCATTGCAAATATGCATGAGACATACAATTTTTTAATCAAGATTATTGATAAAAAAATTAATAAAAAAGCTTTAATCGAAAACTACAAAAAAATTCTAATAATTATGTCTCCTATTATACCGCATATCATAAATGAATGTTTTGAAGTAAATAAATTTGATATTAATCAAAATTGGCCTTCTATAGATAAAAGTCAGCTGGTAGAGGAAATCTCTAATATTGTGGTTCAAATTGGCGGAAAAAAGAAGGGTGTAATTAAAGCTAAAATAGACTCTGATGAAAAAACTATTATGGAACTTATCTCAAAAGCAGATAAAATAAATAAATATTTGATTAACAAAGATATAAATAAAATATTTTTTGTTAAAAATAGATTAATAAATATTGTACTAAATGATTAAAAAATTAAGTCTTTTATGTTTCCTAATTATATTTATAAATAACTGTGGTTTCACACCTATTTATTCAAATAAAGATAAAAATTTTGTTATTAATAAAATTGACCTTGTTGGAGACATTGAAGTGAATAAAATATTATCCAGCAGGTTAAACATTTATAAAAATAATACAGATGCTAAAAGATTTTTTGATATAGTTATTAGTTCTAAATCTACAAAAGCAACCTTAACAAAAGATAAAAAGGGTAACCCTGCTCAATTTTCACAAAGCGTTTCTGTAAATTTAATAATTACCGATATTATTAACAATACTGAGATTCAACAAAATTTCACCGAAAACAGTACATACGATAGTAGTGATAATAAATTTGATTTAAAAAAATATGAAAATAATTTAATTAAAAATATGTCAGAAAAAATATACTCAGATTTAATTTTATTTATACAAACAAAATAAATTGTGATTTTAAAACCTTATCAGCTATCAAATTTAAAAGAAGATAAATTCAGCTTTTTTTTACTTTATGGTCAAAACGAAGGTCAAAAAAGTGATGCAATACATCAAATTCTTAAATCTGAAAATAATGAAAACGTTTACAGATATGACGAAGATGAATTATTAAATAATTATGCTAATTTTGTTTCAGAAATATCCAATAAGTCCTTTTTTGAGAACAAAAAAATTGTTGTTATTTCGAGGGTCACTGAGAAAATATTAACTTTATTCAAAGATGTAGAGAAAAGAAAAATTGAAGATATTAAAATAATTATAAATTCTAAACAATTAGATAAAAAATCAAAACTAAGGTTATATTTTGAAAAAGAGAAAAACTTAGTTTGTATTGCTTTTTATAATGATGACAATACTACACTTGTTAATATTGCTGGAAAGTTTTTTGCTAAAAATAAAATACTAATTTCCAGAGAAATGTTAAATCTTTTAGTAGAAAGATGTAGAGGTGATAGAATTAATTTAAATAATGAACTTTCTAAAATAGAAAGTTTCATGATAGGAAAAAATAAAATTTCTACTGATGAAATTCTTAATTTAACCAATCTAGCTGAAAACTATAGTTTCTCTGAGCTAGCAGATTCTTGCCTTAGTAATAACAGAAAGAAAACTTTGTTAATTATTAATGAAAACAATTTTTCGTCAGAAGACTGTGTTGCAATCATTAGAATTTTTTTAAGTAAAGCAAAGAGAATATTTGCTTTAAAAACAATGGAAAAGGAAAATAAAAACATAGATGAATGCATAACAAGCTACAGACCTCCAATATTCTGGAAGGATAAAGAGGTTGTGAGACAACAAGTCAAATACTGGAGCTTAGAGAGTATTCAAAAGCTAATTTTTTCATTTAACGATTTAGAGCTTTTAATCAAAAAAAACACATCAATCTCTGTAAATTTATTAAATAATTTTATATTAGATCAAGTAAGAATTAATAATTAGCTTTTATAATATATATCAATTTATTGAGCTGGTCTAAATCTTTGTAATTAAAAGATATAGAACCAGAATTATTTTTTTTATTTTTTATAGAAACTCTTATACCTAATTTATTAATTAATACATTTTCAAGCTCTCTTAAATTTGAGTCTTTGGAAATTAATCTTATTTTTTTTGGTTTTTTGAATAAATTAACTAAATTTTCTGCCTGTCTTACCGATAATTTTTTTTCAACAATTTTTTTTGCTAAAAGACTTGCATTCTCCAGTCCAACTAATACTTTAGCGTGTCCTTGGGTAATTTTTCCTATTTCAATTAAATTAATTACTTCCTTTGGCAATGACAATAATCTTAAACAATTTGCAATATGTGCTCTACTCTTTCCAATAAATTTTCCAACTTTTTCTTGATCATATCCAAAATCGTCCATTAACCTTTTGTATCCAGCTGCCTCTTCTATGGGATTTAGGTCGCTTCTTTGGACGTTTTCAACAATTGCAAATTCTAAAGCTTTTATATCATCAGCCTCAATAACTACAGCAGGTATCTCGTTTAATCCTGCATTTTGAGAAGCTAACCATCTTCTTTCACCAGCAACAATTTCATATTTGCCAACAAATTCTTTTGACTTCCTAACTATTATTGGTTGGACCACACCTCTCTCCCTTATAGAATTGCTTAATTCCTCTAGACCTTCCTTACTAAATATTTTTCTAGGCTGAAATTTTCCTCTTACAATTTCACTTATAGAAATTTTATTTTTAACCGAAGAACTTTTTGTATCACCAATTAGTGAGGATAGACCTCTTCCCAGACCCTTTTTTTTTAAAATACTCAAGCGGCACTCTCCATTATTTTTTCTTGACTCAAAAATTCCTCTGTTAAATTCAAGTACGATTTGCTACCCGGACAAGACTTGTCATATATCAAGACAGGTATTCCATGGGAAGGCGCTTCGGACAGTCTTACATTTCTTGGTATTACGGTATTATAAACTTTGTCTTTAAAATAATCCCTTGCTTCTTTTTCAACTTGACTAGAAAGTTTATTTCTTTTGTCATACATTGTGAGAATTATACCTCTTATAGTCAGTTCTGAATTTAGGTTATCCTTTACTCTTTCAATAGTTTTGACTAGTTGAGTTAATCCCTCCAAAGCAAAAAATTCAGTTTGCAGAGGAACAATTAAAGAATTTGAAGCAACAAGCGCCATGACCGTTAATAAGCTTAGTGATGGTGGGCAATCAATAAATACATGGGTATAATTTGGGCTATTTTCTCTTAAAAATAGGGATAATTTGTCTCTTAAAATAAAGGCTCTACCATTATCCCCTGCCGTTTCTACTTCTAGACCCGATAAATCAACGTTAGAAGTTATAATATCTAAATTGTCGATTTGAGTAGTTTGTATAATATTAGAAATGGACTCTGAACCATTTAGAGCGTTATAAATATTCTTCTGAGATCCATCAATGTTGGAATGCCCTAATCCAGTTGTGGCATTTCCTTGGGGATCAAGATCTATAACCAGTATTTTTTTATCAAGATTTGCTAATCCTGCGGCCAAATTAATCACAGTAGTTGTTTTTCCAACACCTCCTTTTTGATTGATAACCGAAATTATTTTTGTTTTCATTTTTTTTTTAAATTACAAATTTTTATTATTTTAGATTCTGAGCTTGTTAAGCTTATTTTTTCTTTATAGTCAAAGCTCCAATTTGTTAGAGCTTTATCTAAAATTTTTTTTCTATTTTTACCTAAAAAAAGTATTACGCTCTTAAATTTTTTAAAATTTCTGTTTGCTAGATCCAGAACAATTGGCAAAGGTTTAAAGGCTCTAGCAATTATTAAATCTGTTTCTATATTTTTTTCTTTAAATATATCTTTTTGGATAACCTCTGCGTTTAAATTTAATTTTTTTTTAACTGCAGAGAGAAATTGACATTTTCTAATACTCTTTTCATAAAGATGGAATTTCATATCTGGTTTTTGAAACTTCATGATTATTGCTAGAACTATTCCTGGCAGGCCTGACCCAGATCCTATATCTGTACAAATTTTGTAATTTTCATTAATAAATTCAACTGTTTGCGCACAGTCTATAATGTGTCTTTGTCTTATATCTTTCTCTGTTGATTTGCTTATCAGATTAATTTTATTGTTTTCTTTTTTCAATAAATCACAGTAGGCCTCAAACTGTGGAAATGTTTCACGTGAAACATTTAGAGGCTCTAGATTTTTATATTCTGAAATATTCGAATCAATCAAGCTATATTCTTAATAGACTTTCTTTTGACATGAGACAACAAAATATATACAGCAGCAGGAGTTATCCCATCTATTCTTAAAGCTTGACCCATCGTTTTTGGTCTTATTTTCTTAAATTTTGACTTAACTTCATTAGAAAGACCGCTTAAAATGTCATAATTTACACCTTCCGGAATTTTCAGATTTTCATCCTTTTTAAAAGCTAATATATCAGCTTTCTGCTTATTCAAATAACCCCTATAATGCGCTTTAATTTCTAGTTGTTCATCAATTTCCTTAGATTTAAATGGTATTTCAGGCCATATTTCTCTTATTTTGCTCATTTTAACATCTTTTTGACTAAGTATTTGCTCTGCATTTCTTGATATTCCGTCCTTAGCAATATTTACACCAAATTTTTCTACTTTTGAGGGGGAAATATTCAAATTTGTCAAAATTTTTGTCATTTTTTCTAAACTATTGAACTTTTCAATGTATATTTTTAATCTTTGGTCAGTTATTAAACCTATATCGATTCCTTTCTGGGTAAGCCGTAAATCAGCATTATCTGCTCTTAGCGATAATCTATACTCAGCCCTGGATGTAAACATTCTATAAGGTTCAGCAACACCCTTTGTGACAAGGTCATCGATCATTACACCAATGTAAGCTTCTGATCTATCCAAGATGAATGGTTCAGATTTTTTTATAGACTGAGCAGCGTTAATTCCTGCAATAAGTCCCTGAGCAGCTGCCTCCTCGTATCCGGTTGTCCCATTTATCTGACCTGCAAGAAATAGATTCTTAATTTTTTTTGTCTCTAACGTTAAAAAGAGTTCCCTAGGATCTACATAATCATATTCGATTGCATACCCCGGCCTTAATATTTTAACATTCTCTAAACCTGTGATATTATTGCATATTTCAGCCTGTATTTCAGCTGGAAGCGATGTTGATATACCATTTGGATAAACAGTTCTATCGTTAAGGCCCTCTGGTTCTAGAAAGATTTGATGTCTTTTTTTATCAGAAAACTTAATCACTTTATCTTCTATTGAAGGACAATATCTTGGGCCTATACCTTTTATGTCACCTGAGTAGATTGCGCTAAGTTTTATATTCTTTGAAATAATACTATGTACTTTTTCATTTGTGTAAGTCATTCTGCAAGATACTTGAGCGTTAGTAATTTTATCAGTTAGAAATGAGAAGAAATAGGGATCAACATCTGCATGCTGTTCCTCCAGATTTGCAAAGTTTATAGTGTCTCTATCCAATCTTGGAGGCGTACCAGTTTTTAGTCTACCGATACTAAAATTAAACTTTTCTAACTGTTCACTTAAACCTGTTGTCGGCTTTTCATTAAACCTACCTGCTGGTGTCTTATTTTCACCGATATGTATAAGACCGTTTAAAAATGTACCAGTAGTAAGTATAAGCTTATTGCAAGAAATTTTTTTACCTGATTGTGTAATAATACCTTTTACAACATTTTTATAAAAAATAAATTCAATTACGGGGTCTGAAAAAACGCTTAAATTACAGTAGTTTAGCAATTTTCTTTGCATATATTTTTTGTATAATGATCTATCACTTTGTGTTCTTGGGCCTCTGACTGCTGGTCCTCTACTTCTGTTTAAAAGCCTAAACTGTATACCTGATTTATCAGCCACCTCTCCCATTACTCCATCTAAGGCGTCTATCTCCCTGACTAAATGTCCTTTGCCTAAACCACCAATTGCAGGATTACAAGACATTTCACCTATAGTTTCAATTTTATGTGTGTACAAGGCAGTACTCACACCTAGCCTTGCAGATGCAGCAGCTGCTTCACATCCTGCATGACCCCCACCAATTACCACCACATCAAAAAAAACATCTTTTGTCATATTAAAAATATAGTTATTTTTTTATTATTTGCCAATACAGAAGTCATTGAAAATACTACCAAGTATTTCCTCGACATCAACTTTTCCAACCAACATACCGAGGTGTCTAGTAGCTAATCTGAGATCCTCAGCTGCTTTATCAAAATCATTTTCACTTTCTTTTTTAAAGAAGTCGTCAAGATAAGAAGCGCATTGCATAAGTTGTTGTCTATGTCTTTCGCGAGTAATTGTTGTATCCTCTATGTTAACAAATTTAATTTTCAAATTTTTTTTAATTTGGGATATTAGCTGATCAATATTAATCTCATTTTTGACAGAAATAGATATAGGATTATATTGTTCCAACTCTTCTGGTTTTTTTAAATCAAGATCTGATTTATTTACAACAAATATTGATTTTTTTAGATCCAAATCTTTAAAAAAATGACTAAAATCAACACTTTTTGGCTCGAAAACTAGTATATTTAAATCGGCATCCTGTGCTTTTTTTAAAGCTAACTTTATACCTTTTTTTTCTATTTCATCTTCAGATTTTCTAATTCCAGCTGTGTCAAACATCACAACCGGAAAGCCATCTATATTTAAATGTACCTCAATTACGTCTCTTGTGGTTCCAGCGATCTCTGAGACAATTGCTACCTCTCTGTTAGAAAAATAATTCAGCAGACTCGATTTACCAACGTTTGTGGGTCCTAAAATTGCAATTTTAAAACCTTCTCTTATTCTTTCACCCACTTTGCTATCATTTAAAGTTTTTTTAATTTCTGACCTTACTACATCTATGTCTTTTTTAGTATTTTTCAAAATATCAATAGGTAAATCTTCATCAGGAAAGTCTATTTTTGCTTCGAAATTAGCTAAGTTTTTTAATAAAATTTCACGCCACGAATTAAACTTATAAGAATTTTTCCCGCTTATAATTTTTAACGCTTGCTTTCGTTGTATCTCTGTCTCGGAGGCAATAAGATCACCAATTCCCTCTGCTTTTAATAAATTTATTTTCTCGTTGTATAATGCTGTTTTAGTGAATTCTCCTGCTTCTGCGAGTCTACAATTTTCTATTTTAGAGAGATTATCTAAAATAGCTTGAATTACAGCTTTACTTCCATGAATATGAAATTCTGCCATATCTTCACCGGTGTAACTATTTGGTCCTGGAAACCATATAATTATTCCCTCATCAATCAAATCATTTGATTTACAACTAAAAATCTTTCTTAATGTTGCAACTCTAGGAGTTGGCAAAACCTTTTTGGTAAGAGTTAATATTACTTTCTCAGTTTCAGAACCTGATATTCTTATTACAGCAATTCCTGACAAACCAGCACCGGAAGATAAAGCATATATGGTCATAATATTAGATATTATATATTTATTTTTTGATGAATATAGTTAAATAAAATTCTGCGATTTTAGTTACTGTAATAATAGAAAAATGGAAATACTTGATTATTTAAAATAATTTTATAATTTATTTAATTTATCTACAAAGTTATCACTAAAATTCTGAACGTCAAAAAGTGGAGAATTAATAATTTTAGATCTTAAATTTTTCCTATAATTTTTAAGTTCATCTACTCCATGTTCAGTGCAACTATTCAAAGCAATTGAAATATAATCCTCTTTAGTGTCTGCAGTAAAATCCTTTAAACCTGCATTTTTATTTATACTATATCCACATCTTGATATAAATCTATCTCCTTTTAAAGTTATTACAGGTACACCCATCCATAAAGACTCGAAAGTTGTTGTAACACCATTGTATGGAAAAGTATCCAAACTTAAATCTATATTTAAATAGTGCTCCAAATGTTTTTTTTTTTCTTTTTCGTAATTTAGAATGAAAATTCTATTTTCATCTATCTTATTTTCAAATTTTTTAATTAAATATTTTTTATAATTTTTATCTGCACTCACTGAATTTTTTAAAACTAGTCTTGAATTGCTAAATTTACTTAAAATTTTAGCCCATATTTCTATGGTTTCATCTGATATTTTTAAAAAGTTGTTGAAACATCCAAACGTAAAAATTTTATTTTTTATAAAAGGTAATTCGTTATTTTTAACATCGTTAAGCTTTGAAAGAGAATTCCAAATTTTTGGCATTTTAATAATCTTGCTGTCATCATCGTAATTTTTTTCTTTAACAACATTTTCATCAGCAATAATATAATCTATTTCATCGATGTGAGTATCATTGCAATAACCTAACCATGAAATTTGCACTGGGACGGGTTTATTTTTAAAAACTTGAAGTCTGTTACCAGTTGAGTATCCAGCAAGATCAATTAAATAGTATATCTTCTTAGAGTATATGAGATCGCTCAGATCTTTATCGGTATGTTCTGAAACATCGTACCATTCGGTAAAGGAATTTTTAAGATCTAAAGTAAATAAATCATCTTTATCAGATTTAAATAAATTAAATGCAATTGTTTTCAAGTTTTTTTCATTTAGCTTTTTAATGAAATCTTTTAAAAAATATCCTACAGAATGATCTCTAAGATCGTAGGATAAAAAACCAATTCTACCCTTATCATGCTCGCTATTAGAAATGTTATAATTGATTTTATTTTTTATAAGAATTTCATCATAAGTTTTGCAATATTTTTTATATTCTTCATCAGAATATTTATCTGAATAATTAAGAAGAAAAATTAGTGCAGATAAATCTTTCGTTTGATATTTTCCAATTTCAATAAGTTTCTTATGAAAGTAAATTGTTTCCTGAACCATACCTGCACTAAAACATAAATCTGCCAAGCTTAAAATTACTCTATCATTATCAGGGTATTTTGAATGATACTTTTTAAGCAACGCTATAATACTTTGGAAATCTTTATCTATGTAAGAAAGATTTGATAAATTTATTAAGCTTTGAAGATAATAGTTGTCAAGTTCTAGAGCTAAATTAAAATATTTTTTAGCACCATCTTTATTTTTGTTAGTGGCCTCAATAATTCCTAAAATATTGTAAATAAAAGGATTTCTTTTATCCTCTTCTTCGAGTAAATCTATTTCAAATTTTATTGTTTCAAATTGTTTTTTTTTAAAGAGTTCTTCAATTTTTTTATAAAAAGTATTTTCCAAATTTAATTATAAATTTTTTCAAGAGGGTTTATTCATAGAATTGAAAAATTCTGAATTACTTTTAGTATTCTTTAATTTTGAATTAATAAATTCTATAGCGTCCATCGACCCCATTGGTGCTATAATTCTTCGTAAAACGTTCATCTTCTGAAGATCTGCTTTTTCAAAAATTAGTTCTTCACGTCTAGTTCCAGATTTTGTGATATCAATAGCTGGGAATATTCTTTTTTCTGATATTTTTCTATCTAATATTGTTTCACTATTTCCAGTTCCTTTAAATTCCTCAAAGATGACTTCATCCATTCTACTTCCCGTATCAATTAGTGCAGTTGCGATAATAGTAAGTGAACCACCCTCTTCAATATTTCTCGCAGCCCCAAAAAATCTTTTTGGCCTTTGAAGTGCATTTGCATCAACACCTCCAGTTAAAACTTTTCCTGAACTAGGCACTACTGCATTGTAAGCTCTGCCAAGTCTGGTAATTGAGTCTAATAATATCACAACATCTTTTTTATGTTCAGTTAGTCTTTTTGCTTTCTCTATAACCATTTCTGCAACAGCCACATGTCTTTGTGCAGGTTCATCAAAAGTTGAACTTATTACCTCCCCCTTTACAGTTCTTTGCATGTCTGTAACCTCTTCTGGCCTCTCATCAATTAATAAAACCATCAAATAGCACTCTGGGTGATTAGCAGTAATTGAGTTTGCAATACTTTGCAAAATCATTGTTTTCCCTGCTTTAGGTGGTGATATAATTAATGATCTTTGTCCTTTACCGATTGGACTTACTAAATCAATTAATCTAGGAGTAAGATCTGGTTTTTTTTCTATTTTTGTGTTTTCAACCTCCATCATTAACTGCTTATTTGGATACAGCGGAGTTAAATTATCAAATGCAATCTTGTGGCGAGATTTGTCTGCGTCCTCTAAATTAATTTTTGTAACTTGAAGCAAAGCAAAATATCTTTCCCCATCTCTAGGAGCTCTGACTGGACCCTCAACAGTATCTCCTGTTCTTAATCCAAATCTTCTAATTTGACTTGGACTTATGTAAATGTCATCTGGACCAGGTAAATAATTTGACTCCATTGCTCTCAGAAAACCGAAGCCATCTTGCAACATTTGCAAGACTCCTCCACCAGTGATTTCTTCACCTTTTTCCGCTAATTTCTTTAAAATTGAAAAAAGTATTTCCTGCTTTCTTAGTGTGCTGGCATTTTCAATGCCCAATTCTTCTGCCTGTGTAATAAGATTTTCCGATGATTTAGTTTTTAGTTCTTGAATATCCATAGTTTAAGGGGGGTTTGTTTGTTAGATAACATTAATATATATATCTTTTATAATTATTCAATAGCTACAAAGGCTTAAAAACAACAATAAATACAATTAATATTAATAATATTGTTGGAATTTCATTAAATATTCTAAAAAATCTTGATGAATATTTATTTTCATCATTTTTAAATTTGTTCAGACAATTGCCCAAAAAAAAATGATATATTGTTAGAACTACCACTAATGTAAGCTTTATAATTAGCCAAGTGCTATGGAGTTGTTCAAAACCAATGCTTCCTATCAATATTAAACCAAAAATCCAAGACAAGATCATTGCTGGCATCATTATGTAATTATAAAGTTTAAATTCCATAATTTTAAAAACTTTGTTTATTTGTTTCTCATCTTGATTTTCAGTATGATATACAAATATACGGGGTAAATATAATAGACCTGCCATCCAAGATATTACAGCAATTAAATGTAAGGCTTTAAAAGTTAGATAAATATTCATTTTCTTATAATGTATCTATCGACCAAAGTACTAATTAGTTTCAGATGATCTTCGTTATCATTTAAACATGGTATAACATCAAAATTATTTCCTCCTGACTTTAAAAAACTCTCTTTACCTTGAATAGAGATCTCTTCAAGAGTTTCGACGCAATCGGAGGAAAATCCAGGACAAATGACTAAAATATTTTTTTTTCCTGATTTTGGTAGTGCTTCTAATGTTTTATCTGTATAGGGTTGCAGCCATTGTTGAGGACCAAACCTGGACTGAAAAGTTGTTTCTATAGGAATTTTATCAAATTTTTCTTTTATTAGTCTGGTAGTCTTCTGACAATAACAATGGTATGGATCACCTTTTTCAAAATATTTTTTAGGAATGCCATGATAGGAGGCAATAATTAAATCTGGTTTCCAATTTATCTCTGAGATTTTCTTATTAATACTGTTCACTAAAGCATCGATATACAAGGGTTCAGACTCGTAATGTGGAATAATTTGCAAACTTGGTTGCCATCTTGCTTTTATTAAAGTTCTATAAACTTCATCACAAACTGTAGCTGTTGTTGCTGCAGCATATTGCGGGTAAAGTGGAAGTACAATTAAATTTTCACAGCCATCTTTTTGCATTTTTTCCATAACACTTTTAATACTAGGATTCCCATATCTCATAGCAAAGTCTACAATAATATTACTGGTCGATATTTTCTCTCTTAACTTTGATGTCTGCCTTTGTGTATAATATCTTAATGGGGACATATTCTCTTTTTCCATCCATATTTCCTTGTAAGCTTTGGCTGTTTTGGATGGCCTGAAAGTTAGAATAAAAACATTCAAAATTATTTGCCAAATTACTGGATTAACTTCTATAACCCTTTTGTCTGAAAGAAACTCTTTTAAATATTTTCTAATATCTAGCCAGCTTGTTGAGTCAGGCGTGCCAAGATTAACTAGCAATATTCCAGTTTTACCAAAATTAATTTTAGGATGATCTTTCATTAAACTTTCTCACCAACTTAATTAAATATTGTACCATACTCGGGTCTGTTTGAGGAAGAACTCCATGTCCTAAGTTGAAAATGTATGGATGAGCTTCAAAAATACGCAGATAAGTGTTAGTATGTTTTTCTAAGTTCTTTTTATTTGATAATAGAATCTTTGGATTCATGCCTCCTTGTATTGGTATGTTGATATTTTTTGCTATTTCATTAGGATTTACATTGTAATCAATACTAATTACATCTGGCTTTACATTGTTTGTATACTGCGTGTAATTTTTGATATTTCTAGGAAAGCAGATACATGGTGTTTTTAAGGATTTTGTGAACTCAACTAGTTTTCTAGTTGGCTTATAAATATATTCATGTAAATTTTTATCCTCCACCAGGCCGGCCCAGCTATCAAAAATTTGTATAGTGTTAACTCCGCTTTTGATTTGACTCTGGATATGTAAAGTTAAATAATTGCTAATATATTTTAATAAATCTTTTATTAGTAACTTATCGGAAAAAATTTTTCCTAACTTTACTTTTGGTGAAGATTTGTTAAGCATATAAACAAGCGTAGTCCAAGGACCGCCAACAAAACCTATTAAATCTTTATTTTTTAAAAGTTTATCCCTTTTAACATTTCTAATGGATTTATAGACTGGGTCTAATTTTTTTTTAAAAAGCCTATTATCATAATTTTTAATACCATCTATACTCACAGGTCCTAAGAAAGGACCGAAGTTTTTTTTAAATTCAACTGATTGACCCAAGCCTAATGGAACCATTAAAATATCTGAAAAGATAATGGCTGCATCTAGATCATACCTTTTTAAGGGTTGTAGTGTGATATTTTTAACGTTTTTAACGTTTAGGCATAATTTCACAAAGTTAGTGTTTTTTTTTCTTATCTTTCTAAATTCTGGTAAATATCTCCCTGCTTGCCTCATCAACCATATAGGTTTTGCAAATTTATCTTTTTTATAAATAACTTTTCTTAATGGAGTCATATAAAAATATATAATTTAGTTTATATTAGTAGTATTTTAGTCTGTTAATAATGGTGATAATTTTTTATCAACACTTTTTAAGTATATTTTCCACAAGTTTAAATAAAAAAATATTTATTTTACCTATATAAAAATATTCATATTAAAATAATTATATATTGTTAATAATAAATATACATGTGGCTAAAAATGTTGATTAAAAGGGTTTTTTTTAACTAAAAGACATAAATATTCAATTTCTAATAAAATAAGTTTATTATTAACTTTTAATATACAAATTATACATGAGTAACTTATATCAAATATACTTAATATCTGACTCTACAGGAGAAACTCTAGACAGAATTTTTTTAGCTTTAAAGGCTCAATTTAATAACTTCAATTATAAAACTAGTCATTTTTCTTTTACTAGAACTGAAAATCAAATCTTGAAAATTTTAGAAACTTGTAAAAAACAAAAGAGAACAATAATTCTTTATACTATAGTTGACAACAAACTCAGCGAATTTTTAAATAAAGAAACTAGAAAAAATAATATCCCATGTTTTGGCGTTTTAGGAGATCTAATAGATAGTTTTTCTAAATTATTAAAACAAGACTCTTTAAATGTACCTAGTAGACAACACATTATGAATGATGAGTACTATAAAAAAATAGATGCAATCCAATTCACTATGAACCATGATGATGGAAATTCAATACAAGATATAGAAAAGTCTGATATAATCTTAATTGGAGTTAGTAGAACCAGCAAAACCCCAACCTCAATTTATTTAGCTAATAAAGGATACAAAGTTTCAAATATCCCTATTGTGAATAAAAATTCAATACCCGAAAATGTTAAAAAAAACAAATTAAATAAATGTATAATCGGATTAATAGCTGAACCGGAAAGACTTGCTGAAATTAGAAAAAATAGAATGACTAGCCTTAAGGAAACTGGAAACCAAAAATATACAAACCTACAAAGAATTCAAAACGAAGTGGAAAGCTCAAAAAGTACATTTACAAAATTTAAGTGGCCAACCATTGACGTAAGTAGAAAATCTGTTGAAGAAACAGCTGCTTCAGTGATTAAAATTTATGAAATAAGTTTAAAAAATGCCTGATATTATTTTGGCTTCTAAAAGCAAAGTAAGAAAAACTATACTTGAAAAAAATGAAATTAGTTGCACTGTTAAACCATCCAATGTTGATGAAGACCCAGTTAAAAAGAGTCTTTTAAAAGAAGGTGCTTCTCCAGAAATAATATCTAAAAATTTAGCTGAGTTAAAGGCTAATAAGGTCAGTCAAAAAATGGTTCAGAATTTAGTCTTAGGAGCCGACAGCGTAATAGACCTAAATGGAGAGTTAATATCTAAACCAGAAAGTAGAGATGATGCTTTAAAAATACTAAAAAAACTTAATGGAAAAAAACACCAATTAATTAGCTCTGTGTGTATATCTAAAAATGGTTCAATGATTTGGAATTATACAGATAAAGCGAAATTAACAATGAAAAAAATGTCAGAAAAAGATCTTATAGAATATCTTTCAAAAATTACTGATGAGGCCCTCTATTCTTATAATGTGTATCAAATTGAAGGAGAAGGTAGAAACTTGTTTACGAATATAGATGGAGACGAAGATACCATAATGGGTTTGCCAATTAAAAAAATAAAAGATTTTTTAAAAAAATGAAAAAATATTTAGTAATAGGAAATCCAATTGAGCATTCGCTTTCTCCAAAACTGCATAATTATTGGCTTAAGAAGAATAAAATAAATGCAGTATATGAAAAAAAAATGATTAATAATAATGAAATTGAAAAAATAATTTTAAAAATAAGATCTAATGAATTACATGGCGTTAATGTAACAGTTCCGTATAAAAATGTTGTTGTAAAATACATGGACATTTTAACAAAAGAGGCAAATGAAACAAAATCTGTTAACACAATTTATTTAAAGGACCAAAAAATTATTGGCCACAACACAGATATAGCCGGATTCGAGCTAGGTTTGCGGTCATATGGATATGATGCAAAAAAAAAAAATATTTTTATATTTGGAGCCGGCGGTGTAGTACCTTCGATAATTGTAGCTCTTAAAAAAATGGGAGCATCTAAGATTTTATTATACAATAGAACTGTATCAAAATCTAAAAATATTAAGAAATTATTCAATGATATTGAAATTATAGACAAAAAAAATATTCCAAACGATATTGATATGTTAATAAATGCATCAAGTCTTGGGATAAATTTTAGCGATAAAATTGATTTAAATTATGAAAAGATTGGTTCAAATAAATTTTATTACGATGTAATTTATAATCCATCAGAAACCTTTTTTCTAAAAGAAGCTAAAAGACTTGGTAACAGAGCCGAGAATGGTAAAAAAATGTTCATTTATCAGGCACACCAAGCATTTGCGATATGGCACAACGTGCTTCCAAAAATAGATGAAGAAGTTGAAAGGCTACTTGATGAATTATGATTAGAATTGCTGTAGTTGGTGAGATCGGTTCGGGAAAAACATATATAGCTAGATTATTTGGTTTACCAGTTTTTAATGCCGATAATGAGGTAGCTGATATTTATAAAAAGGATAAGACTGTTTATAGAAAACTAAGATTAAAATTACCAAAATATATTTTAACATTTCCAATTAAAAAAAAACAAATAGGTGAAGCTATAAAAAAAAATCCAAATAATATTAAAATAATAACTAAAATAATTCATCCAATTGTCAGAAAAAGAATGAGTAAATTTTTAAAAAAAAATAACAAAAAAAAGGGAGTAGTTTTAGACATACCATTATATTTTGAAAATAATTTACATAAAAAAAGAGATATTGTAGTTTTTATAAGTTCTAAAAGACGATTAATAAACTTAGCTTTAAAAAAAAGGAAGAAGTCAAACTTAAAACTTTTAAAAAAATTAAGGAAGCTACAACATTCTCTTGCTATTAAAAAAAAGAGATCTAATTATGTTATCTATAACAATTTTAAAAGTCACTTTATTAGAAAAAAAGTTAATATTATTAGAAAAGAAATTTTTAAAAAATGAAAGAAATAATACTAGATACAGAGACAACAGGGCTAGACGTAAAAGATGGTCACCGTATTGTGGAAATAGGGTGTTTAGAATTAGATAACTTTGTTTTAACGACGAAAAAATTCCATTGTTATCTTAACCCTGAACGAAAAGTATCAGACCAAGCATTAAAAGTTCACGGCTACACTAATTCATTTTTAGCGACTAAAAAAAAATTTTCTCAAATTGTTGATGAATTTTTAGAATTCATCAGAGATAAAAAACTTGTTATACACAATGCTGCTTTTGACTTGTCGCATTTAAATAATGAACTAGCAATATTGGGTAAAAATAAAATTAGTCCACAAAACGTTGTAGATACTCTTGAACTAGCAAGAAAAAAATTTCCAGGTTCGCAAAATAGCCTAGATGCATTGTGTAAGAGATATAAAATAGATAATTCTAGAAGGGTAAAACACACTGCTCTTATAGACTGTGAGCTACTTTCAAAAGTTTATGTTAATTTAGCTGGTCAGAAAGAACCAACTTTTGATCTTAAAATTGGTGATGGCAGCACATTTGCTGAGACTACTAATGGGAAAATTAAATATTGCAAAAAAGTAATAAAACCAACTCAAGAAGAAATTAAATTGCATAAAGATTTCTTAAAAAGTAGTCTTAAAAAAAATTTCTTTAATTAAATTTCTCGTTAAATAACTTAGTGAAGTCGACTTTTTTTTCAAATTTTATACCTGGATAACCAGATTCTGAAATCATGTTAATTAATATTTTTTCAAGTTTTGGAAATATTTCATTTTGAACATCACAAAGTATTATTTTTTGTAAATCTTTTTTTTCTTTGATATCGTCCCCTATTTTTACTATTGAGCTATATATTAGTTCAAAATAGGATTTTTTTTCAACTTGTTTTTTATCTTGAAATTTTAGAGTTGTGTTTACCTCAATTAATTTATTCTTTAATGGCTTTGAATTAATATCAATATCTAGTTCGTACTTTGATATGTTATCTTTGGTGTATAAATAACTTTCCACATTGGGAGTTTCGCTAGAAAGATCCTTTATATATCCAGACAGTATTTTAAATTTTTCACTCATTTCTTATCATCTATATCTTCCGATTCACCTTCTATAAAGTCCTCATTTATCTTTTTTTCTTTAGACATTTTCTTTGTAAGTTTGCTAAATATAAGTTTACGAGTTGGAGGAAATATCATCAAAAAACCAACCATGTCAGTTGCGAAACCTGGAATAATTAATAATAAAGACGCTAGTGCAAGAGCTGCACCAGAAACTATTTCATAAACCGGCATCTCATTTTTCATTAACTGGCCCATACCAGACTTTAGAGTATTAAAACCCTCATATCTTGCATAATAGATTCCAACCACCGCTGTGATAAATATCAGAGAAATTGTATATAAAGCTCCAATTTTTCCACCAATCTCGATAAATAGATAAATTTCTATTAAAGGAACTAAAATTATAGTTAATAAAATCGCGTTCATTTGTCTTTTAATTAATTTGCTAGTTGAAATTAAATAACATAGTAAATATTATTGTACTATGAATTACAGTTTTGAGTATATAGATATAATACTTTTAGCAATGATTGCAGGATTTATTTTTTTGCGATTAAGAGGTATTCTAGGTAAAAAATCAGGTTTTGAGGACAAAATGTCCGCAAGTTTTGCTCATGACTTTCCGACTGATACACCAAAAAAACCTTTAAATGAAAAAACTTTCGATGAGAATGCAAAGAAAGATTTTCTATCTGGAGCTAAAATTGCATACGAAACAATTATAACAAGCTTTTCATCAGGTAATTTAAAAGGAGTAAAACAGCTTTTAGATAAAAAAGTATATGAGCAATTTGACGAGGCAATAAAAGCTCGTAACTCAAGTGGCCAAGTATCAGAGACTACATTCATAGGAATTAGTTCAGCAGAGATTAAAAATCATGAAAATAAAAAAGGCTTCCTAGAAGTAACAGTAAGTTTTGTAAGCGAGATTATTTCATGTGTGAAAGATAAGGATAACAAGATATTATCGGGAGATCCAAAAAAAATTAAGAAAGTATTTGATACATGGACATTCTCTAAAGAAATTAATTCGACGAATCCAAATTGGTTACTAGTTAGCACTGAAGCTTGAAAAATAAAATTTCTGAAAAAGATAAAAAGGACTGGGAAGATTTTATAACCAAAAAAGATAAAGTTGAAGATAAAGATAATTTGTCAAAGCAAAAAACTAGTTATAAGGATCATATGGAAATAGATTTACATGGTTATTCTCTGGAAGAAGCTAATAAAAAGATATTTAGGTTTATCAACGACTGTTATGAAAAGAATATTAAATCTATTAATGTTATTACAGGCAAAGGTCTAAGATCTAAGAATATTGAAGATCCCTATTCCTCTTCTGATCTAGGAATGTTAAAAAGTTCTGTTCCAGATTTTATCAAAAATAATTCAGATTTAATGAATAAAATTAAATACATAAATTTAGATGAGGTTGCATCAAAAAATAAAGGTAATTTTTATATTTATTTAAAAAAAAATTAATTTTATGAAAAAATTTAATCCAAGGATTAAAGCAAGAATCCGAAAAAGCAAAATAGATATTAAAAAAAAACTTTCAGCAGTGTCTCTAAAAGCTAAGATTGTCAAAAGTCAAGCAAACATAAAAAATTTCTTTGATTGGGTCAAAGGTGCTGAGCTCGTAGAACTAGAGAAATGTGATATTTCTGAGGACCCCGTTAGACCAGAACTAGATAATATATTCAGAACTAATTATGGGAGAAAAATATTTGGAGTAAAATTTAAAGATGAAATTCATGCTGTAATGTGTTTTGCGTTCACAGATCAGATTCCAAAATCTGTTGAAGAACTCGATCTATTTAGCCAAGACGCCTTTTTAAAAAATGTTCAAAGAGACCCAAATAAAGTTGGCAGAATAGCGATTGCGTATACAGTTTGGTCTAAGAAAAAAGGGGGCGGTAAACTTATTGTAAAAGAGGTTTACAAAATGATAAAAAAATCAAATCATCTTAATAGATTAGTGACTCTGTCGCCTTTAACTGATATGGCGAGAAAATTCCACCTCAGAAATGGTGCTGTAGAACTACAAGTTAATGAAACAACCCAAAATTTTGAATATAAAGTTATAAAATAAACTTCGATAAGTCCGTATCTTTAACTAACTCACCTAGATTTTTCTTAATATAATCAGAGTCTACTACAATTTTTTCACCAGATCTGTCAGTAGCGGTAAAACTTATTTCATCCAGAACTCTTTCTATGATTGTATGAAGTCTTCTTGCACCTATATTTTCTACTGTAGAATTTACCTCTGTAGCAATGTTAGCTATAGTATCAATTCCATCATCAGAAAATTCTAAATCAACATTTTCTGTTTTAAGTAGTGCTTTGTATTGTTTAATTAAACTGTTATCTGGCTCCTTTAAAATTTTTTTAAAATCTTCACTTGTTAAAGCTTCAAGCTCGACTCTTATTGGTAAACGACCCTGTAATTCTGGTAAAAGATCTGAGGGTTTTGCTAGTTGGAACGCGCCTGATGCTATAAAAAGTATATGATCAGTTTTAATAGGTCCATACTTTGTGCTTACCGTTGTTCCTTCTATCAAAGGCAATAAATCTCTTTGAACTCCCTCCCTAGATACGTCACCACCAACTCTATCAGTTCTCGCTGATATTTTATCAATTTCATCGAGAAACACGATACCGTTATTTTCAGTAGAATTTTTTGCAGATTTAATAATCTTATCTTGCTCAATAAGTTTATCAGATTCTTCATTGATCAATATTTCATGAGATTCTTTTACAGTCATTTTTTTCTTTTTGGCTTTATTACCCATGCCTTTACCAAGCATCTCACCAATATTTATCATCCCAACATTAGCACCTGGCATTCCAGGTATTTCAAATGAGGGCATAGTGTTTGCTTCGTTTACTGCAATCTCAATTTCATTATCATCCAAGTCACCATTTCTTAGTCTTTTTCTGAAGCTTTCCCTTGTTGCAACACTTGCTTTATTTCCAACTATTGCATCTAGTACCTTTTCCTCAGCTTGTTTTTGAGCTTGTGCATAAACTTCTTTTCTCTTTTTTACTTTTTCCATAGCTATAGCTATTTCAAGTAAATCTCTTACGATTTGTTCAACGTCTCTTCCAACATATCCAACTTCAGTAAATCTTGTTGCCTCAACTTTTACAAATGGTGCTTCCGCAAGTTTTGATAATCGTCTTGATATTTCAGTTTTACCCACTCCTGTAGGACCAATCATTAAAATATTTTTTGGTAAGACTTCATCTTTCATGTCACCTTTTAAAGCCTGTCTCCTCCACCTATTTCTTAGTGCAATAGCCACAGCTCTTTTAGCCTTATTTTGTCCAACAACAAATCTGTCTAACTCTGATACTATTTCTCTCGGAGAAAGAGAATTTACAAAAGATTCATCCTGACTATTTTTATCTTTAGGGACTAAGGGTGTAACGTTGTTTTTTTCCATTATATCTTTTCCATGTTAACATTGTCATTTGTGAATACACATATTTCAGAAGCAACTTTGATTGCTTTTTTTGCAATTTCCTCTGCTGACATGTCAGTATCCATTAATACTTTTGCTGATGCTAAAGCATAATTTCCACCTGATCCGATACCAATTACATCACCTTCAGGCTCTAGAACATCACCCGTTCCTGAAATAATAAAACTTTTTTCTTTATCACCAATAGCCATTAATGCTTCTAATCTTCTTAAGTATTTGTCTGTTCTCCAATCTTTTGCAAGTTCAACGGCAGCTCTTGTTAAATTCCCAGCATGTTTTTCTAATTTAGACTCTAATCTTTCAAATAATGTTAGTGCATCTGCTGTTGATCCAGCAAATCCTGCGATCACATTTCTTTTCTCAATTTTTCTAACTTTGTTTGCTGTTCTCTTGATGACAGTATTTCCCATACTAACTTGTCCATCGCTAGCAACCACAACGTCTTTATTTTTTCTAACTAATACTATTGTTGTCATACATGTTAGATGGACATTAATTTCTATAATTCAAGTTCTTGATTACTTTTATTGATATAAGCAAATAATGAATATATACGTATTAAAATAATGAAGAGAAAAGCTGATATTACTAGAAAAACAAAAGAAACATCGATTAAGGTGGAACTTAATATCGATGGCAAAGGTCAATACAAAATTGACACAGGAATAGGTTTTCTTGATCACATGCTTGAGCAACTATCGAAACATTCTTCAATTGATCTTAAAGTTAAAGCAAAAGGAGACACTCATATTGATTTACATCACACAACTGAAGACACAGGAATTGCTATTGGCGAATGTTTGAAAAAAGCTTCAAAAAATTTTGTTGGAATAAAAAGATATGCACACGCCTTGTTACCAATGGATGAAACATTAACGAGGGTAGCAATTGACATGTCCAATAGACCATATCTTATTTGGAACGTTAAATTAAAGGTTGAAAAATTAGGTGAAATGGACACCGAGTTATTTAAAGAATGGTTCCAGGCATTTGCTCAATCCGCTGGGATAACTATGCACATTGAAAATATTTATGGTGATAACAGTCACCACATAATCGAATCTTGTTATAAAGGACTAGCCAGATCACTAAGAGCAGCGCTTGAATTAGATCCTAAAAATAAAAATACAGTGCCCTCTACAAAAGGTTCTTTATAAAAAAAAGAATTAATGAAAGTCACAATTGTTGATTATAGCTCGGGCAATATAAGCTCTGTAATAAATTCATTTAAAGAGGTTGCACAAAACAAAGCAACGATAGAGGTAACATCAGATTTAAATAAAATTAAATCTTCAGATAAAATTGTTTTACCAGGACAAGGATCATTTAAAAGCTGTGTAGATGCTTTAAACAAAATTAGCGGTTTAAACGATACTTTAAATGAATTTGTTATAGTAAATAAAAAACCACTTCTAGGTATTTGTGTAGGGTTACAAATGTTTGCTGATGTTGGTTATGAAGAAACTGAAACAAAAGGTCTAGGATGGATTTCTGGAAAAGTCTCAAAAATAGATAATCAAAATGGAAAGTATAAACTTCCTCACATTGGTTGGAATCAAATCAACATTGTTAAAGAAAGTAAAATTTTTAAGGATATAAAAAATAATTCTCATATGTATTTTGTTCACAGTTATGAATTTATTCCAGGGGATAAAAATGTGATATCAGCAACAACTGATTATTCTTCAAATATTGTTTGCTCCGTTGAAAAAGAAAATATTTTTGGTACGCAATTCCACCCTGAAAAAAGCGATAAATTAGGACTAAAAATTTTGGAAAATTTTATAAAAATTTGAAAATGAAGATATTTCCAGCCATAGATATTAAAGATAAAAAATGCGTAAGACTAATCAAAGGGGATTTTGATAATAAAACTGAATATGAAATGTCTCCTGTTGAACAAGCAGGAAAATATAAGGATCATGGATTTAAAAATTTACATATAGTTGATTTAGATGGTGCTTTAACTGGCGAAACAGTAAATTTAGATATTATTCAAGATATAGTTGGTAAATTTAATTTAAAGATCGAGGTAGGTGGTGGTATCAGAAATCCTGAAAGTATTCAAAAATATATTGATGTTGGAGTTGAGAAAGTAATTTTAGGAAGTGCTGCTATTAAAGATAAGAATTTTTTAAAAGAAACATGTGAAAAATTTCCAAATAAAATTGCTTTAGGTTTGGATGCTAAAGATGGTTATCTATCGGTATCTGGATGGACAGAAAAATCTAATCAATTGACTTTAGATTATTTAAAAGAAGTTAATGATTATGGAGTTAGTAGATTGATTTATACTGATATTAATAAAGATGGCATGAAACAAAGTCCAAATTTCGATGAAACAGCAAAGGTTGCTGAGATATCAAATTGTCCTGTGATTATATCTGGTGGAGTTTCATCAATAGATGACATTAAAAAAGCGAAGAATTTAAAAAATGTTGAAGGTATAATAGTTGGTAAAGCTATTTATGATGGAGATATTAAATTAGATGACCTTGTGAAAGAAGATGCTTAAAAATAGAATAATTCCTTGTTTAGATGTAAAGAACGGTCGCGTTGTAAAAGGCATTAACTTTATTGATTTAAAAGATGCAGGAGATCCTGTTGAACAAGCTAAAATTTATAGCGAGGGTGGCGCTGATGAAATTTGTTTTTTAGATATTACGGCCTCAAATGAAAATAGAGATACCATTTATGACGTTGTAGAAAAAACTTCAAAGAAATGTTTTGTCCCTTTAACAGTGGGTGGAGGAGTAAGAAGTGTTGAAGATATAAGTAAACTACTTAACTGTGGTGCTGATAAAGTTTCAATAAACACAGCTGCGGTAAATGATAAGCAGGTTGTTATTAATAGCTCAAAAAAATTTGGTTCTCAATGTATCGTTGTTGCAATAGATGCAAAAAAAAATGAAGATGTATGGGAGATTTATACTCATGGTGGTAGAAATAAAACTGGTATTGATGCAATAAAATTTGCAAAAGAAATGGAAAAAAGTGGTGCAGGGGAATTACTCGTAACATCAATGGATAGAGATGGTACACAGGTCGGATATGATATTGATCTCATGTCCAAGATTACATCTGCTGTAAATATTCCTGTTATTGCTTCTGGTGGAGTTGGTACTTTAGATCATTTAGTGGATGGTATTAAATTAGGAAATGCGAGTGCAGTGCTAGCAGCCTCAATCTTTCACTACGGTAAATATTCAGTAAAACAGGCAAAGGAATATTTGGATTCAAAGGGAATTCCAGTTAGAATTTAATATGCTTAAAACATTAGAAGATTTAATAAAAATAATAAGAGAGAGAAAATCATCATTAGATGATAGTTCTTACACATCAAAATTACTTAAAGATAAATCTTTGTCTTTAGAAAAAGTCAAAGAGGAGATTAGTGAACTTATAGAAGCTGTAGAAAATAATTCAAATAAAGTTCATGAGGCAGCAGACGTTCTTTATCATTTATTAGTTTATCTAGAAGGAAATGGCGTCCGTATTGAGGATATCATGGATGAATTAGAAAAAAGGAAGAAAAAAAAAGAGTCTTAAAAAGACAAAATTAGTGTTAGCCTTCTAAAAATTTATATTCATTTATGAGTCACAAATACTATAAACCTGCGAGGTCTAGACTTCAGAGAAGTGAATTAGCAGTCCCAGGTTCGTCGCCGAAAATGTTTGAAAAGGCTTTAAATTCAGACGCAGATTATGTTTTCTTAGATTTGGAAGATGCAGTTTCTCCAAATGATAAAGTTGCTGCGAGAGCAAATGTTATTAAAGCATTAAATGAAATTAATTGGAGAGATAAAGGAAAAACTATTTCTGTTAGAATTAATAGTTTAGATACTCATTACATGTACAGCGATTTAGTTGAGCTTGTAGAGCAAGCAGGTAAAAATATTGATACTATACTTGTTCCAAAAGCTGGAACAGCAAGTGATGTTTACATGGTAGATTGTTTGCTTTCTCAAATAGAAACAAATAAAAAAATTAAAAATAAAATTGGAATTGAGTGTTTAATTGAAACTGCTTTAGGCATGTCCAATATTAAGGAAATTGCAAAATCAAGTGAAAGATTAGAGGCATTACACTTCGGTGTAGCTGATTACGCCGCAAGTCTTAGAGCAAGAACTGTTGTGATAGGCGGATTAAATCCAGATTATCCAGGAGATCAGTGGCATCACGGATTATCAGAATTAGTTATGACGTGTAGAGCATATGGTCTAAGAGCTATAGACGGACCATTTGGAGACTTTAATGATCCAGATGCATATATTGCTTCAGCAAAAAGAGCTGCTGCAATTGGTATTGAGGGTAAATGGGCAATACATCCATCGCAAATAGATTTAGCAAATAAAGTTTTTTCACCACCTGATGATGAAGTCAAAAAAGCAAAAAGGATTTTAGAAGAACTAGAGAAAGCAGCAAAAGAAGGCAAAGGTGCAGCTCAATTAGATGGAAGAATGATCGATGCAGCATCTGCACGAATGGCTGAAAATATTGTAAATATAAATAAAAAAATAGAGGAAAAATAAAATGGATATTCACGAGTACCAAGCAAAAAAAATTCTTGCAGGATTTGGTGTTACAGTACCAAGAGGTGGAATAGTCTATAGTCCAGAAAATGCAGAGAATAAAGCTAGAGAACTTGGAGGATCTAAGTGGGTTGTAAAAGCACAAATCCACTCAGGAGCAAGAGGCAAGGCTGGTGGAATTATTGTTTGTAATAGCGAGTTAGAGGTTGCTCAAGCAACTGATAAACTTTTAGGAAAAAAACTAGTAACTAATCAAACTGGACCTGAAGGAAAGATTGTTAATAGAGTTTATATTGAGGAGGCAACCGATATTAAAAAAGAGCTTTATCTTGGACTTGTGTTTGATAGAAGCTCAGAATCAATTATGGTAGTAGCTTCGACAGAGGGAGGCATGAGTGTTGAGGAAATTTCCAAACAAAAACCAGAGACAATTATCAGATCAAAAATTGAGGTGGCCGTTGGCATGCAACAATTTCAGGCAAGAGAAATTGCTTTTGGACTTGGAATTGAACCTAAGCTGATATCTAGAATGGCTGAAGCAATAACTGGTTGTTATCGTGCATTTAGCGAATTAGACGCAACTATGGTTGAGGTAAATCCACTCGTAATTTCAAATCAAGAACAAATTTTAGCTTTAGACTGTAAAATGAGTTTTGACAATAACGCACTATTTAGGAGAAACCAAATTTCCGAGCTGAGAGATAAATCTCAAGAAAATGCAAGTGAAGTTTACGCGTCTGATAGAGGTCTTAATTATGTAAGCTTAGATGGCAATATTGGAAATATTATAAATGGTGCTGGTTTAGCAATGGCTTCAATGGACATGATAAAACTTGCAGGTGGAGAACCAGCTAACTTCTTAGATGTTGGTGGTGGTGCAACACCTGAGAAAATTGTTAAAGCATTTAAGCTAATATCAATGGATAAAAAAGTAAAAGTTATTTTGGTAAATATTTTTGCTGGAATAAATCGATGTGACTGGGTGGCAGAGGGAATAGTTCAAGCACTTCAAAAAATCGAAATAAAAGTACCATTAGTAATTCGGCTAGCAGGTACAAATGTAGAAAAGGGCAATCAAATATTAAAAGAAAGTAAAATTAATTATATTGAAGCCAATACATTAGAGGATGCAGCAAACAAAGCTGTAAAAGCGCTAGGAAAATAGATGTCAGTGTTAATTGATAAAAGTTCAAAAATATTAATTCAAGGATTTACCGGTAAGATGGGCACTTTTCATGCAGAGGAAATGATAAAGTACGGTTCAAACGTGGTTGGTGGAGTAACTCCGGGCAAAGGAGGATCAAAGCATTTAAATTTACCAGTATTTAACACAGTCAAAGAAGCTGTAGAAACAACAGGAGCATCTGCTTCAATATTATTTGTTCCGCCAGCATTTGCTGCGGATTCAGCTATGGAGGCAGCTGACGCTGGCATAAAAACCTGTGTCGCAATAGTAGACGGGATACCCTCACACGACATGATAAGAATTAAAAGATATATGAGAAGATATTCAAGAGTTCAAAAAATGACATTGATCGGACCTAATTGTGCTGGAGTGATTAGTCCGGGTAAAGCTATGCTTGGTATAATGCCTGGACATATTTATAAAGAGGGAAAAGTTGGAATTATTGGCAGATCAGGGACTCTTGGATACGAAGCAGCTCAGCAAATGAAAAATTTAGGAATTGGTGTTTCTACAAGTGTTGGAATCGGAGGAGATCCTATAAATGGTAGTTCATTCAAAGATATTTTAGAAAAATTTGAAGAAGATAAGGAAACAGATGCAGTTTTGATGATAGGAGAAATTGGTGGACCGCAAGAAGTTGCAGCTGGAAAGTTTGCAAAAGAAAATATGAAAAAACCTGTTATTGCATATATTGCAGGTTTAACAGCTCCTAAGGGCAGGGTCATGGGACATGCTGGAGCAATTGTTTCAGCATATGGAGAAAGTGCTGTAGAAAAAGTCGAACTTTTACAAGAGTGTGGAGTAACCATCTCTAAAAATCCCTCTGTAATGGGAGAAACTGTAAAATCGGTATTAGGAAAAAAATAAGATGGGAAAAATTAAAATAATTGCTTTTATTGTTTTGGCTTTCATCATTTATAAAGTTTTCGTTGCTGTAAAAAATTTTGAAGTTGGATTAGATAAACAAGTTGCAGAAATAGAAAAAATGGGTTTTGAGAAAGAGGATGAAGTAATTGGATTAATGATGTATTTAGGTGATAATGATAATTTGGAATTGGTGGAACATTTATTGGTTAAAAATAGATCAAAATGCTTTCAAATGAAAGAAATAGCAGAGGAATCATCGAACGCGTATTATGAATGTGCAAGAATTAAAGCAATGGTAAAGGAAGGAAAAATTTTAAGTGTTGTAGAGGAGCTTGAAGTTTTATGATAAGTTATGATGATCATAATATTTTTGCGAAAATTTTAAGGGGAGAGATACCTTGTAAGAAAATATACGAGGACGAATTTGTTCTGTCTTTCTATGATATAAATCCACAAAAAAAAATACATGCACTTGTTATCCCAAAGGGTAAGTACGTTGATCTGGATGACTTTTGTAAAAATGCTTCACCAAATGAAATGGTTGGGATGTTTAAAGGAATTGAAATAGTCTCAAATAAACTTGGTATTTCATTGAAAAGTGGCAAAGGCTATAGAGCTCTAACAAATGTCGGTAATGATGGAGGCCAAGAAGTGCCACATTTACATTTTCATTTATTTGGAGGTGAAAAAATTGGAAAGATGGTTTCATGATTGAAAAAATTGAAAGATTTTATTTGGAAATAAATACTATTAATGACTTAAAAAATAAACCAATCTCATCTGATTGTTTTTCTATAAAAGAGGCAAGTAAAGATAATTTTGATTTAAACAAATTTTTTTATAAACAAATTGGAAAAAGACATCAGTGGGTCGATAGACTTATCTGGCAAGATAAGGATTGGTTAAAGTACATTTCAAACGAAAATTTAAGGACCTATATTTTTAAAATGGAGAATGATCTTGTTGGTTACTTTGAGCTTATTTTTAATAATTATGATTGTGAAATAGCTTATTTTGGAATTTTAGAGGAATTTATTGGAAAAGGCTATGGAGGCTTTCTTCTCTCAGAAGCATTGAAAATTGGTTTTAAAAGAGCAAATAGAATATGGGTGCATACATGCTCGTTAGACCATCCAAATGCGATAGAAAATTATAAGTCTAGAGGAATGAAAATTTTTAAAACAGAAATTTTGAAAAGAACAGCTATTTAGGAGAGCTATTTGATTATTTGGATTGCTTCATATCCTAAAAGTGGAAACACTTGGGTAAGGTCAATAATTTCCTCTTATTTTTTTTCAGAAAATGGAGATTTTGATTTTTCGTTATTAAAAAAAATATCTCTTTATCCAGGACCAAAATATTTTAAAAATAAAATCACTAAGCCAGGTGAAGTTAGTTTATTTTGGGAATCATCGCAAAAAAAAGTTATTAAAAACCAAAAACGAATTTTTCTTAAGACCCATAATGCTTTAATTTCTTTAAATAATAGAAACTTTACTTCTGAAAAAACCACTCTAGGCGCAATTTATATAGTTAGGGATCCTAGAAATATACTTTCATCATTAAAAAATCATTACGACCTTAAGGATTATGAAGAAACATTTGAATTTATGAAAAACAAAAAAAAATATATTTGGGATATTAGAAATCAAAATGATTTTAGTGGATTTCAATTCTTAGGATCGTGGTCAGACCATTATAAATCATGGATAAAAAATACAAAATTTAAAACTCTTATAATTAAGTACGAAGATCTTGAAAAAGATTGTTATACAACTTCGCATAAATTGATTGAATATATTTTACTTTTAAATGGGCAAAACAATAAGGTAAATGAAAAAAAACTTTTTCAATCTATTGAAACAACAAAATTCGACATTTTACAAAGTAGAGAAAAGGAAACAGGTTTTGATGAAAGCATTAAAATTAACGAAAAAAATAAATCTTTCTTTTACTTAGGTCCAGAAAATAAGTGGCAAAAAACACTGCCAAAAGAAATCTTATCGAAAGCTGAAAAAGAGTTTAGGGATGATTTAAATTTTTTTAATTATTAGTCGGATTTGGCAGTCTAAATTGATTTTTTGTTACGTTAATATTTTTTTTTAAATCAAATAAATATGTAATTACCAAATTTTGGTAGATATCAATATTTTGCCATCCAATAATATTATAAGAAAAAATGTCAAAAAAAATGTTTATTTGATAGTCACCTTCAACAAATTTAAATCTTAAATACTTTTCATCTATAATATCACCGTCACTTTTTTTTATTTTTTCTAGTAAGAAATTTTTATCTAAAATTAAATTTAAAGCGGTTTTTTCTATTGGGTAGATATAATATTGATTATTTTTAAAATTCTGTATAACCAATTTCTTACCATTCGAGACTAATATTTTTTTACTTTTTTCATATTTACAATAAATTTTTTTTGGATACTCAATTATGCAATTACCTTCTTGGGTTTTATCACTTATATGTTGTTTGAACTTAAATGAGAGATTTTCTGTATTATTTAAATTCTCTATAATATTGCTTTTTGTAGAAGCAAGTAAATTATACGGGGAAAAAACAAATACAAAAAAAAAAAATGTTGTTACATATCGCATCATTTAATTACTTCTCTTTTTCCCACATGGTTTGCTTTACTTACAATGCCATCTGCTTCCATAGCATCAATAATTCTAGCAGCTCTATTATAACCAATTTGAAGTTTTCTCTGTAAAAATGATGTTGAAGCTTTACCTTCTGTCCTTATTATTTCAACAGCTGTGTGGTATAACTCGTCCTTCTCATCTACTTTATTTAAATCTTCTGATTTTTTTTGATCTCCAAAACTTAAAATTTCGTCAAAATACTCTGCTTCACCTTGAGATCTTAAGTAATCATTTACCTTCTTAATTTCTTTTTCAGATACAAAAGGCCCATGTATCCTAACAATTCTGTTAGCAGAAGTCATATAAAGCATATCTCCTTTTCCAAGAAGTTGTTCTGCGCCTTGTTCACCCAATATTGTTCTACTGTCAATTTTTGAAGTTACCTGAAAAGATATTCGTGTAGGAAAATTAGCTTTAATAGTCCCTGTAATAACATCAACACTTGGTCTTTGAGTTGCCATTATAATGTGAATTCCAGCTGCTCTTGCCATCTGAGATAATTTTTGAATATAATTTTCGATTTGTTTTCCAGCGACTAACATTAAATCTGACATTTCATCCACAATTACCACTATGTACGGCATAGGCAGAGAATGTTTTTCATTATATCCATCAATATTCCTTACACCTTCTTTTGTCATTAGCCTATATCTACTTTCCATCTCTTTAACTACCCATCCTAATACCGATGCAGCTCTTTTAGGTTCAGTAATTACTGGACATAAAAGATGTGGAATTCTCTCATAAGTCGATAACTCTAGCATCTTAGGATCAATTAAAATAAACTTACATTTATTTGGTGTTAGTTTGTAAAGTAAAGATAAAATAATTGTATTAATACAAACAGATTTTCCAGATCCGGTAGTTCCAGCAATAAGCAAATGAGGCATTGAGGCTAGATCCCCAATTATTGGAGTTCCTGAAATACTTTTACCTAATGCAATTGGTAATTTGATATCTTTTTTTCTAAATTCTTTGCTTGAAATTATTTCACTTAAATAGACGTTCTCTCTAATATTATTGGGTAGCTCAATACCAATCGTGCTTCTTCCTGGTATTGTTGATATCCTTGCTGATTCAGAACTGGTATTTCTCGCTATATCCTCAGAAAGATTGATAACTTTTGAAACCTTTATTCCAGCCGCAGGCTCGAATTCATTGAGAGTTACTACAGGTCCATGGCTCACTTTAGTTATATTCCCTTCGACGCCAAAATCTAGCAATATTTTTTCTAAACTTTTTTGATCGTAATTACTTTTTAACATACTTTTTTGGATACTATTTTTTTGCTGAGTTTGAAGAAAATCTATAGCAGGTAATTTAATAATATTTTTTTCTTGATTTTTAGACTGAGAAAAATTGTCAAATGTAAAATTTTCTTGCGTATCAATTTCGTTTTGGGGTAATTTAATTTCATTATTTTTATTATTAACCACTGTTTCATTTTTCAATTTTTTTTTAAAAAGAAAATTCTTAATAGTTACAAGATGATGTAATTTAAAATTAATACTCAATAAAAATAAAAGTATTAATATAAAAATGAAACTTAAATCAAAAATTATCTCATTGGAGTTTACTATCTCACTGATGAAACTATCTACTAAATAATTTCCAATAAAACCCCCATTACCTCCAATTGATAAAAAAAAAGATTCTTTGTAAAAAAGAGATAAATATAGAGATCCTACTATAGAATATAAAACTATAAAAAATAAATTTTCAAATAAAATTAAAAGCTTCTTACTAAAAAAAACATTCACACCTGCAATGACTATAGATAAAGGGATTAAAAAAGAAACCAAGCCTATTGCTTGAAAAAAAAAATCAGAAACTAAACTCCCTTTGAAACCTAATAAATTTTTAATTTCTTTATTTTCAGAAAATATAAAATTTGGATCGTTTGGTGAATAGGTAATTAAAGATAAAAAAAATAATAAACCTAAAATAATTATACCTATACCAATTGTTTCAATAATTTTGTATAAAACTATATTTCTTGCATTTATTAATAAATTTTTAAAATCCATAAATTTAAAAAACTATATTTATCACTTTGTATCATTTAAAATTTGTTGTTAAAATTAAAAATTAAATATGAAAATTTGTATTATAGGTATGAACCTGACGAGTCTAATTTTAGCAAAGGCTATGATAAATAATGGATTTACCGTCGATGTTATTGCTTCCACCCAAAAAAAAAGGAATCTTTCAACCAGAACAATAGGGGTTAGCAAAAGTAATATAGATTTTATAAACAATCATATTATTAATATAAAACCTAAACAATTCCACAATATCAAAAAAATTCGTATTCTATCAGAAAAAAAGAGAGAGCTAATAAATTTCTATAATAAGGGTGAAAATTTATTTTCCTTAATTGAAGTAGATAAATTTTTTAAGATAATTTTTGAAAGTCTAAAATTTAATAAACTTTTTAAATTAAAAAAATTCAATAACCAAAATTTTAAAATTAATACTTTAAAAAACGATTATAATCTGATCATTAACTGCGAGAAGAATAATTTTATTTCTAAAAAATATTTTAGCAAAAAAATTCAAAAAAGTTATAATAGCACTGCCTATACATCGCTTCTATATCATAAAACAATTAAAAATAACGAAGCAAAGCAATATTTTACAAATTTAGGCCCACTTGCATTTTTACCAATATCACCAAAAATAACCTCTGTAGTATTGTCTGCGTATAAAAATAAAAAATTAAATCAAGATAAATTCAAAAATTTTGTAAATAATTTTAAAGATAATTTAAATGTAGTAAAATTTTCTGAGTTGCAACTAACAGAGTTAAATTTTTCAATACCAAGAAACTATTACCAGGATAACATTCTATTATTTGGTGATGGTTTGCATCAAATACACCCACTAGCAGGTCAAGGTTTCAATATGACATTAAGAGATTTGAAAATATTTTTAAATATTATTAAAAATAAAATTGAAAACGGTTTAGAAGTAAATACATTTTGTCTTAAAGAATTTGAAAAATTAACAAAATCAAAAAATTTTATTTTTTCAGAGGGAATAAATATTATTCAAGATATATTCAGGTTAAAAAATATTTTTGGAGAAAATAAAGTAAATAATATGATCGAAAAATTTGGAAAAAATAAGATATTGAAAAGTTTTTTTATAAAAACAGCTGATGAAGGTATATTTGTTTTTTGATTATTGAAGAGTTTTGTTGCTAAAATCGTCAAGAGTATAAGTTTTTAATATTTGCTCTAATCTCAATTTTCTAGTGCTTAAATCTTTTGTTTCTAATAAGGCTTGTTTCTCCTCTAAGGAAAAAGGAGATGCCATGGATAAAGTATTTAACGTATTCGAAAAGTTTTGTTTTTTCAAGCTCGACCAATCGACCATGAAACCTTTTTTTTCAAAAAGGTTCTGCAAGTCTTTGAATATTCTATCTAAATCTTTAATAGGAAATTCTTCAATTTTATCTTCTAAATCTTTAATATAGTTTTGATAATTCACCTTACATGACCTGTAAAGGTTTTCAGATTTTATCTCCTCTTCAATTTTAAATCTACTAACACCATTTATAATTATTAAATATCGACCATCATCAGTTTCATTAAAACTTGTAATTTTCCCTATGCAGCCAACTTCATATAAATCAGGTTTTTTTAGTTCTCCACTTTTTTTTGGTTGAATCATACCAATCATTCTATGTGACTTCATACTATCATTTATCATTTGTATATATCTAGGCTCAAATATATTTAATGGTACTGTGGTATTTGGAAATATAATAAAGTTTGATAATGGAAATATAGGAATTATCGAAGGAAGTTTATTTTGCTTTTGCATAATTAATTAACAATAAAAATCATAATTTTATTTTAGTATAATACAATTAATTAAATATAAAATTTCTATTTTGTCACTTGCTAAATTTTCAAAAAGCCTCTAATTTTATAAATTATAAACATGCGGGCATAGCTCAGTGGTAGAGCGTCTCGTTGCCAACGAGAAGGTCGTGGGTTCAAGTCCCATTGCCCGCTCCAAGGAGATATTATGAGTGAACTAGCGGATAAAAAATGTGTTCCCTGCGAAGGCGGAATACCAAGTTTTGATTTAAAAGAGATACATAAATATTTAAAAAAAGTAGATGGTTGGGACGTTAAAACTGATGACGATAAAACTTACTATCTAATTAAAGAGTTTCGATTTAAAAATTTTTTAGAAAGTCAAAAGTTTGTGAATAAAGTGGGAAATATAGCAGAGGATGAAGCTCATCATCCAGATATCTGGTTTGGATGGGGTTATGCAAAAATAAAGATTTTTACTCATGCTATCAATGGACTGCACGAGAGTGATTTTGTTCTAGCTGCAAAAATTGATAAACTGTCTTAGTGTTTAAAGTGTCTTGTTTTGGAAAAAACAAGTATTGTTCCAGTTCTATTTGCAAAATTAATTATCTCTTTATCTCTTATGGACCCGCTTGGCTGAATTATACCTGATACTCCGTTTTGCACTAGTTTTTCTACACCATCAATAAATGGAAAAAAAGCATCAGAGGCTGCTAAAATTTCTTTATGTGAAATATCCTGAAATTCATTCATTTTTTTAATTGCAATTTCACAACTATCTAATCTGCTTGGTTGTCCTGACCCAATCCCCACAGTTGACTTTCCATTAGTTAATACAATTGCATTAGATTTTACAAATCTACAAACATTGAAAGCAAAAATTAAATTTTCAAATGTTTTTCTGCTTGGTCTTGCTTTAGAAACAATTTTAAAGTCACTAATTGTAAATTTTTTATCATCTGGTGTCTGAGCTAAAGCAAAATGCATATTTGAAATCAAGTTATTTTTACTGAAAACTTCATAATTTTTGCTATTAATTATACGAACATTTTTTTTTGTCTTAAGAATTGACAATGCATCATTCTCAAAACCATTACCTATTATTACCTCAAAAAATAACTTATTAATTTTTAACGCTAAACTTCGATTAATCTTGAAGTTACATGAGACAATGCCGCCAAAAGAACTTGTAGGGTCACATTTGTGAGCCATTGAAAAACTTTCATTATTATTTTTATGTATTGAAGCACCACAAGGATTACCATGTTTAACAATCACTGTTCCTTTATTATTTGGGAAAGATTTTGATATTTGTAATGCAGAAAAAATATCAGCATAGTTATTATAGCTTAATTGTTTACCATTTAATTTTTCAAGGCCCAAATTTTTAGACGTAGTATAAATAGCTCCATTTTGATGTGGATTTTCGCCATATCTTAGTTTTTCAAATTTATTTAAACCTAAAATAATTTTTTTTGAATCTTCTTTTGGCGAAATATCCTTAAAATAGTTAAAGATTAATGATTCATAATATGCTGTTTCTCCGAATGCCTCTAAAGCAGCTTTTTTTCTAAATTCTAAAGATGTAGCACCTTTGTTTTCATTCAAATTTTTTATTAATTCCTCATATTGTGAAATACTTGTTACTATAGT
Source organism: uncultured Pelagibacteraceae bacterium (assembly GCA_902582315.1). Lineage (GTDB taxonomy): Bacteria > Pseudomonadota > Alphaproteobacteria > Pelagibacterales > Pelagibacteraceae > Pelagibacter. The sequence continues at coordinate 116,553 of CACHRP010000005.1, forward strand.
TACATAATTATAATTTTTTGCAGCTGCACGGACTAAAGTTGGTCCACCTATGTCAATATTTTCTAAAATTTTTTCATGATTTTTACTTTGTTTTAAAGTTTTTTCAAAAGGATAAAAATTTACTATTACTAAATCAATTTCATTATAATTATTTTTTTTTAAATCATTTTTGTGTGCTTTTAATTTTCTTTTAGATAATATTCCCGCATGTATCTTTGGATGTAGTGTCTTTACTCTCCCTGATAAAATTTCAGGGCTACTTGTATACTTTGAGACCTCTTCGCAGCTAAAACCCATTTTTTTGATCTCTTTATAAGTACCACCCGAGCTAATCAACTTAATTTGGTATTTATTTAAATTTTTTAATAAAAATTTCAAATTATCTTTGTCCGATACAGATATTAAAGCTCGTTTAATTTTTTTCATTTTATTTTTTCAATTTCCCACCTTATTAATATTTCTTCTTTCGAAATATTTCCTGAAATCAATATATTTTGGTTTTCAACAAAGTTATTTTTATTTCCAAAGTATAACCCAGTTTCAAAGGAAATATTATTGTTAAAAGATGAAAACTTCCATCCTTCATTTTTTAAACCTATAAAAATTGACTTGCCATCTAGAGTTTTCATTACTTTGGCATCTGGGTCTAAGTGGAAACGAATTTCATAATTGGAACCTTTAAAATTATTTTTTTTAAAAATTTTATCTTCACCTAAAAGTTTTGAAACATCATGAAAAAATTCAACTTTTCTATGATGTGTAATCCCAAATTTTTTAATATATCCATTATGAGACGCTTCAAAACACCAGTAGTTATTTTTGTTTACAATATTTTTGTTAAATATTTTTAAAGGACTATTAATTTTATTCATGCCAGATGGATGCTTTAAAAAACTTACAGATGAAGTATTTTCTATATTTAAACAGCTATGACACGCGGTAGATTTTGATATTAGATTAAGTTGATGTTTGTAGTTTTGGAAATATCCAGAATTACAAATTATTTTATTATTATTACTAACAAATTCAAATGATAAAGCACCTGATTGATAATCTTTAGAAAATTCCTTTTCTGGAGGTATACCTAAATCTGCAGCAAGACAGTACTTTTTATCTTTAAGAAAAATATATCCTCCAGCTTCAAAGCTTTCATTTTTAAAATTATAACCTAATCTTTTAAGATAGTTATCAAAGCTTGAATTTTCATTTATGTGGTTTCCATTAAATAAAAAATTATGTTCTAGATTTTTATGCACCAAGACATATGACTGACCTAAATAAAAAATAATTTCGTTTAAATATTCAGGAATTTCATTTTGAGATTCTTTTAACCATTCTCTTATCAGCACGAAATATTTTATATAAAAAACAAGTTGTCTGATATTTCTTGATTTTGGAAATCCTTCTTTATCAAAGGACATTTTTATAATTCTTTGTAATAGCTTAAAACCATACTCTAGAAAGTTTTTGTCATTATAAGAAATACCAGCCAAAACTATGGCAGAACATCCTATCATTTTGTCGTCAACCCATGTTGATCTGTTTATCTCATTAATGAGATGGTTTATTTGTTTTTTAATAATTTCGTCAAATCTATTTTTATATTCCTCATCACTGTTTTCATATGTTATTTTAGAGTTTGATATCCATGAAATAATTCTCTTTGAAAGAATATCTATATCCCAACTTGAAATATTGTAATCATTATATTTTTCAATCCATTTAAGGATTACAGATTGAACATCCTGCTTTGAGGATTTTAAATCTAAAGAGAATAACCAAAAAAAACTATGAAGATTTTTATAGTTCTTTAAAGAAATATTTTCTTTTTTCCAAATATCATTAAATAAAAAATCATTTATATTTTTTTTCTCCTTTTTGTACTTAATTAAGCATTCCAACAAACTTGGGCTAGGTTTATATTGTAAATTATTGAAACTAACTTTAGAAATTTTCTTATTATATAAACTTGAATTTAAATAATATTGTCTTATGCGGTCGTTTAAGAAAGTAAAAAATTCATTTAGATAGTTGAATGAGTTTTTTAAAATCATTTAAATTACTTTCTAAGTAATTGAATATTTTTTTTTATATCTCCATTATTGTCTTTAAAAATAGTAGTTCCGGATACAAGAATATTAGCTCCTGCATTTATTACCATATTGTTATTTTCAAAATTAATTCCCCCATCTACCTCGATGTCAAATTTAAATTTTTTTTCATCTTTTATTTTTTTAAGATTTTTAATTTTTTCTAATATTTTGGATATAAATTTTTGTCCTCCAAATCCAGGATATACCGTCATTACGAGAACAAGATTTATCTCTTCAAAATAATTTTCTATTATCTCAATTGGAGTATCAGGGTTAAGAGATAATCCAACTTTTTTACCTAAGCTTTTGATTAGATCAATTGAATCTTTTACATCTTCTGTTGCCTCTGGGTGAATTGTAATAATGTCAGATCCCGCGTCTGAAAAATTCTTAATGTATTTATGAACCGGCGATATCATAAGATGCACATCAAAAGGCAAATTTGTGTATTTACGTAAAGATTTAATCACTGGAGGCCCAATCGTTAAATTTGGAACAAAATGGCCATCCATTACATCAACATGAATCATGTCCGCTCCACCTTGTTCTAATCTTTTAATCTCCGATCCAAGATTACTAAAATCCCCTGCTAGTATTGACGGTGAAATTTGTATTTTTTTCATCGGATGTGTTTACTAAGTAGTATCAATTTTATTAAAAAATAAAATTATTTTTTACCAAATATGTCGTAAATCAGTCTAGAAATTTCACTATCGAGTGGAAATGACAACATCCCCATTTCCCCATACCCAAGCATTACTGGTAATAAATAGAATCTAACCATAAAAATGAACCATGCAATATACAGAGGTACAACAGCTCTAATAAGGAAGCTTGGAGTCATAAATTTAAATAAATCTAAAATAGGATTTGTTAATTTAACAAATGCTTTCATAAAAAAAAACTCAGAATCTTCTTTTTGGAAGATATTCATCGCTGATCTGCCAATTAAAGTATACATAACAACTCCAAGTATGTAATCGATGATATACACGTAAATTGGTATTTCCATAATTTCAGATGGGATTTAAATTATTAGAAGGGGCGATAGTTTCGCCCCTTCAAAATTAATTACTTAGTGTTGTTTACCAAGTATAGTTTTACCCGTAGGTATACGAACTTCGTCTATCATTTTTTGAGTAGAGCTGTCTGGTGCTGGTGTCATCAAACTAACAACTACCATTACCACTAGACATACACTAGCCCCTATAATACCGAAACGTAAGTGGTCAATACCTAACCATGCTGGATTACCCATAAACTTAGGATAAACATAGATTAGATAAGCCGTACCTGACGCTAGACCTGTTATCATACCTGCTATTGCACCTTCTCTTGTTGCTCTCTTCCACCATACACCTAGAACAAGTGGGAAGAACAACCCTGACATTGCAAAGTCAAATGCCCACGCTACAGCACCAAGGATACTTGTAATCCTCATCGATGCAATGTAAGCACCTGCAGCTCCGATAACTATTAAAAGTCCTCTAGCTACTAGCAATCTTTTTCTTACATCCGCTTTTGGATCAATGATTTTGTAATAAACATCATGTGATAAAGCATTTGCAATTGCTAAAATCAATCCGTCAGCTGTTGACATCGCTGCAGCCATTCCTCCAGCAGCAACTAGTCCAGAAATTACATATGGTAATCCTGCAACTTCAGGAGTTGATAATACAACAACATCACCTCTCATAAACCATTCATTCAACTGAAGAACTCCGTCTCCATTAAAGTCAGCTATGAAAGCTTGTTTCTGAGCAGTCCATGCTTGTACCCAATCAATTGACATTACAGCAGAAATATCTTTTCCGATAATTCCTGTTGATAAATTTGGATCCATTAATGAAAGCTTAGATAGTGTTGCTAGCATTGGCGCAGAAGTATAAAGCAATGCAATAAAGAATAGTGACCAAGCCACTGATTTTCTTGCAGCTTTAACGCTAGGCGTTGTGAAGTATCTCATTAAGATATGTGGTAAAGAAGCTGTTCCAACCATCATACAGATTACTAATGAAATGAACTTCCAAGCAGCCATTCCGCCTGCTGGCACTTCCGAGTGAGGTAATGAAATTGATTTCAATCCTCCAGGAACGCCCGCAGCTTTAACATCTGCAGCAGCATTTTTGACTAAACCAAATTGAGCTTCTAGTTCGCCTAATCTTGCAACTTCTTCTCCCAACATTAAATGTGGGAAGAAACCGTAGCCACCTTTATTACTTATCCAGAATATTGGTAGCAAGTAAGCTATGATCAACACGATGTATTGAGCAACTTGTGTCCAAGTAACCGCTCTCATTCCACCTAACATTGAACATAATAAAATACTTACTAAACCAACCCATACTCCAAGTTCAAAAGGAATAGAAAGCGCTCTAGCAGCAATTGTTCCAGTTGCGTTAATTTGTGCAGTCACATAAGTGAATGACGCCAAAGTTAAAACAACTACAGCACAGAACCTTGCGAAGTTTCCGCCGTATCTTGTTCCAATAAAGTCTGGCACTGTGTAACATCCAAATTTTCTTAAGTAAGGTGCAAGCAATGATGATACTAATATGTATCCTCCAGTCCACCCGATCAAGAATGCCATGTATGTATATCCACCGAAGTAAATTCCTCCTGCCATAGCAACAAACGAAGCACCTGACATCCAGTCAGCTGCAGTCGCCATACCATTAAATACAGTTGGAACTGATCTTCCTGCAACATAGTACGCATCAACTTGTACAGTTCTTGACATCCATCCAATAAATGCATAGATGCAAACTGTAAAAGCAACGAACAATATACCTATTGTTTTCGCAGTCATACCAGCTTGTTCTGCAATAGCCATCAGAATGATGAATACTAAAAAACCACCAGTATAAGTTCCGTAAATTTTAGGTAAGTTGTCGATAAATTTTCCTTTAAACATTAATCGTCCTCCCCTCGTTCGGCAAAGCCGCATTCTTCATCTATTTTTTCTTGTCTATTAGCTGACCAGAATAGGATGATCACGAAAGCCACAATCGATCCTTGTGCACACATATAGTAAGCTAAAGGGTATCCAAGAAAACTAGCTGAGTTTAAACTTTCACCAAACATGAAGATTATGTAACCGAAGAAAAACCAAAGTGCTAATGTAAGAAACATATTTCCCTTTGTTTTTTCCCAGTGTTTTTCTTTGTTTGACATTTTTTTCCCTCCCTATAGGTTAAAAACAGGAATCATACTCATTTACTAGTTGAATGGAACCCCTAAAAATTATCACATCTGCAACAAATAAGGTGATATAACAGTTTTATGAGCTCTAAATACAAGCTGAAGTTGAAAGACCTTAAGTTAGATTACATAAAGGAATATGTTGCCCCAATATTCAATTTCTTAAAGCCAAAAAAAAAGATAACAAATATCAACGATCTAAAAAATTTTGTACAAAGAAAGTCTGCCTGGGTAAGCCAAGAAACTCTCTATGGATATTTGAAAACTCGAATGGGAACTAAATATGTTCTTATGTTTGAGGATGAAATATTTTTAGAGTCCATAAACAAGGCTAAATGGAATATTTATTCTGAGTGTTTACAGGATCTTACCTTGTATTGTCTTTCGTACTTAAAAAATAAATATAACTTTGATCAAGTCAATCAAGCACAAATTATCATTGAGAATATTTTCACTGAAGAAAAATCAAATGGAATGCCAGATGAAGTTATAGAAAAATCTAAATCTAACTTTGCAAATAGAATTGATAAAGTGAATTGGTCAGAATATCATAGCAATTCACCTTTCGAAAACAGTGGTTATGCATTATACAAATGGGCTCCAATCGCAGAGGAATTAAAAAAATTAGATAAAAAAATAGTTTTAAATTCAATACATTTAAAATGGGAAAATATTAAAAAAGAATTTTCTAATTTAATAAATCTCTAAACATTCTTTCTATTATTTACTAATGAAGAAACAACAGAGGGGTCGGCTAGGGTAGTTGTATCTCCAAGCTGCTCATGTTCATTGGCTGCAATTTTTCTTAAAATTCTTCTCATTATTTTTCCAGATCTTGTTTTCGGTAATCCAGGAGCAAACTGAATAAAATCTGGTGTAGCAATTGGCCCTATTTGTTTTCTTACCCATAGCTTAAGATCTCTTTCTAGGTCTCCATCCGGATTCTCTCCTGCGTTAAGAGTTACATAACAGTATAAACCATTACCCTTTATGTCATGCGGGTAACCAACTACTGCAGCCTCAGCAACTTTTGGATGTGCAACAAACGCACTTTCTATTTCTGCGGTACCAAGATTATGACCTGAAACAATAATAACATCATCTACTCGACCAGTAATCCAGTAATAACCATCTTTATCCCTTCTGCATCCATCACCAGTAAAATATTTTCCGTCAAATTGAGAAAAATATGTATCAATGAATCTTTGATGATCTCCATATACTGTTCGCATTTGACCTGGCCATGATTGAGCAATACACAATCTACCTTTTGCCTCACCTTTAAGAACCTTACCTTCTTGATCAACGATCACTGGCCTAATCCCATAAAAAGGTTTAGTTGCTGATCCTGGTTTAAGATCTATGGCTCCTGTTTGTGGACTAATTAAAATACCACCAGTCTCAGTTTGCCACCAAGTGTCTACTATAGGGCATTTAGACTCCCCGACAGTTTTATAATACCATTGCCAAGCTTCAGGATTAATAGGTTCACCAACAGTTCCTAATAATTTTAGAGATTTCCTAGATGTTTTTTTAACAGGTCCATCACCCTCTCTCATTAGAGCTCTTATTGCAGTTGGAGCAGTATAAAATATGTTTACTTTATATTTATCAACTATTTGCCACCATCTTGATGTGTCAGGATAAGTTGGTATTCCTTCAAACATTATTGTTGTAGCACCGTTGGCAAGTGGACCATAAATTATATAGCTATGACCAGTTATCCAACCTATATCGGCAGTACACCAATAGATATCTTTTGGTTTGTAGTTAAAAATATATTGGTGAGTCATTGATGCGTAAACCATGTACCCGCCAGTGGTATGAAGTACGCCTTTTGGTTTTCCGGTTGACCCCGAAGTGTATAAGATAAATAAAGGATCTTCAGCGTTCATTTCCTCTGGTTCACAAACTGGAGATGCTTTTTTAATTATTTCGTTATACCAAACATCTCTACTTTCATCCCAATTAATTCTATTTCCTGTTCTTTTGACAACAATACATTTCTTTACATTTGGACAATGAATCAGGGCTTCATCTGTAATTGATTTTAAGGGTATAGTTTTGCCACCTCTTAAACCCTCGTCAGCAGTAATAACATAATCTGATTTACAATCATTAATTCTACCCGCAATACTATCAGGAGAAAAACCACCAAAAATAATCGAATGTATAGCGCCTATACGTGCGCAGGCCAACATAGTATAAGCTAACTCAGGTATCATAGTTAAATAAATGGTAACCCTATCACCTTTCTTAATACCTAAATCTTTTAAAGCGTTAGCGGTTTTTGAAACTTCTTGATGTAGCTGCTTATAACTAATTTTTTTCTGGATTTTAGGATCATCCCCCACCCATATAATAGCAGTCTTATCTTTATTTTTTTTTAAATGTCGGTCTATACAATTTGCAGAAGCATTTAGAGTTCCATCATAATACCATTTTATATTAACATCTGTCTTGCTGTATTTTACATCCTTAATTTTGGTATACGGTTTAATCCAATTAATTCTTTTACCTTCCTTTTTCCAAAAATCTTCATTATGTTTAATTGAGTCGTTATATTTTTTTTCATATTGTTTTTTATTAACTAAAGCTTTTTTTTGCCAATCGGATTTAATTTTTATTAAATTATTATCTTTAATCTTTTCTTTAGAATGTATTAATTTTTTTTTCTTCAAAAAAACTTTTTTTGATTTCTTTTTACTTTTTTTTACTTTTTTCTTTTTTTTCTTGGCTCTTTTTTTCATAAAAAATGATATTTATTTTCTAATATTACTAATCTTATTAATAATTTTCCAGCTTTTAGTATCTATAGGCATAACCGATAATCTGCTTTGTTTTACTAGAGAAAGTTCTTTCAAATAAGGATGTTTTTTGATTGAGTTTAATGAAACTGGTTTGGTAAAAGTTTTTTTTATGCTTTACTCTTACAGCAACAAAATATTTTTTTTTATCTGTTGGGTCTTGAAATGACTCTTTTATAACTTGAACAATACCTACTATTTCTTTCCCAATGTTTGAGTGATAAAAAAAACATAAATCACCCTTTCGCATTTTTTTTAAATTGTTTGCAGCTTGATAGTTTCTTACACCATCCCATATCGCACCTTTTTCTCCAGCTTTTTTCTGACTGTTGATAGACCACACATTAGGCTCAGATTTTAGTAACCAGTACTTCATCTAATTATTATTACCAGGGGCTGTCATTTTGTAAAAATCATATTTTATTTTACGTCACTTTTTATAAAACACGTAATACATAATGTACTATACATTTATTAAAGCAGTTGGATAATTAGTTAATTATTTTTTTCAAAACTGTAAACTGAATTTGATTTTCACGATTATTTTCGCTTGTCATTTCTTCATAGTAATCATAAGAAAATTTTATTTCTAAATTATCATATAAATCAGCTTCGAAACCGATATTTAATTTATAAAAACTAGTATTGTCATTTTTAATTTTATAAGAAGAAATAGAAGACGAAGTTGTATATGAGCTTTCAGCATCAGAAATATTAGCAATATTTCCTCCTGCTTCAAAATTTACAAATGGAATAAAAAAACCATTTTTAAAATCCACAACTTTACTAACGTTAGATCCAATTCCTAAAGTAGCTTGTTTTATATATTGTTTATTGTAATAAATTAATTCACTTGAACCTGTTTCTGTATAACTGTCAAGCTGTGTAAAACCTAAATCAAATTTAGAATATATAGAAGTATTTTTTTTCAAATTTTTTTTAGGTTTCTTTGTATATTTAAAACTACTAAATATTTGTTTACCATCTCTAGAACCATTATTAAATGAACTTGAAACTTTTCTATCTATATCAAATTCAATTTTTCCCAATCCAATTAAAAAGTCTATCCATTCCTTTTCATCCAACATTATACTTGCGTATGAAGCAATATTGAAAGAATTTGCATCTATATATGCTTTATCACTTCCAATTTTAGAGTCCCTAGAAATTAAAGTCAGAGCTAATCCTAGAGAATTATTTTTTTCTAATTTTGAATCAACTCCAATAGTTAAACTATTACTATTATATATATCTTCATTTAATATATCATTGCTAAGCTTAATTTTTCCATTTCCAATGCTTCCCTTGGTCCAAATAGCAAAATTATCAAATAAATTTTTGTCTTTGTTTAAAAAGTAAGAATTCAAATTATTTAAAATTTGTTTTTTTTTTTCACTTTCGATATTAAGGGCAAGTTTTATGTTTTGATTAGAAATATTTTTATCCAAATTTCTAGTAAATCGCATCCTATCTTGAATATTGCTTATTGATTGTCTTATTAAATAACTAGATGTTATTGTTTGACTTCTAATAATTGCCTTTGAACTAGAATCTAGAGAAGTACTACTAGTTAATGTTATAGAAGCTGTAGCATAGGAACTTGTGCTAAGAGTGTCAGTATGATCGTATTCAATACAATAATGATCTGCTGCACCAAGTGCAGTGTTATTGGTATCATTCCATTTTCCTCTTTTGCCAACTTTATAGTACATAACTACATAATCTTCATCAGTATTGTTGGGTTCTCCAATATTCCAATTATAATAAAATTCACTCCCTGAAGTGGGGATACTTGTTCCTGCATCTGGCCCATCTCTCCAAGTATTTGTTTCTCCTGATGCAGCGTACCCACCTAACCACATTGATTGATGAGCATGAGCTCCAGGCGTAGTGTCATGATTAACAAATAAATCTTCAAGAAAATCATTTTCTGCCTGGCTGGTTATATTACAGAGATAACCATCAAGACCATTATATGATGAGGCAAGAGCTTTTGCTCTAGCTCCGTTTACACCCTCATAATTGTCATTTGTAGCATCAGAGACTACATTATAAAAATGCTCAGTTGATTTAGAATATTTTACACCACTTGCTGTCTCATAGGCTTTAATAGTAATAGTTCCGGAATTACCCTTAAATCTTAAAGACTCAAGTGCTGAATTTATATTTGATTGAGTTCCTGAAAAACCTAATTCCGTTAGCGATCCACCATTACAATTGGTTGGTTCACTTTCACTTCTTTCATCCGAGGCAGTATATCCACAATATGAACTTATAGCTTTTAAACCCGAAGTAGTTGTTATTTTAATATTTCCTACAGTAGCCTCTATAATTACAAACGCATTTGTAAAACCACTTATGGCTGGTTTGGTTCCAGAATTTGAAATTTGAATCCAATCTGATGCATCAGTAGTAAAAGTAGATGGAAGTGTAACATTTGCTGAAAATGTTTTACTAAAGTAAAGAAAAAATAACAAAAAATATATAAATCTAAGCATCACACTTTCTTTTTTTGGAAATTTAACTAAATTTTAATAAAATGTCAGGTAATATTCTTTAAGCACCTGGCAACAGAACTCTCCATTTAAAATTGGTACTACACGATTTACTACACATTTAAATTTTAAAATCAGCTTTAATCAATATTTTTAGTTGAAAAGACAAGGTAAAGGTTATTGGGGGTCGGTAGAGTCTTGTTAATGTATCACAAGTGTTGGTTTTAATAACCAATATTTAGTCATAATTTTACACCTGCTCCTTTTAAAAAAGCAGCACTTTCATCTAATTGCCATCTTGGCTTTGCGGGAGAGTTTAATTTACTAAATTGTTTTAACTTAAATTTTTCTAAGCCTACCATCGCAATCATCGCTGCGTTATCTCCACATAAATTCATTGGGGGAAAAATAGGTATAAATTTTTCCTCAAAACTCAATTTTTCTAATTTATTTCTAATATTATTATTTGCCGCTACTCCACCTGCTATTACAAAGAAGTTATTTTTTGTTCGACATATTTTTTTAAATTCATCAAAAGCAATTCTAGTTTTCTTAACAAGTATTTCTTCAATTGTTTTTTGAAATGATGCTGCCAGATCGTATTTATCTTGATTATTTTTAATTGATTTTGAAATTTTAAGAACAGCAGTTTTAAGACCAGCGAAAGACAAATTACAACCACCTCTATTAATAATGGGTTTTGGAAGATCAAATCTATTTTTATTGCCTTTAGCAGCAAATTTTTCAATGAAAGGTCCGCCAGGAAATTTTATACCTAACAACTTCGCGGTTTTATCAAAAGCTTCTCCCACAGCATCATCTATTGTTGTTCCAAGTCTTTTATACTTGCCCAATTTTTTAACAGCTAAATACTGAGAATGACCACCAGAAATTAGCAGAAGTAAATACGGATAGTTTAAATCTGTAATGAGTTTAGGACTTAAAGCATGACCCTCCAGATGGTTCACAACAATTAATGGTTTTTTTAAAGTCATTGCTAAAGCTTTTGCAAAATTTAAACCCACCGATAAACATACTATTAAACCAGGTCCACTAGTAACTGCGATAGCATCTATGTCTTTTAATTTTCTTCTGCTTTTTTTCAAAGCTGCATTTACAATAAGATCAATTTTTTCAATATGAGATCTAGCTGCTAATTCAGGAACAACACCTCCAAATTTTTTATGTATTTTCTCTTGGCTAGAAACTATATTTGACAGTAAATTGGGTATTGTTTCAGTGCTTTCCTCTAACACTGCAGCTGCAGTTTCATCACAGCTCGTCTCAATTCCTAAAATTAAAGCTTTTTTTTTCATTAAAATTCTTTTTATAAATTATAGATTTCCAATATAAAATTAATTGAAATTAATTCTATGAAAAAAAAAATTATTATAGGAACAAGAGGAAGCAAATTGGCTTTGATTTACGCTAAAATTGCTGAAAAAAATATTAATAAATTTAAATCAAGATTTTCAATAAAATCTGTGAGTATTAAAAAAGTTATTACAAAGGGAGACAGAATTCAAAATAAAAGACTTTCTGATGTTGGTGGAAAAGGTTTATTTACAAAAAAAATAGAGAATGAACTTTTAAACAAAAAAATAGATATTGCGGTTCATGCATTAAAAGATATTCCATCAAAAGTATCTAAAAAATTTTATACTAATTGTTTTCTTAAAAGAAATGATCCAAGAGAAGTTTTGATAACTAGAAAAAAACAGAAATTTAAAAATCTTCCAAAAAATTCTATAGTAGGTACATCATCTTTTAGAAGAGAATATCAGCTTAAAAGAATAAGGAAAGACTTAGTTTATAAATTGATAAGAGGAAATGTTGATACAAGAATCAAAAAATTAAATAATAAAATTTATGATGCAATAATTTTATCATACGCAGGTTTAAAAAGTTTAAAAATGCAGAAAAAAATATCCCAAGTATTTTCATTATCAGAAATAATTCCTAGTGCTGGTCAGGGCGCTATTGCCTTACAGTGTAGAAAAAATGACTTTGGAATGATAAAATTACTGAAAGCTATTAATCATAGGCAAACCAATATTTGCGTAAATGCTGAAAGAGATGTTCTTAAAGTATTAGACGGAGATTGCGAAACACCTGTTGGAGTAAATGCGAAAATCCAAAATAATAAATTAAAAATTGTTATAGAATTATTTTCTTTAGATGGAAAGAAAAGATTCTATCTTAAGTCTTCAAAAAAATTATATTTAGCACATTTAGCTGGAAAAGAACTTGGTGAAAAAATACAAAAAAGATCTAAAAATCTCTATAAGAAAAAAATATAAATGCATATTTTATTTACTAGACCATTTGATGATTGCCATGAATTAATGTTAAGATTTAGATCCTTGGGACATATGGTTTCGCATATACCTGTCATTAGTATTCAAAAAATAATTTATGAAAATTTAGATTTTTCTCTTTTTAAAGGCATTATATTTACAAGCACTAACGCTATTAAATTTTTAGATACGCAAAAAATTGACAAAAAAATAAAATGCTTCTGTGTAGGAAATGCTACTGAAAAATTAGCTAAAATTAAAGGATTTCAAAACATATATGTAGCTGGTGGCAATGTTGAAAATTTAAAAGAGATTATTTTTCAAAATTTTGAAGTTTCCGATGGAAATTTAATTTACGTCACAGGGCAGATAATATCTTCAGACCTAGATAAAAAATTAATCTCCGAGGGTTATAATTTAAAAAGAATAATTAATTATAAGGCCATTGCGCAAGAAAAGTTTAATAACGACGAGATTGAAAAACTTAAAGTTCAAATACCTGACATAGTTTATGTTTATTCACAAAATAGTGCGCTAAGTTTTTTAAATATAATAAAAAATTACAATCTCCAAAATTCTTGGATGAATACCAATTTAATGTGTATAAGTGAGAAAACCTCTACAGTTTTAAATGAAATAAAATGGAAAAAAATATTTCTTTTTAATCCTGGAGAAGAAGAATTTTTACTGTATAAAATTTGATTATGGAAATATTTGATAATTTTAAAGATTTATTTTTGTCTGTTTGGAACAGAGGAATTTTAGGCATTGATATTTTTGAGATTTTGATTGGGTTAGGTATTTTCCTAATCTTTTTAATTTTTAGAGGACTAATTAGTAAGTTAATAATTAAAAAATTAGAGATCATTTCTCAAAGAACTACAAATAAGTTAGACGATACTTTTGTTAAAGCGATGGTAGGTCCAGCGAGATTTTTACCAATTGTTCTAGGATTTTTTATTGCAAGTTATTATATGTCATTTTCAGAGGATACCAGATCGTTTGTAGATAATCTTAATAGAACATTAATAACAATTCTACTATTTTGGATCATCCACCAGATAATTGAACCTATATCATATATACTTAGTGGATTAGGAAAAATTTTAACAAGAGAATTGATTGGATGGATAATTAAGTCATTAAAAATATTAATTTTTATTTTAGGAGCTGCAGCAGTTCTAGAACTATGGGGAATTAAAATTGGCCCAATAATTGCAGGTCTCGGTTTATTTGGTGTTGCAGTTGCCTTAGGCGCCCAAGATCTATTTAAAAATTTGATTTCGGGCATATTAGTTTTAGTTGAAAAACGTTTTAAAATGGGTGACTGGATTTTGGTTGAGGGGATCATAGAAGGTATAGTAGAAAAAATTGGATTTAGATCTACCACAATAAGAAAATTTGATAAATCGCTCGCAATAATTCCAAATTTTCAATTTGCAGAGAATGCTGTTATTAACATTAGTCAGACAACAAATTGGATAATAAGTTGGATAATAAATCTTCAATACGATACTACTGTAGATCAACTTAAAAAAATCAGAGATGAAATTGAGGATTACATTAAAAAACACGAAGATTTTAATACTGAACTTGGTTATGCGGTAAGAATTGATAAATTCGCCGAAAGTTCCATAGACATGTATGTACGATGTTTCACAAAAACTGATGAATGGGAAAAATGGCTTTCAGTTAAAGAAAGATTAGCAATACAAATTAAACAAATAGTAGAAAAAAATGGTGCAGCATTTGCATTCCCAAGTCAATCTATATATGTAGAAAAAAAATGATTGCATTATTCTATTTGGTGCTTCAAGTTTTAAAACTTTATACTTACGTAGTTATCGCTAATGTAGTTATAAGTTGGCTAGTTGCTTTTAATGTCTTAAACACTTCAAATAGATTTGTTTATTTAGTTTTAGATTTTACATATCGACTTACAGAACCTATATTAATGTATATAAGGCGTTTTTTACCCAATCTGGGTGCTTTCGATATTTCTCCTATTATCCTTCTTTTGTTGATATGGTTTGTAGAAGTGTGTATGAAACTATATTTAGCACCTATTTTATTTAGCTAATTATGATTTTAATTGACGGAAAAAAAGAAGCAGCAAACCTAAGAGAAGAATTAAAAAAAGAAGTTTCCCAGTTAAAAACGAAATATAATAAAGTACCTGGTCTTACCGTAATTTTAATTGGAGATCTTACTCCAAGCCAAATTTATGTGAGAAATAAAGAAAAATCTGCAAAAGAGGTTGGATTGAAATCTGAGGTAATTAAGTATCCAGATAGAGTTGAAGAAACTACAATTTTAAACAAAATCTACGAGCTAAATAAAGACGAGACAGTATCTGGGATTTTAGTTCAATTACCATTACCTAGGCATATAAATAAAAAAAAAGTGATAGAAGCTATTATTCCCGAGAAGGATGTTGATGGTTTTCATCCTATGAATGTTGGAAATCTTTCATCAGGATATGAAAGTTCGGTTCCTTGCACTCCTTTAGGTTGTTACTTGTTAATTAAAAAAGTTGAGCCTAATTTGTCAGGAAAAAAAGCTGTAGTAATTGGTAGGTCAAACTTAAATGGCAAACCAATGACACAACTACTTTTGAAAGAGAATTGTACAGTAACAATAACACATTCGAAAACTAAGGATCTAAAAGGTGAGTGTTTAAAAGGCGATATAGTTGTGGCTGCAGTTGGTATACCAGAGCTAGTAAAAGGTGACTGGATTAAAAAAGATTCAATTGTAATAGATGTAGGAATTAATAAAACTGAAAAAGGTATTGTTGGGGATGTTGCTTTTGACGAAGTTTCAAAGATTGCAAAAGCTATAACACCAGTTCCAGGGGGAGTAGGACCAATGACTATTGCTTGTTTATTAAAGAATACTATTGAGTGCTTTAAAAGATCACAAAGTTAATTATCTCAACTTCTTTTTATGGAAATTAATAAATCGTTCTACATTTTTTTTATTAAAACTTTTATTTTCTTCAAAAGAAACATTTTTAAGCGAATAAGCTTTACTATTAGTAACTCTTGA
>CACHRP010000006.1 GCA_902582315.1 uncultured Pelagibacteraceae bacterium
TTATTTGTTCACATACATGTAAATCAACTATCTTTGCTTTATTTTCGATCCCATCAATTTCCAATTTCTTAATAATTTTAAGAGCATAAGTTTCGTTTGTCAGTGATATTTGCCACTTTACGGAGCTTTCTCTTAATCTTTGTCTAGACATTTCAAGTAAACCAAAACTACTAATTCTTCCAATTTGAATTCTAGCTCTATCATTTCTACATTTTTCTTTTAATTTACGCTCAATTAGTCGTCTGTTTCCAAAATTCATCATATCTATAAAATCTATAATTATTAATCCTGAAAGATCTCTTATTTTAATTTGGCGAGCTATTTCTTCTGCTGCTTCTAAATTTGTATCTACCGCAGTACTTTCAACATTTTTTTGTTTAATTGATTTTCCTGAGTTTACATCTATGGATACCAATGCTTCTGTAGGATTTATTACTAAATATCCTCCAGAACTAAGCTTTACCTCTGTTTCAAATATTTCATTTAATTTTAATTCAATTTTTTCTTTAATAAATAAGGGTATCTTATCTCTATATTTTTTAATTTTTTTTACATGACTAGGCATTATTAGCTTCATGAAATTTTTTGCTTTTTGATACCCTTCATTACCTTCCACAATAATATTTTGAGTATCTTCGTCATACATGTCTCTTAATGTTCTTTTTATAATTTCACTTTCTTTATGAATTATCGAAGGGGCAATCGAATTCATTGCTGTCTCTTTAATTGACTCCCATACTTTAACTAAATTTTGTAAATCACGATCTATTTCATTTTTAGTTTTGTTTGAACCTGCCGTTCTTACAATTATGCCCATTTCTTTTGGGATTTTTATTTGGTTAAGAATAGATCTAATTTTTTTTCTATCAGCGGGATTAAAAATTTTTCTCGAGATACCCCCTCCCTTTGGGGTATTGGGCATTAATACTATATATTTTCCAGCTATAGATATAAAAGTACTCAATGCTGCACCCTTAAGTCCTCGTTCATCTTTTAAAACCTGAACAAGTATTACTTGATTAGGCTTAATTACTTCTTGGATCTTGTATCTTTTAAAAGGGTATTTTTTTTCAGGAAAATTTTTTTCTAAATTAAAATTTTGATCATTTTTTTTTTCAATACCATCGTCAATGTCTGTCTTATTTTCTATAATGCCTTTTTCTTCCTCTTTTTCACTTTCTTTAATTAGTTCCTCTCTTACTTTTTCTTCCTCTAACTTAATTTTATCTAAATCACTTTGTGGTATTTGATAATAATCAGACTGAATATCGTTAAAAGATAAAAACCCGTGTCTATCTCTACCGAAATCAATAAAAGCAGCTTGAAGGGAAGGTTCGACTCTACTTACTTTTCCTAAATAAATGTTATTTTTAATTAAAGTACTATTTAAACTTTCGTATTCGTAATCTTCAATGTTTCCGTTTGATTTAAGTACAACTCTTGTTTCATTAGGATGCGAAGCATCAATGTATAAATTCTTTTCCATAATATTTTGATTATTTTTTTCATATTTATATATTTTATAAATTCTGGTGCCTTAACATTAACAAATTTGATAAATAAAGAAACATAAATGAGCAGTTTAATTAAAAAAATTATAATATCATCAATAGTAAGTTTTTTGGGAGTCGTTATTATAATAATATCAATATTATGGGCTTTTTCTAATAAATTACCTGATTACAAATTTTTAAAGAATTATAAAGCACCCGTATCTAGCAAAGTTTACTCAGGTGATGGAGAATTAGTAAATGATTTTTCCTCCGAAAAAAGAATCTTTGTTCCTTATGCTTCAATACCAAAAAAAATAATAAATTCATTTCTTTCTGCAGAAGATAAAAACTTTTTTAATCATCCAGGTGTTGATGCCAAAGGTGTAATTAGGGCTACTAAAAATAATATATCAAATTTTTTACTATCAAAAAGATTAGAAGGGGCTTCAACGATCACACAACAAGTTGCCAAAAATTTTTTATTGTCGAATGAAGTAACGATGAATAGGAAAATTAAAGAAGCTATATTAGCATTTAGAATTGAAAGAGCTTTAAGCAAAGAACGTATTTTAGAACTTTATTTAAATGAAATTTATTTAGGCAGTGGTTCGTATGGAATTGCTGCAGCCAGTCTTAGATACTTTGACAAGCCTATTACAGACCTAGATTATGTAGAAGCTGCATTGCTCGCAGCTTTACCGAAGGCACCAAGTAGATACAACCCATATAAAAATAAAGAAACTGCTAAATTTAGAAGAGACCTTGTTCTTAAAAATTTATTTGAAAATAATTTTATAACTAAAGCACAATATAATTCATATATAAAAGAGAAAATTAAATTAAAAAAAAGAAAAAAAATTTACTTAGAAGATGCAAGATACTATGTTGAGGATATCAGAAAAGATGTTGTAAAGAAATTTGGTTTTGAAAAAGTTTATAAAAAGGGTCTAAATATCAAAACTCCTCTCAATCTTAAAATTCAATCAACATCTACGTTAGCATTAAGGAACGGATTGATAAATTATGATAGGCGTAAAGGGTGGAGGGGACCACTTACAAATAAAAAATATGATGTAAAATGGCCAGAAGATCTTGAAAAATTTAAACTAGAAAAATCAATTAATTGGGAACTTGCGATTGTAAAAGCAGTAAATGGATCAAAAATTGAAATTGAAACCAAAAATAAAAATAAAGGTTACATCAGTCAAAAAGACATCTCTTGGATAAAAAATAGTAACAGTGTCTTAAATCCTGGGGATGTGATTTACATTAAAAAAAATAAATATAACTTTTATGATTTAAAACAAATACCAGAGGTAAATGGTTCCATTGTAGTGATGGATCCTTACACTGGTAGAGTTTTGGCAATGAGTGGAGGATTTAGTTTTTTGCAAAGTGAATTTAATAGGGCCTCACAGGCGCAAAGACAGCCAGGATCAGCATTTAAACCATTTATTTATGCTCTTGCGTTAGAAAACAACTATGAACCATCCTCACTAGTCCTAGATGCTCCTTTAGTTTTAGAGCAAGGAGAAGATTTAAAATTATGGAAACCAGAAAATTATGGAAAAAAATTTTACGGACTTTCCACTATGAGAACTGGTTTAGAGAAATCTAGAAATTTAATGACAGTTAGAATAGCTCAAGATTTAGGTTTAAAGAAAATAATAAATTTTTCAGAAAAATTGGGTATCTACAAAAATCCTAATGAACTTTTATCAATTTCTTTAGGTTCTGCTGAGACCACATTATTAAAACTCACTTCAGCATATTCATCATTTATAAATGGAGGAAAGTTAGTTAAGCCTATTCTTATAGATAGAATTCAAGATAGCGAAGGTGAAACTATTCTAAATAATGAAAATAGAAAATGTAATAAGTGTGATCAGATTTCTTATTTAAGCGAAAATTATCCAACAATAAATGACAACTTCGAACAAATTTTTTCTCCCGAAACTGCATATCAAATAACTTCAATGCTTGAGGGCGCTGTACAAAGAGGAACGGGAAAAAATTTAAGAGATTTGAATTTAGATATTGCTGGAAAAACAGGAACAACAAATAAAAATACAGATACATGGTTTATAGGTTATACTTCTAAATTAATAGTTGGTGTTTACGTTGGTTTCGATAATCCTAAGTCTCTTGGAAAAAAAGAGACTGGAGCAAGAACCGCAATGCCGATATTCAAAGAATTCATTAAAAGCTCTGTTAAAAAGGAAGATGCGAGACCATTTAAAGTTGCAGAGAATATAACTCTTATGGTAATTGATCCAAAATCAGGGAAAAAAGCTTCATTTGGTTCAAAAAAAACTATAATTGAAGTTTTTAAAAAAAAAGATTTAGATCAAAACAATAAAAATATGATATTAAATAATAGATTAAATAATAATAATATTCTAAGATTTTATTAATGGATAACGACTTTATAAAACAGAAGCAGGAAATTGAAAAAATTAATCAAAGAATAAAGGAGTTTCTTTGAAAAGAATAATATCCGTTCAACAGTTGAAAAAAATAACAAAAAAATATTAGAACCTGATTTTTGGAAGAATAAAGATTTAGCTCAAAAAGTAATTAAAGAAAAAAATTTTTACGAAGATTTATTAAAATCGTATGAAAATTCCAAAAAAGAAATTCAAGACTTCTCTGATTTATACAATTTAGCAGCTGAGGAAAATAATCAAAATATAATAAAAGATTTAATTAAAAACTCTAAAGAACTTAAGACTAAATGCAAAAAAAATGAGGTCAAATGCTTTTTATCAAACGAAAGTGATATTTTAGATTGTTATATTGAAATACACGCAGGTGCCGGAGGCACAGAAAGCCAAGACTGGGCAGAAATGCTAAAAAGAATGTATCAAAAATGGGCTCAGAACAAAAAATATAAATCAGTGGTTATTAGCGAACACAAAGGTGATGAGGCTGGCATAAAATCTTCAACTATTCAAATACACGGAGAATACTTATATGGATGGCTTAAATCAGAGTCTGGTATCCACAGGCTAGTGAGAGTTTCACCTTTTGACTCTGGAGCACGAAGACACACTAGTTTTGCAAGTGTGTGGGTATATCCAATAATAGACGACAGCATAGAAATTGAGATAAAGGAAAAAGATTTAAGAATTGATACTTACAGGTCTAGTGGTGCAGGTGGGCAACACGTGAATACAACTGATAGTGCAGTAAGAATAACTCACTTACCAACAAAAATTGTTGTTCAGTGTCAAAATGAAAGATCACAGCACAAAAATAAAGAAACTTGCATGAGAATGCTTAAGGCTAGATTGTATGATTTTGAATTAAAAAAAAAGGAAAAGGAGGCTCAAAACTTGGAGAGTGAAAAAACCGATATAGGTTGGGGGCACCAAATTAGGTCTTACATTTTACATCCATATAGACTTGTCAAAGACAATAGGACTAATCATGAAAGCTCTGATCCGGATAAGGTTTTAAATGGAGAAATAGACTCTTTTTTAGAAAGCTCTTTATATAAATAGATGATTAAAAGAATATTTTATATATTATTATTTTTTATTATAGGTTCAATTATTTACCTAAACTTTATAGGTATTAGTACCAGTAAATTAAATAAAATAATACAAACGGAAATTAGAGATAAATATCCACAAATCAATTTGAAATTAAATGACATTAAAATACTTCTAAATATTTCAACACTTTCTATTGATTTAGAGACTGATTATCCAATTATTTTATTAGAGAACGAGAAAATAAAATTAAAAAAAATTTCAACTACTTATGATCTGAAATCTTTTTTGAAAAGGGAATTTGCAATAAAATATTTATTTATAGATAGTCAAAAAAATCAAATTAAAGAAATTACTAAACTTGCAAGATCTTATAAAGATAGTGCTCAATTATTAATAATTGAAAAAATTGTAAAAACTGGAGAAGTTGAAATTTCTATAAAATTAAATTTTGATCAAAATGGAGTATTAAAAGATGATAAATATGAGATTACAGCTGATGTTGAAAATTTATCCATAGATTTTTTTAATAAACAAAAAATTGGAAAAATATCAGGTAATTTAAAATATTCTGAAAATAAAATTCAAATTACAAATCTCGAATCTGAATATAAGGGCTTGAAGCTTCTTTCAAAAAAAATTCTTATAAGTAAAAAAAATCAAAATTATATAGTCGAAGGCACTATCGATAGTAAAGAAAACATAATACCGAAATCAATAACAAATATATTTATTAAAAATGAAAATATAAAAAATATCCATTTATCTTCAAAAAATAATTTTAATTTTAATTTATCAAAAAAATTTAAAATAACAGATTTAAAATTTAATTCTAAGATAAACCTAAAAAAAGCTGAATATGAGGATGAACGAAATATTAAAAAATATTTTCCAAATTATGATAATAAAATTACTCTTTTAGATCAAACTATAAATATTAATTTTGAAAAGAAAATATTAATAGAGGGTTTTGGTGATCTTCAAGTCGGAGAAAAATTAGATGATGTTAAATATAATTTAGAAATAAATAAGGAAGATATAAAATTTGATATCAATTTAGATATCAGTGAAATTCCTTTTAAGATAGATCTTATTAATTTTGCAAAGAATGACAATGAAGTTGCAAATTTAAAAATTATTGGCGGGAAAAAGAACAACAATTTCTTTTTAAATAAAATAATTTTAAAAAAAAATAACGATATAATAAAATTAAATAATATTTATTTTTCAAAAAATTTTCAAATCACAGATTTTCAAAAAATTAATTTAAAATATCTAGATATTGATAATAAAAAAAATGACATCTCAATAGTTAAGAATAAAAAAAATAGTTATATTATTGAAGGTAATAGCTTTAATTTAAATAAGATAATAGATCAAATTTTGTTTGATAATACAAATGAAACAATGATCTTTGATAATAAAGAAAGAATTTTTGATTTAAAATTCAAAAAAAATTTTTTAGACTCAGACCATCATATTTTAAACCTGGAAGGAAACATTAAACTAAATGGTAATGATGTTTATGATATGTCATTAAAATCCTCATTTCCAAATAAAGATACTGTATCAATTACCGTTAAGACAAAAGGTGGACAAAAAGTAACAACTTTTTATTCAGATCAAGCTAAGCCTTTTGTTAAAAAATATAAATTTGTTAAGGGTTTTGAAGGTGGAAAAATTGATTTTTATTCAGTTAAGGAAAATAGAGTTTCCAAATCACAACTAAAGATTTTCGAATTCAGTCTCAAGGAGTTACCTGCGTTAACGAAAATTCTTACACTTGCATCTTTGCAAGGTATTGCGGATATTCTATCAGGAGAGGGGGTAGGGTTTGATGAATTAGAAATGAATTTTACAAACAAAAAAAACCTTATGGAGATTGATGAAATTTATGCCATTGGACCTGCAATTTCAATTTTAATGGAAGGTTATGTTGAAAAAAATAAAATAATAAGTTTAAGAGGTACCTTAGTACCTGCAACTACAATTAATAAATTTGTTGGATCTATACCAATTTTGGGAGATATTTTAGTTGGAAAAAAAACAGGTGAAGGTGTATTTGGTGTAAGTTTTAAACTGAAGGGTCCACCTAAAAATATAAAAACAACAGTAAACCCAATTAAAACGTTAACACCTAGATTTATAACAAGAACATTAGAAAAAATTAAGAAAACAAACTAGTTTATCTTGATTATCACATGTTTTTTTTTTCCAAGTGATAGTTTTAAGAAATTATGGTTGTTAAAATTTTTTAATGATATCTCTAAATTTTGGTCTTCAATTGTTTGATTATTAATTTTTATACCTTTATTGTTAATTATTCTTCTTACCTCGCTTTTTGAAGCTAATAGATTTGAAACAATCACAAGATCAATAATTTTCATACCATTTTCTAATTTTTTTTTATCTATTTTGATTGTTGGCAAACCATCCCCAACCGAACCAGATCCAAAAGTTTTTTTTGCTGTTTGCTCTGCTTTTTCAGCAGATGATTTTCCATGTAACATTGCAGTCGCTTCATTTGCTAATAAAATTTTCAATTCATTAATATTATGGTTTTTAATTTCTTCAATTTTTTTTAAACTTAGGTCAGTAAACATTTTGAGAAATTTAATTACATCTCTGTCATCTGTATTTCTCCAAAATTGCCAATAATCATATGGAGACAATAATGATTTGTCTAACCATACTGCTCCACTTTCTGTTTTGCCCATTTTTGCTCCAGAGGCTAAGGTTATTAAGGGAGTTGTTAATCCAAAAGATTGTTTACCAGAGTATCTTTTTATTAGTTCAACTCCATTAACTATATTACCCCACTGATCAGAACCACCAATCTGCATAATACAATTTTTATTTTTATTTAGTTCTAAAAAATCGTATGCTTGAAGTATCATATAATTAAATTCCATGTAGCTCAAAGACTGTTCGCGATCTAGCCTCAATTTTACACTGTCGAAGGTTAACATTTTATTAATTGTAAAATGTTTTCCTATTTCCCTCAAAAATTTAATGTAATTGAGTTTTCCAAGCCACTTGTAATTATTTACAAATATTGGCTTTATTTTTGTGTTACTAGTTTTTAAAAAAATATTAAATACTTTTTTAATGTTTTTAATGTTAGATTCTATTTCTTTATCTGATAACATTTTTCTAGTTTCATCTTTACCAGATGGATCGCCAATTCTTGTTGTGCCACCTCCCAACAAAACTATCGGTTGATGTCCATACTTTTGAAGCATTCTTAAGCACATTATTTGCAAAAGACTGCCGACATGTAAACTTTTTGCTGTACAATCAAAACCTATGTAGGCCCTAATAGATTTTGTACTTATAAATTCATTTAATGCATCAAAATCAGTGCATTGATTGTAGTATTCTCTTTGTTTGAATTCTGTTAAGAACGATTTGTCCATTTTTTTAAAAAAAGTGTAAAATTAATATACTTGATATTTAAAGTAATTAAAAAATATTTATGAGCAAAAATTTTTATTGTTTAGGTATGATGAGCGGAACGTCAATGGATGGTATTGATGGGTCAATAATATATTCAAATGGTATTGATAATTTTGAGGTAATTGAAAACTTTTATTGCAAATACGATAATATTTTTAACAATAAACTGTCTGATATTAGAAATAAAATAGTCAATCTTAAAGACTTAAAATATCATGAAAACGAATTAAATAAGCTTGAGAGAGAAATAACTATTTTACATGCAAAATTTGCTAATAAAATATTAAAAAATTCAAATAATGAAATCGATTTGATTGGTTTTCATGGACACACTATTTATCATAATCCAGAAGAAAAAATATCGAAACAATTAGGAGATGGCAGACTTTTATCACAATTACTGAAAAAAAAAATAGCATATAATTTTAGAGAAAATGATATTAACAATAATGGAAATGGTGCTCCACTAGCACCAATTTATCATTCTGCAATAGCAAAAAAAATTAAAAAAAATAATATTGTTTTTTTAAATATAGGTGGGATTGCAAATGAAACTTTCATAGATGAAAAATATAAATTTAGCGCTAAAGATTTAGGACCAGGTAATTGTCTTTTAGATTTATGGATAAGACAAAAAACTAAAAATAGATATGATAAAAACGGTCTTGTCGCTAGATCAGGTAAAGTGAATAAAATTTTATTGGATCAATCATTAGACATTTATTTTAATAATGAAATAATCAATAAAAGAAGTTATGACATAAATGATTTCGATATTTCAAGATTTAGAGGGTTAACTGTTGAAGATGGTGCTGCAACTATAGTTGAGTATACAATTGAAATAATTGCAAATAAAATAACCTCTAAAAATATTATTGTTTGTGGCGGTGGTAGAAAAAATAAGTATTTATTGGAAAGATTAGAGAATAAAATTAAAAATAAAATAGTAAATATTGATGATTTTAAAATAGATGGAGATTTTGTAGAGTCCCAAGCTTTTGCATACCTTGCTATCAGATCACTTCTAAATTTAGATATTTCTTTCCCTTCCACGACTGGGTGCAACAATGATACGACAGGAGGAACAATTATTTGATTATTTAAAAAATAGTTGTTTCTTTCTTTATATACTTGTTTATAGTTTTAACTAAATCTTTCTCCGACTTTGAAAAGAAATGATTAGCCTCAGACAATGACTGAAATTCAACCTTAATACCTTTTTGCGCACTTAATCTTTTATCTAACTCATTTATATATTCTACAGGTACAAGTTCATCTTTTTTTCCGTATACCATTAAACCTGAAGTGGGACAGGGTGAAAGAAAAGAAAAATCATATACATTTGGTTGAGGTGAAATTGCTATAAAGCGATTTATTTCAGGTCTTCTCATTAATAATTGCATAGCAATTAAAGAACCAAAAGAAAAACCAGATACCCAACATTGGGAATTATCTAAGTTTTCTCTTTCTAGCCAATCAAGAGCGGCAGCAGCGTCTGCAAGTTCACCTTGCCCATTGTCAAAATCTCCGTCGCTTCTTCCAACTCCTCTAAAGTTTACTCTACAAACGGAAAAATTATTTTCCATAAAAGTATGAAATGTATCAACCACAACTTTATTGTTCATTGTTCCACCATACTGAGGATGTGGTTGAAGCACTAAAGCAATTGGTGATGTATTTTTTTTACTCTTAAAATATTTTGCTTCTAGTCTGCCCGCTGGTCCCGGAATAAATATTTCTAAAATTTTACTATCCATAAATGTTAATGCGAACTATTCTCACAAAAAAACTTTGTTTAACACATACCCATGACAATTTGCGAGTCTTTTTAATTTTTGTAATACTTGACTATTTTAGTCGGGTATATATATAACCCGCGTAATTATTGATATTATGAAGCTAAATACTAAATCTAGATATGCGGTTATGGCTTTGGCAGATATGTCAAAGTTTCCAATAAATAATCCTGTAAGTTTGAGGGATATTTCATTGAGACAAAGTATTTCATTGCTCTACCTAGAACAAATTTTTTTAAAATTAAAAAAAAATGAAATTGTAAAAAGTGTTCGTGGATCAAGTGGCGGATATGTTTTAAAAAGAGATCCAAAAAATATTAAGTTATCTGAAATATTCCAGGCTGTAGACCAAAAAGTAAAAACAGTTGGATGTAAAAAAGATTCAAAAAAAGGATGTAATGGAAAATCAGTAAAATGTATTACGCATGAGTTATGGGATGAACTTGATATATATATAAACAATTTTTTTGAGAATAAAAATCTTAGTGATCTTTTAATGACTAAAGAGAGGAAAAACTAATGGACGAAAAAAATTTAGATATTATTAAAGATTACAAGTACGGTTTTTCTACTGATATTGAAAATATAAAAGCACCAAAAGGTCTAAATGAAGAAGTAATCAAATTTATTTCAAATATAAAAAAAGAACCAAAATGGTTATTAGATTGGAGGCTTCAAGCTTACAAAAGATTAAAAGTTTTAAAAGAACCTGATTGGCAAAAACCTAAATATCCAAAAATAAATTATCAAGATTTGTATTATTATTCTGCACCAAAAAACTTTAATGAAAAGCCAAAAAAATTAGAAGACTTAGACCCTAAATTATTAGAAACTTACAAAAAACTGGGTATACCACTTGATGAACAAAAAAGACTTAATGGTATTGCTGTAGATGCAGTATTTGACTCAGTATCAGTTGCTACGACATTCAAAGATACTTTAACTAAACATGGAATTATTTTTTGTTCAATATCTGAGGCTGTTCAAAAACATCCAGACCTAGTTAAAAAATATTTAGGCACTGTGATTCCGATAACAGATCATTATTTTGCTACCTTGAATTCAGCAGTATTTACTGATGGTTCATTTGTTTACATCCCAGAGGGTGTTAGGTGTCCAATGGAATTGTCTACTTATTTTAGAATTAATGCGTCAGATACTGGACAGTTTGAAAGAACTTTAATTATTGCAGATAAAGGAAGTTATGTAAGTTATCTAGAAGGTTGTACAGCTCCTATGAGAGACGAAAATCAACTTCATGCAGCAAATGTTGAACTAATTGCATTAGATGATGCAGAAATAAAATATTCTACAGTTCAAAATTGGTACCCAGGAGATAAAGATGGGAAGGGTGGTATTTATAATTTTGTAACGAAAAGAGGATTGTGCAAAGGAAGCAATTCAAAAATATCTTGGACACAAGTTGAAACTGGATCAGCTATTACTTGGAAATATCCAAGTTGCATACTCAAAGGTGATAATTCAATTGGTGAATTTTACTCAATCGCTATAACAAACAATCATCAAAAAGCAGATACTGGCACAAAAATGATACACTTAGGAAAAAATACGAAAAGTAAAATTATATCTAAAGGAATTAGTGCAGGGTTATCAGATATGACTTACAGAGGTTTGGTTGATATATCTCCTAATGCAGAAAATTCTAATAACTATACTCAGTGCGACTCTCTTTTAATGGGAAACAAATGTGGAGCCCACACAATACCTTATATAAAAAATAAAAATTCAAATTCAAATATTGCTCATGAAGCAACAACATCAAAGATTAGTGAAGACCAATTGCATTACTGTCAGCAGAGAGGCTTGAACCCAGAAGAGGCAGTTGGATTAATAGTAAATGGATTTTGTAAGGAAGTTCTCCAACAATTACCAATGGAATTTGCGGTTGAGGCTCAAAAACTAGTCGGTATCAGTCTAGAAGGAAGTGTAGGGTAATGTTAAAAATTAACAATTTAAAAGCTAATATAGATAAAAAGTCTATCCTAAACGGGTTTAATTTGGAAATTAAAGCTGGTGAAGTTCATGCAATTATGGGCCCAAATGGATCAGGAAAAAGTACATTATCTAACATTTTATCAGGAAAAAAAGGATACGAAGTATCAGGCGAGGTACTATTTGAAAATAAAGATCTTTTTGAACTTGAAACAGAGGAAAGAGCTCATAAAGGTATCTTTTTAGCATTTCAATACCCACTAGAAATTCCAGGTGTAAATACAAATATTTTTCTTAAAACATCTTTAAACGCAATAAGAAAAGCAAGAGGAGAAAAAGAATTAGACGCAATTGAATTTCTTAAAGTTGTTAAAGAAAAATCAAAAGAATTGAAATTTGACGAAGAAAAATTAAGTAGACAACTAAATGTAGGTTTTTCTGGAGGTGAAAAAAAGAAAAATGAAATTTTACAAATGTCTATATTGAATCCAAAATTATCAATTCTTGATGAAACAGATTCAGGATTAGACATTGATGCACTAAAAATAGTTGCTAATGGGGTAAACTCTTTAAGAAAGAAGAATAATGCATTCTTAATTATTACTCATTACCAAAGGCTGCTTGATTATATCAAACCTGATTTTGTCCATGTTTTAATTGATGGTAAAATTAAAAAATCAGGTGGACCTGAATTAGCATTGGAGCTTGAAAGTAAAGGATACGAAAATATTAATTAAATGGAAAATAAAATTAAAATAGATTTTGATAAAACCTTTAAAAATTATTCGTCAAATGATGAATTAGATTTTAAAAAGAATAACTTAGAAAATTTTATAAAAGAAGGTTTACCAGGAAGAAAATTAGAAAGTTGGAAATTTTCAGATTTAAACCAAATTATAAATAAGAATATTGGAGAATTAAATTTTTATATAGATCAATCAAAAGAAAATTTAATTGATAATGCTTTAATTATTAAAGACTTTGATCACAATAAAATAGTATTTATTAACGGCAAAGTAGAAGAATTAGATTTTAGTTTTGAGGATAAAGATAAAGTAAAAATATTAAAAGAGTTTGATATGAGCATAAAAATTAAAAGTAAAAACTCACTCTTAAATTTAAATAATGCATTTTGTAAAAATTTTTACAAAATTAATATTTCAAAAAATTATACCATGAACAAGCCATTAATAATTTATCATGTTTCAACCAATAATATCAGTTCAACAACATTAAATTCCCAATTAAATTTTATTTTAGAAGAAAACAGTTCTTTAAAAATAGTTGATATTTATGAAGATAAAAGTGAAAAAAATTTTATTAATACATTTTATAATTTTATTTTAAAAGAAAATGCAATCTTAAAAAACTTTAAAATTGATAAATTACAGAATAGTAATATAAAGTATTCGTATAATAATATTGATCAATTAAAGAATAGTGTTTCAGAAACATTTATTTTATCCAATGGTTCAAAATTTTTAAAAAACGAAATCAATTGTAATTTAAATGGCCAATATTCATCTGCATTTATAAATGGAGTATTTTCATTAGATGCTGATAAGCATCATGAAATTAGGACGTCTGTTAATCACTTAGTTGAAAATACAAAAAGTTATCAACTAATTAAAAGTGTTCTTGATGATAAATCTAAGTCTGTATATCAAGGTAAAATTTATGTAAGTCCAAATGCACAGAAAACTGATGGCTATCAATTAAGTAAATGTATTCTATTAGATAAAAATACTGAGTTTAATGCAAAGCCTGAACTAGAGATATATGCTGACGATGTAAAATGTTCACACGGTTCTGCATCTGGAAGCCTCAATGAAAATTCAATATTTTATTTAAGATCTAGAGGACTAAATTACAAGCAAGCCAAAAAACTTTTAATTAGTGGTTTTTTCCTTGATGTAATTGAGAAAATTACTGATGAGGAAATTAAAAGTTTTATAAAGAAAACTATGGAATTAAATCAATGAATATAAATAACATTAAAAAACAGTTTCCAATATTTAATAATAAAGTTCACAACAACGATCTAGTTTATCTCGATAGTGCCAACTCGTCTCAGAAACCTCAGATGGTTGTCGATAGAATCTACGATTTTTATACAAAAGAATTTTCTAATGTTGGGAGAAGCGTGCATTATTTAGCTGTAGCTGCAACAAATTTATATGAAAACACCAGGACAATGATGCAAAAATATATAAACGCTAAAGATCCTAATGAAATAGTATTTACCAAAGGTGCAACAGAAGCAATTAATTTAGTAGCAAATACCTTTGGTCAAAAGTTTTTAAGAGAAGGGGATGAGATACTTCTTACAGAACTAGAACATCATTCAAATTATGTTCCGTGGCATTATTTAAGAAAATTAAAGGGAGTTAAAATTAATTTTGCAGAAATAAATAATGATGGTGAAATAACTTTAGAAAGTATTGAAAAAAGTATAACACCCAAAACTAAAATGATTGCGATCACACATCTATCAAATGTTACTGGAGCAATTTTGCCAATAAAAGAAATTACATCTTTGGCTCACTCAAAAAATATCCCTATATTGATAGATGGCTGTCAGGGAGCTCCTCATTTAAAATTAGACATGCAAGATATAGATTGCGATTTCTATGCAATTTCGTGTCATAAAATGTACGGACCTACTGGTTTAGGTGTTCTATATGCTAAAAAAAAATGGCTTGATACTTTACCACCATATCAAGGTGGGGGAGGTATGATTAGAGAAGTAAAGAAAGAAGGTATATCTTTTGGAGATCTTCCAAACAAATATGAAGCAGGTACTATGGCAACAGCTCAGGTAATTGCATTTGGGGAGTCTATAAAGTTTCTAAATCAAATAGGCATTGAGAATATTGAAAAGCATGAGAGTGAACTTACAAAATACGGTGAAGAAGTATTAAGAAAAAATAACTCAGTTAAACTTGTAGGTAATCCAAAAAATAAAGGATCTGTCTTATCATTTACTTTAGATGGGATACATGCTCACGATATTGCAACTATTTTAGATGAAGATGGAGTAGCTATTCGAGCAGGTCATCACTGTTGTCAAATACTGCATGATAAACTTGGATTGTCAGCTACAGCCAGAGCATCACTAGGTGTTTATAACACTAAAGATGATTTAGATAAATTAAATGAATCAATTAATAAATGTAAAAAAATATTCGATAGATAATGGACTTAAAAGAATTATATCAGGAAATAATTTTAGAACATGGAAAAAATCCTAAGAACCTTGGTAAGTTTGAAAACTTTAATAAAGATGCCAAAGGGAACAATCCATTATGTGGTGACAAAGTTCACATCTATTTAAAAACTGATGAAAATAAAAAAATTTCAGATATTAAATTTGAAGGAGAAGGTTGTGCGATTACGATGGCATCTACTTCAATAATGACAGAATTAATGAAAGAAAAAAGTGAAACTGAAGTTAAGGAATTAATTGATGATTTTTTAAATATGATAAAAGAAAATTCTGAGCTTAAATCAAAAAATATCAATGAAGATGATAAAATTAAGCTGATGTCATTATCAGGTGTGAAAAAATACCCAATGCGAGTAAAATGTGCAACATTACCATGGCATACTCTTATTTCTGCAATGTCAAATAAACCAGGAGAAGTGAATACAGAGAAAGAAGAATAAATGGATTTAAAAGAGAAAATAATTAACGAAATAAAGAAGATTTATGATCCAGAAATCCCAGTCAATATATATGAGCTTGGTTTAATTTATGATATAAATGTTGAAAAAGACAATATGGTAAAAATCAAAATGACCCTAACTACACCTAACTGTCCAGTTGCAGAAAGTTTACCTAAGGAAGTTAAAGACAGTGTTAAAGAAATTAAAGACGTTAAAGATGTAGATTTAGAGCTAGTTTGGGATCCGCCATGGGATAAGTCAATGATGTCAGAAGCAGCAAAATTGGAATTAAATTTATGACCCAAATAATATCTTTAAGTGATAGAGCAGCAGAAAGAATTAAAGAAATCATGTCAAAGGATCAAAATTCTTTAGGGGTAAGAGTTGGTGTTAAAAGTGGAGGTTGTGCAGGAATGGCCTACATTATGGAATATGCTAAAGAAAAAAAACCTAATGATGAAATGATTGAAGACAAAGGTGTGAAAGTATTTATTGATCCTGCAGCTGTTATGTATTTATTAGGTACCCAAATGGATTATAAAAAAGACAAATTTTCATCCTCTTTCGTATTCAATAACCCAAATGAAACTGAAAGATGTGGGTGTGGAGAGTCCTTCAAAATATAGTATCCATTTTGAGCATATCAGCTTTGCGTAAAACGCATATCTATTATATAACTAAATCATGAACGTTTTTGAATTTAGAAATTTGCTTAAATCAGAAGATAAGAAAGAAAGAAGAATGAATTTTTTTCGATCACTTATCAAATCTGTAGATATTGGAGCAAATGGAACTCAAGATTACGTTGTTAAAAAAGGGTCTGGTAAAAACAAAATTGCTTCTACCAGACAGTAATTTTATTTAACAACTATAGTACATATCAAATTCTATTGGGTGAGGAGTGTGTTCAAAGTTGTGAATTTCCTCAAACTTCAAAGCGATATATGCATCAATCTGGTCATCAGTAAATACATTTCCTTGTTTTAAGAAATCTCTATCTTTATCCAGGCTTTCCATTGCTTCTCTCAGAGACCCACAAACAGTTGGAATTTTTTTAACTTCGGATTCTGACAACGCGTATAAATCTTTGTCAAAAGATTTTCCTGGATCTATTTTGTTTTTAATTCCATCTAGTCCAGCCATTAACATAGCTGCAAAAGTTAAATAAGGGTTTCCAGCAGCGTCACCAAATCGTATTTCGCATCTTGCTGCTTTCTTACTCAATGTGATAGGTATTCTGCAAGATGCAGATCTGTTTCTAGCTGAATATGCTAAAAGAACTGGTGCTTCAAAACCAGGTATTAACCTTTTGTAACTGTTTGTTGTTGCGTTAGAAAATGCGTTGATTGCTTTAGCGTGTTTTAAAATACCACCAATGTAATTTAAAGCCACATCTGATAGTCCAGCATATTTGTCACCAGAAAATAATGCCTTATCACCTTTCCATATTGATTGGTGAACATGCATCCCTGATCCATTATCGCCTTTTACAGGCTTAGGCATAAAGGTAGCTGTTTTACCAAAAGAATGAGAAACCATATGAACAGCATATTTATATAATTGTAAGTTATCTGCTTGGTCTACCAAAGTTCCGAAATACATTCCAAGTTCATGTTGGCTTGGTGCTACCTCGTGGTGATGTTTTTCAACTTTTATTCCCATATCTTTCATAGCTTTTAAATATTCGCTACGCATATCTTGTGCACTATCAACTGGAGGAACAGGAAAATATCCACCTTTAACACCAGGTCTATGCCCCATGTTACCATTTGGATAATCTTTTCCAGTATTATACGGGCCTTCAGTGCTATCTATTTTAAATCCTGTTTCATTCATATCATTTTTGTATTTAACATCATCAAACACAAAAAATTCTGCTTCTGGTCCAAAATATGCTTTGTCACCAATTCCTGATTTTTTTAAGTATGCTTCTGCTTTTTTTGCAGTTCCACGTGGATCCCTTTCGTATGGATCTTTCTTTATTGCATCCATAACATCGCAAAAAATATTCATAGTATTATGACTAGTGAAAGGATCAATTACTGTTCTAGATAAATCAGGCTTTAAAATCATGTCTGATTCATTGATTGCTTTCCAACCTGCTATAGACGATCCATCAAAAAATATACCTTCTTCCAACATCTCTTCATCCACTACTTTTGAATCCATAGTAACATGCTGTAATTTTCCTCTAGGATCTGTAAATCTTAAGTCGACATATTCAATGTCTTTATCTTTCATTTGTTTTAACACATTATTAGCGCTCATATTTACCCTTTCAATTTTTAACGTTTTCTAGCAAATAAAAGTATATTAATATCGCTTATTATATTGATATCTCCTATGCAATTAGTGCATGGATTTTAATCAAAGTTATTAATATTTTACAAACAATTAATAGTTGTATGGATGAGTTATTAAACAAAGAACCAGTCAAAAGGGCTCAAGATGCCTTACAAAGATTTGATAAATCATTAAAAGTCAAAGTTTTAGAAAAGACCGCAAGAACTGCAAAAGATGCATCGTTAGCTTTAGGTTGCGAGGTTGGTGCGATTGTAAAAAGTTTGCTTTTTAGAGCTGAAAATAGTTTTATTCTTTGTCTAGTTTCTGGAGATAAAAAATGTTCCTTAAATAAACTTAAAAAGATTACCCAAAAAAATGATCTATGTATGGCTTCACCTGATCAAGTAAAAACCCAAACAGGTTATACTATTGGTGGAGTATCTCCAGTTGGTTTGTTAAATGAGATAGAAATATTTATGGACAACACATTAAAAAGATTTGAAATACTTTATGCTGCAGCTGGACATCCAAATTGTATATTTGAAATAAATTTTAAAAAATTAAATGAGATTACTTCATCAAAAGTGCTGGAAATAACAGAATGAGAAAACCAACAATAATTGATTATTCTCTTTTATGTTTTTTAGCACTGATATGGTCTTCCGCTTTTTTTAACATTAAAATTGCAACAGAGTCTTTTGGACCAGTAACCATTGCTTTTTTGAGAGTTTTTTTAGCATCAATACCTCTTATTATTTTATGTAATATTAAAAAAATTAAAATCGAAGTTTTTTCTAAAGACTGGTATTGGTTTGCATTGATCGGTTTCGTTAATCTTGTAATTCCATTTTTCTTTATATCTTATGGAATTAAAGCTGTTCAAAGTAATTTGGCTGCAATACTGATGTCGAGCACTCCATTAACCTCTACAATTTTAGGTCATTACTTTACAAAAAACGAAAAATTTAATTTAATTAAAACAATTGGAGTTTTAATTGGTTTTTCAGGAATTGTTTATTTATTTTCAGATAATATTTTAATAAATGAAAATAATTTCTATTCAGCACTTTTAATTCTACTAGGTGCGACTGGCTATGTTGTAGGAGGTGTTCTTACTTTAAAGATAAGTAATAAAAGAAATGAAAACGTAACAACATCCATATGTATTTGGGCATCAATAATTTTATTACCTTTAACTATGATTTTTGAACAGCCATGGAACAGTACTCCAAACACATTATCCATTATATCAGTTGTCTATCTTGGCTTAGTATCGACTGGTCTTGCTTGGTTATTAAGATTTTCTATTTTAAAGAAAAATGGATTAATTTTTCAATCTCAGGTGTCTTTTTTAATTCCAATTTTTGGAATAATTTTAGGATATATTTTTTTAAAAGAGTTAATCACTCCTAAAATTATAGTTTCAGTAGTATTAGTTCTTGTTGGAATTTATTTAGCAAAAAAATCAAATGATTAAATAAATTTTATTTTAACTCAGACAAAGCAGAAATATGCTTTGGATTAGTTTCACAGCAACCACCTAATATAGTTGCACCATTATTGATAAAATTTTTACCCAACTTTTTAAACATTTCATCTGATACTTCTCTTTTTCCCATAACAGTGTTTAAGTTGACTGCATCTTCGTCGAATTTAGCTGAATTAATCTTTCTTACTGGAGATGGCTCATCATCACCCCAAAGATTAACCTTATACCCAAAGGGTAATTCATGAATTTTCAGCTCATTTATTGAATTTTCAGCAATTTCAAGTGATACGCATGAAGCAATAATACCAATCCAATTAGAGCTTTTATATTTTTTCATTACTTCATTAATGGTTTCACCCGAAGGTAATTTTCCGTTTTTTAGCAAATGGATACCGACAAGAATAGGTTTATTTAATTTCTCAATTATTTCAGTGGCTATAGCTATTTCCCTTCCACTAGAAATAACATCTAAATAAAAGACATCTATAAAATCTTTTAAACAATTAATCTGATCGTAAAAATTTTGATGAATAATTTCACTAGATCTAGTGTCTTCCCTATAAGTATCTGATTGTGCTGGTAAACTTCCAGCTATTATAATTTCTTTTTTTGATTGTTCTTTTGCTTTTAGAGCAAGTTCACAAGCTTTTTTATTGGCAAATTCAAACAAATCATTAACTTTATTTTGCTCCATTCTAATTCTTCTACTTGAGAAATTTGTCGTAGTAATAAGTTCTGCACCTGCCTCAATATAATCTAAATGTATATCAATCACAGATTGATGATATCTTTCGTCTAAAATTGCACTTGTTGACCAAAGAGTTCCTTTTGAAACAAGACCGCGTGCATGTAACTCTTGCCCCATACCGCCATCTAAAATTCTTAATTTTTTAAAAAAATTTTTATCCATAAAATTTCACGTGAAACCATAATAAAACTTTTAATTGAATATTTCATGATTTTAAATTCTTGAATCAATTTCAAGTTGAAAATATTTTGTTACATTTACATTGCAATTAAAAATTGTTTTAATTGGAATTATAAAAAATGGAGGAAAAATGAGTGCAGAAGCAATGAAAGTGTCTTCGGTTCTAGATACCTCTCATCTAAAGGTTAAATTTCCATTTAAAGCAAAGTATGGAAACTACATTAACGGTAAATTTGTAGAACCTCTATCTGGTAAATATTTTGACAATGTAAGCCCGATATCTAATGAGAAGATCTGTTCAGTTGCTCGTTCAAACGAGAAAGACGTGGAAGCTGCATTAGACGCGGCACACGCAGCTTTCCCTGAATGGGGAAAGACAGACATCACAACAAGATCAAACATCTTGTACAAAATCGCTGATGTTTTAGAAAAAAATCTAAACTTATTAGCTGTTGCTGAATGTTTAGATAATGGTAAACCGATTAGAGAATGTATGGCTGCTGACTTACCTTTAGTGATTGATCACTGGAGATATTTCGCAGGAGTAATAAGAGCTGAAGAAGGTTCTATTGCTGAGATTGCTAATAATCAATACTCATACAATTTTCATGAACCGCTAGGAGTAGTTGGTCAGATAGTTCCATGGAATTTCCCATTATTAATGGCAACATGGAAATTAGCACCGGCTCTTGCTGCAGGAAACTGTTCAGTTTTAAAACCAGCTGAACAAACGCCAGCATCAATTATGGTAATGATGGAACTTATTGGAGACTTATTACCGAAAGGTGTTGTTAACATTGTTAGCGGTTTTGGATTAGAAGCAGGTAAACCTTTGGCATCTTCTAAAAGAGTTGCGAAAGTTGCATTTACTGGTGAAACAACAACTGGAAGATTGATTATGCAGTATGCTGCACAAAACATAATTCCAATTACATTAGAATTAGGTGGAAAATCTCCTAATATCTTCTTTGAAGACGTCATGGATAAAGATGATGATTTCTTCGATAAATGTATTGAAGGTTTTGTAATGTTCAATCTAAACCAAGGTGAAGTTTGTACTTGCCCAAGTAGAGCTTTAATTCAAGAATCTATCTATGATAAATTCATGGAAAGAGCTATTGCTAGAACAAAAGCTGTTGTGCAAGATAATCCTTTAAAAATGGAAACAATGATTGGAGCTCAAGCGTCAGTAGAGCAAATGGAGAAGATTAAATCTTATCTAGAGCTAGGTAAAAAAGAAGGCGCTAAAGTTCTTACTGGTGGAAGTGTTGCTAAGCTTAATAGTGGCTTGGAAAAAGGTAATTATATCCAACCAACTGTTTTTGAGGCTAAAAACAACATGAGAATATCTCAAGAAGAGATCTTCGGACCAGTTGTATCTGTGATTAAATTTAAAGATGAGGCAGAAGCATTGAAAATTGCTAATGATACTCTTTATGGTTTAGGAGCAGCTGTATGGACAAGAAATGGAAATATAGCTCACAGAATGGGTAGAGCAATACAAGCAGGAATAGTATGGACTAATTGTTATCATGCTTATCCAGCTCACTCACCATTTGGTGGATACAAACAATCAGGAGTTGGAAGAGAAACTCACAAAATGATGCTTAATCATTACAGACAGAATAAGAACTTACACGTTTCTTATGCTGAGAAAAAATTGGGCTTCTTTTAATCAATAATATATACTGGCCCATGATTCTATATCATGGGCCGTACTTTAAAAATGAAAGTATCAGCAACACATTCAGCGCTAAGCCTTCTCTCTGAGCTTAAAGAAAAATATGGTGAAAAATTAATGTTTCACCAATCAGGTGGTTGTTGTGATGGAAGTGCTCCAATGTGTTTTCAAGAAGGAGAATTTCCATTAGGA
Source organism: uncultured Pelagibacteraceae bacterium (assembly GCA_902582315.1). GTDB lineage: Bacteria > Pseudomonadota > Alphaproteobacteria > Pelagibacterales > Pelagibacteraceae > Pelagibacter. The sequence goes on from CACHRP010000006.1 coordinate 22,432, forward strand.
GATAATGATATTAAGTTAGGTGAAATAGGTGGCGTACCTTTTTATATGAATGGTGATCAATATGAAAAATGGAAACACACTGATTTAACTATAGATGCCGTAAAAGGAATTGGTGGCATGTTCTCATTAGATAATGGAACAGGTCGCAGATTTCTGACTAAATCAGAAATCTGCTTAGTTGTTGATAACGAAAAAAAACAATAAATTTATTACTGTCCTGGTGGTTTATAACCAATCTTGCTTGCTTTAGTCGTTGCTTTTGTAAAATCTATAGCTTCTAACATTGTCATATTTTTTACAGCACCAGATGATTCCACAACTAGTTTTATAGCAGCAAAGTCATCAAACGATCCTACTTCTGTTACAACAATAAAATCATATGAACCTCTAACGATATCCATACTGTGAATTGTTCCACCAACTGCTTTTGTTAATTGTTCTACAACTGCTTTTCTATCACTCGTTGGATCTTTCATAAAACCTTGAAAAGCTTTTTCCGTGTAGTTCCCCATAATATATGCCTTCATATGTTTCTCCTTTTTTTTTAAATCTAACACAAATGAGAGAAAATTATGAAATAAAATGTCTCATCAAATTTTTGCTTAAATATTTATTTTCTTGTTGAAATAAACACGCCTGTAGATGCGATTATGAAACCAGCAATATCGATTTTCATCAATTCTTCTCCTAAAAATATCCAAGCCATCAATGCTGTAACCACTGGTATTAAAAAAAATAATGATACAGTCTTGCTCGCAGAATTGTTTTTAATTAAATACATCAAAATAGAAAATGCTCCTAAAGATACAAGAAATACTTGATGACTCATTGCTAATAAAAAATCTGAATTTAAATTTATAAATGGGTCTTTAAATATAAAAATAATAATTAACAAATGAAATAAAACTGCACCGACTGCTTGATACATATTATTTACAGATAAAGGAATATTATTACTTATTTTTTTTTGCCAAATTGTTGATGTTGTAATTGCAATTAAAGCAACAAGTGAAGAAATAACCCCTTCGATGGGTAAAGATTTTCCAATATCAAATCCTAGAACCATTACTGCACCCGTGAACCCTAATAAAACTCCTAACCATTGATTTAGTGAGACTTTTTCTTTTAAAAAATAACCTGCTAGTAAATTAGTTAAAATTGGCTGCATGGTAACTATAAGTGCAGTTAGACTTGTTGGAAAACCTATATATATTGAGTAAAAAACTCCACCTAAGTAAAGTCCATGAAACAAAATACCAGTGCCCAAAGAATTTACTAGGTCTTTCCTATTGATTGATATTTTAGTTTTTTTGTAAATTGAATATACAAAAAAACAAATAGCTACTAAGAAAAATCTAAAGGCTAAAGCAGAGAATGGATCACTATTTTGAACAATTGGAAGGGTTGTTATAAAAGCAGAAGACCAAAGAAGTATAAACAGAAGAGGGAAAGACTTAGACACTTTATTTTTTACTTATTTATAGATATATTCAAGGTTAATAGACCACTAATTAATCATAAATTAAAAATTATGTATAGCAAATTTGGACAATTCATTAATGGAAAATGGCAACAGTCTTCAGATAAACAAACATACGAAGTAATTAATCCTGCAAATGAAGAAATTATTGGTCATGCTTCAAAAGCAAGTTCAAAAGATGTAGACGATGCTCTTAAGTCTGCACAAAAAGGTTTGGAAGTTTGGAAAAATACTCCACCCTGGCAAAGATCTTACACATTAAGAAAAATTGCAGACAAGATGAGAGAAAAACAAGATGTTTTAGCAAAGTGGATGACACTTGAAGTTGGAAAACCATTTGTAGAAGCAAAAGGTGAAGTTGGAGGATCAGCAGATATTTTTGAATGGAACGCAGAGGAGACAAAAAGAATTTATGGTCAAACTGTTGAGAGTAGATTTAAAGACACAAGAGTACATGTATATTATCAACCAGTCGGAGTAGTAGCTGCACTATCGCCATGGAATTTTCCATTAGTTTTATCTTCAAGAAAAATTTCAACAGCATTAGCGGCTGGTTGTTCGGTAATTATTAAACCCGATGTTATAACACCTGGTACCGTTATGGAACTAGTAGATATATGTAAGGAGTGTGGTGTTCCAGCTGGTGTTGTAAATTTACTTTCAGGAGATCCACCTAGTATTGCATCACAATTAATTTCATCAGATATAGTTAAAAAAATATCAATAACTGGTTCATCAAGAGTTGGTAAACTAATATTAAAACAAGCCGCAGATAAAGTTCAAAGAGTAACAATGGAACTAAGTGGACACTCTCCGTTTATTGTTTTCGAAGATGCTGATATTAAAAAAGCCACAGACATGGCTATCGCAGCAAAATTTAGAAACAATGGACAAGTATGTATATCTCCAAATAGATTTTATATCCAAGAAAATAAAAAAGATGAATTTGTAAATTTATTTATTGAAAAAACAAAAAAATTGAAAATTGGTGATGGTATGGATCCATCAGTTCAATTAGGACCTTTGACAACCAAAAAAAGGTTAAATGAAGTTGAAGAACTAGTTGAAACAACAAAAAAAGAAGGAGGAAAAGTTCTTCTTGGAGGAAAGAGACCTCAAGGATTCAATAAAGGATTTTATTATGAACCCACCATTTTTGATAACATTAAAGATGATTTTACAATAATGAAAGTTGAACCTTTTGGACCATTGGTTCCTATGTTGTCATTTAAAACATTTGATGAAGTTATTGAAAGAGCAAATAATCATGATTTAGGTTTATCAAGTTACATATGCACCAATTCAATGGAAAAAGCTCATAGAGCTTCAGAGCTTATGGAAACAGGAACTGTTGCAGTAAATACTCCATTGGTAGCTATAGCTGAAGCACCTTTTGGTGGAATAAAGCAAGCAGGCTATGGTAGAGAAGGCGGCTCTATGGCAATTAAAGATTATTTAAATGTAAAGTATACTCATCTTGGATTGAAAGGATAATAAATGGTAAAAGTCAAAAAAAAAGAAGTTAAAACAGCCGCAAAAGCTTTATCGTCTTGGAAAAAGATGATGCCATTTTACTATGGTGCAGTTTGGGTAATATTACTTTTAATCGTATTTTTAAAATGAAACTAGCAAGAATTGGAAATCCAGGTAAGGAAAAACCAATTATAGTTGATAAAGATAATAATTATAGAGACGTATCTTCTGTTATCAAAGATTTTAATTCAGATCATTTAAATTTCGAGACCTTAGAAAAATTAAGTAAAATAAAACCTGAAGATTTACCTATATTAGAAAAAAATCAAAGGATAGGAGCTTGTGTTAATAAACCTTCTAAATTTATTGGAATAGGTTTAAATTTTAAAGATCACGCAATAGAACAGAATATGCCTATTCCAAAAGAGCCTATAATATTTTCTAAATTCACTAACAGTGTATCTGGGCCTAATGATGATATTGAAATTCCAAAAAATTCTAATCATACAGATTGGGAGGTTGAATTAGGTTTTGTAATAGGAAAGAAATGTTCTTATGTCAGTGAAAAAGATGCGTTAAGTTATGTTTTAGGTTTTTTCCTGGTAAACGATGTAAGCGAGAGAAACTTTCAAAAGAATAAAGGTGGTTCTTGGGATAAAGGAAAAGGTTTTGACACTTTTGGACCTATAGGCCCCTACATATTAACAAAAGATGAAATTTCAGATGTTCATAATTTAAACATGTATTTAGATGTTGATGGAGAACGAATGCAAACAGGAAATACAAATCAAATGATTTTTAATATAAACCAACTAGTATCTTATATGAGCCACTGCATGACTTTATACCCTGGCGATATATGCTGCACAGGAACTCCTCCAGGTGTTGGAGAAAATAGAAAACCATCTAAATTTTTATTGGGTGGTGAAACTGTAAAACTTGGAATAGATAATTTAGGAGAACAGATACACAAAGTCGTTAACAACAATGCTTAAAAGAGATTTATATTACGAGGGAATTCCAACCAAATCGCAAAGAGACGACGCCAGGTATTTAGGGGATATACTTGGAAGAGTAATAAGAAAACAAGAGGGGCAAAACTTTTTTAATTTAGTTGAAAAAATTAGACTTCTATCAAAAGCAAACGTCAAAAATATTAATAATAAAAAAAGATTTAAAATAATTATATCTGAAATAAATAAATTAAGTCCTATAAATATTTTTAAATTATCCAGAGCGTTTACCCATTTTATGAATTTTGTAAATTTGACAGAGTCATTAGACTCATCTAGAAAACTAGACGAATTTGAAAATTCCAAAATAAAAGATGAACATAAATATATTTTTATAGAAGAAATATTTGAAAATCTTTTCAAATCCAGAAAAGTTTCAAATAATAAAATTTATAATATTGCAAAAAATTTAGATATTGGAATTGTGTTAACTGCTCATCCAACTGAAGTAAAAAGAAGAACATTAATACAAAAATATCATAACATAACTGAGATTATGGAGCAGAGAGATTTACTCAAACATTATCCGTCAAAAGTAAAAATTTTAGATAAAAAACTTTATGATGAATTTACAATTATTTGGAACACTGATGATCTAAAAAGATTTAGACCTAGCCCAACTGATGAGGCCAGATGGGGGCTTGCAGTAATAGAAGATAGTTTGTGGGAAACAATTCCAAAGGTTTATAGAAGACTAAATGGAATTTTTCTTAAAAATATGGGAAAGAATTTACCTAAAAATTTTAATCCAATTCAATTTGGATCTTGGATGGGTGGAGATAGAGACGGAAATCCAAATGTAACCTCCTCGATTACAAAAGAAGTAATTTTATTATCACGATGGGAAGCCGCAAAATTATATGAAAAAGAATTAACAAAGTTAATTAGATCTTTTTCAATGGAAAAATGCTCCAACAAAATTTTAAAAGTTACGGGAAAAACTTTTGAGCCATATAGAGTATTCTTAAGACCTCTTAGGGATAAAATGAGGTTGACGCATAGAGCAATAGAAAATCATCTTGTAAGACACAAACCTCTAGATCAGAATAAACTATTATCCTCAAGAGAAGAAATCTTAAAACCTTTAAGGGTAGTAAGAGACTCTCTTGAGAAAAACCAGAATGAAAATATAGCAAGTGGCGAATTACTTGACTTAATGAGAAGAGCAAAATGTTTTGGTATAAATCTTGCTAGACTAGATATTAGACAGGAATCATCAAGACACTCACAATTACTTTATGAGTTTATCAAAAAGAAGTACAGAGCTGATTATTATAAATGGTCAGAAAAGCAGCGAATAAATTTTTTATCAAAACATTTAAAAACAAATAAAAAAGTCATTAAAAATTTCAAATTTAAGAATAGAGAAAATCGTGAAGTTTGGTCTACTTTTAAGATTTTAGCTGATCAACCTGAGGAATGTTTAGGTGCATATATTATTTCAATGACATCGTCAGCCTCTGATATTTTAGCAGTTTCATTTTTACAAAAAGAAGCAAATATAAATAAAAGATTAAGAGTAGTTCCATTATTCGAAACCTTAGATGACTTAAAAAATGCAAAATCAATTATGGAAAATTTATTTTCATTAAGCTGGTACAGAAAATTAATTAAAAATAATCACGAGATTATGATTGGCTACTCAGACTCAAGTAAAGATGCTGGAAAACTTTCTGCGAGCTGGCATCAATATAAACTTCAAGAGGAAATTGTTAAGTTAGGAAAAAAATATAAAATTGATCTCACATTTTTTCATGGTAGAGGTGGATCTGCAGGAAGAGGGGGTGGTCCAATTCAATCTACTCTTAGATCTCAGCCTCCAGGATCTGTAAATGGTAAAATTAGAATTACGGATCAAGGTGAAATGATACAACAAAAATATGGCTATGAACCAATAGCAAAATATAACCTCTGCAGTTACATAGGTGCGGTAATGCAAGCAACACTTAATCCACCACCAAAACCAAAAGATAGTTGGAGAAATTTAATTGAGGATATGACACAGATTTCGACAAGATCCTACAGAAAAAATATTAGAGAAAATACAGATTTTATTAGATACTTTAAAACTGTAACACCACATCTTGCACTTGGAAAATTATCGATTGGATCAAGACCATCTAAAAGAAAAAATGTTGATAATATAAAAGGACTTAGAGCAATACCATGGGTTTTTGCATGGACACAAATAAGATTAATGTTACCAGCATGGCTTGGAACAGGTGAGGCATTAAAATACTCTTCAGTTAAAAAATTTAAATCTATATTAGTTGATATGGAAAGGAATTGGCCTTTCTTTAATTCAACAATGGATATTTTAGATATGGTTATTTCAAAAGTTGATCCTGAAATTTCAGAGGTTTACGAACAAGGATTGGCAGATGCTAAACTTAAAAAAGTTGGTGATAAATTAAGATTGCAATTTAATAATATAAAAAAACTAAATCAATTTATAACTCCAACAGAAATTATTAATCAGAGGAAAAAGTTTAGATCATCAGTTATTGTAAGGAATATTTACACTGAAGTTCTTAATATTTTGCAAGCAGTAGTCATGAAAAAATTATCTAAAAAAGGAATACAGAAAAAGCATAGAAAATATTTAGATGATGCAATGATGACTTCAATTGCTGGTATTGCTGCAGCAATGAAAAATTCAGGATAAAATGACAGAAATTTTTATTGCATTTGGTGCTGGATTAATAAGCTTTTTATCTCCATGTGTGTTGCCACTCATACCAGGTTATATTTCTTATATATCAGGTTCCACTTTAGAGAATCTATTAAAAAGTAAAAATGTAAATTTATTACCAATAATTTTATTTACCCTAGGGTTTTCAGTTGTCTTTATTATATTTGGAGCATCAGCAACTGTTCTAGGAAAGATTTTATTAAAAAATTCTTTTCCATTAAGAATAATTGCTGGTTTAATTATTATCATTTTCTCACTTCATATTTTAGGAGTGTTTAATCTTAATTTTCTTAACTACGAAAAAAGATTAGATGCAGAGAAAAACAGTAATGTATTCAGCTCGTTTTTAGTAGGTATGGCTTTTGCATTTGGTTGGACACCTTGTATAGGTCCAATTCTTGGATCCATTTTAATTTTGGCATCAACAACTGAAAGCATTTATGAAGGAATAATGCTTCTTACATTTTATTCCTTAGGATTAGCTATTCCATTCATTTTAGCAGGTTATGCTATTCAAAAGTTTCTTCTTATTTCGAAAAATATTAAGCAAAAAATGAATATTATAACTAAAACTGGAGGTGTCCTCTTATTCCTAACTGGAATATTAATAATAACAAATCAACTTCAAGCAATAGGCTTTTATCTACTAGAATACATTCCTTTTTTAGGAAAAATTGGGTAAATTTTTAATATATTATTAATTACTTTTTTTTTGTTTTGTATAAACAATTAAAATAACTCCTATTAAAATTATAAAGCCTCCAAGGTAAAGTTCTGTTGTTGGTTTTTCACCAAGAAGAAGTATTGCAGCTAATAAGCCAGTCAAAGGTATTCCCATGGTAACAATGGGCAAAACTTTATATAATGGGTTATTTTTTAATACGTAATAAAAACACCCATAGGTAACTGGTTGCATAAAAAATCCCAAATAAAACGCAATTGCCCAGCTATTAAAGTTTGCAGATTTAATATAATTAATCGTATTACCATCAAGGATTGATGATAAAAAAATTAATATTGGTCCAGAAAAAATAGCTAGCCATGCAACGAGTGTTAGCGGAGCTATTTCTTTACTTAATGGTTTTACTAATACTTGTCCTAATGCCCAAATAGCAGATCCTAGTATTGTAAGAAATATACCTAAAAATTTTCCCTCTAAATTAGGAGAGCCTGTTAAAATGTAAACTCCAACAAATGCAATTGTAATTCCAATTAAACTTCTTATCGTAGGTTTTTCTTTAAGCATGAAGTAAGCAAATAAAACTCCAAATGGAACTTCTGTTTGAACCAGTAGAACAGCTGCAGAAGCATCGATCAAATTTAATCCAGTGTAAGTAACGCTATACTGTAAAGTATTTGCAATCAAAGACGCTATAAAAATTTGCTTAAGGTAATCTTTTGGAATTGGAAACCACCAAATTAAAATTGATGCTGCAAAAGTAAATCTCAGACCCATCAAGAGTATAGGTGGAAAATGTTCCATTGCTGGTTTAGCAATTACGAAACCAAAACCTAAAAAAATTGGGACTAATGATGCGATTAAGGTATCTTTAAAAGTCAAAGATTAAATTTTCTTTTTAAGTGTCTTAATTTACCCTCTGTACTATCAAAATCTAAATAACAACCTTGTAAAAATCTACTTCCTTCATTTACGTCAAATTCTGTTCTACCATGTAATAGTCTATAATTATCCATCATTAAAAGATCTTTTGGTTGAAGTTTAAATTCAATTCTATATTTATCAGAATTGTACATAGCGGATAGTTTCTTTCTCGCTTTATAGTACAAATCTAATTCACTTTTTTCTAAAATTGGAACAAAGTCTAATCTTGGACTAAATCTTACCTGTTTTAATTTTTTGTTTTCATCTAACTGAATTAATTCAGCCCAATGCTCTAAGACAACATCTTTATCTATAAATTTAAATTTAACCTTTACTTTGGTAAGAATATTATAAAACTCTGGATTTTCTTTTTTTAAATCCTCGGTAACAGTGTATCCATCTACTAAAGTTGAAAGACCACCAGAAACTTCATTTATAATACAATGTAATAATTGAATACATGGCACAGGATTTCTGTAAGGATTGTCTGTATGTGGTGCAAGAGGAAGAGACGTATAAGCTAAATCATTCGGGCTTGGAATTGATTTAACATTAAAATGTTCACCGAAATTTGTTCGTCTTACACTTCCAACTTTATTTGCAAATTTTACTAAGAAGTTATCCTCAGTTGGAACATTCTTTATAATTACAAATCCATATTTATAAAAGGACAATAATAAATCATACATTTCTTGAGTTTCGAAAAGTTCATCAGAATATTTATATTTTTTAAAATCTGCAAAAGATGAATTCCACTTAACTTTTTCTATTCCGTAAATCACTTCATCTTCTTTTGAAAATTCTTCAGCAATTTTTTCAATATTTAGTTTAGAATTAACACCATCATTGAAATCGATCTCTAATAAGTCATTATTAATTCGAGCACTTTTGATTGCAATTTCGACATTTAAGGAAGTTGGATCAAAAAGTCTTTGCTGTGTTTTTTTATCTAAGTATTTTTCACCATTGGCTCTTTCTCTCAACCAAAATGGATGTATCTCCTGTACTGATGAGCCATTTTTATAGAAAATTTTGTTATTATTCAGTTCTATTTTCATAGTTTATTCTAGGATTATTTAAAATTTGTCTTTAATCAAGATAAATAAAATAGTAAGTGACTATTTATGTCAGAGATAAATTCAAAGAAAATTAAAGTATTTTCAAGCTTTTTAAACAGTTTAGCTAAGGACTTAACAAGACTTTATTATAAAAAGCTTAACAAGCCTTTTAAGGTAAATAATAAACTCAAAGGCAAAGGTTATGACCCCGTAACATCAGCAGATAAGGCATTTGAAAAATTTATAAGAGCTAAAATACAAAATAAATTTCCAAATCATCAAATAATTGGCGAAGAATTTGGACATAAAAAGGTTAAAAGTGATTTTGCGTGGATTATAGATCCAATAGATGGAACAAGATCTTTTGTGATAGGAAATCCCACTTGGAGCAATTTAATCTCATTAAATTATAAAGGAGATCCAATTGTAGGTTTGGCAAATTTTCCTAAATTAAAAAAATACTACTACAATGTTTCTAACAAAGTTGCCTATGTAGTTGATAATGGAAAAAAATCAAAATTAAGTATCAATAAAAAAGCAACATTTAAAAATATGAAAGTGTCTGCAGCTTTTCATGGATATTTATCCTTAAACAAACAAAAGAAAATTCCAAAGATTTTAAAAATGATGCAGTTCCCTTGTTCTGATGCATTAAGTTATGCGCATTTTTGTGAAGGAAGATTAGATGTTGTTATTCAATGTATGAATAAAATCTGGGATATTCATCCATTAATTCCAATAATTAAAGCATCAGGTGGGATCGCTTCTACTTGGCGTAACGAAAGCGCAAATAAAGCAGGTAATGTCTTAATTTCTGCAAATAAGTCTATACATAATAAAATGTTGAGGCTTTTAAAACCTGCGTTAAAATAAAAATTATTATATTATGAAAAAATTAAAATTTCTTACCTTTTGTTTATTTTTTTTATTTAATATAAATGTATCTGTTGCCGAGCTCACTAAAACTCAAGATACCGCTGAAAGACCTGGTAGTAGTTCCTATACAGATTTGGGAGGTAACCCAAATGAAATTAGAGATGCCCTTGAAGTTCCCCAGGGAGGTACATTCAACAATGATGGAACAAAAGTTTTTTTTATAAACAAAAGAGTTGGACATACCGATTCAATAACTGTAATGCGTGTGAGCACACCCTATGACTTGAGAACTGTTTCAACTATAATTGAAGGCGGAGATCCAATTATAGATATAGCGGGGAATACAACCGCGAATGACCAAAGAGTTACTGATATAGATTTTAACAACGACGGTACAAAACTGTTTTTAACAGGGCAGTCAGGGAAAGTTTTCCCATTTGATTTAATAATTCCATATAGTTTTGCTTTCGGCAGTGGAATGTCTTTTACTACAGGCTCAGAAGTAAGTCTTGGGGGTGCCCCAGCTGGAGAATTAGAATTTAATAACGATGGAACTAAAATGTACTTTATCGATGGAGGTGAAAACCCAACAGTTGACGAATATAATTTAACAACTGCATTTGATATGAGTACAAGATCATTGATTAGCACAACAACTTTATCAGCAGATATCAGTGACAGTGCAAGTGGACAAGTAGTAGGTTTTGAATTTAATGATACAGGAACAGGTATGCATGTTTTGATTCAGGATACAGCGGGAGGGGGATTCAATGATACAATATTTCAATATAGGCTTACGGTAGCGTTTGATACATCAACAGCTGTTTTTGTTGGTAAAGCAGATCTCGATTCTGGTCTAAAGCTTGGTACATTTAAAGATCAAAATAATGATGCAAATGTAAGTCATGTCCTTACTGGTTTATTTTTTGATGCTACTGGTTCAAAAATGTATATATCCAATGATGCTCCAGATCTTATGCATCAAATTAGCTTACCTTGCAGTTTTGGTGTTGCTGTATGTATGGCTGATACGGCTTCAAATATAGTCTCAAATGTTGAATTTGCAAAAAAAAATATACATTATAATAATTCAACACTGTTTAAACGTTTTGAGTGGATAAAAAGAAATAGAGAAAACGAAAACTTAAATAGCTTCAATATAAATCTTAAATCGTATAATCCAATTTTAGCATCATTAACAAATAAACTTCAGGCATCTTTAGATAATAATTCATCTAAAATCAAAAGTTCAACATGGTCGTTTTGGAGTACAGGAGATGTCTCAATGGGAAGACAGGATGCAACTATAACTGATAAACCAAAAAAAATTCATACATCAGGATTAACTTTTGGCGCAGATAAAAAACTTGGAGATGATAAATTTGCCGGCTTTGCATTAAGGTATGCTCAAAACGACTCTAGCGTAATAAATACAAATCAAAGTAGCGATATGGAGTCATTAACTTTAAACTTTTATGGAACTATTCCAAAAAATGAAACTAATTACGTCAATATGATATTGGGTTATAGCTTGCTTAGAATTGATCAAAAATATCTTGGAAAAAAAACAGGTAATAGAAATGGCCATCAATTATTTACCTCAGCAAACTTTAGATCAAAAAATAAAAGTGGAAGATTTAATTTTTCTCCGTCTGGGAAATTTTCATATGGAATAACTAAATTATCTGATTATACAGATTTTATTTCATCAGTTACCACAGGGTTAAATGATCAGCATAACGATAAAACTATAAAAAATGGTAATTTAGCATTTGGCTTTTTATTTGATATGGACTCGTATAATTTTCCTGACAGCACTGTAATTCCTAACGGAGGATTTGAATTTGTGTGGGATGTTTCTCCTGAGACAAGATTTACTTATGACAATGGACAAAGTAATACCATAGTTGATGTTTACTCTGCAAAAAATATAAAAGGTAACTTAGGATTTGAGGTTATTTTTACAAACGACTCAACACTATCACTAAACTATGAAAGGTTTCAGCATCTAGATCTACATAGATCAGGTAAAACTGAAACGTTTATTATTAAAATTGGTAAAATTATTGAAGGAGACTCTGAGTTTGCATTTAATTACAATCCTTTAAATACTCATGAGTCTAGTTTAAGTTATAATAAAAATATCAATGGTTTTGATTTTTCAATTAATCACAATCATATATTTGATAACTCGCTCGAGTACGATACAAACGTAGAAGTTTCAACTAATTTTTAATAAATAAAGCCTAATATAAATATAATTGATCTAGAATAATAGATTACATTAATATAATTTTCCCAGATAAATGAGATTAGCAAGATTCATATCATATTTATTTTTAATGCTTTTTTTAAACATAAAAGCTTTTGCATTTACAGATCCTAATCATGTCGATGATTTTGATTTTAGTGCATCAGAAACAATTTCGACTACGGTAAAATTTAGTCCAGATGGCAAGACAATGTTTGTAATAGGTGTAAGTTCTGATACTTTAAGACAATATTCGCTAGGCACTGCATTTGATTTATCCTCTTCACCAACACTAGTACATGAAAAATTTATAAGAACAATTCAAAATGCAGCTCAAGATATAGAATTTAATTCGGACGGAACAATTATATATATTATTGGAACTGATGGCGATGATATCGATCAATGGACGTTAAGCTCACCTTATGATATTGGCTCAATTTCAACGACAGCATCATCAAAAAATATAAATATTGGTGGTAATCCAAGAGGTTTAAAATTTTCTAATGATGGAAAAAAATTATTCATTGTTCATCAAGTAAGTACCGCTAAAGGAAGAGTAGATGAATTCACTTTAACAACTCCATATGATCTTGACACTAGAACAAAAACAAATGAATTGACATTATCCTACACTGGAATTGGTGGTAGACGACAAGGTATAAATTTTAGTTCAGATGGTTATAAGTTATTTATTACAAATTCAGCAACTGATAGTTCAGATCCTGAGGCCTCAAGAAATTTGATTAGAGAATATTCTCTAGACTCACCATTTAATATTTCTAATCCTACTAACAATGGTGACTTTCAGCCTAGTTATGCTGCAAAGTTTAGACTTACTGGTCTAACATTCAATAATGATGGTTCAAAAATGTTTCATACTGATTTTACCAATCATAAAGCATATGAATATACTTTATTTTGTGCATTTGGAGTTAAAACATGTACCGACCCAACTTCAGATAATGATGATGTTGGTTCAGTTGAAGCACAATCCAGTGCCACAAAAAAACTTATACAGCATACATCCTATCCAGTTCTAAATCGTATGGAATGGCTTAGAAGAAATAAAGATAGTGTTAATTTAACTAATCAAAATTTAAAATTACAATTTTCAAATGAAATTTTAGCCTCATTATCAAACTTATTAATGCCATCTAGTTTAACTAATGACAATACATCTTCAAATCAATCTATATCAACAAATTGGTCGTATTGGAGTGAAGGAACGATTAGTATTGGTAAAGTAGGAGACTCACTTTCTTCCTCAGCAAAAAGTATAAACACTAGCGCTATTACAATTGGTGCTGATAAAAAAGTAGATAAAGATAGAATTCATGGTTTTGCCTTAAGATTTGGTAATGATGATGTGAAGGTTGGAAAACTTGGTAGCGCTTTAGATATGAATTCTTTAAGTTTAACCATATATGAAACTCGTCCAACAAGTGACAATATGTTTATGGATATTCTTCTTGGCGCAAGTGCGATCAAAACTGATCTCATAAATAATAGTGGCACTGTATCAACTAATGGAAAAAGAAATGGACAGCAAGTATTCTCCTCTATTAAATTTAGAGAAACTTTTACAAAAGAAAAAATTAATTTTACACCTAATATTAAATTAGATTTAGGATTAACAACTCTTTCTGATTACAAAGAAAAAGGAGCAGAAGGTTTAAATTTAAGATTTGGTAGACAAAATATTGGGACAATCGTAAGCTCATTAGGTTCAACGATAGATAATACAATTAATATAAATAATGGAATTTTAAAACCTAAGATCCAGTTGCAATATAATGCTGATCTTAGTCCATCATCTAGTCAAGTATTTGAATACGCTTCAAATGGAACAAGCTATGTTATTGAAAACATCAATAATTCAACACATAACATTAATGGTAGTTTTGGTTTTGATTTAATAACAGATAATGGTCTTTCAATAACTTCGAATTATGAAAGAAGTCAAAATAAAGGTGCTGGTCATACAGATGCTTTTTATTTTGCTGGAAAATTATCATCTAGAAAAGATGAAACATACACTTTAAGTTTAGATGGAATTCAAAGTTTTAATACAAAATTAGATTACAAAAGAAGCTTAAATGGTTTTGATATTACATTTTCCTCAAATTATAACTTAACGAGTCTCATTCCTGACTATGGAGCAAACATAGAAGTTTCAACCAATTTTTAGTATAATAATTATAAATGGAGGTAATATGTCAGTATTTAAATTAGTGAGTGAGCAAAGAGTAAAAGGAAAAGTTAAAAAAGTTTTTGATGATATTAAGCGGACTAGAAATATAAAAAAAATTCCTAATTTTTGGCGAGCGATAGCAAATAATCCTGAGACACTGGAGAGAACTTGGAATAATTTAAAACAAATTATGAAAAAGGGTACACTTGATCCTGTTACGAAAGAACTAATCTATGTTGCAGTTTCAATAACAAATAGTTGTGAATACTGTATTAGATCTCATACTGCAGCTGCTAAAAAAAAAGGAGCTTCAGATCAAATGATTAAAGAGATGATTGATGTTGTTGGGATAGCCAATCAAAATAATAAGTTAGTTGAGTCTTATCAAGTAGAGGTAGATAAAATCTATAAATAATTTTCTAAAGTAAATTTTAAATCAGGATAATGTTGATCTTCCACCATCAACACCAATAACTTGTCCTGTAACCCAAGAACTTTCATCAGTTATTAAAAACTTTGCAAGCGAAGCGCTATCAGCACCTTCACCAACTCTTTTTAGAGGGTGAGCTTTTGCAATACCTTCTGCAAGTGCAGCATTTTTTAACATTGGTTCAGCAATTTTTGATTTTGACAAGCTCGGTGCAATGCAATTTACTCTTACATTTGGTGCAAGTTCAGAAGCCAAACTTACAGTTAATCCTTCAACAGCAGCTTTAGCTGATGCAATTATTCCATGATTACTAAAACCTCTTCTAACTGCAACAGTTGAAAATAAAACTACTGATCCTTTACCTTTTTTTAAACTGTCTTGGTATCCTCTAATTACTTCTAATGCAGAATAACAATTTAATTTCATACATTGGTTAAATTCATCTTCTTTTATCATTCTAAGTGGTTTTAAAACTATTGAACCAACACAATAAGCAATACCTTTTACATCTGGAACATCTGTTTTAACTTTATCAACAAATCCATTTTCAAGAACATCTGCAACAGTAAAAGTACAACCTAATTCTTCTGAGAGTTTTTTAACTTCACTTTCATTTCTTGCAACCAAATGAATTTCTTTTCCAGACTCTTTAAGTTGTCTTGATAAACTTGAACCGATCGAACCTGTCGCACCAAAAATTAAATATTTTTCTGACATATATTTTTTTTAAAGCTATATTAGCTCTATGAAGTTATTTTTTATACTTGGAAATCAACTATTTCCACCAAAATATCTAGACCGCTTCAAAAATGATCACCTGTTTTTTATGTCAGAAGACTACGAATTATGCACATATGAAAAGCATCATAAGTTAAAGATACTACTATTTTTGTCAGCTATGAGATCTCATGCAGATCATTTAAAAAAAAATAAATTTAAAGTTGAATATACAAAGATCGACTCAGCAGATTTTAAAAAAGATTATTTAGAAAAAGTTAAGAGGGTTATTAAGTCAAAAAAAATTAAGGAGATCACAACATTTGAAATTGAAGACAAATTCTTTGAAAAAAAAGTACAAAATTTCGTTAAAAAAAATGATTTGGTTTGGCACCAAATAAAATCTCCAATGTTTTTAAACACAAGAGAAGAATTTAACAACTATCTTTCAAAAAACAAAAGACCATTCATGGCAACTTTTTATAAAGGTACAAGACAAAAACTAAATATTCTTATGAAGAAAGATGGAACGCCAGAGGGTGGCAAATGGAGTTTTGATGAAGATAATAGAAAAAAACTTCCAAAAAATACAAAAATACCAAAGTTTCCAAATATCAGTGAAACAAAACACACAAAAAACTTAAAACCTATTGTTGAAAAAACATTTAAAGATCATCCAGGAAATACAAAAAATTTTTGGTTTGCAACTGAATACAATGATGTTGTGAAACTTTTAAGTTTTTTTCTTAAAGAAAAATCAAATTTATTCGGTGATTATGAGGATGCAGTTGATCAAAGTAATAATATTTTATTTCATAGTGCTTTAAGCCCATATATAAACTTAGGACTTATAACCCCTGAATTTATTATCTCTAAAACTTTAGAATTTCACAAAAAAAGTAAAATCCGATTAAATTCTTTAGAAGGTTACGTAAGACAAGTTATTGGTTGGCGAGAATTCATGCGAGGCGTTTATCAAAAGTATAGTAATGAAATGGAAACAAGAAATTTCTTTAAACAAAATAGAAAAATGAGAGACTCATGGTATGAAGGTACAACAGGTTTACCACCTTTAGACTACGCAATTAAAAATGCATTAAATCATGGATGGTCCCATCATATTGAAAGATTAATGATACTCTCAAATATTATGAACTTATGTGAGATAAAACCTCAAATTGTTTACAAATGGTTTATGGAAATGTTTGTAGATTCATCTGATTGGGTAATGGTGCCAAATGTTTATGGAATGGGTTTATTCAGCGATGGAGGAATTTTTGCGACCAAACCTTATATTTGTGGATCAAGTTATTTCATGAAAATGATGGATTTTAAAAAAGGCGAATGGTGCAACACTATGGACGGTTTGTACTGGAGATTTATAAATAGAAATAGATCTTTTTTTTTAAAAAATCCAAGACTTTCAATGATGGTAAGAATTTTTGATAAAATGAAACCAGAAAGAAAAAAATTAATTCTTTCTGAAGCAGAAAAGTTTATTAAAGCAAATACTATTTAACAAATAATCTATTTAAAGTTAAAATTGCCAAATTTATTAAAGTTCTAAAAATTTCAAGTTTTGGAATTTTAGAAACACCTAGTTGTCTATCCGTAAATATTATCGGGATTTCTTTAATTTCAAATTTTTTTTTATCTATTTCAAATAGAGTACCCATGAAGAAACTATATCCAGTTTGTTTTACTAAATTTAAGTGAAAATCTCCTAACTTTTTTAAATTAAATCCTCGATAAGATGTAGTAAACTCATTACAGTTAATTCTTGAAAAAAATTTAATCATTGAATTTCCCAATTTACTCATTGTAAGTCTTGAACCTTTCATAAGGCATTTTCCACCTGGCACATATCTTGAACCGATCACAAATGGGTAGATTTCAAGATTTTGTTTAAAATTTATAAGTTCTTTTGGATCATGAGATAAATCAGCATCCATCGTTATTAAATAATCGTAGTTTTTTTCAATTGCTAATTGATAAGCAAGTTTGTGAGCTGTGTCTAATCCTAGCTTTTTATCCCTTATAACTAAATCTAATTTAGAATCATTTTTTTGTAATTCTTTTACCACCCCACTTGTGTTGTCTGGAGAGTTGTCATCAATTATTAAAATGGATGAAAATGGAAGGTATTCACGAATTTTTAATATTAATTTTTTAATATTTTCTTTTTCGTTGTAACAAGCTGTAAATACTAATATTCTTTTTTCATCGATCATATGCTTTTAAATTTTATATATGAAGATTTGATATTTTAGAAATGAATAAAAAACTTGATATATATTTATTGATTTATCTTTTAACATTACTTATTTTTTCTTATTTCTTTTTATTTATTAAGCACAACGTTGGAAATGATTCTACCATTTCTGAGTGGTTAATAAATTATGAAGGTGGCTTTACGAAAAGAGGTCTTATTGGACAAATAGCAATAGAACTATCAAGATATTTTCAAACAAATTTAAGATGGATGATTTTTTTGTTACAATCATTTACTTTAACACTATATTTTATTTTATTATTTAATCTTCTTAAACAACTTCATTATGAGAGAATTATAATTTTATCAATTTTTACTCCAATTTTTATTTTATATCCTGTGGCTGAAATTGAGGTATTGGCTCGAAAAGAGGTAATTGTTTTTACACTATTTTTAACTTACTTATTTATACCAAGAAATAGTAATTATAAAATATCTTCATTTACTATTTTTTTAGTCTTAGCAATTTTAATCTGGGAACCTATTGTGTTTTTTTTTCCTTTAATTTTTCTATTTGAAATTATTGAAAATAAAATTGAAAACATTGATAAGAAATTAATAAAATTAATTTTAAGTTTTCTTCCAAGTTTTTTAATTGCATTATTAATAATATTTGATCCAATAACGCCAGAACAGCACAAGATTATGGCTCTCACTTTAAAAAATGAATTTGGTGAAAGTTGTTATATGTCATGTGGAAGATTAATTACGGTATCCTCCATTGCTCAGCAATTTCAAGGACAAATTGAAAGATATTCGCTAGAAGTTTTCGTAAGATATTCATTAATAATTTTCATAGGATTTTTTCCTTTATTTATTCTTTTTAAAAATTCTAAATTAAATAATAAAAAACTATTCTTGTTTAAAAACTTTAATAATCCAATTAATACTTTTTATTTAGGAGTTTTGCCTGTCTCTGTACTTTTTGCAATGGGCTTTGATTGGGGAAGATGGGTGAATATTTTTTACGTAATATTAGCATTAATTTATTTTCAGCTTTTAATTAAAGAGCATTTGTCTTTAAATTTAGAAGCACTAAGACAAAACTTTCTTTACAAGATAAAGGGTAAAGCATTTGTAATTTTATTTATTTTATTTTGCTTTGGGTGGAATCCTAAAACAGTAATAACAGGGGATGTTGCTTCATTTCCTGGATATCGAATACCATATAAAGTTTTTAAAACTCTTTCCAACTAAGCCTTTAATAAAAAATAAAAATTAAATCTTTAATTAGCAAAAAGTTGTTGAATTAAGTATTTTAAGTTAAGATAAAATCTCATATGACAATTAAGGTATTTTTTAATAATTCATGTAACGTTTGCAGATTGGAGATTAATCATTACAAAAAAATTGCAGATAGCAATCTTGAGTGGATAGATATCACAAATAACGATGATGCTTTAAGGTTAACCTCTAAATCTCAAGAAGAATTACTGAGAAGACTACATGTAATAGATGATGGGAAGGTGATAGGGGGTGCAAAAGCATTTATTATAATTTGGTCAAAAATCCCAAAATATAATTTTCTTGCAAAAATATTTTCAATTAAGCCTTTGTATTTTTTATTCCATTATGGCTATGAAATAGTTGCTTATTTTTTATTTTTGAAAAATAAAAATCAACTTAAATGAAAAAACAAAATTTACCCTCTAAAATTTGTCCTATTTGTAAAAGACCATTTGTTTGGAGAAAAAAGTGGAGACTGAACTGGGACCGTGTAAAGTATTGCTCAAAAAGATGTTCTTCTAAATAAATTCTTGTACTATATTCGGTATATAACTCTTAAAATTAAAAAAACCTTTGTTACAATATTTCCAAGAATATTGGTCTATCTTTCTATACAAAAAATTAATATTCTTTAAGTTATTTTTGTTTAAGTAATCAAGATTTTCACCAATAGAAGGGTATAAGGCCAATAAATTTTCTTCCATACTTTTTAAATATTGAATATTAATAATTTCGCAATTTATAGATTTATTCTTTAAATTTTTAATTTGATCTTCTATTAGAGACTTCTTGAAAGTTAAAACCTTTTGATCAAGCTTTATTTGTCTTGTTGGATTTTCATTATATATAAAATAAATATTCTTAAAAGATTGATCTTTGAAATCTGTTTGATCAAATGAAAGATTGTTTTCAAATATTAATAAACTTTGATCATTTGATAAATTTGCGTTTAAAAAGTTATTATTTACAATCGAATAATTCCTATCATCTATTATTGGAACAGAGTTTTCATTAAGTTTTATGTTGTTAAATCTATTATTAGTAAATTTTTTTATATTCCACTCTGATGCAACATAGTTTTTACCTTTAGTTTGAACACCAGCCACCCATCTCCATCCCAGAGTATTTGAAGCACTATCGCCATCAAAAAGATATTTCATGAAAAACTCGGCACCTAATTGCCAAGGTAAACCGAGAGTAAAAATCCAAATACTGGCGAACCACATCCTTGAATGATTATGCAGATAATTATGATTTTTTAATTCATTCACCCAAGTGTTAAAACATTCAATGCTTGTTTTACCCTCGATTGCATTCAAGTAATCTTTGTTATCTTTATATTCTAGCTTTAGATTATTTAAATCTATTATGTAATCCATCCAGACATTTGGTCTAAGCTCAAGCCATCCTTTCCAATAAACACGCCACAAAATCTCTTGAATAAATTTTTCAATTTTTGGTAATGAATATTTTTTCAAGGATAGTTTCATTACTTCTTGTTCAGTTAAAATACCATGAGTTATGTATGGTGATAGACAAGAAATATTTGATCTTTTATTCGGACCAAAGTCAAAATTTCTTAGTTTAGAATATTCAACTAGGTTATTATCAATAAAGTTTGTTAATTTTTTAACGGCAAAATCTCTTCTAGGTTCAAACATTTAAAATTGTGCTTTTAGAAATTATTAATTTCCCTTTTTCCTAGGATCTTTAAGATTTTGAAGCACCCCAGCTAACCCAGATAACTTTATACTTATGTAAATTATATAGACTAATGTTAAACCAAGAGCCATTGTAGAGAAAAATACAAATATTGCGGTTAAGAATTTTTCAGTGAACCAGTTTTCAACATCAGAGTTAGATAAATATAATATATTCCAGAATGCTAAAAATATTAGTTCGTAGGTAATTATAACTTTGTACATTTCAATTGCTTATATTATCTACAAATTTTTTTGCAATAGGCCCCACAACTAATGAGACAATAATTGCTATAGGTAATCCTACGGACCATGCTTTTAAAAACCTTTTAAAATAGTCATTATCGTAACCAGTATTAATAAAAGTTATAATTAGAGTCATTAACAGACTCATACCAAATCCCATTATTAAAATATAAACAAAATTTGAATACTTTTTAGGAATCACGATGAAGTTTTACCAAGTAAATTTACAATTAAAACACCTGATATAATTAATACCATTCCCAAAATAGTATATAAATCTGGCATTTGATTAAATTTAATAATACCAATAACGATTGTAGCTATAATACACAATCCAGCAAAAGAGGCATATGTAACACCAACTGGAATTGTTTTCATAACTAAAGACAAAGTATACATGCAGCCAACAATTGTTACTGCAGTCATTAAACTTGGCACTAATACCGTGAAGCCTTGAGCGCCTTTTGCAAAACCATTTGCAGCTGTTCCTAATGCTACAGCAAAAATAAGAATTATATAAGGTAAAATATTACTCATTTAAGAACTATAAATGAAATATCAAAAAATAAAAATAAATTATCCATAAGAAGCAAGCTGCCATAGTAACAAAAATAATAGTTACACCTGTAGCTGTTTCATTTTTATATTTTTTATTAACCTTATTTCTCCATTTTTGTGGGTACAGAGGAATTGTTATTGCATAAATGATAAGAAAAATATCAAGTGCTGTAATTATTATAGAAAGAAAAAGTAATTGATCCATTAATTCTCATATACTTTCTTTTTTAATAATCTCTTTCAATCTTTCAATCATCATTAAAGGTGTTTCCATTGCTGGATATACCTTATGAGCCTCTATGTAACTATCAATAGCTTTTTGATAATTTTTCATCGCAGTTTGAACAAGTCCTTGTCCAGATAAAGCACCAAAATGCCTTTTCTCTAATTTCAAAACCATGTCTATATCATTTTGTGATAACTCAAGGTTCCCCATTAAATAAAGAACTGTAGCTCTTTTATTCCAAGCTTCAGCCCAATTAGGATCAAGTTCGATTGCTTTTGAAAATACATTATGTGCACTAGTTAATTGGTTTTGAGCCATATATTTTGAACCTTTCGCTAAAAGATTTGTTAAGCTTTCCTGCGAAGGGTGTGTTGTCCATAATTTCCAGATTTTTCCCTCAATTTGTTTCGCAGACATCGGATTATTTGTTTTTTTTAATCTTTCAAATAATTCATCTAGTTTTGCAGCAGTTTCATTCTGGGCTAAAGTTCCAGAAGAAAATAAAAATATGAAAAATATTAAAAATATTTTTTTCACTTATTTCGACATAGGTGTGGCACCTGTCTCCAAGCTTACAATTTTACCATCTTTAAACTTATAAACAGCCATAACCGCTTCGACATTTCCATCGTCAAAAGTCACGATTGCATGATGAACACCAACCTCATTATTTTCATAAACTATTCTTGACTTATCTTGTTTTATATCACCACTCATGGCCCATTTAATTACATCTGCTTTGCCAAGAGTATTTCCAGATTTATGCATAGTAAATTTAAAATCATCATGCAAAAGTTGGTTCATTACTGCTTCGTCCTTATTTTTTATAGCATTACTGTAGTTTTCTAATATAGACATTTTATCTCCTTTATTAATTATTAAACGTAAATTTTATCAGCTAAACCATAGCACAGAATTGCACTCAGAATAGTTAAAACTAATGGTGCATATATTCCATCATCTCGAGTTTTTTTGTTTATACCTGTCTTGTCAATTTTTAGTGAATAAAAATTTATAACTAGGATTGATGCATTAATTATAAAAATTAAATTAAAGAAAGCCCAAGTTGCTTCTAAACCCCCCGATCTAACAAAAGCAACGTAGATAGCCATAATCACTGTTGCAACCATAAATGAACCACCAAACCGTGTTAATAAGGTTGCAGATTTGTCTACCCCTCTACCTTTAAGAAAGTTTTTAGTATCGAATACTAGTTGGTAAGCATAAGCTCCCACTATTCCAAAATGAACCAAGTAAATAATTAAATAAAAAATATTATTAAATTTTTCAATCATTAGAATCTCCTTTTATTATTATTAAGTTACCTTCAGAATTATTTAATCGCAAATGCTTAATTAACTCATACTCTTCTGAATTGTACCACTCCAAAGCTTTTTCATATGTTGGAAATTTAATTACTACATTTCTTGAGTAATCCCATTTACCTTCTAAATGTTTGAATTCACCAGCTCTAACAAGATATTTTCCCCCAAATGAAGCAATAGATTTAGGAACTTTTTCCGCGTATTCTCTATAACCTTCTTTGTGTTTGAGATTTATTTGAGCAATAACGTAACCAGACATTTTTTAATATTTAATATAAAGTCTGAACTACTTTTTCTACTCTTGCTTTTCCATCTGGAATAGTTTTTTCTAAAAAAGCATGGCAACCATCAGTTAACTCTTTATTATATTTAGAACCATAATGTTTATCTACAGCTTTGTTAGTTCCTTCATCCCAATCTTTCTCTTTAATACCAATCTCTAAAGCATATGCTTTCCATACTTTAACTGATGAAATAGACTTTTCTTTCATACTGTACTCAAACGTCTCTCCTGAAGGCAAAAAGTAGTTAGCCATATATATACCAACACAATCCCATGCTTTTTCCATATCTTTCTTGCTTAAATCTCCTGCATTAGCAGAATTAATAAAAACGATGCTAAATAAAATTAAAAATAATTTTTTCATAATTAAACCTCTACTTTAGATAATTCCCATAATTGTACATTGTCCACGCATTCAGCATAAATCGCTTTAGCTTTTGGGTTATTTCCAGAAACGAATTCTTTCATTCCTGCCTCGTTATGAACTGAAACTTTAAATAGAATGCCACTTTTGTCAGGCTTCATTCCTCCAATAGTTTTTTCAGGATAAGCAACACTTTTCCTTACCTCCATACCTTCATCAGATTGCATCCATCCCATAAAAGTTTCTAGTTTACCTTCTTTAAGATTAACTAAAGCTAACATTTCTTTTTCCATTTTATTTCTTCTCCCTTGTTGTAAATGATTTATTTTTTCATCGCGTTAAACATGCTTAGAGTATCATCAAAAGTCATCATAATTTTTGTTTTTCCATTATCACTAACTTCAAAATAATGACCAAACATAGTATCCATGTTGTCAGCAGTTGCATGTACTCTAACAAATACTTTATTACCTTCACTGATCATATCTAAAATTTTTAAATGGAAATTTGGCCATGTTGCTGGAATTTTTGACATTGCAGCCATCATTGCTTGTTTACCTTTGTGAACTCCTGATAATGGGTGAACTCCTTCTTTACCTGGAAATGTCCATACGATATTGTCATCAATCATATCATTAAAAAAAGTTTCCATATCGCCTTTACCAAAAAGCTCGTAAGCTTTTCTTGTTTGTTCTTTAACGTCCATTTTCCCTCCTTTTGTTTATATTTTTGTATTGCTTGATTTACATTTTTGAAAAGTCCATAACCTGCGAACATTCTTCAGAAGTAGTGTCAAAAAAATTGTTCATATCTCCTAATTGATCAATAATTGCTTGAGGACTTTCTGCTTGCCATTTACAATACATGTTCATTGAATCACCTGCACACATCATGGTCATATGGCATACAGCTTTTTCACCGTTTACTCCCTTTTTTAAATCCTCAGGAGAAGTAGACCCTACAACCTCATGAAATTTCTTCTTCATTTCTTCAGATTTGAATACGTGTGTTGCTAAATAGTCTTTCATAATACATCCTTTCAATATTACATTTAACCTTAATATAATGTTGGAATGTATAGATTTTATTACAATGCAGGTATGCGGTCTTATATCCAGTTGGGAAAAGGAAGGCCCTTTTCTTGAAGAAATTTTTTATTAAACAGCTTTGAGTTGTATTTATCTGATCGATCACAGAGTATTGTTACAATAGTTTTTCCTGGTCCAAGCTTTTTACCCAATCTAATAGCTCCTGCAATATTTACCCCACAACTTGTTCCTAGACTTAAACCTTCATTCTGAATTAGATCATATAAAATTGGTAGTGATTCTTTATCTTCAATTGAAAAAGCTCCGTCAATTTTAGCCTCTGCAAAATTAGCTGTTACTCTACTTGAGCCAATACCTTCGGTTATTGAATTTCCTTCTCCTTTAAGTTCTCCATTTTCTATATAATTGTATAAAGAAGATCCAGCGGGATCAGATAAATAAATTTTTACATCTTTACTTTTTTCTTTTAAATAACTGCTCACACCTGCAATTGTTCCCCCAGTTCCAGAAGCGCAAACAAATGCATCTACCTTTCCATCTGTTTGATCCCAAATTTCAGGTCCAGTTGTTTCATAATGGCCTTTTGAATTAGCAGTATTATCAAATTGATTTGCCCAAACTACACCATGATTGTTTGAACTTTTTAACTCATCAGCAAGTCTTCCTGCAACTTTTACGTAATTTCCATCATCTTTATATGGTTTTGGCGGAACAAGTCTTAAATCTGCACCAATATTTTTTAGCATATCTTTTTTTTCTTGTGTTTGATTATCGTTCATTACAATTACAGTTTTATAGCCAACTGAATTTCCTATCAAACATAGACCAATACCTGTATTTCCAGCAGTGCCCTCAACTATGGTTCCACCTTTTGATATTAGTTTTTTTTCTTCTGCGTCTTTAATTAAAGCTAAAGCTGCTCTATCTTTTACTGATCCACCCGGATTTAAATATTCAGCTTTTCCGTAAATATTACAGCCAGTAATTTCTGAGGCTGCTTTTAGTTTTACTAATGGAGTGTTTCCAATACCAGAGATAAAGTTATTCTGAGTGTTCTTCATTTTTTTCTTCGTTACTTATACCATAAGGTTTAAATTCTTCCGTTGCAGTTCCAACATTTTTAGCTGGTATCCCTACCATAACACCATTTTCAGGAACATCTTTTGTCACTACGGCGTTAGCTCCAATTTTTGCATTCTTTCCAATGGTTATTGGTCCTAAAACTTGTGCACCTGATCCGACTACAACATTATCTTGTAGGGTAGGGTGTCTTTTAATTTCTCTTTGACTATCGGAATTTATACTTGGTGAGATACCACCAAGTGTCGCCATATGATAAATTGTAACGTTGTCTCCTATATCTGATGTTTCACCTATTACAACTCCCATACCGTGATCAATAAATAAATTTTTTCCAATTTTTGCTTTTGGATGAATTTCAATGCCAGTCATAAATCTTGAAAACTGTGAAATTATTCTTGCAACCAAATCAAATTTTGCAATTGCAAAAAAATTTGCAATCCTATGCATAAATACAGCCTTCACTCCTGGATATGTTAAAATCACTGACAGCTTTGATTTTGCTGCAGGATCTCTTTTTATAATAGATTCTAAAAATTCATTCATAATTCTTTTTATTTTTTAGGATTAACTAAAAATTACTTTTAACAACAGCAACAAGTGTTTTCTGGTTTGCACAAACATTCTTGGCCGTTTTCACAAGCACAAGTGTCATTAGTGCAATTGGTACAAATGCATTTTGGATTTTCGCATGCCATGATTAAGATATAAATATTAATTGGCTAATTACAATACTTTTATTTACCGCAAATTATAACTGTTCTAAAGTAAGCCCTTTAACATTAGCGGGGACTGCAACATCCATCATCTTAGGATTTGCTAGTTTTAGATTCTCCATTATCTCAGCATACTCTTCTTTTGAACTCACTTGTAATCTTGGGTTATTATTTCTCTCTGTTTCAATCGTTGAAAACTTTTTACCGTTATAATCATGTGCTGGATAAACTAGGGTTTTTTCAGGAAGTTTTAATAATTTATTAAACAGTGAGTCGTAAGCATCAAATGAGCTGCCATTTTGAAAATCTGTTCTTCCTGTGCCATTTATTAACAAAGTATCTCCAGTAAAAACTCTATCCTTCATAAAATAACTGTAGGAACAATCCGTATGACCAGGTGTGTACATAGCTTTTAATTCTATGTTCTCAATATTAATTTTTTCGTTATCTTTAACTTTAATATCTATAACTTCTGATTTAGAATTTTCTCCCATTATTCGTGTACAGCTAGTTCTTTTATTTAACTCGTTAAGGGCAGTAATATGATCAGCGTGAATATGTGTATCTATTACTTTAACTAATTTTAATTTTAGCTTTTCCAAAATTTTTAAATATTCATTAGTGTGTTCAATAACTGGATCAATAATTAATGCCTCTCGCCCTTCACCGCTTGATATAATGTAAGTGTAAGTTGAAGATTTAGTATCAAATAACTGCTCAAAGATCATGATTTCCTAATATTATAAAAAATTGCAAGGCAAATCAATCTTGCATATAATTTAATTATAAAAACTAATCGAGGGTAATTATTATGACACTTAAAATAAATAGCTTAGCTCCTGATTTTAAAGCAAAAACTCAAGAAGGCGACATATCGTTTCATGAGTGGCTTGGTGATAGTTGGGGTGTTTTGTTTTCACATCCAAAAGATTTTACACCAGTTTGCACAACTGAATTAGGTTCATTAGCAAAAATGAAACCAGAGTTTGACGCAAGAAACGTAAAAGTTTTAGGACTTAGTGTAGATCCAGTTTCTGACCACGTAAAATGGTTAGAAGACATTAAAGATGTTTGTGGAATGAAACCAACTTATCCAATCATTGCAGATGAAAAATTGGAAGTGGCAAAACTTTACAATATGTTAGAAGGTGATGCTGGCGTTACTTCAATGGGAAGAACAGCTGTAGACAATGAAACAGTAAGAACTGTTTATATAATTAGACCGGATAAAAGAATTGGTTTATTTTTAACATATCCAATGACAACAGGAAGAAACTTTGCAGAAATACTAAGAGCAATAGACTCTATGCAGAGAACTGCTAAACATAAAATAGCTACTCCTGCTGATTGGAAACCAGGAGAGGATGTAATTATTGTTCCCAAGGTAACTAACGAGGAAGCAAAGAAAATATATCCTGATGGATGGGAAACCGTAAAACCTTACTTAAGAAAAGTTCCAGATCCAAATAAATAATTTTAAGATTAAAACCGACGACTTTTGTTAAAAAAAGTTGTTGGTTTTAATTTATTATTTTAAAAATATCTTTCTCATCCACTATACGCATAAATTTATTATGATGAGTATAATAGTCTTCAAATGTTAAATTTTTAAAATTCTTTATTTCGTGAGTTAGAATATCTTTATTTGTTCTTTTAAGAACAAGACCTAATCCTTGATCAGCTTTAATTGTATAGGTATCAATATCTTCTCTTGTTCTAGATTTTACAATTGATTTCCAAACGTCACCATTCCAACTCGAGTGTGTTTGAGGAATAGTTTGGTGCCAAATTTTTGAAGGTAAGCAATCGTGAATTAAAATAACACCATTGTCATTTAATACTTTTAGAGAGTTATCTATATCCTTTAATACTTGCTCGTATACATGTAGGCCATCAATAAATATAAGATCAAAAGTACTTTTGTTTTCTGCAAAAAATTGATCACTAGTCATTCTGTGCGTACCTCCTGATTGTGGATCTACTCCTACTTTTTCATTAATAATAATCTTAGAAAAGTTAACATCACTTTGACAACCAACTTCTAAATAAGAATTAAATTGTTTCTTTTTTATAATTTGGTTTATTAAATCAAACCTACTTGACGTTTTATGCCAATCATAATTTAGTTTCTTTGAAAATCTTTCTTTAGTTAGGAAATATAAAAATCTTCTTAAATATAAGGTAAACTTACTTGGTAAATCGTCATTTCTAATTATCATTTTGAGTATTTTTTCATAGAAATTTGAGCTAGTAACAAGTTTGGATCGATAAATATTTTAGACTCTTTTACTTTCTTAAATGATTTATAAGCAAATATTGCAATTGGTATCTCAGTGCATCCTAAAATTATTTTTTTACACTTCATTTTAAGAAGATAATTTACCGCTGGCCTCAATACTCTTTCTGCATCTTTTACTTTACCCATCTTCACAAGGTTAATAGCTTTATTTACACTTTTTTTTTGAATAAATTTGTTTGGACTTATCAAACTAAAATTTTTATCAAAGTATTTATTATAAACCTTTGTTTCAAGCGTTGCCTCAGTACAAAGTATTCCAATTTTAGAATTGTTTTTACAAGTCTTTTTTGCATGTAAAAAAACTTCTTTTGGCATACTTAATATTGGAATTTTAATGTGTTTTTGAATATCTTTGTGCCAATAGTGAGCCGTATTACAAGGCATAACAATAAATTTACATTTATTTTTTTGCAGAAGTCTACAGCCTGCAATTAAGCTTTTAAGAACATTTTTATATTTTTTTAAATTTTTTATTCTGTTCGGAATTTTTGATTTATTATAAAGCATGAACATAGGATATTTTTGATCAATTTTTCCTCTATTGATCACTGCCAGCTTGTTACAAAAGTCTAAACCTGCCCTGGTACCCATTCCACCTAGAATTCCAATCATAAGCAATGTTGATATTATTTTTAAAAATATTGCAAGATATTTATCTCAATTAAGATAAAAGGTACCAAATAGAATTATTATTTATGAGTTTTTTGTTTTTAGGTTTTTTTACAGGACTTAGTTTAATCTTAGCTTTGGGCGCCCAAAATATTTTTGTTATAGAACAAGGTCTTAAAAAAAATTACATATTCATTGTTTGTTTAATATGCTCTTTATCCGACCTTATTTTAATATTTTTTGGAATTTTCCTTTTTAATTTTTTTGAAAATTATCTATCAGGGATAGTTGAATTTATTTTAAATATTTTATTATTGATATTTTTAATTTATTTTATATTTGAAAAAATAAAGTCAAATTATAAAAATGTTAGTTTTGATGAACAAAAAAGAACCTTATCTTTTAAAAGCGTAACAATAAAAACTCTTGGATTTACCTATTTGAACCCACATGTTTATTCAGATACTGTTTTTTTTCTTGGAAATTTTTCTAAAAATTTTGAAATTTTTAATAAATATTATTTCGGTATTGGAGCAGCAATTTCATCATTTATCTTCTTTTTTTCATTAGGATATATGTCAAAATTTTTTTCAAATTATTTAAAAGGTGAAAAAATTTGGAAATATATAAATAACTTTATAATTATTTTTATGAGTGGCTTATGTATATATATTTTGAGTGATTTGTATGATTATTTTATTTAAGAAAAGTTAATAAATCCAAGCCAAGCCAAAATAAAAACTGCTAACCAAAGCAAACCTTTTATTAAAAAAAATAAAAAACTCCCAGTAATAAGATACTTGATAATTTTTTTAATTTGATTTTTCAATATATACTAAACTTAATTTGAATATCCGTATTTTCTCAATCGAACATCACCAGTTCTTGCGTGTGCTTCCATACCTTCATATCTTGAAATTCTAGCAGCTGCGGCACCAACTTCTTTAGTAGACTCTTTAGTCATTCTTTGGAAGCTCAATGTTTTAATAAATTTTCCTACAAATAAACCACCAGTATATTTTCCTGCACCTTTTGTTGGTAAAATATGATTTGTACCTGAACACTTATCTCCATAAGCAACAGTAGTTTCTTCACCAATAAATAATGATCCATAGTTTTTTAGACGATCATGAAACCATTTTAGATTTTTTGTTTGTACTTCTAAGTGTTCTGGAGCATATTCATCACTTATTTTTGCCATTTCTTCATCAGTGTCACAAAGAATTACTTCACCATAATCTTTCCAAGCAGCTTCAGCACTTGTTCGTGGTAATTCTGGAAGTTCAGAAATTAATTCAGGAACTCTTTTCATAACTTGCTCAGCAAGTTTTTTACTTGTCGTGTAAAGCCATGCTGGTGAATTATATCCATGTTCTGCTTGTCCAACTAAATCCACAGCAACAATTTCTGGGTCAGCACTTTCGTCTGCTATAATTGCAATTTCTGTTGGCCCAGCAAACAAATCAATACCAACCTTTCCAAATAAAATTCTTTTTGCTTCTGCAACAAATTGATTACCAGGTCCAACTAATATATCTGCAGGTTCATTTCCGAACAATCCATAAGTCATTGCAGCAATAGCTGGAACTCCACCAAGATTTAAAATTACATCTGCTCCACAAAGATTTGCAGTATATATAATAGCTGGATGCGCGCCCATTTTTTCTTTTGGAGGACTGCAAGCAATTATATTTTTTACACTGGCGACTTTTGCAGTTGTTACACTCATAACAGCTGACGCTATATGGGCATACCTTCCACCAGGTATGTAACATCCTGCAGTATTAACAGGAACTAATTTTTGACCTGCATAAAGTCCTTTTGAAAGCTCTACCTCAAAATCTTGTCCATAATTTTTCAGTTGTGCTTCTGCAAATTTTCTTACTCTTTCATATGAGAATTGAATATCATCCTTAGTTTTTTGATCTAGCGACTTATTTATCTCATTAATTTTTT
This sequence comes from uncultured Pelagibacteraceae bacterium, assembly GCA_902582315.1. Classification (GTDB taxonomy): domain Bacteria; phylum Pseudomonadota; class Alphaproteobacteria; order Pelagibacterales; family Pelagibacteraceae; genus Pelagibacter. The sequence goes on from CACHRP010000006.1 coordinate 54,129, forward strand.
CTTTAGAGACAACTATCTCTCCATCAAATTTATCAAATTTTTTTGTAAGCTCTTTACAACCATCTTCTTTAGATTTTTCTAATTCAGATAATAAATTTTGAACTATATCTCGAGTTTTTGTATCATCTGTTGACGCAGTTTTGACGGCTTTTTTTAAGTATTGAATTCCCATTTTGGCAGTATTTATATTTTGATTATTAATCTAATGCAACTACTGCAGCTGCTATAGATGCCATCCTAGCAGTTGCCTCATCAGATCTACTTGTTATTACTACTGGAACTTTTCCACCAACCACAACTCCAGCTGCACATGCACCCATAAAATATATCATCATTTTTACTAATGCGTTACCAGCCTCAACATTAGGGACCAATAAAACATCAGCGTGGCCAGCAACTGAATTTTTAATACCTTTAATTCCTGATGATTTTTTAGATACACTATTGTCAAAAGCTAATGGTCCAAAGACATCTGCTTTAAGATTTTCTTTTTTAGCAAGCTCAGTTATTTCTTTTGCATCAATAGAACTTTGAACACTATCTAAAACTTCTTCAGTAGCTGAAAGAACAGAAACTTTTGGTTTTTCAATACCAATTCTGTGACAAAAATTTATTACATTTTTTAAAATATGCATTTTTGTTTTTACATTTGGTGAAACATTTAAAGCGCCATCAGTTATTATTATTGGCTTATCATTCTTTTCTAATGTCATGTGCCAAATATGGCTTAGTCTAGTCTTTCCTAACAAATTATATTCTTTTTTAATTACCTCTTTCATTAAAACATCTGTATGAATATGACCTTTAACTATAATTTTTATTTTTCCTTGAGAAGCTAGTTTTGCAGCTATTTTAGCTGTTGAGTTTTCTTTAGGTTCATGAATAATTTCATATTTTGAAATATCAAATTGTAATTCCTCAGCACATTTTTGAATTTCATCTTTATCACCAATTAAAATAGGATTTATCAAATTCTCTTTGACAGCATCTATTACTGATAGCATCGGAAGCATTTTTCCAGCATTTACAATTCCTGCAGGAATATCTTTTTTTTTATGTGCAACATCTAGAAGGTTAATTGGACAAATTATTTCTTTATTTGAAAGCATAAGTTTTTTTTACATATATTTACGATGTCTATATAATAAGTTAATATGGCATAAAATGGAAATTGTAACTAAAATTGCACCAATTGCATTAGCTTTGATAATGTTAACTCTAGGATTAGGACTAACAATCAAAGATTTTACAAGAGTTGTTAGTCAACCAAAGGATTTTCTTTTAGGTGTCATTTGTCAATTAATTATTCTTCCAATTGTTGCTTTTATATTAATCAAAATATTTAAAACACCTTTAGAACTAGCGTTAGGTGTGATGATTATAGCAGCTGCCCCAGGTGGGGTAACCTCAAATGTGCTAACTAAATTTGCCAATGGTGATGTTGCATTATCTGTTTCATTAACAGCAATCATAAGTTTAGTAAGTATTATTTCAGTCCCATTTATAGTTTTTAAATCAGCAGATCTTTTACAAGTAAATTATTCAATTAAAGAAATATCAATGATTGGAATTTCAATAAAGATGTTTTTGGTTGTAACTTTACCTGTAATTATTGGTATGGTAATTAGAAAGTTTGCTACAATATTTATTTCATCAAATGAAAAATTAATTCAAAGGATTTCACTTTTACTATTTGTTTTTGTTTTTTTAGCGATTTGGATTGAGGAATGGGAAAATATTACATCTTATTTAAAACAGGCAGGAGTTATTACGTTTGCGCTAAATATAGTGATGATGATTATTGGATACTTCATGGCTAAGATATTTGCAACAGGAATAGAGCAAAGAAAATGTATTTCTTTAGAATGTGGTTTGCAAAATGGAACTCTTGCAGTTTTTGTAGCATCTCAAATTTTTAAAGATGTTGTATATCTTGTACCTACAGCAGCATACGCTCTCATAATGTTCGTAACTTCAATATTTTTTGTTCTTTTTTTAAAGAATAAAAATTAAATTACGGACATTTTGTATCTATTTAGATAAAAAAAAATCGGTATACAATTAAGAATGCAAATCGAGATAATTTTACCATCTGTAGTTCTTGGTATTATGCTATTTTTTTCTTTTGCAGTTGCGCCTGTAATTTTTAAAGTACTTGAGGAAAATGATGCAAGAAAATTTGTAAGAACAATATTTCCGTATTATTATTTAATAAACCTAATATTAGTTTTATTAATTTGTATATTTTTATTTTATAAAAATTTTATCAGTTTTGATTTTTACTTGTTAGCAATTGTGGCAATAATGTTTGCTATTTCACTATTTATTTTGATGCCAATGATTAATAATGCAAGGGATCAAGGAAAAGAGAAAAAGTTTAAGTACTTGCATGCCTTTTCGGTAATAATTAATTTTCTACAAATTATTATTCTAATTTATGTTTTGGTTTAAGAAATTTTCTATTTCTTTTTTCATCTTGTTATCTTTTTTTTTTGACAATGTATTTGCAAACGATGAAATATTAAATTCTCTTAAAGAAGGTAATAAAATAATATTTATAAGACATGCTCTCGCGCCAGGTAATGGGGACCCTGATAATTTTGTTATCAATGACTGTTCTACACAAAGAAACCTTAGTCAAAAGGGTATAGAGCAATCAAAAAATATAGGCAATTTTTTTAGAGAAAATAAAATTAAAATAGATGCAGTTTTAAGTAGTGAGTGGTGTAGATGTAAAGATACCGCTTTTCATGCTTTTGAAAATTTTATTACTTTTGACGCTCTGAACTCTTTCTATGATCCAAAATTTTCAAAAAATGAGGAGTTGCAAATTGCTAAAATCAAAAAACTAATTGAAAGTTGGGAAAGTGATAAGAATTTGATTCTCGTTACTCATTTCGTAGTAATTTCATCTTTGTTGAATACTGGCTCATCATCTGGAGAAATTATTGTAGTTAATAAAGACCTTAAGATACAAGGTAGAATGGAGACTTTTTAAATATAAGCTAGGACAATTATTCCCATTATATAATAAAAATAAATTTATTAATTTAAGCCTATGGTACCTGTTATATTTTCTTTGACTGTTGTTACAGTAATTTTATTTATCGCGTTTATGTTTAGAAAACCCTCAAAAAAAGAAATAAACAAGTTTGTGAATAAAACACAGGAAAAAAGTAGTTGGTCTAAATTTGGATTTTAAACTTGTGAAGAAAAAAATAAAATTTTTTATTTATTTTGTAGTTTATATAGCTCTAATATTAATTTTAGCAGTAATATTTTATGTCAATGGAATAAGTTTAATTTAAAATATAATGAAAAAAAGAAAGTTCATTAAATTACTATTTTCAACTTTTTCATCATTTTTTTTTATCCCCTTATCATCTTTATACGCGACCATAGAAAAAAAAATTATAAATAAATCACTAACTGAAGAACAAAAAAAAATAATGTTTAAGGAGGGAACCGAAAGGCCATTTACAAGCAGTTTGAATTATGAGACTAGAGAAGGTTTTTATCACTGCGCAAATTGTAATGCTAAACTTTTTTCTTCAAGCGCAAAGTTTGACAGTGGAACAGGGTGGCCATCGTTTTCTGAAGCTCTTCCAGGTGCATTTAAAACAAAAGTAGATTATTCATTTGGAATGAAACGTATTGAATATCATTGTGCGAATTGTGGCGCACATCATGGGCACGTATTCGATGATGGACCTTCAGAAACAGGAAAAAGATTTTGTAATAACGGTCTTTGTTTAATCTTTATTCCATCTAATTAATCTATAAAATTAAGCTTAATCAATTTTTCTCTTTTTATTTCTTTACACCAAAGTTCATAAGTTTCACACATTCTCCAAACTAGACCAAAAGCATTTTGTGAACTGGACAACGGAAAGGAACTTTTTGCAAAATAAGTTTCACTATTTTCTTGAAATTGTTTAATAACAGTATTCTTTTGTAAATTAAGTAAATCAATAGTTTCTTTTGGTATTTTAATTCCTGTTTCTTGATTAATGAAATTATTGTCTTTTATTTTAGAAAAAAGACTATCATGAAAATTACCCTTTTTAATTTCATCAAATTCTTTAGTTGCTAAAAATCTTTCTATAAGTTCAACGTTTGTTATACCTGGTTCTAATTCTTTTATTTTAATTAATTGTAAATAAATAGATTCTGCTAAATAGAGCATCAAAGGTTTTGAGGTGTCTTTTTTTTTCATTTTATTTTTTGTTAATGATAATCATTACTAACTAAATTTTTTTTATCAATTTTATGCATTTTTTTTATGATAATGATTATCATTAGTTTTGAGATTTATTATCAAAAAATTTTAAAATGTTGAAAAAATATTTTTTTTTCTTATTTTATTCACATGGAACTAGAAACTCACAATTGTAGAAAATGTGGTTTAACTATATCGGCAACATGTTCAAAATGTCATAGAGTTGTTGATGTTAAGAAACTTGATGACGGATGTATCGTAAAAGTTACTAAGTGCGGTGATTGTGCTAATACCCCAGTAATTAAAGATATCTGTACTAATCAAGCTTAAGTTAAATCAATTAAGAACTAATTCTGAACCTTTTTCAGCAATCATAAGGACTGGTGCGTTTAAATTTGCACTTGGTATTTCTGGTATTACCGATGCATCAATTACTCTTAAATTTTCAATACCTTTTACTTTTAAGTTTTCATCAACTACAGCCATATCATCAACTCCCATTTTACATGTTCCACATGGATGATAAGCAGTATCTGCTTTAGATTTTATATAATCATCTAATTCATCATCGGATTTTGCATCTGTGCCAGGACCAATTTCTTTTCCAGCATGCTCTGAAAGAGCAGGTTGAGATAATATTTTTCTTGCAACATGAATACACTCTCTAGTTTGTTTTAAATCTTCATCCTCTTTCAAATAATTAAATAATATTTTTGGATATTCATATGGATCAGAAGAATTTAATGTAATTTGACCTCTACTTTTTGGATGATTCGGACTTGCATGTAATTGATAACCATGAGTATCAGGGTCAACCAGACCATGATTTATTACAAATGATGGAAAGAAATGAAATTGAATATTTGCAACCTTTCTCTGAGGATTTGATTTTGCAAATCCACCTGCTTCTAAAAATGATTTAGAACATGGTCCAGACTTGAACATAAACCACTGAATTCCTGCTAATACTTTTGGTATTAGTTTTGTATAGGTATACAATGTATTCGGCGTCTTACACTCCTGTTGAATGTAAGTTTCCAAATGATCTTGCAAGTTTTTACCAACCCCTTTTAGATCGTTTATTACTTCAATACCTTTTTCTTTTAAATGATCTGCATCACCAATTCCAGATACCATTAATAATTGAGGTGAATTAATTGAACCACCACTAAGTATAACTTCTTTATTTGCATAAATTTTTTTGACTTCATTTTTTATTTTTACTTGTAATCCTATCGCTTTTTTTCCCTCAAATAATATTTTTTCTACATATGAATTTTTTAAAATATTTAAATTTTTTCTATTTTTAACTGGGTTTAAATAATATTTACCTACGCCGGCTCTTTCTCCTTTATGCATGGTTGTATCAAACATACCAAAACCTTCTTGCTCTTCACCATTCATATCAATATTTGTTTTATGACCAGCCTGACCTGCGGCATCAATAAAAGCTTTGAATAGTGGATTTGAATTTTTAGATAAATTTATTGGTAGAGGACCAAGAGAACCTCTATATTGATTTTCGCCCTCAGACCACGTCTCAATTTTTTTAAAATAAGGTAAAACTTTTTCATATGACCAATTTTTTAAACCAAAACTTTCCCACCTTGAGTAATCGTCTTTATTTCCTCTTACAAAAACCATTCCATTATGAGAGGAACAACCACCAATCATTTTACCTCTTGGACAAAAAACTCTTCTATTATTAAGGTAAGGTTCTGGTTCTGAATAATATTTCCAATTATACTTTGGATCATGCATAGTATAAAGGAGGGCAAGGGGCATTTTTACTTTCCAAATATCGCTTGAACCACCAGCTTCAAAAATTGCAACTTTATTTTTACTATCTTCTGACAACCTATTAGCAAGCACACATCCCGCAGATCCAGCACCAACTATCAAATAATCATAATTCATAAACTTATATTTTTTCCATTACCCATAAACTTTCTTTACTTAAAAAATAGATCTTACCATTTTTAGGATGAACTTGAATATCTCTTATTCTTCCAATTTTTCTTTGAAAAATGATATCTTCTTTAACACTTTCTAAATTAGTAAAATCTAATTTTCTTAGAGACATATCTTTTAAAGAAGTAATTAAAGCATTACCATTCCATTCTTTAAATTCTTCTCCCTTATAAATAGTTATCGCGCTAGTTGCTATTGATGGAACCCAATACTGAATCGCTTTTGTGAAACCTGGTTTCCATTTAGGACCAATTTTAGTTCCTGAATAATTTGTTCCTCCCCATCCTAAAATTTTCCAACCATAGTTTTCACCTTTTTTTACCTCTCCAAACCAATCTCCACCTTTCGCTCCATGGTTACTAATATAAATTTTCTGATCAAATGGCGATAAGGTAAGTCCCTGAGGGTTTCTTACTCCAATTTGAAATATTTCTGGTAGCCAATCTTTTTTGTCTAAAAATTTTGGATTATCTATAGGAATTTTACCATCAATATGAATTCTAATTATACTCCCTGGGTGCTTTGAAGCATCTTGAGCAATCATTCCTTGACCTCTCTCACCAACTGAGGCAAATAAATAATCACCTTTTATGGCTAGCCTTGATCCAAAATGATAAGGAGAATCAATTGGTGGATAAGCTTGAAATATATTTTCAAATATTATGTTGTTTCTATTAAAATCACCTCTAGCAATAGAGGTACTAGTTTTGTAATTACCTCTATCCTCAGAATATGAAACCCATACTATATTGTCTCTAAAAATAATATCTAGCAATCCTCCTTGACCGTATTCTAAAACTTTAAGATTATGGTTAATAATTTTACTTTTTTGGTTCTTCAAGTTAACAATTAAAATTTTTCCAGATTTTTCTGTAATTAGTAATTCATTATTATTTAAAAACGTAGATCCCCATGGTTCGTTTAAATTAGTTATTTTTTTAAGAGTAAAATCTGAAGCGTTTAAATTTATTGATATAAAAAAAATAATTAGAAAATTTATTAAAATTTTCATAGACTATTAATATCTTTCAATATTTCATGTGGGATATTAATTTTTTTATTCATATTTTTTTTATATCTTTTATATTTATTTTGACCAGGGTACATAATATCTTTTACACCTTTTATTTTCGGGAGTTTTTTTACTCTTTTTAAATTTTGTTTAATTCTTGCAATATAATTACTCAAAAAAAGATTTGATTTAAAAGTTATAAATAAATGACCAATATTTTGAGGTCCAGAAAAATCATCAAAAGGATCTTTTGCTTTTCCACCATGACTAGCCCCAGTTAAAACACCTGACAAAATATCTACCATCCACGCCAAACCAGATCCTCTAAATCCTGCAATAGGTAACTGCACTCCAGCAAGAGCCTTAAAAGCATCTGTAGTTGGATTTCCATTTTTGTCCAAAGCAGAACCTTCTGGGATTTTTGTCTTCATCTTTTTAGCAAGTCTTATCTTGCCTCTATTAACTTTTGACATGGATGTATCTAATATAAAAGGGACATTATTACCCGTAGGACTACCAAAGCATATTGGATTGGTGCCAAATAAACTTTTTTTTGCACCATGGGGTGCTAGTGCTGGAGGCGCGTTTGTAAAACATAGAACTAATAAATTTTTTTTTACTGCTTGCTCTGCATAAAAGCTTGATAATCCATAGTGACCACTATTTTTAACAGCTACAATTCCAATACCAGAGGATTTTGCATTTTTAATTGCTTGTTTTATACCTATGTCGCCACTTACAAATCCTATTGAATTATCCGCATCAATCAACGAAGCCGATTTTGAAATTTTTTTTATTTTAATTTTTGGTTTTCTATTAATTAAATTTTTTTTTATTCTATCACAATACATTTTTAATCTTGATAATCCGTGTGATTGTGCTCCAACTAATTCTGCTTTTATTATTGCTTCAGCAGATATTTTTGCATGTGTACTGCTAAGTGAATATTTTTTAAAAATGTATATTAATTTTTTTTTTAAAACTTTAGCTGAAACTTTCAATTAGTTCTCCTAGAATCTTTTTTGTATTATATTTCTGCTTCCATTTAGGGTAGTGGTTTCTGAATTTTTTTAAATTTGAAATATACCAGATATGATCACCTATTCGAGGAATACGAACCACATTTCTACTAATTGAAATATTAGATATTTTTTCTACTAAATCTAAAGCTTCCAAAATAGAACAGTTAGAATATCTACCACCACCAATATTATAAACCTCTCCTCTCTTTGGTTTTTTAAAAAATTCCCAAAAGCAATTTACCAAATCATAACTATGTAAATTATCTCTTACTTGTTTTCCTTTATATCCAATAAGTGAATATTTTCTTGTAGCTAATGTTACCTTAACTAAATATGATAAAAATCCGTGAAGCTTCGCACCACTATGATTTGGTCCAGTTATACAGCCAGCTCTAAAACAGACTGTTTTTAGTCCAATATTTTTCCCATATTCTTGTACTATTAAATCAGCGTAGGTTTTTGAAACACCAAAAAAACTATGTGTACAGTGATCAATTGAAAACTTTTCATCGATACCATTATAATATTTATTATTTTTTTTTAACTCCCATCGGTTTTTAGTTTCAATTATTGAGAGTTTATTTGGATTATCTCCGTATACTTTATTTGTAGATGTGAATATGAATGGCGCATTAGGACAATATATTTTTGTTAATTCTAATAGATTTAAAGTTCCAGTAGCATTAACGTTAAAGTCTAAAACTGGAAATTTTTTTCCATAATCATGAGATGGTTGTGCAGCGCAATGTATAATTAAAGATATATTTTTACGATATTTTTTAAAAATTTTCTCCAGTCCATTAAAATTTCTTATGTCAATATTAAAATTTTTAAATTTTTTATTTCTTTTAATAAGATTATTTTTTATCCATAGAGTAGATCCGTCTCGTCCGAAAAAAAATTTTCTAAGGTTGTTATCAATTCCTATTACGTCAAAACCTTTGTCACAGAAAAAATTTACCGCTTCAGATCCAACCAGCCCAGAGGAGCCTGTGATTATGACAATAGACATCTAAAAGTACTTTTTTATATTTTTTTTGTTTTTAGATAACCATATATACGTATCTTTAACTATGCTATAAATGTTTTTTTTTGGTCTCCATTTATATACTTTTGAAACTTTACTATTATCACTTATATAACAAGGGATATCATAAATAGACGTTTTGGGTTTTTTTGTTAATGATATTTTATTTTTTGTAATTTTTTGGCAAATAAATGTCAATTTTTTCAACGATGTATAGCTGGCTGTTGATCCACCAACTACAAAAAGTTTGTTATAAATTTTTGAAATATTTTTAATTTGAAGTATTAATAAATTACATAAATCTTCAACATGAAGAACGTCTCTGGTTTGGTTTCCGTGCCCACCATAACCAATATAGGATAATTTTGATTTATTTATATGTTTCCAAATCCAATGACTGACAAACCCTTGATCTTGTTTGCCAAATTGCAAAGGACCAGATATTACACCACACCTATTAATGATATATTTAATATTATATGCATAACCGAATTCTTCAATTAACATTTCTGATGCTAATTTAGTAAACCCATAGATTGTTCTAGCTCCCTGGATAGAACTATCTTCATTTATTTTTTTTTTGGTGTTTATACTTTTTTTAAAACTTTTAAACTTATAAGATTTATTTAATAACTCTATTGGGTAAACACGACTAGAAGATAAAAATATAACTTTTGATTTATCCTTTTTTGCTTTTTTTAAAATATTAAGTGTACCGACCAGGTTGGTATCAAACACCCTGTCTAATTCATCTCTTGATACCTCAACCGCAGCCTCAGCACAACAATCAATAATCAAGTCAAATTTAGGGATTTTTTTTATTTTCTTATAATTGCCAATATCTATTTTATAATTTTTTATTTTACTTTGTCTTAATAATTTTAAATTAAATAAAGATCCTTTTCTCGATAGATTATCTAATGAACTTACTGAAAAATTTCTCTTTTTTAAAAAAATTGCAACGTTGGATCCAACAAAACCACATCCACCTGTAATTAAAACTTTCATGTAACTATCTTTTTTTTAATAATATTTTTTCTATGAAGCAATATAAAAGAGTAAATATATACATTGAACCTAGTTCACTAATTTTAAACTTAGAAACTCCAATTTTACGACCTTTCCAGCTAATAGGAATAATTTTATATTTATATTTTCTTATAATAATTTTTAATGGAAGTTCTAGAAAAACATTAAAGTGATCTGAAACTATAGGCATTAATTCCTTAAGGGTTTTTTTTTTATAAATTTTAAATGCATTAGTAAAATCATTATAATTTGATAGAAATATTATCTTAACAATGTAGTTAAAAATTCTATTTAATACCATTTTTAAAATAGGATAATTTGTTATTCTAGAATTTTTTAGAAATCTAGAGCCCAGAACTGCATCTAAATTATTTTTATTAATTATCTTATAATACTCCATTAAATCACTTAAATCATCTGAGTTATCACACATGAATATACAAACAAATTTTTTTGTTGATTTATTTATCCCCAATCCTATAGCAGAGCCTAGACCTTTTTTAATATTTTTATAGTACTTAATTTTTTTGTTAGATCTGATTGATTTTTTTATAATTTGCTTAGTATTATCCGTACTAAAATCATCAATAAAAACAATCTCGTAATCTTTAATTCTTTTACTAATTTTGTTAATTTTTTTAACAGTATTATGTAATTGCTTATCTTCATTATAGACTGGAATTACTATTGATAAAGACATATATCGGTTTTAAACAAATATTTATGAAATTTCAAAAAAAATATATTTTTGTTATTACTCTTTGTATTTTATCAATTTTCATTTGCTCCCAGCTTTGGTCATTTATTAAATTCCCAATAAATAGGTATGACATCATTGGAGAATATTATTTAAATAATTATAGTCCGTTAAATGATGTAATTAAATATTTAATATTCATTTTTATACCTTTAGTAGTTTTTTTAATTAGCAAAAAAATTATTTTCAAAATACCTTTCTCAAATATTTTGACTGGATTAAAAATTAAAGATGAAAGTTATAATTCTGAAAAAAAGATCTATTTTTTACTATTTTTTTTGATAATTTATTTGGCTACTGAATTTTTATCATTAACATTTTCAACACATCCTATTGATATTTATCATGAAGGCCAAAGATTGAGTTCAGCTTTCAAAAGTTTGTTAGATGATAGTTTGTGGAGTGGTTCATACGTCACCATTGGAATTATATATGAAACAATTGGTACCAAGTTCATTTGGCAAATGTTTAATAACGAGTCAATTGGTTTAATGAGATTTTTGGATATCGTTTATATTTTAATAACAAAAATTTTATTAGTAGTTTTTTTCTTCGAAGTAACTAGAAATATTAAGTTTAATTTAAATTATAGATTAATTTTTTTTTTAGTTACTAGCTTGGTAGGTTTAAGTTTAATCAATTATAATTTATATAGTACTGACAATATACACTTTAGAGAAATACCTATTTTATTATCATTAATTGTCATAATAAGATCTTTAAATAAAAGTTCTCTGATTTCAAATTTAATTTTGGGTTTATTGAGTGTTTTAGTTTTTTTATGGAGCATAGACAGAGGAATAGTTTTTTGTTTATTTTTAATATTTTTTTTTCTATTTCTTATTTTAAATAAAAGATTTAAAGATATTTTGTATATTGTTTTTTCTGTAATTTTATTTTGGTCTATATTTTATTTTACAAACAACGAATTTAATTATTTTATAAAAAATACATATCTAGTTTTGAAGGAACTAAATTATGTCCATGGTATTATACATCCAACGCCTTTTTCAGATGAAGAAAATTCATGGAGAGCAACTAAAAATATTCTTACTATTATCTTCTGTTTGATTTTTTCTATGAATTTTATGTTTAATAAGACTAATGAAGGTAATTATAATAAATTTAATTTTATTTTATTATTTTTAAGCATTATTTGTTTTTTAAGTTACATTTACTCTTTGGGGAGATCAGATGGGCCACATTTAAAACAATCTTATGGTTTTCCAGCAATTTTTTTAATTATTGTGATTACAAATTATAGTCTGTTTTTTTTATCAAAATTAAATCTTAAGTTATTTGAAAATTTTAAATCTTTCTACTTGATGCCTTTTATATTTATAATTTTTTTAATTTCTACTAAATCAAATTTTAAAAATATAATTACCTATAATGATAGATTTTTAAATTATGTTAAATTTGAGGATAGTAAATTTTTAAATAATGGGGATCAACTTTTTATTAAACAAGCCTCAAAAATATTAAAAAATGAAAAATGCATTCAGTTATTTTCAAATGACTCAGCTCTACTTTATTTGTTAAAAAAACCCAGTTGTTCAAAATATTATTTTTTTTGGTCAGTGGGATCAGAGAAGAACCAAAAAAATTTAGTTAGTGAATTAAATTCCTCAAACTTTATCATTACTGGAGGAACCACTGATAATTGGTCTTTGCCATTAAGTATTAAATATCCTTTATTAAACAAGTTCTTAGAAGATAAATTTAAAGATAAGATCATAATAGAAAAAAGAACAATATTTTATAATAAATAATTATTTTATTTTTGTATTGAAAGTATTTAAAAATTCTAATTTCACAAAATTAAAGAATACCATCATATTTAGACGAAAATCTTTAAAGTCTAATTTTCTTATATCTTTAAATATTCTAATTAATAAAAATTTTAATTGTTTAACAGATAGTTTTAAAAACCTAATTGTTGAGGGTTTTTTTATTTTATATCCGAGAGAGTGATACCTCCATACTCTTTCACTCAAAGTTTGAAGATCATCATTCTGCAAATGATAACACTTTGCTTTTGAAGAGTAATACAAATTTGCATTGCTTTGTTGTCTTACTTTTGCTGAGTACTCCATGTCTTCTCCATTCGTAGTACAATTTTCGTTATAACCACCAATTCTATCCCATAATTCCTTTGTTTGTATTGTATTGCAGCCATATAAAAATGGTGGATTTAAAAGATCTTTGTTTCCCCAATTTTGGCTATAATGTTTTGCTCTCCAAAGATTACATTCGTTGTTAATTAATTTTTCGATCATATTACCTCCACACATTTTTATGTCATTTCTTGTTATTTCATTTAGCAAAATTTCCAACCAGAATTTATCTAAAACTACATCGGCATCAATACTTGCTACAATATTATTTTTAGAGTTTTTAATTCCAATATTTCTACAATATCCAAGCCCTTTATTATTTTCATTCTCGATAATTTTAATTGTAGAATATTTTTCCAAAATATTTTTGGTACTATCTTTGGATGCATCATTTATGACAATTATTTCATTTACCTTAACACTTTGATTCAATATTGAGTCTAAACAATTTTGAATTGTTTTTTCACCATTGAAAACAGGAATATAAAATGAAACTTCAATAGACACACTAAGATTAATTATTTTTTTGTTCTTATCATATCCTCTTTTGTCTCACCAGGAAGGCCATATGTAAAAGTTCCGTGAACAGACATATTTAAAGATCTAATATGAGAAACTATCTCTTGCACATATTTTAAATCAAGGTGTTTATTAACAATTTTATCTACAACAACTTGGCTTCCAGACTCAACACCAAGCTTGACTCCTTGGCACCCGTTATCTGACATTTTTTTCCATGTTTCTTTCTTTGATGTGTCTGCTCTACACATTGCAAACCAAGGGATGTCAAATTTTGACATAACTTCTGACATATTTTCAGTATGCTTATTTCCAATATTAAAAGTATCGTCATCAAAGTATATTGCGTTAAATTTATATCGACCCGTTAAATCTTTTATTAAGTTTTTAATATAATCTGGAGTGTATTGTCTTACTGACCTCTTACCGTCACCGTGTGGGTCATTTCCCGTCATTGCTGCTGGCCATACACAAAAAATACATTTGAAGGGGCAGCCTCTACTACTCCATATATGTGCTTGCGGATGAAGCTTGTGCATAGGTATTGGATTACCATCAAAGTACTTATCGTAAATCATTTTGTCATAATATGGAAACGGTGCAGAATTCATCTCATCTTTTGTAAGAAGATCATGGTTTAAAACACCATTTTCACCAGCTAATACTTTCATTACATTTTTTTCGTATTCACCTTTTACAACTGCATGTACAATATTACTGTCCCATTTTTCACCAGATGTTGAAATTGGACCAGCTACTATAATTTTTAAGTGTGGATATTTTTCTTTAATTGTTTTAATTAGTTTATAATCATGATCCCATGATGGAGTAGCACTTTCAATAAGCAAGTATTCAATTTTATTTTTTATTTCGTCTAGATATTTATAAAAAGATTTATACGACTCTGATAAAGCAATACTGTCTCTAAAAAAAACTCTATTTTTTCCAATTTCTTTAGTTGCATAAGTAGTCGCATAACCTAAGAAAAATGGATAGGGCATGTAATCTTTAGCTCTAGAATTATCGGGAGTGCATCTTCCTAAAAATGTAAATGGCCATCTTGATCCAGCTCTAACACCTCTTCTCCACCTTTTTTTTCTAAATAATCCTCTACTTTCTTTTCCTTCCCACCATGGAGGATTGGCAAATAATATTGACATATAATTAGATATATTTTGTTAAGAGATTTATATCAATAGCTTAATCAAACCATTTATTGAGCTTATCTCTATTTTCTATCAAATAATCTGGTAGTAAAGCTTCATCAACTTTTTTTAATTTATACTCAAAATTATATTTATCCTGTTTGGATTGATCTGCCTTATGATTATATGTAACAACTTTTTTTTTAATATGATCCTTTATATTGTCTAATGTTACTCCTGAACTCTCAAATTCATTATGATGTCCATAATTGTTTAATTTTTCATATATTTGTTCTGGGGTTTTAATATTAGTAAAATGCCAACCACCATTTTTAATTATTTCTACGTTTGTAGATTTTAAGTCTGAAAAATAGGTGTCAATTCTCCAAAAAGGGTATGATTTATTTTTTAAATTTCTTAACCACGAAAAAGATTTTAGTTTTTTCTTTTTGCAGCCTTTTGTTCCATACCAAGGAATATAGTCATAGTACAAATTAAACTTGTAATAAAAAAGAAGTTGTTCAAAAATTAAAATCTTTTGTTTTGGAAAATTACTGCTTAATTTTTTTAAATTTGGTATCTCATCATTATCACTTAACAAAATAATATCTTCATCATTTGCGTCTTGGATACCCTTGAACATGAAATTATATGACTGTTCTATTCTTTTTAAACTATTAATTCTTTTAATAGCCGAGTCGTTTTTATCATTTTTGAGTTGTAGAATACCCTCTGGTTCGTTTTCAATTACGAGATAAACTATTTTATCTTTAAATTTACTATAATTATTTATTTTGAAGTTTAATTTTTTTTTAATCCCACTATGTGAATAAATTGATTCAACAACAATAAATTTTTCTACAAATTTATCTAATAAATTAAATCGTACATCCATCATTAGCTCTTCATCAAAATAAGTTGTACAATCAAAAAATCGCATGGATTCCTAGCCTTTTCCACGCCATGGAATAGTTTTATCGATTATTTTACGTAGTGTTACATCAAACAAAAGACCTAACATTCCCATAATAAAAATAGTTATCCATATAACTTCATATTGAAAATATTTTTTTGCAACATTTTCAACGAACCCTATTCCTGTTGTTCCTGCTAAAAATTCAGCAGCTACCAACGTTCCCCAGCACATACCAACTGCTACTCTTATACCCGTGAGTATTTCGGGTAAGGAATTTGGAAATATTACATGTCTTAATATTTGTTTTTTTGAAGCACCTAATGAGTGAGCAGCATGTATCTTAGATAATTGAGTCCCTGATGCTCCCGCTCTTGCTGAGATTATCATTATTGATAATGATACCATAAATAGTAAAAAAACTTTTCCTGTATTATCAATTCCTAAAACCGAAATAATAAGTGGGGCCCATGCGAGTGGAGGAACAGGTCTGTAAAGTTCAATTAAAGGATCAAAAAATCCTTTTGCAAATCTATTTAATCCCATAAATAGACCAAGAGGTACACCAATTAATATTCCAAAAACTAATCCAAGAAAAACTCTTAAAAAAGAATCCCAAATATGTCCATAAGGCACAGGTACTTTAAACAAATTAAAATCACCAGTTACAATTTTTAGAACTCCACCTTTGAAGTTCTGTTTTACTATTCCATCTTTAGTATGAACAGGATATTCACCCGGTAAAACGTCTGCAATCCAGTCTGGCAAAATGAAGCCTATCATTTTGCTCACATCAACCATTTGTATCCACAATAGAGGAATATCTTTGTAACCCACACTTGGTTTTGACATTAATATGAATTTATTGAAAGTATCGGATGGTTTAGGTAGCCATCTACCTGATCCTTGTTCTGAACAACTAGGCCCACTAGCAACGATAGTTCCAGCAGGAAATAATAAAATATCGATTAATCTCAATCCACCTTGTTCTTTTTTTTGAGCATTATCAAATTTGACAATTGCTGCCTGCATCTTATCTAATGAATTCGGAGGATAGATGCTTGCAAATTCAATTCTTCTAGCAATCTTTACAATATTCTTTGCGTATGTTGAAGCAACTTCCTCACTATCACTTAAGCCTTTTCTATAAGATTTAATTTCCTCTTTTAGCTCTTTAATCTTGCTTTTAAATTGAGGGTTATGATTTCTTAACTTAAAAAATTCATCACTTATTAAATTTAATTCTTGGGCAGCGGCATGAAATTTTAAACCCCTATTTGTTGCAGGCACCAAAGGCACCTCTAACGTATTTTCAATAGATCCTGACCCAGCATCTACTTTAGTAATACCCCAACCACCTTCTTCATCTACAGCTTTCAGTCTTTCATTGAACTCTTGCTCAGTTTCAAACGGGTAATCAGGTTTTTGGAAATTTTCAGTTAATAGATTAATTTTTCCAGTGATATCATCTATTTTTAGTTTGGTCTCAATTTCTAATAAATCTTCATTTGTAAGTAATGGGATGAGTTGATTAGTTTTACTTATGTAACTAATTAGTATTGTTTTTTGTTGGCTATTTAGTTCCTCAGAATTTTGAATTTCATTTTGAATTAATTTTAAATTTTTATTCTCTTTTTTGATTTGTGAAGTGCTTTTGAACTCTCTTTGCTCAATCGGGAATTGATATTTCAATCCGAGAAGAGAGTCATTCACTTTTGCAACTTGGCACAGTTCATTTGCAGATTTTGGATAAAATCCTTTAGCAATATCCCAAGAATAATAGAGCCAAATTAAAAGTAAAAAGCTACTTCCAACAATTACCCAGTGAGTACCACCTAAAGCTCTTTCGGGATTTCCAAATACTGCATCTACTTTTTCAATCCTTATTAATCTTCGTCCATATAGAATACAACCAACTACAGCGAAGAATATTAGAAAAGTTAATATTTGAGTTAACATTTAATTATCTTTCCCCATAATTTCCTCTTCCATGTTCCAGATCATTTCAAGGATTTCTTCTCTTTTTTGTGAAAATTCTTTATTTTTTTTTATTTCTCTTAAATCTTCTTTCAAACCCATTTCTGCAAAAGGAAGATTGTATTCTTTATGAATTCTTCCTGGTCTTGGAGCCATCACATATAATCTTTCACCAAGTAACAATGCTTCTTCAACCGAGTGAGTAATTAAAATAATTGTTTTTCCAGTTTCTTTCCAAATTTTTAAAACTAGAGACTGCATTTTTTCTCTTGTTAAAGCATCAAGTGCCCCTAAAGGCTCATCCATCAAAATTAAATCTGGATCATTAATTAAACATCTTGCAAGAGCTACTCTTTGTTGCATCCCGCCTGATAATTGATAAGTAGGAGTATTACCAAAACCTTTAAGACCAACTATTTCTAACCACTCTTCAACTTTTTTAGCAGTTGAAACAGGATCTTCTTTTTTCATTCTAAGTCCAAAGTTTACGTTTTCAGCAACTGTTAACCATTCGAATAATGCGCCTTGTTGAAATACCATGCCTCTGTCAACTCCTGGTCCATTAATTTCATTTCTACCCAATGTAATAGTTCCAGATGTCGGTCTTATGAAGCCTGCTGCAATGTTTAAAAGTGTAGTTTTTCCACAACCTGAGGGACCTAAAACAGTTAAAAGCTCTCCCTTTTTTATTGTGAAATTTAAATCTTTTAATGCATGAACGGTTTCTCCTTTTGGAGATTTGAAAATCATATTTAAATTTTGAGAAACAAGATCGCTCATAAATGCTTTATATAAAAATTTAAATAAAAAAAATAGGCACCAATTTAAAAAATTGGCGCCTATTAAATTTTAATTTACCTTCAAATTATAGAGGCAAGAAACTAGTATCTACGTTTCCTCTTGGTGTTCCCATTCCTTTAAGGAATGCATCAAGATTTCCACTTTCCATAGACTGTTTAGTTTCCTCAGGTGTTAGAAATTTGAATCCACTTAAAGTTTCTTTCATATCAGCAACTTTCATTTCTGAAGCTTTTGACATTGCATTCATATCACTTTTTCCAGCTCTATATCTTGCATTTGCTTCATGCGTTACTTCAATAAAAGTTCTAAGCATACCAGGATTTTCCTTCATAAACTTTGTAGTTACTGAAGTAATATCTATTCCAAGTATTCCAGCATCTCTTGCTTCTTGAACAGTAAGTAATCTAGATCCAACCGCAGTTGCAGCTTTAATAGAGTTACCACCAAATAAACATGCCATCACAACATCACCGCTTACTAAAGCAGCAGCCCCTTCTTCAGGATCCATTTGAATGATATCCATTTTTTTTCTATCAGCACCGACTACTTTCATACTTTCATCGAAAACATACTCAGCCATTGTTCCTAACGGAACAGCAACTTTTTTACCTTCTAATTCAGTAGCATTTGCTTTTGTAATACCGGATGCATTAGATGTTACACAAGTTGTTCCACCCATTCCATATTCCATTGCTATATCTACAAGCTTGATTGGTGCTTTAGATTTAACAGCGTTTATAAAAGGTACTAATCCTTGAGAATAAGAAATATCAATGTCACCTGCTAGCATTGCATCTGTCATAGCTCCACCATTTGTGAAGTTAGTCCATTTAACTGGCACACCAAGTGCTTTTGCAAAGTTTTTTTTCATCATGTCCTCTAAATTTGGACTTGGCCATTCTAGAAAGTAAGCTACTCTAACTTCATTTGCTGCAGAATTTGCAGTAGAAATAGTTAAGTTTAAAGCAACAAAACAACCTAGAAGAAAACTAATTATTTTTTTCATTTTTCCCCTTTTTCATTATTATTTATATGTATATTTAAATTCAAAATTAAACTGATGTAAATGATCATTTAGTTTAATTTAAGCTTCAGAATTTGATTAAACAATCTAAGGTTGTATAATTTTATCTAAGTGTTAAACTAAGAAAATTTTCTAGTTAAAAATTAATAATTAGTCTAGAAACTAAATATCTACAAAAATTATGAGTACAGATAATAAAACAAAAATTCCCAATTCTCTCAACGAACATTGGATGCCGTTTACATCTAATAAAGATTTTAAAGAAAGACCTAGACTAATTACAGAAGCTAAAGGTTGTTATCTAAAAAATCACGAAGGCCAAACCATGATAGACGCAAGTTCAGGATTGTTCTGCAATCCTTTAGGCCATGGTAGAAAAGAAATTATTGATGCAATTACAAATCAATTAAATGTATTAGATTATTGTCAACCTTTCCAACAAGGTTTTGGTGGATCATTCGACTTAGCAACAAAAATTTCAAAACATACACCGGGAAATTTAAATAAAATATTTTATACGATATGTGGATCTACAGCAGTTGAAACGGCAATCAAAATTGCTATTGCTTATCACAAAGCAAGAGGTGAGGGCCACAGATATAGATTTGTTGGTAGAGAGAGAGCTTACCACGGCATGAATATTGGCGCTACCTCTGTTGGTGGAATGATTAATAACGTAAAAACATTTGCAAGTGTATTAATGCCCGGTGTTTTGCATATGAGGCATACTCATTTACCAGAGCATAAGTTTGTAAGCGGCCAACCAGATACAGGCGCTGAAATGGCAGATGATTTAGAGAGAATTTGCATAAACTTTGGTTCAGAAAATATTGCTGCATGTATTGTAGAACCAGTTGCAGGTTCTACTGGAACACTTGTTCCACCAAAAGGATATTTGCAAAGATTAAGAGAAATATGTGACAAGCATGGAATACTTTTAATTTTTGATGAAGTAATTACTGGCTGGGGAAGAATGGGTTCTGCTTTTGGTTCACAAGAGTTTGGTGTTACACCAGATATTATGACTATGGCAAAAGCTACAACAAACGGAATAAGTCCAATGGGTGTAGTTGCTTGCAAAGATGAAATCTACGATGGTATAGTAGATAATGCACCAAAGGGTACAATAGAGTTATTTCATGGTTATACTTATTCTGGGATTCCAATCTCAGTTGCAGCAGCTCTTGCAGTACAAGATATTATTGAGAAAGATGATATTTTTAAAAGAGCAAAAGAAATGTCTCCTTATTTCCAAGAAGGTTTATTCTCATTAAAAGATATTGATGTTGTAGACAATATAAGAGGATATGGAATGATGGGCGGAATTGATATTAAAATGGATAAAAAGCCTGGCGTAGCAGGTCTTACAACTTTCAAACACTGTTATGAAGCAGGTGTTAACTTTAAAGCTACTGGAGATTGCCTAATAATAGCTCCAATGTTTATTTCTGAAAAAAAACATATTGATGAAATTATAGAAAAATTAAGAACAGGCATAACAAACTACTCTAAGAGCAAAAAAAATTAATTTTCATTTGGAGGAATATGAAAATTGGTGTTCCTAAAGAAATTAAACCACAAGAAAATAGAATTGGTTTAACACCCGATAGCGTTAAGGATCTCATCAAAAATGGTCATGAAGTTTTAGTAGAAAATAATGGTGGTTACGAAGCAGGTTTTGAAAACAAACAGTATCAAGATGCTGGAGCAAAAATTGTTAACAGAGCTGAAGATATATTTAATGACTCTGAAATAATTGTAAAAGTAAAAGAACCTTTAGCAAATGAAGTTAAAATGATCAAAGAAGATCAAATTATCTTTACTTACTTACATCTTGCTGCTGCAAAAGAGTTAACAGATGGTTTAATTAAATCTAAAGGAGTTTGTATTGCTTATGAAACAGTGACAGACAATAATGGAAGACTACCATTATTAGCACCAATGAGTGCAGTTGCAGGAAGAATGTCAGTCCAAGCTGGTGCACATTGTTTAGAAAAAAATCAAAAGGGACGTGGTGTATTATTGGGTGGTGCTCCAGGAGGAGACCCTGCAGATGTTGTAATACTCGGCGGTGGAGTTGTAGGAGAAAATGCAGCAATTATAGCAACAGGTATGAGAGCAAAAGTTCATGTTGTAGATAAATCTCAAGAGAGACTGGATCAATTGGTTAATACCTTTGGTGATAAAATTATACCTGAACTTAGCGATAAATGCGACTTAAACAAATTAATTGCAGAATGTGATTTATTAGTAGG
>CACHRP010000007.1 GCA_902582315.1 uncultured Pelagibacteraceae bacterium
TGAACCTCCGGTAAATATGTCAAATTCCATTTATTTAGAATTTAAAAAAAATTTAAAACTCTCTAATGAAATTGAGATAAAAAAATTAGTTAATAAAATTAATAATAAAATGAGAACATTTGCAAAAGGTTACAAAGCTGAATTTTTGGGTTTATTAAATAAAAAAACTATTAAAATTAAACTAGAAATTGTAGGTGATGGCGACTATCTCCCTAAATTTGCGGGAAATCTAGACATAATAACAAATATGGCAGCAAATATATTAACAAATAAATAAAAAGTTTTTTTGTTTAATCTTAAAGAAGTGCTTATAGAAAGATAGAAAAGCAATTATGAAAAAAGTTCTGATAAGTGATGTTACTTTGCGAGATGGGAACCATGCGATTAACCATAAGATGGATCTTAAGACTATAGAAAAATATTGTAAACTATTAAATAAAACTGGTGTAGATATATGTGAAATAGGTCATGGAAATGGAATTGGTGCCTCAAGTATATCTATAGGGAGGTCTAAAACAAGTTATTCAAAAAGTCTTAATATAGCAAAAAAAAATTTAGAAAAAATTAAATTATCAGTTCATGCTATTTCTGGTTTTGCTACTTATGAAGATATTGATAAATGCTCGGATCTGGGGGTAGATATATTTAGGATAGGAGCTAATTCACCAGATTATAATTTAACTTATCAGCTGATTGAATATTGTAAAAAAATAAATAAAGAGGCTTGGTGTGTTTTAATGATGAGTCACTTAATCTATGAAAAAAAAAAATATATTGAGATTATAAAAGAACTAAAAAATTTTGGAATTAAACAAGTAATCTTTATGGATACAGCTGGATATTTTTTACCGTATCATTTTGATGAAATTTTTAGAAATATTAAATCACTAGGAATTAAATTTGGAATACATGCTCACAATAATTTTAGTGTTGGAGTCTGGAATAGCGTAATAGCGATACAAAATGGAGCAAATGTAGTAGATGTTGCGACAAGAGGCTTAGGTGCAGGGGCAGGAAATACTCATTTTGAAGTTTTTGCAACAATTGCTAAGAAAATGAATTTAAAAGGTATGCATTTAAATTTAGAAAAAATATTTCTGCTTTCTAATTATTTTAAAGCAAGATTAAAAAAAAAATTTAATAAAGAAAACATATTTATAGAAAACAATAATTTATTAAGTGCTTATTATGGTATCCCTTCTCCTTTTTGTCCACAAATTGACAAATTTTCAATTAAATATAAAAAAAATATTTACAAATCTTATAAAAAAATTGGTAAAGCAAAATTAGTTGCTGGGCAAGAGGATCTTATTCCTGATATAATAAAAAGTAATTTCTAAAAATTTACATATTTTTTATAATTCAAAAAAGGATACATGTTATCAAGTCCAGTAGGTGTGCCAATTCCTTTTTTAGATTTTATAAAAATTTGCTTGGGCGCTATAGGTTGATTTGGTTTAATATAAATTTCCATTATACATTGTTTTTTCGATTTTAAAAACTCAATGATTTTTTTATCGATTTCATTTTTATGTTTAACTTTTAGATACATGTAATTAAATGTATTTGAAATTTTTTTAATATTAACAATTTCAACACCGCCCTTAACAGAAGATCCGTAAAATTTTGAATTTAAAAAATCTCTTTGAGTATCTCTTATGGAAACATACCCATTATTATTAAAAACTAATAATTTTACTGGCAAGTTATTGCTCTTAATTGTTTGTAATTCCTGTAAATTAAACATCAAGCTTCCATCTCCAATCAAGCAAATCACATTACTTTGTTTTTTTGCAGCACCTATTGACTCTGGTAAACCTGATCCCATTGCACATATACTTGCTGAATGAACTATTTTTTGTTTTTTTTTTAATTCTAAAGCTTGGTATGAACCATATACAATGGTCCCTCCACCATCGATCACATAAGTTTCATTGCCATGAGAAAATTTATTTAGTCTACTTAAAAAATAATATTGATTAATTCTTTTTGAGTCTGTTTGATGTGATTGATCAATTTCATTGAGTATTTTAATTTGTGAAATTGTATTTTTTTTAAAATATTGTCTTTTAATAATCTTTTTTTTTAAAGCTTCTTTAAAAAATAATTTTAAATTTATATTTATAAATTGATCAAATTTAATTTTAGAAGATTTAAATTCTTTCTTATCTATATTGATTAAGATTTTTTTTGATTTTGGAGAAAAAATTTTAGTATTTACGCCAGTTTGAGGTAGACATAAATGAGAACCCAAAATAATAAGTAAATCTGCATTCTGAACTATAATATTAGCTCCTCTTTGTCCTGCGATACCTAATCTACCACAATAATTATTCTTATCATATAAGGATAAATTTGATCCAAGCCAAGTACATACAAATGGTAAATTATATTTTTTTATAAATTTTTTGAATAATTGTGACGTATCTGAGGTTACTATTCCATTTCCTGCAACTACTAATGGTCTTTTTGAATTTAAAATCATATTTGTTACTGATTTTATTTTCTTTTGTTCTTTAACATTTTTTTCTAAACCAATTTTTTCAGTTTTATTTTTAAACTTTTTATTTTTTAATTTAATGAGCTGCAAATCTAAAGGCACCTCGATCCAAACTGGTCCTGGTCTTCCATTAATAGCTAAGCTGTATGCGTTTTCAAGAATTTGATTTATATTATCTTTTTCATTTAAAATGACTGCATATTTAGTAATTGATTTTACTAAATCGATTGAATTAATTTCCTGTGTTCCAACTTGTCTTGTCTTAGTTTTAATTGATAACTGATTTGATCTTGCCTGGCCACTAATAAAAATACTTGGAATTGAATCCTGCCATGCGGCAGCAATTCCGGTTAAAGCATTAGTGCAACCAGGGCCAGTTGTAGTAGCACAAACTGCAATTCTGTTATTTTGCTTGTAATGTCCACAAACAGCAAAAGCTGCAGATTGCTCGTGATGAGTAAAGATTATTTCAAATTTTTTTTTTTTAAAGGAGTCAAACAAGTGTACAGCTGCTCCACCAGTAACGCCATAAACTTTTTTAATTCCTTTTGACCTTAAAAAGGAGGCTATAATATCAGTAGTTTTAATCATAATATTAATTTAAAAATCATTAAACCAAGTAATAATTCTAAGGGGATTATATTTAGATATTTTTCTGATAATTGGTCTACACATTTCATTGGCAGTTATAATTACAAAAGAATTTTTTAGCTTACTAGTATTTGTTTTTGTTATTTTTGGTTTTATGTTTGGTAAATATTTTCCAATTCTTTGAGGATTATCATCATATAAAGCTTTTAAGAAGGAAAAATTTGATTTTGAATGATATGCCAAAATAGGCATCATTTGAGCAGCACCAAATGCAATTACATTTTTATGTTGCTTTTTTAAAAAAGTTATTTTTTCTCTACAATCTATCTGGAATTTTTTATATTTTTCTTTTACGTCCTTAAGGTCTATTTTTTTTTTTATTTTGCTAATTTTTTTAGACTTTTTATTAAAATTTTTTTTAAAAATATACATTACGTTCCCTCCCCAAATTTGGTAATTATATTTAAAACCAATTAATTGACATTTAAGTCTATTGCAAAGTTCAACGATTGATCTTTCTGAAACATAATGTTGATGTTGGTGAAATATTTGATCAAAATGACCGTTACGTACAATTGAGTCTAGAGAGGGTGTTTCAATTATAAATAAACATTTATCATCTACTATTTTAAGAATTTTTTGGAGAGATCTTTTTATTGTATCAGTGTGTTCGAAAGTATGACTTGAAATTACTAAATCGATTTTATTTTTAAATGTTTTTTTATTAATTTTATCAATTACTTTGTCATCATTAATAAATCCACCAAGAATTGAAATCTTTTTATCAATATTTCTTATATTGTCACCCCAAATAGGATCCACTCCAATTATTTTTTTCGTATGTTTTTTAATTTTTTTTGCTAAGAGCAGATCATTACATCCAACTTCTAATATACAATTAAATTTTTTATTTTTTATTATTTTATTTAATTTTTGGTAAAAATCTTTATTAATATTTATTGCAAGTTGACTTTTTGAAGTACGATGGGTGTAAGTTTGTTGATAAAGATATTTCGGATTTATCTGTTTGCCAAGTTGACCGTGGTTACAATTTTTACATATCATAAAGTCATTATTAAAAGTTTTTAACTTTTGATTTTTCTTTAGATATATTCCTGTTAAAGGAAATTTTTTAAGAGAAAAAATTTTTTTTAATTTTTGCTTTGAGCAAATGTCACATTTTTTTATTGTTATGAAATCTTTCACTAAAAATCGTTAACCTTTTGAAAAAAGTGCCGAGCTTGTCCTCCTTCAACAGGTATAGCTGTACCAACACAGAAAGATGCCTTGTCAGAGCATAATAAAGCAACCATTGGACTTATTTCTTCAGGAGTGCCAAATCTTTGAAGAGTTGTTCGTTCTTTTAAATATTTTTTAGCATGAGATGGTCTGGTTTTTAAAACTTTCGCCCAGTGACCTCTTTCAGTGAGTACCAAACCAGGAAGAACAGCTGACATTACAACATTTTTTTTTTCAGTTGCTAAAACTCTTGCCATACTTCTCGAATATGCACTAAATGCAGCTTTTAGAGAACAATATGGAACTGGACCACTATTTTCATAACTCGCTCCAGCAGTGATATTTACTATTCTACCCCATTTTTTTTTGCTCATATTTGGAATAAAAAAATTATTTATTTCGATTGCTGTACCCAATATTAAATTGAATAATCTTAACCAGTCTTTAGTACTACAATAAGGATCGAGTATATTTAATGTGTCCCCCACATTATTTACTATAATATCTGGATTATCTTTTTTCTTTAATTTTTTGAAAAGTTTTTTTCTTTCTTGTGGTTTAGTTACATCACAAACTACACCATAACAGTCAGAATTAATTTTTCTTAAATTTTTTTCAGATTTTTTTAATGAAATTTTATCCCTAGATGTAAAGATAACTTTTACATCCTCTTTTGCTAACTCTTTACAAATAGAATATCCTATTCCTGTTGCTCCACCAGTAACTAAAGCTTTTTTCCCTTTAATTCCTAAATCCATTATCTATTTATAACCAAATTATCAATAAATCGCTCTAAAAATTATTTAATAGTTATTATGAAGTATTTTTCGAGTTAAAAAAAATCTTTTTCAGTGCATAAATCAAGCCAATTGAGCTATTAGTACTGGTCAGCTACATGCGTTACCGCACTTCCACACCCAGCCTATCAACGTGGTGGTCTACCACGGCTCTATAGGAAGAACTAGTTTTGAGGTGAGTTTCCCGCTTAGATGCTTTCAGCAGTTATCTCGTCCGTACTTAGCTACCCGGCACTGCAGCTGGCGCTACAACCGGTCCACCAGTGGTACGTCCATCCCGGTCCTCTCGTACTAGGGACAGCTCCTCTCAATTCTTCTACACGCATAGCAGATAGGGACCGAACTGTCTCACGACGTTCTGAACCCAGCTCACGTACCACTTTAATTGGCGAACAGCCAAACCCTTGGGACCTGCTCCAGCCCCAGGATGTGATGAGCCGACATCGAGGTGCCAAACACTGCCGTCGATATGAGCTCTTGGGCAGTATCAGCCTGTTATCCCCGGCGTACCTTTTATCCGTTGAGCGATGGCCCTTCCACTCAGAACCACCGGATCACTATGACCGTCTTTCGACTCTGCTCGACTTGTCAGTCTTGCAGTCAGGCAAGCTTATGCCATTGCACTCTACGAACGATTTCTGACCGTTCTGAGCTTACCTTCGCACGCCTCCGTTACTATTTGGGAGGCGACCGCCCCAGTCAAACTACCCACCATACAATGTCTTGATACCGGATAACGGCGATCAGTTAGATGTCAAGAAAAACAAAAGAGGTATTTCACTGGCGACTCCACTGAAGCTGACGCCTCAGTTTCAATGTCTCCCTCCTATGCTAAATATGTTTTTCCTAACACCAATGTAAAGTTGCAGTAAAGGTGCACGGGGTCTTTCCGTCTAACTACGCGAACTCCGCATCTTCACGGAGAATTCAATTTCACTGAGTTGATGTTGGAGACAGCGGAGAAATCGTTACGCCATTCATGCAGGTCGGAACTTACCCGACAAGGAATTTCGCTACCTTAGGACCGTTATAGTTACGGCCGCCGTTTACTGGGGCTTCAGAAATGAGCTTGCACCCATCGCATTAACCTTCCAGCACCGGGCAGGCGTCAGACCCTATACATCCACTTACGTGTTAGCAGAGCCCTGTGTTTTTGATAAACAGTCGCTTCTCCCTGGCTTGTGCCACCTTTTAATAGTTGCCTACTAAATGGTCTTCTTTATTCCGAAGTTACAGAAGCATTTTGCCGAGTTCCTTCAACATCATTCTCTCAAGCGCCTAAATATACTCTATTAATCCACCTGTGTCGGTTTAGGGTACGGTCTTATGATGGAGCTATTTCCTGGGACTTTTTCGCGGCAAATTCAATCCATTAAGAATTTACAACTTACAAAATCCGTCACTACCATCTGGTCAAGGAATATTAACCTTGTTCCCATCGACTACGGCTTTCGCCCTCGCCTTAGGGGCCGACTAACTCTGCGCGGATTAACCTTGCGCAGAAACCCTTGGATTTTCGGCGATAAAGTTTTTCACTTTATTTATCGTTACTTATGTCAGCATTCGCACTTCTGATACCTCCAGAATCCCTCACGGGTATTCCTTTACAGGCTTACAGAACGTTCCGCTACCGCTTATAAAACTCGAAAGTTTTATAAACCCACAGATTCGGTATATGATTTTAGCCCCGTTACATCTTAGGCGCAGAAACTCTATTAGACCGGTGAGCTGTTACGCTATCTTTAAAGGATGGCTGCTTCTAAGCCAACCTCCCGGCTGTTAAGGAATTTCCACATCCTTTCACACTTAATCACAATTTTGGGACCTTATCTGGTGGTCTGGGCTTTTTCCCTCTCGACCATGGACCTTAGCACCCACAGTCTGTCTGTTGAAGAACTACGTTCAGCATTCGGAGTTTTATTAGGTTTGGTAAGAATCTCTTCCCCCTAGCCCATTTAGTGCTCTACCTCTAAACGCATATTTATTCAACGCACTACCTAAATAGTTTTCGCGGAAAACCAGCTATCTACGAATTTGGTTGGCCTTTCACCCCTTACCACAAGTCATCCAAAGACTTTTCAACGTCAACTGGTTCGGTCCTCCAGCAAGTGTTACCTTGCATTCAACCTGCTCATGGTAAGCTCATTCGTTTTCGGGTCTAATTCATTAAACTAATCGCCCTATTAAGACTTGCTTTCGCTACGCCTACACCTAGATGGCTTAAGCTTGCTTAATAAATTAAGTCACTGACCCATTATACAAAAGGTACGCCGTCACTCTAAAAAGAGCTTCGACTGATTGTAGGCATGCGGTTTCAGGTTCTATTTCACTCCCCTAATAGGGGTTCTTTTCACCTTTCCCTCACGGTACTAGTTCACTATCGGTCACTGAAGAGTATTTAGGCTTAGAGGGTGGTCCCCCTATATTCGAGCAAGATTTCACGTGTCCCGCTTTACTCAAGAAATATGTTAAACATTACTCTTACGGGACTATCACCCTCTTTGGCAAGCCTTTCCAGACTTTTCAGATTTTTTTAACATACCTACAGGCCTATTCCGATTTCGCTCGCCACTACTAACGGAATCTCAATTGATTTCTTTTCCTCTGGTTACTTAGATGTTTCAGTTCTCCAGGTTTTCTCTTTAAACCTATTTATTCAGTTTAAAGTACCACATAAAGTGGTGGGTTTCCCCATTCGGAAATTTTCGGATCAAAACTTGCATACAGTTCCCCGAAACTTTTCGCAGTATACCACGTCCTTCATCGTCTTTCAGTGCCAAGGCATCCGCCACACGCCCTTAAACGCTTGATTTATGCACAGAAAAAAATTCTGTGTTGAATCAAATTTTGTTGGAATGTTCATCTATTCGAACATTCATTGATTGTTCATCTATTCGAACAATCGGATATAGATATTGATAATAATAAAATATTTACAAATTAAATAGCTAAGTGTTTATGGTGGAGGATAGCGGGATCGAACCGCTGACCTCCTGAATGCAAATCAGGCGCTCTCCCAGCTGAGCTAATCCCCCCAGAAAAAATGGTGGGCCGAGAAAGACTCGAACTTTCGACCCCACCCTTATCAAGGGTGTGCTCTAACCAACTGAGCTACCGGCCCTATTCAGTTAAATTTAAACACTAAATTCTTAAAGAAGAGAAATGAGGACGGTCAACATTATCCTGTAAAATATTTAAATTAAGAAAATTTTTCTTAATTATCCTTAGAAAGGAGGTAATCCAGCCGCAGGTTCCCCTACGGCTACCTTGTTACGACTTCACCCCAGTCGCTGACTATACCGTGGTCAAAGTTTATAAGCTTTGCCTTAAGGTAGAACCAACTCCCATGGTGTGACGGGCGGTGTGTACAAGACCCGGGAACGTATTCACCGCGGCGCGCTGATCCGCGATTACTAGTAATTCCAGCTTCATGCACTCGAGTTGCAGAGTGCAATCCGAACTGAGGCATCTTTTTAGGATTTGCTTGATGTCGCCATCTTGCTTCCTATTGTAAATGCCATTGTAGCACGTGTGTAGCCCAACACGTAAGGGCCATGAGGACTTGACGTCATCCCCACCTTCCTCCAGCTTATCACTGGCAGTTCTTTCAGAGTGCCCAACTTAATGATGGCAACTAAAAGTGAGGGTTGCGCTCGTTGCGGGACTTAACCCAACATCTCACGACACGAGCTGACGACAGCCATGCAGCACCTGTGTTTCGTCCGGCCGAACCGAAAACTTTAATCTCTTAAAGTCGCGACGAACATGTCAAGTGTTGGTAAGGTTCTGCGCGTATCTTCGAATTAAACCACATGCTCCACTACTTGTGCGGGTCCCCGTCAATTCATTTGAGTTTTAACCTTGCGGTCGTACTCCCCAGGCGGTGTGTTTATCGCTTTCGCTGCGACACTGAAAATAAATTTCCAACGTCTAACACACATCGTTTACAGCATGGACTACGAGGGTATCTAATCCTCTTCGCTACCCATGCTTTCGTTCCTCAGCGTCAGTAATGATCCAGAAAGCTGCCTTCGCAATTGGTATTCTTTCTAATATCTACGAATTTCACCTCTACACTAGAAATTCTGCTTTCCTCTATCATACTCTAGCTAAAAAGTTTTGATAGCAGTTCCAGAGTTAAGCTCTGGGATTTCACTACCAACTTTTTTAACCACCTACGAACTCTTTAAGCCCAGTAATTCCGAACTACGCTAGGTCCCTTCGTATTACCGCGGCTGCTGGCACGAAGTTAGCCGGACCTTCTTATTCGGGTACAGTCATTTTCTTCCCCGACGAAAGAGCTTTACAACCCAAAGGCCTTCTTCACTCACGCGGCATCGCTGCATCAGAGTTTCCTCCATTGTGCAAGATTCCTTACTGCTGCCTCCCGTAGGAGTTTGGGCCGTGTCTCAGTCCCAATGTGGCTGATCATCCTCTCAAATCAGCTATTGATCACAGTCTTGGTAGGCCATTACCCCACCAACAAACTAATCAAGTGCGGGCTCATCCATTGGCGCATAAAGCTTTCTCCGTAAAGACTTATGAGGTATTAGCACAAGTTTCCTCGTGTTATTCCTCACCAAAGGGAAGATACCCACATGTTACTCACCCGTCTGCCACTAAGTATTGCTACTTCGTTCGACTTGCATGTATAAGGCGTGCCGCCAGCGTACGTTCTGAGCCATGATCAAACTCTCAAGTTTAAAAACGGCGCACACTAGCTTCTATATAAATTCTAAGAATAAAATTTATATAAATGTTGAAGTGTGTACGACAAATTTTGGTAACCTTAACCGTCCACACTTCTCTTCTTAAAACTAACAATTAACACAACTAATTGAGCAATAAACTCAATGTTCACAATATTTTTATTGAGAAAGTGTGACGCTTATAATCTAAAATAGAAGTAAATCAAGCGGTATGGGTGAAAAAAATTGATAAAAAAGCTAGCAAAATTGCGGTTTTTTCGTAAATTATAATATAAATTGAATTTTTAATTGTGATTATAATGAAATTAAATCTTAAGCCAAGAAACTTTAGTATTTTAAAAAATTTTGAATTTTTTTTCGTCTTGTTGCTTATATTAATTTCAATTTTGATAACACAAATATACAATTCCTCAAAAAAACAGGCACAAAATGAATATTTAAAAGTATTTAGTAATCTTTACTTTCAAAAAACGTTAAATAATATTTTTAACAATTTTTCACCCAAATATTTGAAAATAGAACATATAGTGGCACCTAATGAGAGCATTAACAGTATTTTAAAAAAATATGAGATTAAGGATAATGAATCAAATTTGATTAATAAGGAGTTGAAGTCAAAACTTAAAAAATTCACTCTTAAAGTAAATCAGAAAATTTCTTTCATAATTGATAAAGAAAATAATAAAATATCCAAATTTATTTTTCCTGTCAGCAAAACTCGGCAACTTCTATTCACTAGAGATATGAAGTCTGACGAATTTATATATACAAATATTGTAACAAACTTAAATAAGAAAACAGTTTATAAAGAGGGAAAAATTACACAAAGCTTGTATAGAAGTGCAATTAGAAATAAAATTCCAGCAAATGTAATAGTAGAATTTGCTAGAATTTATGGTTTTCAAATTGATTTCCAAAGAGACATAAGAAGAAATG
This sequence comes from uncultured Pelagibacteraceae bacterium, assembly GCA_902582315.1. GTDB lineage: Bacteria > Pseudomonadota > Alphaproteobacteria > Pelagibacterales > Pelagibacteraceae > Pelagibacter. The sequence continues at coordinate 10,773 of CACHRP010000007.1, forward strand.
ATACATATCAAATTGTTTATGAAGTTTATGAAGATGAGAACAAAAAAATATTTAATACGGGTAATATAATATTTGCAGACTTAAATTTAAGTAATCAAAGTAATGCATTTTATTATTTTAATGATAATGGTGACGAAGGTCATTATGATATAAATGGAAAAAGTGTAAAAAAAGCTTTAATGAAAACTCCAATAAATGGTGCTCGCCTTTCATCTCCTTATGGAATGAGAAAACATCCTATAGATGGTTATAATAAAATGCATAAGGGAACTGATTTTGCAGCACCTATGGGAACACCAATAATGGCCTCGGGGGATGGTGTAGTTATAAAAGCAAGTTGGTGTGGCGGTGGAGGTAATTGTGTTAAAATAAGACATAATTCATCTTACATCACAGTTTATGCACATATGTCAAAGTTTGCAGCAAACATTAAAAAAGGTAAAAGAGTTAAACAAGGTCAAACCATTGGTTATGTAGGATCAACTGGAAAGTCAACTGGTCCACATTTACATTATGAAGTAATTCACAATGGTAAACGAATAAATTCACAAACTTTGAAATTACCATCAGGAAAAATTTTAAAAAATAAATCCAGAGAACAGTTTGAAGTAAGTAAATTAAAAATTAATGTTTTAAAATCTGAAATAATTGCAGGCGTCAACTAGTAGCTATTTTTTTTTCTTCAATTTTATCGTTTTTGATATCGTTAGATTTTTCACTATCTTTCTTGTCTCTAAATTTTCCATCTGAATTTTGATTTTTTTCTTTTTCATTAAGAACTCTAAGATAATGATCTGAAAATTGATAATAACTCTCAGAAAGTATTTTATCACCGCTTGATAAAGCTTCGCGAGCAAGATTATTATATTTTTCAATTAATCTAGATGCGTTTTGATTATTAATTCTGTGAGGCTTTCTTTGAAAATTAGCATTAGAGACGATTGATTGATTTTCTAAATTTCTATTTATTCCTCTATCACCATTATTTCTAAACTTTTGCCTCTTGTGGTTATTTTTATACGGTCTCATATCTCAGAATTACAGTTTTGTAGCAATGATACATCTATCATTATTTGAGTAGTCTTTCACAATTTTATTTATATAAAACTTTTTTTTCTTTAATAAATCCATAACTATATACTTTTGGTTATACCCAATTTCCAATACCAATTTTCCACCTATCTTTATTAAACTAGAAGATTTTTTAATCACCTTATTCAATACAGAAGCACCATCTTGGCCTCCTTTTAATGATACTAGTGGTTCAAAGCCAACAATATCCTTTTCCAAATATTTTATTTTTAAATTGTTAATATAAGGAGGATTAGAAACGATTAAATCATATTTACCTTTGAAAAAATTGTCAACAGATGAATTATAAAATTTTATTCTATTATTTAATTGATGTATTTTTGCATTAAATTTAGCCACATTTATAGCTTTTTTGGATATATCTATAGCTGTTCCGTAAATTTTTGGAAGCTCTTTTGCTAGAGAGATAATAATACATCCAGATCCAGTTCCTATGTCTAGGACTGACTTCTTATGATTTTTTTTAAATATTTTAAGAATTTCCTCAATAATGATTTCAGTATCAGGTCTTGGTATTAAAACATTTTGATCTACATAAAGATTATATTTCCAAAACTCTTTATTTCTAAGAATGTATGCAATTGGCTCTCCAGTCATTCTTCTATTTATTAAAGATCTAAATTTTTTAACATCATTATATTTAGCCCTAAAATCATAATCTAGTATCATTTCTTTTAAATTTTTATTTAAAACGTGAGATAGTAGGATTTCTGAGTCAAGTTTTGGGCTCTTGATTAAAGAATTTTTGAGGAGCTTGCATCCAATATTTAAAATATTATTTATATTTTGCATTTTAATTAGCGCTCATTAGCTCCTCTTGAGCTTGCAGGTTTATATTTTCTATCATTTCATCAAAAATTTCACCCTCCATAAATTCGTTAAGTTTATGTAAAGTTAAATTTATTCTATGATCCGTAACTCTACCCTGTGGAAAATTATATGTCCTTATTCTTTCTGATCTATCACCAGTTCCAATTTTGCTTTTTCTATATTTTGAACGTTCATCGTCTTTTTTTTTTCTTTCAAACTCATATAACCTTGCCCTTAAAATTTTTAGCCCTTTTTCTTTATTCCTTATTTGCGATTTTTCATCTTGTTGGCTAACGACTATACCTGTAGGCACATGTGTTATTCTAACTGCTGAGTCTGTTGTATTTACACTTTGTCCACCTGGCCCACTGCTTCTAAAAACATCAATTCTTAAATCTTTCTCTTCAATTTTAACATCTATCTCCTCTGCTTCAGGAAGGACTGCTACTGTTGCCGCAGAAGTATGAACCCTTCCTTGTGTTTCAGTTTCAGGCACTCTCTGGACACGGTGTACTCCACTTTCGTATTTAAGAGTTGAATAAATATTTTTTCCCTTTACTGATGCTATCACTTCTTTCAAACCACCCGCATCGCTTTTAGATATACTTATAACCTCAAGAGACCAATTTTTGTTATTACAGATTTTTTCATACATTTTAAATAGATCTGCAGCAAATAGACTAGCCTCGAGACCGCCTGTTCCAGCTCTTATTTCTAAAATTGCATTTTTCTTATCTGCTTCGTCTTTGGGCAAAAGAAAAATAGTTAGTTTTTTTTTAACTTTTTCGTTTTTTGAAATTAACGCTAAAAGCTCAGAATTTGCAAGTTCAACCATATCTTTATCGCTTGCTTTATCGTTAATGATTTTTTCTAATTCTTCTTTTTCGATTTGAAACGATGTATAAAATTTAGCATCATTAATCACTTCATTTAAATCTGAATATTCTTTTGACATTTCAGCAAACTTTTTTTTATCAATGTTGGTTGCGGATAGATCTATTTCTAACTTAGCATGCTTATCTATTATATTTTTTACTTTTTCTAAAGGTATCATCTATTTTTATTTTTAATTTCTTCTGCTTTTTGCTCAACTAAATCAACTACTTTAGAAATGATATCTTTGTTACTCAACTTTTCAGTCTGAACTCCGTTTAAATAAAGCATATTGCTTTCTTTTCCACCGCCTGTGACGCCAATATCTGTAAATGCTGCTTCTCCTGGACCGTTTACAACACAGCCAATTATAGAGAGCGTTATAGGTTCATCTATGTGAGAAAGTTTATCCTCTAATATTTTAACAGTATCTATGACTTTAAATCCCTGCCTGGCACAGGAAGGACAAGATATAATTTTAACTCCTCGATTTCTAAGTCCGATAGATTTAAGGATTTCATTTCCAATTTTTACCTCTTGAACAGGATCATCTGATAGTGAAACTCTAATAGTATCGCCAATTCCTTCCATCAGCAAATTGCCTAATCCTATTGCAGATTTAATACTGCCTGGAATATAACTTCCCGCTTCAGTGATGCCAAGATGAAGAGGGTAATCCGTTTTTTCTGATAATTGCTTATAAGATTTAACTGATAGAAAAACATCTGATGATTTGACGCTAATTTTAAAATTTTTAAAATTTAAATCCTCTAAAATTTTTATATTTCTCAAGGCGCTTTCTACTAAAGCTTCAGGACATGGTTCTTTAAATTTTTCTAAAATGTCTTTTTCCAAAGACCCAGCATTAACTCCAATTCTAATTGAACAATTATTATCTTGTGCTGATTTAATAACCTCTTTTATTTTATTCAAATCACCTATATTACCTGGATTGATCCTTAAACAGTCAGCTCCGTTCACAGCTGCCTCTATTGCTCTTTTATAATGAAAATGAATATCAGCTACTAAAGGAATATCTATATGTTTACAAATTTCTTTTAAAGCTTTTGTAGAATCTGTATCTGGACATGAGACACGTACAATATCCGCACCTGCTTTCGATATTTCTTGAATTTGTTTTATCGTACTTTTTGTATCACTAGTTAAAGTATTAGTCATAGATTGAACGCTTATAGGGCTGTCTCCACCAACGTTTACTTTGCCAACTTTAATTATATTGGTTTTTCTTCTTTTAATATCTCTAAATGGTCTTATGCTCATTTTTACAAATTAAATTCTTTATGAAGAGCATTAACAGCTTTTCTTATTAGTTGCTTGCCTATCAAAACAGAAATTTTGATTTCTGATGTTGATATAACTTGAATATTGATTTTTTGCTTAGCTAATGCCTTAAACATTCTGTATGTAACCCCAGGTGTAGTAATCATACCAACGCCAATTATAGATATTTTAGAAACATTTTTTTTTATCAAAATATTTTTGAACTTAATATTTTTATTTTTTTTTAAAAGTTTTTCAGTTTTAATTGTATCTTCATTTTTAACTGTGAAAGTTAAGTCTGTTTGTTTTCCATCTGAAGATATATTTTGAACTACCATATCTACATTTATTGAATTTTTTGATAACGGTTCAAATATAGAGGCGGCAATACCAGGTTTATCAACAACCCCAAGCAAAGTTATTTTTGAGTCATTTTTTGTAAATGATATCCCTGTAATAATTTTGTTCTGAGGGATATTTTTTTTTTTGGTAATTAGAGTACCTGCTTGATTAACAAATGATGATCTTACATCAACATTAATTCTATTCAGCCTTGCATCCTGAATAGAGGCAGGTTGCATAACCTTTGCTCCTAGTGATGACATTTCTAACATTTCTTCATAAGAGATTTTTTGTATTTTTTTTGCATTTTTGAATACTTTTGGATCCGTTGTATAAACACCTTCAACGTCTGTATAAATTATACATTTCTCAGCTTTGAAATATTTAGCAATCATTATTGCGCTTGCGTCAGAGCCTCCTCGTTCTAGTGTGGTTATCCGGTTTTCATGATTAACTCCCTGAAATCCAGTTATTATCGGTACACCACCTGTTTCTAAATATTTTAAAATTCTTTTTTTTAAAATATTTGTAATTCTTGATTTCTTAAAATCTCCCTTTGTAAAAATAGGCACCTGCCAACTTAGCCAAGATCTAGATTTTATTCCTAAGTGGTTTAATCTTCCCGCGATAAGTGCACAGGACATTTGCTCACCCGAAGATACCAAGACATCATACTCAGATGGGCTAAAATTATCACTAATTTGCTTAGTTTTATTTATTAATTTATTAGTTACACCACTCATGGCAGATGAAACTACAATCACTTTTTTTTTAGTTTTAATATGTTGACGGATAATTTTTGCAATTTGTTTAATTCTATAAATAGAACCGACTGAAGTGCCACCAAACTTTAATACAACGATTTTCATTGAATACTCTTTAATTTAATTTAAAATTACTTGATAAATTACATTTTAGTTATTATGTCCATTAAAAATGAAAAGTAGCACAATTAATAAAAAAGAAATAGAAAAATTTTCTAAAATTGCTTCTGAATGGTGGGATCCTGAAGGCAAATTCAAACCTTTACACAAATTTAATCCTGTAAGAATAAAATATATTAAAGATAATAGCATTAAACATTTTAAGGTTAAATCTAATTATTTTCCTTTAAGAAACTTAAAAATTCTTGATATTGGTTGTGGTGGTGGACTGCTTAGCGAGCCAATGAGCAGGTTAGGAGCTGACGTGACTGGTATAGATGCCTCCCAAAAAAATATTAATGTAGCTAAGATACATTCATCCAAAAAAAAACTGAAAATTAAATACATTTGTTCATCCCCCGAAAAACTAAATATCAAGGAAAAATTTGATATTGTATTAAATATGGAAATTATAGAGCATGTTAATGATGTAAATATTTTCCTTAAAAATAGCTCAAAATTCTTAAAAAAAAATGGAATTATGTTTGTTGCGACTTTAAATAAAACTTTTAAATCTTATATTTTTGCTATTGTAGGCGCAGAGTATATCTTAAAATGGCTTCCTATAGGAACGCATGAGTGGAGTAAATTTGTAAAACCATCTGAACTAATTGAACTCGCAGAGAAAAATTCAATGAAAACTCAAAAGGTTGATGGTGTTGTTTTTAATCCGATAAATCAAACATGGAATATAAAAAACGACACTTCTGTAAATTATATTGCTCAATTTAAGAAAATCTAGTTATCCTTATCTTCAACCCAAGGTATAGTGTGTGTTTCGATTCCTTCATCTCTTAGCTCTTTGATCTCTTCCTTAGAGGCTTTTCCATAAATTCCTTTTGATTCTTTTTTTGAATTATAATGTATCGTTCTTGCCTCATATGCAAAATTTTCATCCACATATCTGAAATTTTTTTTTATAAATTTTTGATATTTTTTTATTTCTTTCTTAAAAAAACTAAATTTTTTATCATTAATACTTTTTTTATTGTGAAAATCATTCTTGATATTATTTAACACATTTGGTGCCATAAGAGATTTTGTAACTCTTAAAGAATTACAGTAATTACAATTTAATAATTTCATTTTTTTGAGCTTTTCAAATTGTTTTGAAGACGAAAACCAGCTATCAAAGCTTCTTTTACAACTTTTACAAATTAATCTATATTTAATCATTTTTTTTTAATTTATATCAGCTTCTATAATCAGAATTAATTTCAATATATTTTTTTGTAAAGTCCATAGTATAAGCTTTAAATTTCTTAGAACCTATTTTTAAATCAATTTTTAGATCAATCTTTTCATTTTTCATGGTTTCTTTTAATATGGTTTCATTATAATCTTTTACTAGTTCACCTTTTTCAATAATTTTATTTTCACCAATTGATATATTAAGTTTATTTAAATTAATCTGGACCTGGGACTTTCCGATTGCCATTATTATCCTTCCCCAGTTAGGATCTTCTCCAGCAAATGCAGTTTTGACTAAAGGAGAATTTGCAATAGAAAAAGCAATTTTTTTGGCATCAATATCTGTTTTTGCATTTTCAACTGATATTGAAATAAATTTAGATGCTCCTTCTCCATCGGCTGTAACTCTTTTTGCTAAATTTAATAAAACCTCATGTAAGCTATTATCAAAATTTTTTATTCGATCGTCATTAATATTGTTAATAATTGTATTTTTAGCTGTTCCTGTGGCAAATAAACTTACCATGTCATTTGTACTAGTGTCTCCATCACAACTAATTGCATTAAAAGTAGTTTCTATATTTTTCTTTAAGAGTTTCTTTAAAATCTTTGAGGAAATATTTGCATCAGTAAAAATATATCCAAGAGTTGTTGCCATGTTTGGAAATATCATTCCTGATCCCTTAGCTACACCATATATTTTTACATTAATATTTCCAATTTTACATTCTTCCATTGCAATCTTAGGTACCAAATCTGTTGTAGTTATTCCAAGTGCAGCTTTCACCCAAAGATATTTGTTTTGATTGTAAGTAATCTTGTTCATTAATTCCGGTAAAGAATTCATTATCTTTTGAGTTGGAAAAACTTCTCCTATTGTACCCGTACAACCAAATAAAATTTCCTTGGATTTAACTTTCTCGAAAACATCATCATCACTTTTTTTCTTATTTGTAAGTTGCATTGACAGCTCTTCTGCGATTTCTTTTAAACCCTGAAAACCATCCTTCCCAGTAAATGCATTTGCATTCCTAGTATTAATTAATATTGCTTTTATTTTTTTGCTAGTAATTTGTTTATTCCATTTTATGTTTTCAGAAATAATCGTAGACTGTGTATAGACTGAAGCATAGTTTGCTCCGTTTCTAAAGTAAAATAAAACTAGATCATCTCTTGGAGGATTATACAATTTGGCATTTACTACTGATATTGCTACTCCATCTAAATGATCTAGATCTTGAAAGTCGCTTATTTTTGAGTTTTTATTTTTTTTACTAAAAAAATTACTAAAATTCATTGTCATGCTATTTAAATTATAAATATAAGCCTTATATTATTGTAAATATTTAATATATATATACCAAAAACATAAATGCTTAATCCATTTAAGATCATATCAAAATTTATCAGTTCTGATAATCAAAAAAATTTAGATAAACTTAGAGTTATAGTCAAAAAAGTAAATGAGTTAGAAATTGAAATTGCAAAACTTGAAGACAATGAATTTCCAAAGAGGACTTTACAATTAAAAAATCGACTTAATAAAGGTGAGAATATAAAAGATATATTGCCTTTAGCTTTTGCTTTGGTAAGAGAAGCATCTAAAAGAACTAGAGGTGAGAGACATTTTGATGTTCAGATTATGGGTGGAATAGTTCTAAATAATGGAAATATTGCAGAAATGAAAACAGGTGAAGGTAAAACTTTAACGATAGTTTTAGCTGCATATTTAAATGCTTTAAAAAGTGATGGTGTACATATTGTTACAGTTAATGATTACTTGGCTAAGAGAGACTGCAACGAAATGGGGGTGATCTATAAATTTTTAGGTCTAACTTCTGGTTATATAAATAATGACCAAAATGATGAGGAGAGGAAAAGAAATTATAATTGTGATGTCACATACGCAACAAATAGTGAACTTGGTTTTGATTACTTAAGAGATAATATGAAATTTTCTAATAGTGAATTTGTTCAAAGAGGACATAAATATGCCATAGTAGATGAAATTGACTCCTGTTTAATTGACGAGGCAAGAACTCCTTTAGTCATTTCTGGAGCTGCTGAGAATAATCAAGGCCAATATATTGCTATTGATAAACTAGTTAAAAGGTTAAGTGAGTCAGACTATGAATTAGATGAAAAAGATAAAAATATATTTTTGACAAACTCAGGAATAACTAATGTAGAAAAAATTTTTGATGAAGCGGGATTATTAAAGAACAATAACTTATACGATCCAAACAATTTGTCCTTAGTGCATTTTGTAAATCAAGCATTGAGGGCTAACCATTTATTTAGGAAAGGAAAAGATTACTTAATCAGAGATGGGGAGCTTAAAATAATAGATGAACTTACTGGTAGGATTTTAGAGGGTAGAAGGTATGGGGATGGCTTACACCAGGCATTGGAAGCAAAAGAAAAAATTGATATTCAGGTAGAAAATCAAACTTTGGCATCGATTACATATCAAAATTATTTCAAGTTATACCATAAATTGTCTGGTTGTACCGGAACAGCTATTACTGAAGCTGAGGAATTTCAGGAAATTTATAACCTTGGTGTAACTATTATTCCAACCAATAAAAAAATGATCAGAAAAGATTTTAATGATCAAATATTTAGGACTGAAAATGAAAAAAACCAAGCAATTTTAAAAAAAATACAAGAGTGCTATCAAATCGGACAACCAATGTTGGTGTTTACTTCAAGTGTAAATAAATCTGAAATTTACTCACAACTCCTAAAAAAAAATAAGATCCCTCACACAGTTTTAAATGCAAAAAATCATGAGAGAGAAGCTGAAATTATAGCTGATGCTGGTAAACTTAAATCTGTAATTATAACAACCAGTATATCTGGAAGAGGTGTAGATATTAAATTAGGAGGAAAAAAAGTAAACAATAATCAAGAAGAAATAATAAATGAGAAAAATAAGATTAAAACATTGGGTGGTTTGTTTGTTTTGGGAACCGAAAGAATGGAATCAAGAAGAGTAGATAATCAGGCTAGAGGTAGATCTGGTAGACAAGGAGATGAGGGAGGTTCTATATTTTACGTAAGTTTAGAAGATGATTTAATGAGAATTTTTGGCTCTGAATCAATGACAAACGTTTTAGAAAAATTGGGATTAAAAGATGGTGAAAGCATAGATCACCCATGGATAAACAAAGCTTTAGAAAGAGCCCAGCAAAAGGTTGAGTCGAGAAACTTTGACATCAGAAAGACACTATTAAAATTTGATAATGTTTTAAATGACCAAAGACAGGTTATTTTCAACCAACGAAAAGAAGTTATGAATTCTAACTCAATTTTTGATTATTCGAATAATTTTTTAGATGAAGTCATTTCTGAATTAATTAAGTATAAAAATACTAAAGATTTTGAAACACAAATTAGATCATTGCTGGGGAAAAGTTTGTCAGATGGGGATATTAACGACTTATTGCAAAATGATGAAAAAGTTTTTAAGAAAAAGATAGCAAATATATTTTCAGAAAAAAGAAAAGATAGAATAGGTTTAATTGGAAATGAACAAGCAACAGAGGTCGAAAAAAGGATCTTGTTACAGTCAATTGATATAAATTGGAAGCTTCATATTCAATATTTAGAACAATTAAGACAAGTGATTGGTCTAAGATCATACGGTCAAAGAGATCCTTTAATTGAATATAAAAAAGAAGCATTTTCACTATTCGAAAACTTACTAATTAAAATTAAAAATGATTTAATTAAGATTCTTATTAATATTACTTTAGTAAATACAAATGAAAAAAGTACTTTGAATGAGAAACAAAACAAAATTGAACCGAAATATATTGGGAAGAAAATGGGAAGAAACGAGCCATGTTATTGTGGGTCAAAAAAGAAATTCAAACATTGCTGTGGAAGACTTTAAAGAGTTAAATAAATAAACCTAATACTACTAAAAAAGATAAAAGAAAAAAAATTAGAATATATTTATTTTTATTAATTCTAACTTTCTGTGCTAGTTTATATAAAGTATTTGTTTGGAGAGTAAGCTTGTCTTTATTTTTTCCACTTGTGTACAGTCCCTTTGTTCTTCCAATTGATAAAAATTTGTTTTTCCTTTTTTCTAAAATCTCGTCACGATTTAAATCAACAAATTCGATTAGACTTTTTTCAATCGAGACTTTTACATTTTTTAATATTTTTTCTTTGTCTCTATGTGCTCCACCTGCTGGTTCCTCAATAATTTCATCTATAATATTTAAATCTAGCAAATCTTTTGAAGAAAGTTTCATTGCAGTTGCTGCTTCTAATGTTTTCTTTGGATCTCTCCATAAAATCGAAGCACATCCTTCTGGTGAAATAACAGAATAAATTGCATTTTCTAACATTAAAACTTTACTTGATGAAGCAAGAGCAATTGCTCCACCTGATCCGCCTTCACCGATTATTATTGATATCGTTGGAACCTTTAATTCCATGCAACACTCTATTGATTTAGCAATAGCCTCTGCTTGCCCTCTTTCTTCTGCGCCCACACCAGGATATGCTCCCGGCGTATCAATAAATAAGATAATAGGTAAATTAAATTTATCTGCAAGTTTCATCAATCTAACAGATTTTCTATATCCCTCTGGTTTCATCATTCCAAAATTTCTTTCAATCCTAGTCTCTAAACTGTCTCCTTTTTGTTGACCTATTACTAAAACAGACAAATTTTTAAATTTTGCAAATCCGGTTATTACTGATTTATCTTCTCCATAATATCTATCACCACTTAATGGAATAAAATCTGAAAAGATGTTGTCGATGAAATATTTTGATTTTGGTCTATCTTCGTGTCTTGCTACCATTGTTTTTTGCCATGGATCAAGATTTGAGTAAATATTCTTTAGTTTTTCATCTATTTCCTCCTGGAGCTTTGAGATTTTACTTGTATTAACTTCGGAAAGACCTCCTTTATTATAAGGATCTTTTAAGTTTTCAAGCTCAGCCTCTAGATCTTTGATATTTGTCTCAAAATTTAAGTAGTTTTTCATAATTTAAAATATTTCTTTATCAATTTTTAATAGTCAATAAAATACTAAAATAAAAATCTATAAATTATTGATTTGAGTATGAAAAAACAAGAAAAATTTATAAAAATATTTGAATTATCAGTATCAAAAATATTATTTGATTTTGTAAATAATGAAGTTTTGAAGGGTACAAATATTTCTTCAAAGAGATTTTGGAATGGATTTAACAAAACAGTTCATCAACTTGCCCCTATAAATAACAAACTTATTCAAACAAGACATAAGATGCAAAGATCGATTGATAATTACCATCTCTCGAGAAAAGGTCAAAAATTCAAAAAAAATGATTATAAAAAATTTTTAAAAAAAATTGGATATTTGAAAAATACCGGTCCCAATTTTAAAATACAAACAAAAAATGTTGATAATGAAATTTCAAGTGTTTGTGGACCACAATTAGTTTGTCCTGTTTCAAATGCAAGATTTTTGCTTAATGCAGCAAATGCAAGATGGGTAAGTCTCTACGATAGTTTATATGGTGCTGATATAATTCCAGAAACAAGAGGAGCACTTAAAGGGAATACTTACAACCCTATAAGAGGAAAAGAGGTCATTTTATACTCAAGAAATCTTTTAGATAAGATTATTCCTTTAAAAAATAAAAGCTGGAAGGATTTAAATGAAATACCAAAAATTTTTAATAATAAGCTTAAATTAGAGCTGTTAAATCATAATCAATTTATTGGATATTCAAAAGTATCTAATAATATATCTTCTTTATTATTCAAAAATAACAATTTACATGTTGATATATTATTTGACCAAACAGGAAAAATGGAGGTTAATAATCCAGAAGGAAACCAGGACCCATTAAAAATTCACGATATATTTATAGAATCAGCAATAACAACAATTTGTGATCATGAAGATAGCGTAGCAGCAGTAGATGCTGAAGATAAAGTTCATGGCTATAAAAATTGGTTATTGTTAATGAAAGGTAAACTTAAATCTTCATTTATTAAAAACGGTAAAAAAACTTTAAGAAAACTAAATAAAGATAGAGATTATATTTCTACCAATGGATCAAAATTTAAATTGCATGGAAGATCACTTTTATTAAATAGAAATGTTGGTCATTTAATGACTACTCCAAGTATTTTATTAAAGGATGGATCTGAATGCCCAGAAGGTATATTGGATGCTTTTATAACCTCTGCTAGCTGTTTACATGACTTTAAAATAAGAGGTAATTCAAGAAAGAAAAATATTTATATTGTAAAACCGAAAATGCATGGACCAGAAGAGTGTTCGTTTACAGATTTAATTTTTAAAAGTGTAGAAAAAATTTTAAAACTAAAGAATAATCAAATTCTTTGTGGAATAATGGATGAAGAAAGACGAACCTCAATAAATTTAAAAGAATGTATTAGAGCACTAAAGAAAAGAGTTTTTTTTATAAATACAGGATTTTTGGATAGAACTGGCGATGAAATTCATACATCTATGGAGTTCGGACCTATGGTATTAAAAGGCGATATGAAATCTTCAAAATGGATACGCGCGTATGAAAATAATAATGTTGATATTGGATTATCCTGTGGATTTTCTGGTAAAGCTCAGATTGGTAAAGGAATGTGGGCAATGCCGGATCTTCTTAATGACATGATGAAGCAAAAAATTTCTCACCCACTATCTGGAGCTAATTGTGCATGGGTTCCATCGCCTACTGCTGCAGCTATCCATAGTTTGCACTATCACCAGATTGACGTTTTTTCTAAACAAATTGAGATAATGAAGAGGAAAAAGGCTAAATTAGACGACTTGCTTGAAATTCCTATCAACTCCCCAAAAAATAAATGGTCAAAATCACAAATATCAGAAGAGCTTAAAAATAACACACAAGGTATTTTAGGATATGTAGTTAGATGGATTGATCAATCTGTTGGGTGTTCAAAAGTACCTGATATAAATGGTATAGGATTGATGGAAGATAGAGCTACTTGCAGAATTAGCAGCCAGCATATAGCAAACTGGTTGCATCACGGTATTTGTAGCAAAAAGCAAGTTTTGGAAATTATGAAAAAAATGGCCAAAATTGTAGATAATCAAAATCTTAAAGATAAAAGTATGAAGGGGCAAGATCCATATCAGTCTATGGGAGCAAATTATTATCAATCAATTGCTTTTAAAACTGCTTGTGATTTAGTTTTTCATGGCAAAAGTCAGCCCTCTGGTTACACGGAACCATTACTTCATTTTAATAGAATTATGAAGAAATCAATCTGACTCGATATCCAATCCTACTCTATTTTTAAAAGCAAAGTGCAGAGTGCCATCATCAAGATTTTCAATTTCACCTCCAACTGGAAGGCCTTGGCCCAATTTTGAAATTTTCACACTTAAATGTTTTAAACTATCTCTAATATAATACGCTGTTGTCTGACCTTCTACCGTTGCACTCGTTGCAATTATAACTTCCTCAATTTTTTCCTTCTCGATCTTTTGCAATAAGGAGTTGAGCAATAAAGTTTCTTTAGAATTTTTGCTAGAATTTATAGTGCCACCTAAAACATGGAAGTATCCCTCAAAAATATTCGAAGCCTCTATGCTCCATTGATCGGCTATATTTTCAACAATACAAATTTTTTTAAACTTTTTTTGTATCTGATTACAATTGCTACAATTTTCCTCAGACTTTAAAGATCCACATTTAATGCATCTTGAGATGTTAATATCTGCATTTTTTAAAGCCTTAATCATTGGCTTTAGTATGCTGTCTCTATTTGAAATAAGTTTTAAAATTATTCGTTTAGCTGACTTTGGACCCAAACCTGGCAACTTTGAGATTAATTTAACTAATTGATCAATTTCGTTAAGATTTTGCATTATTTTAAAATGGCCATTTAAAGCCAGGTATATTTAAACCACCAGTTGCTTTTGATATTTCTTCTGAAGTTTTTATTTTAAGCTTTTCTTTTGCGTTATTATGTGCTGCAGTAATCAAGTCTTCGATTATTAATTTATCCTCTTTAAGAATTTCTGTTGATAGAAAAATTTTAGTCATTTCTCCATCTCCATTTAAAGTTACTTTAACAGACTCGGTACCAGAAGTTCCCTCAACAGAAATTTTTTTTAAATTCTGCTGACTTTCTTTCATTTTTTCTTCGAGCTCTTTAGCTTTGTCTAATATTTTTGAAAAGTCATTCATTTTTTTTTTTAATCTCTATTAATTCTGCATCTGAAAAAGTTTTTAAAATTCTTTTATACTCTTCAGTTTTCTTCTCGTCCTCAAAGATTTTTTTTGTCACTATATCCGCAGTTTCTTTTTTTGATTTCTCTCCAGTTTTTGTGGATAAAGAAATCATCCATCTTTTGTTCGTCCATTCAAGTAACTTATTTGAAAGAATTTTTATAAAATTTTTTTCTAATTTTTCATTAATAGAAATTTCAATTCTGCCGTTTTCAAAATTTACTAAGTTAACGTTATTTTCAAGTTCATATTTTAGTTTAATTTCTCTGTTTGTATTACATAATTCGATTAAATCATTAAAAGTTTTAATTTGAATATCTTTAATTTTATCTTTATTTACATCTAAACTCTCTGAATTTTTTTCTTGAGTAATATTTTTGATTTGACTAATTGCCTCTTGATTTACATTTTTTTCTGCAAGTAAATTATTGTCCTCCAAATTTTTATTGGAACTGTAATTTTTTTCGTGTCCTTCAATTTTTAAAGATTTGATGTGAAGCAGTCGGATTAGAAACATTTCTACAGATATGTTTTGATCAGAAACGACATTTAATTCCTCTAAAGTTTTAATTGTAAATTGCCAAAATAATATAAGTGTCTCAGTATTTATCTTGTCAGACAATGTTTTAATAAGTTCAAACTCTTTATTATTTAAGTCAAAATTTTTAGTATTTATGTCAAATAGATTTATGTTCTTTAAATAATATAAGATCTCTAAAAAATCATTTAAAAAAATTTTTGGTTCGACGCCTTGATTATATATATTTCTATAAATGTCCAAAGTTTTCTGCTGGTTGCCTATAAAAATATTTTCAAAAAGCTCAACCAAGTAAGATTTTTCAAAATAACCAAATATTTTTTGAAGATCTGATAATTCAAGCCTTTTTTCAATTTGGTTTGACAGTAAAGCTCTATCTAAAAGGGATAAGGCATCTCTTACAGATCCTTCAGAAATTTTAACAATTAGTTTCAAAGCATCGTTAGAAATATTGCCATTTTCTAATTTGCATACATTCTGAATATATAAAAATAATTCTTCTGATCTAACTCTTGACAAATCAAACCTTTGGCATCTAGATAAAACTGTAATAGGTATTTTTTTAATTTCTGTAGTAGCAAATATAAATTTTAATCCACCTCCTGTTTGATATTGAGGGGGTTCTTCTAAAGTTTTTAATAATGCATTGAATGCTTGCTTACTAAGCATATGAACTTCGTCAATTATAAAAATTTTATACTTTGAACTAGTTGGACCATATCTTGATAGATCAATTAAATCTCTTACATCGTCTACTGAGGTTTTGCTCGCTGCATCAATTTCAATAACATCTATATTATTTGAATTTGATATTGAAAAACAATTCTCACATAAATTTTCTTTGCATAAATTATCAACTTTGTTTTTACAATTTAGTGCTTTAGCAACTATTCTTGCGAAAGTAGTTTTGCCGACTCCTCTTATGCCGGTGAATAAATAAGCGTTTGGGGTTTTATTATTTTTAATTGCATTAAAAATTGCATCTCTGACTATTTTTTGGCCAATTATGTCATTGAAAACAACTGGTCTATATTTTAAAGCTAAAACTTTTGATTTTACATCCATAATTTATAAGGAGACTAGAACCTGAAAAACTGTCTTTACGACTGCTTCCGTTAAGATCTGATCGGGTTCAAGCAGAATTCACCTCTAGCCTCCAAATCTATTATATCAGTAATAAATTTCAATCTTCAACCACGAATATTATCTAAATTATAATTTTCTAAATTTACTTGCATTGTACACTCCAAGTATTTCAAGGCTTATTGTGTGAAAACCAAGCTCCTCTAAAGATTTCTGAACTTTAGGATCCTCTATATGCCCCACTATATCGCATAAAAAAAGGTACTGCTCAAAACTACTCTGATCCGAAAAACTCTCCAACTTACTTAAAGATACATCGTTAGTAGCAAAACCACCAAGACACTTGTACAATGCTGCAGGCTTGTCTTTTACTTTAAAAATACAACTAGTAATAAAATTTTCTTCTTTTTTAAATTCAGGGTGTTCGATTTTTTTACCCATAAAAAGAAATCGAGTAATATTTTTTTTATCATCTTCTATGTTTTTTTTTAGTATTTTTAAATCATATATTTTAGCAGCTAAAGTTGATGCTATAGCAGCTTCATCATCAAGTGAGTTTTCACTAATATATTTTGCACTTCCAGCTGTATCAGCTGCTATTATTGGTTCCAATTTATAATCATTGATTAATTTTTGACATTGGGAGATTGCTTGAGAGTGAGATCTAACATATTTCAAATTATCTATTAAAACACCTTGTCTAGCCATCAAATTATGTGAGACCTTATGAAAATGTTCAGCATAAATTTGTAGTTTATATTTATTCATTAAATATTGAATATCTGCAACCCTGCCTGCAATTGAATTTTCTATAGGTATTATAGTTCTTAAGCTTTCATCGTTTGAGGATTTTTTAAAACATTCCTCAAATGTTTTACAAGAAATCAATTCTGCATCTGGAAAAATTTCTTTAGCAGCAAGTTGAGAATATGCTCCTTCATTTCCTTGATACAAGATTTTCATTTATTTTTTATATTCTAAAATTTTTTTTAATTCTATATAATCTTCTCTTGTGTCAATACCAACTACTTTTTTTTTAGCAAGAATTACATTAATAGGTATTTTATTATCTAAAGCTCTTAATTGTTCTAATTTGTTTTTTTTTTCATTAATTGTTCTTTTTAAATGAAAAAACTTTTGTAAAGCATTCGTACTATATTGGTATATTCCAATATGATGATAAAAATTTTTATATTTCTTTTTCGTACACCTGTAAAAATCTATTGCCGCTTGTGGATTTCTAAAACTTATTTTTTTTTTTGTTGCAACTTTTACTATATTTTTATTTTTTAAAACTTTTTTGTTTGTTATTTTAGTTGCCAATGTTGCTATATCAAATTTGTTTTTTTTTACTATTTTATTTAAATTCCTCACATCATTAACATCTATTAACGGCTCGTCTCCTTGAAGGTTAATAATATATTTTATTTTGCTATTTTTTACTTTTTTAAAGGCTTCCCAAATTCTATCAGTTCCAGATTTGTGCTTATTTGATGTTAAAATTGCTTTACCTCCATTTTTTTTTACCTCCTTCGCAATTATCTTATCCTCAGTCGCAACTATTACTGTTCCAACTTTACAAGCATTTGCTTTTTTTAAAACGTGGGAAATTATTGATATTCCATTTAATCTTAATAAAGGTTTTCCTGGCAGTCTTCTTGCAGCCATTCTTGAGGGTATTATGATTAACGTTTTACTCATAAACTATATATTTTATGCGTCTAACAGACGCAAAATTACTAATATAAAATTAGGCATTTTTTTAAATTACATGTTATACGTTCAATCATTATAATTACAAAATGGATTCATTTGAAATTAATAAAATAATTGCTGCAATCTTAGTTACAGTAGTTGTAGTGCTCGGTATAGGCAAAATATCAGATTATTTATTTAATATAGATAAGCTATCAGTGGCCGCCTACAAGGTTGAAGCTACTGACCAAGAAGGAATGGCAAATTTGGCTAGCACTGAGAGTAGTGTAGATATTTCTGCACTTTTGGCTCTCGGCAGCGTTGACCACGGTCAAAAAGTTTTTAAAAAATGTAAAGCTTGTCATAGTATAAAACAAGGTGGTGGAAATAATATTGGTCCAAAACTATGGAATGTTATGTTTAGACCGGTTGGGGCAATATCTGATTACAAATATTCAAAAGCGCTTACAGATTACAAAAAAGAATGGAGCTGGGAAGAGATGAACGGTTTTTTAATTAAGCCATCGAAATGGATAAAGGGAAACAAAATGGGTTTTGCTGGACTTAAAGATGAAAAAGACAGAGCATCTGTAATGCTGTACTTAAATCAAAATAGTGATCAGCCAAAAGATTTACCTTAATTTATCAAAACAATAAAGTAAGATACTTTTCTGTACATGAACTCTATTTAAAGCTTGTGTCCATACATGAGATCTTTTTCCTTGAAAGACTTTTTCTGAAACCTCATTACCTCTAGGAAGACAGTGTAAAAATATGGATTTAGGTGCTAATTTTAATAAATTTGTATCTATATAAAACTTTTTAAAATCTTTAGTTTTCTTTTTAATATTCACTTTATCATTTAATGAAATAACTTTATCAGAAAAAACAACGTCTGCATTTCTAACTGCCTTTTTAGGATCATTAAATATATTCAAAATTTTCTTATTTTTCTTAACCCAATTTATTACAGATTTTTTTGGTTTGTAATTTTTAGGGCATGCAATATTTAATTTAAAAGAAAATTTAATTGAGGCGACGATAAGACTGTTGAGCACATTATTCGAGTCACCTATCCAACAAATATTTAATTTAGAAATTGGTTTTTTTTTAATTTCTTCAATCGTAAAAATATCTGAAAGAACCTGAGTTGGGTGAGATGATGGGCTTAAGCCATTGATTAGAGGTATTTTTATGTGTTTTACAAACTCACTAATTTTTTTATCACTGTCAGTTCTCAACATAAATCCATCTCCGTATGTAGAGAGAATTTTTGCGGTGTCAGCTAAACTTTCACCACCTCTACCTATATGCAGTTCATTAGATCTTAGGGTTATTGTTCCACCTCCTAGTTGTCTTATAGCTAAATAAAAACTAAGTCTTGTTCTTAAACTTGGTTTCTCAAACATTTGAATTAGTATTTTTCCTCTTAGTGGAGCGCCCTTATCTAAATCAAGTGTATTAAGTTTTTTTCTTTTAGATTTTCTTTTTTTTGCGTCTTTCAATATTTTTTTAAGATCTTTTGCTTCAATGTCTTTAAGATTAATAAAATGTTTCATCTTTATTTGTATTCTTTGCAGACTTTTCTGATTATCTTAATGCTTATATCAATTTCAGCTTTTTTTACATTCAAAGGTGGTAAAATTCTTATAACATTATCTGCTGCTTTTATTGTTAACAACTTATTCTTCTCAAGTTTTTTGATAAACTTTGCTTGATCATTAAACAGCTGAATACCGATTAACAATCCAAGACCTCTTATTTCTTTAATGATATCTGGATGATCATTTTTGATTTTATTTAATTCATTTAAAAAATATTTAGAAATTTTTTGAATATTTTTAAGAAACTTTTTTTTCATAATTTTGTCTAAAACTGCATTTCCTATTCTCATAGCTAGTGGATTTCCTCCAAATGTTGAGCCATGAGTTCCAGGAGTCATGCCAGTTGCAACTTTTTTGTTCATTAGCACTGCACCCAAGGGGAAACCACCTCCTATCCCTTTCGCAATAGGCACAATATCGGGTTTAATCCCTGAATACTCAAATGCAAAAAATTTTCCTGATCTACCTATTCCACATTGTACCTCATCACAAATAAGTAATATTTTTTTTTGATCGCATAATTTTCTTAAACCTTTTAAGCACCACTTTGGTATGACTTTAATCCCACCTTCACCTAATATTGGTTCTACCATAATAGCTGCTGTTTTTTTTGTTATAGATTTTCTCAAAGATCGATGATTACCAAATATAAAATGATCAAAACCAGGGATTTTTGGACCAAACCCCTCTGTCATTTTTTTTGATCCACTTGCATGAATAGCTGCTAGTGTTCTACCATGAAATGAATTTTTAACACAAAGAATTCTATTTTTGTGAGGCTTTTTTTTCGTATAAAAAAATTTCCTAGCCACTTTAATTGCAAGTTCTGTTGCCTCTGCACCAGAATTCTGGAAAATAACGTAATCAGCAAATGTATTTTTTGTTAATCTCTTAGCTAATCTTTCTCCCTCTGGGATTTCGAAAGCATTTGATACATGCCAAACTTTTTTTGATTGACCATGTAAAGCTTTATTTAAATAATTATTTGAGTGCCCTAAAGAATTTACCGCTATTCCTTGTATAAAATCTAAATACTTTATTCCCTTGGTGGAATATAGAAAGCTCCCTTTCCCCTTTCTAAAAGAGATTTTTCTTCTTCTGTAGTTATTTGCTAGAGATGACATACTATGTTTTAATTTTATAACCATTATTATAAAGAATAAATGAAACAAACCATGCTACAATAGACAGTGCTGGTAAATAAATAATACCAAAAAACATATTGCCATCTGATGTGCCAAGAAAGCCATATCTAAAAATATTTATTATGTGAAAAAAAGGGTTAAAATAACTTATTGTTTGAAAGATAGAGGGTAATTTGTCTATTGTATAAAAGACTCCAGACAAAAAGGCTAATGGAGTAATTAAAAAATTAGTAATCGTTGCAGTATGGTCAAATTTAGTAGCCCATAGGCCAGTAATAAAGCCTAAACTTCCAATAAAAAAAGATCCAAAAAAAGCTGAATAAAAAATATAAGCTAAATTGTATATTTTTAAATCAACGATTAAAAAGAATACTAAAGTCGATACTATTCCTATTATTATGCTTCTTGTTACTGCAGCTAAGATTATGGAAATAGTTACTTCAATTGCAGAGAGGGGTGCATATAAAATATCAACTATATTTCCCTGCATTTTGGATATCATTAAAGAACTGGTAGAATGTGAAAAGCTTTGTAGCATCATTGATTGAATAATTAAACCTGGAGCTAGAAAAACGATGAAAGAGTGACCCAAAACATCTCCTCGTTCATTTCCAAGTGCAAGACTAAGCACAGATAAAAATAACAGACTAGACACCAAAGGTGATAAAAGCGTTTGTGCCCAAACTACAAAAAATCTACTGCATTCGCGTGTATATAATGAAAAAAAACCGACAATGTTAATAAATCCAAATTTATTAACTCGTAAATTATATTTTTTTTGTAATTCAACCATAGATAAATATTTCTATATCTTTTTTAGTTATTTGTTGAAAAAACAAAATTAAATCTTGTTTTTTGTTTTATATATGTGTTTATATAGTAATAATTTATTAATTAAACACAACATATTGTGTCTATGTGGACTGAAGAAAAAGTAAAGATATTAAAAGATTTATGGGGAAAAGGAAAAACTGCAAGTCAAATTGCTGAGATAATTGGGGGAATTAGTAGAAATGCTGTGATAGGAAAGGCTCACAGGCTAAACCTATCTGCAAAATTAAAAAGTAGAAATTACAAAGAAAATAAACCTCCAAAAGACAATAATGATAGCAATTTAGAAAACAAAAATTTTGGTAAAAAAAGATTAACTAGATCCAGATTCAAATCATTATTAATTGAGAAAGATTTTGAGCCAGAAAACCCAAAACAGCTTGAGGAATTAGATGAAAATTCATGTAAATGGCCAATTGGTCATCCGAACGAAAGTACATTTTATTTTTGTGGTAGGAAATCTTTAAAAGATTTTTCATATTGCAAATTACACTTATTGTATGCTTTTCAACCCAAGGGTAAAAAAGACGACTTGGTCAATAAAGAGGATGAAGTTCCTAAATTTATAGAGAAAAAAATAAAATCTGCTTAATTATTAAGGATTTTTTTTTTTGCTTTTTGAAATTCTTTTTTTGTAATAGCACCAGTTTTGTAAAGATTATTTATTTTTAAAAGGTCATTAGTAATATTTTTTTTTTTAAATTTTATATTTTTGCTCACTCTATTTTTCTGTTTTGCTTGAATGCCATAGCTAACAGCCTTAAAACCTAAAGTGACTACGAATATTAATATTAAAAAAATTAAAATATAAATTAGATTTATCATAATACAGCAATTTTATTTTTTCAAAAAACTGGAAAATTGTCCTCCCTCGGTCCAATTGAATGCATATTTCATAATGCTTTCTTCAAATTTTTGTTTACTTGAACAACCAATATCAAAATTGGTAGTACTATTTTCAGATTTTATATTATCATATTTTAATAAATTTATTTGATCTTGTGTAATTGGTGGCTCTGGTAAAATTTGCATAAAAAAAGCTGTCAATCTTGCCAAAGGTAATGGCATAGGTAAAAGGAGGCAGTTTTTTTTTATACATTTCATTAATATTTGTAAAATTTCCTTAAAGCTTAACGTCTCAGGTCCAACAGCTTCGATGTCTGTTGAATGAATTTCTTTAGAGATTACATGAAAAATTATCTCAGCAAGATCTGATACGTGGATAGGCATAAATTTAGTTTTTCCATTATAATACAATGGGAAAATTGGTAGTACACTTAGTAAACTCATAAACTTTGTTGTAAAATTATCATCCACACTATATACAAGAGATGGTTTAATTATTGTTGACTCAGGTAAAATATCCCTTACAAACTTTTCACCAGAAACTTTGCTAGTGGCATATTTGGAGTCAATTGCCTTTTCTGAACCAAGCGCAGATACATGCACAAATTTTACTTTTTCAGAGTTACAAATTTCTGCTATTTTTTTTGGAAAATTTGAATGTAGATTTTCAAAAGTACTAACCCTACCCTTTTCATGTAAAATACCAACTAAATTTAAACATATGTCTGCTTTGCCAATTAATTCTTTCAATTTTTTTTCATCAAATAAATTGGCTTCAACAATATCTAAGTACCCTATTGGTGCTTGAGTTTTGAGTATATATCCTTTCCTGTGGAGGTTTCTTGTTACAGCAGTAATTTTATAATTATTTTTGGCAAATCTTCGTATACAATAACGACCAATCTGACCACTTGCACCAAATATAAGTATTTTTTTTGTTATCATTACCAAAAAATAGACAATATTGTTTTGTCTTTATATATATAAAATATAAATGAGTAACATTA
The DNA here is from genome assembly GCA_902582315.1 of uncultured Pelagibacteraceae bacterium. Classification (GTDB taxonomy): domain Bacteria; phylum Pseudomonadota; class Alphaproteobacteria; order Pelagibacterales; family Pelagibacteraceae; genus Pelagibacter. The sequence goes on from CACHRP010000007.1 coordinate 34,272, forward strand.
AAGTTTTTGAAAATGATTTACCAGATATTGATTTATCTGAGGAAAAAACAATAAGTTTAGACTGTGAGGCGCTTGGTCTCGTATTAGGAAGGGATCCACTAACACTAATTCAATTAGGTTTAGAATCAAAAAGATTCTTCATAATTAAATTGAATAGAAAAGATTATAAAGCCCCGAATTTAGTAAAACTTTTATCAAACTCAAAACTAGAATTTATTATGCATTATGCCAGACAGGATCTCTTATGGTTAAAATATCATTTAAATGTAAGTCCTAGAAATATTTTTTGCACTAAGGTTGCCTCTAAAATTGCAAGAACAGCAAGTTCATCACATGGTTACAGAGATTTAGTTAAAGAAATATGTGGTAAAGATATTTCAAAAAAAGAGCAACAAAGCGATTGGGGTAACCCTAATTTGTCAGATAAGCAAATTAGTTATGCTGCTCAAGATACTGAATATCTATTCGAAATAAGAAAGAAACTTTTAGAAATGTTGATTAGAGAAAATAGAAGAGATTTATTTGAAAAGAGTATGAAAGTAATCCCTATTTTAGTAGATATGGAGATATCTGGATTTAAATTAAACATTTTTGAGCACTAAGAAAAAAATTATGAAAATAAATAAGTACAAAAAAATTGCACACGAGGTTATTGAATTGGAAATCCAAGCTTTAAGAAAACTAAAAAAATCTATTAATAATTCCTTTGATCTGGCTGTAAATGCAATAGTTAAGTGTCAATCAAAAATTATTCTCTGTGGTGTTGGTAAAAGTTATTTAATAGCATCAAAAATTGCAGCTACATTATCTTCTGTTGGCTGCCCATCATTTTCTATTTCAGCTAACGACTGCTCTCATGGAAACTTGGGGAGTATATCAAAAAGCGATTTACTAATTTTAATTAGTAATTCAGGGGAGACACAAGAACTTAAACCAGTTATTAAATACGCAAATAGAAATAAAATCACATTAATAGGAATTGTTTCAAAAAAGAATTCTTCACTTCATAGGGCTGCAGATATCAAGTTAACAATTCCTGAAGTAAAAGAGGCTGGATTAGGCATTGTTCCAACTAGTAGCACAAGCGAGCAACTTGCTATTGGTGATTGCTTAGCTGTAGCAGCTTTAAATAAGAAAAGATTTAGTAAACAAAATTTTAAAGAATTTCACCCTAGCGGTAGTTTAGGGGCTCAATTAAAAACCGTAGAGGATTTAATGATATCTGGTGTCAGAATTCCATTTATTAATGAAGACACAAATATGAAGAAAGCCTTAAATTTAATTACAAAAAAAAAGTTAGGTATATTAATAGCTATTAATAAAAAAAAGTTGACAACTGGAATTATTACCGATGGACAAATTAGAAGAAGTTCGCAAAAAAATAAATCTTTAATCGATTTAACAGTAAAAAAAGTAATGACTAAAAACCCTTTAAGTGTGGACAAGGATATGCTTGCGGTAAAAGGTTTAGCAATAATGTCTGAAAATAAAATTACAAGCCTATGTGTACATAAGAAAAAAAGCCCAAAGAGAACTATTGGCGTTCTTCATATTCATAATATATTAGATGGAAATATATCCTGATGAGGAGATCTTTATTTATTCAGATTGGAATATTAACATTAATAGTATTCATTGGTTATTTAACATTTTTGTATCTTAATAAAAACGAATTTAGTAAATCTGTCGATAGTACAGAATTAGAAACAATTAAAGAAACTCAAATAAATGAACAAATAGCTAACTCTCAAATAACAAATCAAATTTTAGATATAGCTTACAAATCTAGCGATGACAGAGGAAATATTTATGAGATTAACTCAGTTTCTGGAAAAATTGAAGATAAAAATGAAAATGTTCTTATTTTAGAAGATGTTACAGCCAAAATTATTATAAAAAACTATAGTACTTTTTTAATTAAATCGGGTAAAGCAAAGTATAATAAACTTAACTTAAATACACATTTTTTTAGTAATGTTAATTTATATTATCTTAATCATAGTATTAAAAGTGAGGACTTGTTTTTAAAATATATTGATAAAGAAATCAAAATATCAAATAATGTAGTATATAAAAATCAAAATAATCAACTTAAAGCAGATGAAATTGATTTAGACATGATAACAAAGACTTCAAAAATTTATATGAAAGATGAAAAAAATAAAGTTAAAGCGTTTATAAAAAATTAAATGGCAATCATAAAAAAATTCAGAATTAAATCATTTAAAAATATAGATCCTTTATTAGAAATCAAAAATATATCAATATCTTTTGAAAAAAGGAAAATTTTAGATAACATATCATTTAAAATAAACCCTGGGGAAATTCTTGGCTTATTAGGACCAAATGGTGCAGGTAAATCAACAATTTTCAATTTGATAACTGGTTTACTGAAACCTGATTTTGGGAAAATTTTTTTTGGTAACCAAGATGCTACAAATTTCCCAATATATACAAGAACAAGAAAATTTAAGATTGGTTATGTACCACAGTATGGTGGTTTTTTTGGGGACCTTACTACTTACCAGAATCTAAAAGCTGTAGCAGAGATACTTGTTAAAGACCCTAGAGATCAAAATACTCGAATTGAATATTTAATATCAAAATTTGAATTAGATTATTTGAGAAACATAAAAGCTTCTGTATTATCAGGTGGCCAAAAAAAAAAATTAGTCATAGCTCTTTCCTTGCTTGGTGATCCAAAAATTCTACTTCTGGATGAATGTTTTGCGGCATTAGATGTTCTTACAATTCAGATGTTACAAAAAATAATAGTAAATTTGCAAACAGAGGAAAGAATTGGGATTATTATTTGTGATCATCAAGCAAGAGATTTATTATCTTGCGTTGATGTAGCTATGATATTATCAAATTGTAAAATTATTGCCCAAGGAACTCCAAAAGAATTAATAAATAATCCCATCGCACAAAATGCTTATTTTGGAAAATCATTTAAAATAAATTAAATTTATGAGCTCTAAATGCTTAATGATATCCAAGACAGTCCAAAAATTTAATAAGACGCTTAAAGTTGACGGAGATAAAAGTATATCAATTAGGTGGCTATTGCTTGCATCGCAAGCAATAGGTGTTTCAAAAGCTACAAATTTACTTGGATCTGAGGATGTCTTTAGTGCAATTGAATGTTTAAAAAAATTAGGTGTTCAAATAAATTTTAATAATAATAATTGTATTATATACGGTAGAGGCATTAATGGTTTTAAATTCAAAAAAAATATTACATTAAATGCGGGGAACTCTGGAACTGTAGGAAGATTAATTTTACCTCTTTTAATTAGATCTCCTTACAAAATAAGAATAATTGGTGATAAAAGTTTGTCGAAAAGGGACTTTTCAAGAGTTATAAATCCGCTAAATGAAATAGGTGCAAAATTTTATCCAAAGAATAGAGGCAGACTTCCAATTTCAATTATTGGTTCAGATTATTTAAGGCCCATAAGTTATTATGAGAAGAGAGGCTCAGCACAATGTAAGACTTGCGTAATGTTGGCATCTCTGAACACTCCTGGGGAAATGAGAATATTTGCAAAAAAATCAAGAAACCATACAGAATTAATGTTTAAGGAACTTAAAATACCAATTAAAATTAAAAATAAAAAAAATTTTAATATTATTAAAACATCAAGACCAACTAAGTTATCAAAGTTTAATCTAAACATACCAGGTGATATTAGTTCTGCATCCTTTTTCATTGCACTAACTCTTTTATCTAAAAAGTCACAATTAAGATTAAAGAATATAAACTTAAATCCAAGTAGACTGGGGATTTTAAAAATTTTAAATAAAATGGGTGCAAATATAAAATTAAAAAATATTAAAACTTTTAAGGGTGAAAGACGTGGGGATATTTTTGTGAAAAGCGATAAAGAACTTAAAGCTATAAACTGTCCTTCATCATTAAATAGTAGCGCGATAGACGAATTTTTAATTATTTTTTTGATAGCTGCTAGGTCAAAAGGTGTTTCTTATTTTAAAGATCTTTCAGAACTAAATAAAAAAGAGAGTCCAAGATTAAAGTTAGGGTCCAAAATACTAAATATGATTGGCATTAAAACAAAGCTAACACGAAATTCAATTAAAATTTATGGTCAACCAAATATAAGCTTATCAAAAAAATATGAAGTTAAAAATTATTTGAAAGATCATAGAATTATGGCAATGTGTACAATTGCTGCATTAACATTTGGTGGAAATTGGAAAATTTATGATCCAGAATCTATTAACACCTCCTTTCCATCCTTCCTTAAAATTTTAAATGAAAGTTTTAAAATAAAAATATAATGATTAAAAAAAAATTAATTACTGTTGCTATAGACTCTCCTGCTGCGGCAGGTGCAGGCACTCAAGCAAAATTAATTGCAAAACACTATAATCTATTACATCTTGATACAGGAAGAATTTACAGATTGATCGGTAAAATGAAGTTAGATTCGCCTAAAAATTTTAATTTTAATAGGATCAAAAAAAAAATTAAAAATATAAAAATTAGTGAATTAAAAAATCAAAGTTTATTATCTGATAAAATTGCAACTGCGGCGTCTATAATTGCTAAAGAAAAAAAAATTAGATCCTTAGTGCATAAATTTCAACAACAGTGTGCTTATTCCCCACCAAAAAAATACTCAGGTTCTGTTCTGGATGGTAGAGACATCACTAGTATTCAAATGAAGGATGCTATGTTCAAATTTTACATCACAGCAAGTATTCAGGTAAGAGCTAAGAGAAGATACAAAGAATTAAAAGCTCTAAAAAAAAATATAGGGCTCAAAGAAGTGCTTAAAAGTATTAAAAAACGCGATAAATCAGATAAAAATAGAAAATTTGGACCACTTAAAAAAACTAAAGATTCAATATTGATTAATACTACCAAACTTAGTAGAAAACGTTGCTTTGAAAAAATTAAAGCAATTATGGATAGGAAATTAAAAGCTTAATGGAAATATATAATAACCTAGAAACTAAAGCATCTAAAGAATTTAAAGAACTACTAAATAGCCAACTCTCAAAAACAAAAGATCTTGCTGAAGGCAAAATAATCGAAGGTAAAATAACAAAAATTACAGAAAAGTTCATATTTCTTTTTATTGAGGGTCTCAAGTCAGAACCTGTAATAGATATTAATGAATTAAAGAGCATGGGATTATCTGAACAAATTAAAATGGGTGGCAAAGTATCTGTTTTATTAGAAAGAATTGAGGATAAAAATGGAGAGGTAGTTGTTTCAGCTTCTAAAGCTTTAAAAATTAAAGGATGGGATAAATTAGTTGAAGCATACGAAAAAAATACTCCAATAATGGGAAAGATTACATCTAAATGTAAAGGTGGAGTCATAGTAGAACACATTGATACTGGATCTTTAATGTTTTGTCCTGGCTCGCAAATTTCTGACAAGCCTCTTAAAGATATATCTCATTTGATGAACGAACCCCAAAAATTTGCATTGATCAAATTAGATAAAATAAGAGGAAATGCCTGTGTATCCAGGAGACAAATTATATCTTCAAGTAAAAAAGAGGATAAAGCAAAAATTATAGAGAAGTATAAAGTGGGTGACGTAATTAAAAATGCAATCGTAAAAGGTTACAGTTCATTCGGCTGTTTTTTCGATGTAAATTCTGAATTAGATGTTTTAGTTCATCTTCAAGAAATAAGCTATTCAAGGGTCAATCATCCTGAAGAAATCTTTAATATTGGTGAAAAACACGACTTATTAGTAATATCAGTTGATAAAGAAAAACAACAAGTAGGATGCTCAATAAAACAATTATCGCCTGATCCGTTTGAACATATCTCAAATTATGAATTGAACAAAAATTATAAAGTCAAAGTAGTTAAACTTATGGACTTTGGTGCATTTTGTGAACTTGAGCCTGGATTAACAACATTATTACACTCAAGTGAGCTAAGCTGGACCAAGAAAAATCCTTCAGCAAAAAAATTGTTTAAAGTTGGAGATGAAATTTCATGTGTTATTACAGAAATAGATAAAGAAAAGAGAAGAGTATCGATATCTCATAGATTAACCGAAAAAAATCCGTATATAATTTTACAAGAAAAGCATCCAGTTGACAGTATTGTGAATGGAAAAATCACTTCAATAAATGACTACGCTATATATGTTAAGTTAGAGGAATTTGATATTGACGGCTTTCTTCATGCTAATGATTTAACCTACAATAAAAAACCAGAGGAAGAACTTAAGAAATATAAAAAAGATCAAAAAATTAGAGTAAAAATTCTTGAAATAAAAGCTGACCAACAAAAAGTTAGAGTGGGCCTTAAACAAACAGAAGAAGATCCAATCGATTGGTTTAAAGATAAGAAAGTAAACGACACAATTACTGTCAAGGTATTGGAAACTGACAATAAAGGTTTGGTGGTCCAACCTGAAGGTAGTAAAATTGATTTACATATTAAAAAATCTCAAATTGCAATTAATGCCTCAGATGCAAGACCTAACAGATTTATAAAAGGTGACAGAATAGATGCAGCTATACAAGAATTGGACTTAAAAAAACGTAAAGTGGCCTTGAGTATTAAATTACTCGAAGAACTTCAAAATAAAGAGGCAGTGTCCAAATTTAGTTCTCCTTTATCTGGAAAGAATTTACCTTTCTCCGCTCTGTCGGATAAACTTGAAAAAAAAGAAAAAAAAAATAAGAAAGAATAAAGTAAATTGGCTATTGTAAAATCAAAGCTGCTTCAAAAAATTTATAAAAACTATCCAAATTTTTACAAGAAAGATATTGAAAAGTTTTTTGACATTATTTTAAATGAAATTAAAGGATCACTTAAAAGAGGTGATAGGGTGGAATTTAGAGGTTTTGGAACCTGGTCTTCAAATATTCAAAAAGCAAGAGTATCTAGAAACCCTAAAACTGGAGAGAATGTTAATACTCCTGAAAAAAAAACAATTAACTTTAAAATGTCTAAAGATTTGTTTAAAAAAATAAATAATGAAGAAGAATAAAATATTTGTTGCTTGCGATACTACAAATATTAAGCGAATTAGACATATAATAAACCATACAAAACATTCAAAAATTAAATTTGGTTATAAATTTGGACTTCAATTTCTAAATTCAAAAAATGGGAGAAACTTTATATCTAAATTAAAAAATAAAATAATTTTTGCTGATTACAAACTTCATGATATACCAAATACTTGTGCTTCAACAGTAAAAGCTGTTAGAGATTTAAATATCAACTATTTAACAATTCATATTAGTTCTGGTCTAGAAGCCCTTAGGGCTGCAAAAAAAGTTTCAGGAAAAATTAAGCTTGTTGGTGTGAGCATTCTTACTTCTCTAGACGATAAATCTGTTAGACAAATTGGTTTTAACAAAAAAGTTAGTGATTTAGTAAGATACCAAGCTAAATTAGCTTCAAAAGCAAAACTAGATGCTATGGTATGTAGCCCTCTTGAGGTGAAATTGGTAAAAAAAATATTTAAAAGAGAAATTATAACTCCTGGTATTAGATTTACCTCAAAATCAGACGACCAAAAAAGAATAATGAGTCCAAAAAAAGCCTTTAATAATGGAAGCGACTGGTTAGTAATTGGAAGACCAATAACTAAAGGCAGCATAAAAACAAATTTAAATAAATTAAGTGATCATTTGAGACAATGACACTTAAGTGTAAAATATGTGGAGTTTCTAACTCTAAAATTCTAAAATTTATTTTAGATCATAAGCACCCGCCACAATTTATAGGTTTCATAGTCAATTATCCAAAATCAAGACGTTATGTTGAGATAGAAAAATTAAAATTATTAATAGAAATTGAAAAAAAAAAATCTGAATTTGTAGCAGTTTTAGTTAAACCTGATAATGAAATACTCGAAAATATAAAAGACTTAAAATTTGATTACTATCAAATTTACGATTGTACCCCTGAACAAATTAAGTTTATTAAAAATAAATACAAAAAAAAAATTATTTCTGCTATTACAGTTGAGACTAAATCGGACATAGAAAAATATAAACAGTTTTTACCTTTTTCCGAAATAATATTATTTGACTCTAAAGGATATGAAAAGTCTATAGGGTTCGACCACAATATGTTAGAAAACATAACAGATAATTTTAATAAAATGATTGCTGGAAATATTCAAATTAATGATATTTTTAGATATAAAAATAAAAAATATATAATTGATATTAGTGGAGGACTTGAAGACACTAATGGAGAAAAAAATATTTATAAAATTGATAAATTTTTGAATGAATTAAATAAAGTATGAAATTAAAAAAAAAAATATCTGTTTTAGATCAGCACGACAAATTTGGATTTTGGGGGGGGAAATTTGGCGGAAATTTTGTTCCCGAAACATTAAAAAAACCTATTAACGATCTTGAAGTCTTATTTGATAAATTAAAGAATGATAAAAGATTTTTACAAGAAAGAGATAAATATTTCAATAATTGGATTGGGGCTCCAACAAGGTTTATTAAATTAAATAATCTTACAGATTTTGTTGGTGGGGCTCAAATTTGGTCTAAAGTTGTGTCTGATGCAAATGGTGGTGCACATAAAATTTATAATGCAACAGTTCATTGTTTATTAGCAAAAAGATCAGGTAAAAAAGTTATTTGTGGTGATACTGGTGCGGGCTATGCAGGAAAAATGTTAAGCATGGCCGCAAAGAAATTTCGATTAAAATGTAAAATTTTCATGGGTGCGAAAGATATTGAACGACAACAGCCAAACGTAAAAGCTATGAAAAAAAATGGAGCTGAGGTAATTCCAGTTTATACTGGGAGCCAGACATTGGTCGATGCAGTTTCTGAGTGTATGAGATTTTGGGTAGCAAATTGTGACACGACTGCAATGTGTGTTGGGTCAACTGTAGGACCAAATATTTTTGTTAGAATATGTGGATGGTCAACCAGCCAAATTTCAAGAGAGCTTAAAACTCAAATTTTACAAGAATTTGGAAAAATGCCAAAAAAATTAAAACTATATAACTGTGTTGGGGGAGGAAGTTCAAGTTTTGGTTTTTGGAATGAGTTTATGGACTATGATAAACGGCAAGTTGAATTCATAGGTGTTGAAGCTGGAGGACCTTCAAAGAGTAAAAAACATGCAGCACCATTGACCTATGGATCAAAAATCGGTGTTCTTCATGGTGCAGCGCAATACGTTAATCAAAATTCGCAAGGTCAAATAGAGGAAACAGAATCTATTTCTGCAGGTTTAGATTATCCAGGTGTATCACCGTTACATTGTTTTTTAAAAGATGTTAAACGTGCAAGATACACTGCAGCTAGTGATGAAGATGCTTTAAATGCTTTTAAAGTAGTTTCAAAATATGAAAATTTAAGACCTTCTTTAGAACCAAGTCATGCTTTCTCTGTAGCAATAGATGAAAGTAAAAAACTTTCCAGGGATACCATAGTTGTGGTCAATAGCTGTGGGGATGCTTATAAGGACAGAAAAATACTAAAAAAAAGGTTAGGCGTTTCATTATGATTAACTCAATAAGCAGAGCATTTAGTATTGCAAGAAAACAAAATAGACCTGCATTATTAACTTATACTGTTGCTGGGGATAATACTAAAAAAAAATCTTTAGAGATTTTAAAATCAATTTCAAGACATGTTGATATTTGTGAGTTAGGATTTGCACACAATACTCCTATAGCAGATGGGGGACAAATTCAAACAAGTGCTTACAGAGCCATTAAAAACGGAACAAGATTAAAAGACGTTTTTCAAATTGTGAAAAAATTTAAAAGAAGTAAATCCCCAAAACCAATTATTCTTATGGGATATTATAATATGATATTACAGTATGGAGAGAATACTTTTTTAAACGATTGCAAGAGAAACAAAGTAGATGGCTTAATCGTAGTAGATTTACCTTGGCCAGAGAATAAAAATTTTGCAAAAAAATGTAAACAAAGAGCTATATGTTATGTTCAGCTTCTTTCACCTACAACATCTCAAAAAAGATTAAAATTAATAGTAAAAGACTCTCATGAAATGATTTATTACATTTCGATGCTTTCAACAACCGGAGGTAAATTGAAAGTTTCACCATCAAAAATATTAAATAATTACAAAAAAATAAAAAAAATCAGTCGATATAAAAACTGTGTAATTGGTTTCGGAATAACAAAAACCACTATTTCAAAATTGAAGTCAGCTGATGGATTGGTTGTAGGAAGCGCAATATGTAAAGAAATTACTAGAAGTTTACAAAAAAGACAAAATCCTGTCACAAATGTAGAGAATATGGTAAAAAAACTTAAATCTAAAATTATATGAATTGGATAAAAAAAACTCTTCGAATTGGTGAAAAAATAAAAAGACTTATCAATAAGCACAGACCTACCAAAGAAGAGATGGAAAAAAGTGATTGGACGTCATGTTGTAAAGGTCCGATATTAAAAAAAGATTTAGAAGATAATTTATGGTGTTGTAATTTATGTGGTAAACATCATCGTATAAGCTCACGACAAAGGTTTGATGTTTTCTTTGGAAAAAATAACTATGAAATTATTCAGACGCCAATTCCAATCGATGACCCAATTTCCTGGAAAGATACAAAACCTTATACAAAAAGATTAAAAGATGCCAGAAAGAAAAATGATCAAGAGTGTGGTGTATTGGTCGCGAAAGGAAAAATAAATAATATTGAATTGGTTTGTGCAGCTATGAACTTTAATTTTATTGGCGGTTCTATGGGTACTGCTGAAGGGGAAGCAATTATTTCTGGTATACAGCACTCAATTGATAATTCAGTTCCATTTGTAATTTTTACATCAACTGGTGGTGCCAGGATGATGGAGTCTGGTTTAAGCTTAATGCAAATGACAAGAACAGTATTAGCAGTTAATGAACTTAAAAATAAAAAATTACCTTACATTGTATGTATGTGCTCGCCCACAAGTGGAGGAGTCACTGCTTCGTTTGCAATGTTGGGAGATATTCAAATTGCGGAGCCTGGAGCGGAAATAATTTTTGCTGGCCGTCGCGTAATAGAATCAACCATCAAAGAAGAGTTGCCAGAAAATTTCCAAACTGCAGAACATACGATGAAATGTGGGTTTGTTGATACTATAATAGCAAGGAAGGATTTGCCTGAAAAAATAGGGACATTATTGTCAATATTGCTTAACAAAAATTCTGAGGTAAATTCTACTTCAGAAAATGAAACTTCAGAAAATACTCAGCAACTTTCAAAAGTTGCATCCTAAAGAGATTGATCTCAGCTTAGATCGTATAAAAAACCTCTGCGAAAAATTAGGGAATCCTCAGAACGATATAAAATGTATTCAGGTTTGTGGAACTAACGGAAAAGGAAGCACAATTTCTTTTTTACATTCGATACTTAAGGAGGCTAAAATGAAGTGTAATGTTTATACCTCGCCTCACGTAAGGTCAATTAATGAAAGATTTATTTATAATAATGAAATTATAAGCGACGATGAGCTTGCAGAGTTATTGAAGAAAGTGGAGGATATCAATAATGGTCAACCTCTTACATATTTTGAGGCTCTTACAGCTGCTTTTTTTTACGGATGTCGAAAATATAAAGATAATATCGTTCTTGCAGAATTTGGTCTTTTTGGAAGGGGAGATGCAGTTAATATCTTACACAAAAATCTTTGTAATATTGTGACGTCAATTAGCGAAGATCATTTAGATTGGTTACCAGATAATGAAAGAAATATAGAAAGAATTATTTTTGAAAAGACATCGTCTTTACTTGATTCGAATATAATAGTTGCAAAACAATCTTCTAGAGAAATTACTAAAAGTATTAAAAAAAATATTTCAAAAAATAAAGCGAACAAATATTTTTTTAATGAAGATTATAATTTTGTTATGAAAGAAAACAATTTTTTTTATTACGAGGATAAATTTGGAGGTTTAAAAATACCTAAACCAAGTATGAAGGGTCAGTTTCAATTAGAAAATGCATCTACAGCAATTGCCTCATTACGAGTATTAGAAAATTTAAATATCAAAGATCAACACATAATAAATGGGGTAAAAAAGGCCTATAATTCAGCAAGACTTGAGGAAATTAAATCTGGCAAACTCAAAAATTTAGTAAGAGATAATACGCTAATTGTTGACTCTTCTCATAATCCTGGCGGATCCAAATCTTTAAATGAGTATCTTCAAACTTTAAATTGCAATAAGCACATTATTATTGGAATGATGGAGAACAAAGATCATGAAAAATTCATAAGCTATTTTAAAGACATTTCATCATTGACTGTGATTGATATACCCAATCAAGTAAATGCAATCAGCGGAAAAAAGTTAAAAGAAAAATTTAAAAATTTTGCAAATTTAAGTTTTAGTGAAAACATTGAGCAAGCCTTGAAAGATTTACGGTTAAATCAAAATGATATTGTTATAATAACTGGATCTATTTATTTAACAGGAGAAGTGCTAAATCTTAATTAAAGATTTTCTTTTAAAAAATCTCTCATTTGTTGTTCAGGCAAACCACCAACTTTTCTTGCAACTTCGACACCTTTTTTATAGACAACCACAGTAGGTACACCACGCACTGCGGCGGCAGATGCGGAATTAATTGCTTTCTCGTCTATATCCGCATAATAAAAGTTTGCTTTATCTTTAAACTCATCTGAAAGCTTTTCCATAATCGGTTTTAGAACTTTACAAGGCCCACACCAAGAAGCTGAAAATTGAAGAATTGAAACATCTTCGTTTTTGACTTTACTTTCAAAGTCACTGTCTGAAAAATCTAAAAGCATTTAAATTGTTTAAATTATTATTGTCGAAAGTCAACTAGGCATTTTCATATTTTTGCTGAACTGACATAACATAACTATTGATAGTTTCTAAAGTTTTTAGTGTTTCTGCATCGTTTTCATTATCGTACTGATCTCTCAGTGTATCAATTTCTGAAAAACACATATTAACAGTCCACCATCTTTCTTTTTTTTCGCTCAAAATCCTTTTAGCTATTCCTCTTTTTACGGAGTTAAAAATATCCTTTGGTAAAGTATCTGGCGATTCTTGATATATGATTTTTTTTCCAAAAGCTCTCATTCTTTCATCATCAAATTTATCAAGTAGATTAAGTTTATCCTTCCAAGATGCGCTGTGCCAAGCTGGAAATAAAGCCGTATCTTTGTTTGAAGTAAATTTTGTATATATGCTTTCTTCAGCATAAATATCTTCTTGAGATTTAGTTTGTTCCTTTTCCTCTGCATTTTCTCTTAAAGCGGTTAAGATATTTTGAGAAAATTTTTCATTGGTTCTTATCAACTCTGACCTTTTTTTTAATAAATCTATTGTCATTACATTATATGGTTCGAACTTCATGCCTTCTTCGGCATCCAAAATCACTGGCGCTTTATTAGATCTAATTGTCCTTAAAAATTTGGGTGATTTTTTCATTTCAACCTTTAGCTCGTTTATTGACATATTAAGTAATGGAACTGGATCAGCTCTTAAGTCTACAGCTTGTCCCCACTGATAAACCGGATGAATGCAATATTTAGGATGTAAAGGTGCGCATAAATGGAATTTATTTTTACCATAGTAGTATTCCACCAAAGTAATCATTTGTTCCTTTTTAAAGATGGTCTCAGTGTCTGCCTTGCTATAAGTTCTTAAAAGTGATGGCCAAAGTTCTGGTTTACTTTTCTCTTTCACAAGTTTTAGGATTTTATAGGTATTAATTGCGTCTACTTGTGCTGTATGGGCAGCTGATACATCAAAACCTTGGAGCCTGCTAAGAGATTCGAGCTTCATACTGACGTTGCCTTTTTCATTTAACTCTGTTTTTAATATTTTGGGATTAACGCCATATGCTGCCCTTATAATATTCAAGGCATCATGACGTTTATTGGGTGAAGCGTTAGTTATGTAGGGATATCTCAAGTTTTTAAAAAAAGACTTTCTTATAAGTTCACAATCGAAATTTATATTAGAAAAGCCCATGAAAATTGCAGGCGACCACTTCTTAAAAATCTTTTCGACTTGATCAAGTAGCATGTAATTTGAAAGATTTGATTTAGTTAATTGATCAATTGTAGTTCCATTTACCAATAAAGCTTTAGCTTGTGGGATTTCTCCCTCAGGGATCCTTCCTCTCAGGTTAAATCTGTCAATTTCTTTGAAATTTTCGTCAATAAGAACTCCACCTATCTCAATTATGGAACTCCACTCAGTTATCGCCCCCGTACTCTCTATATCATAAATAGCTATCTTCATAATTTTCTTTTAGAAGTTTTTAATATTTAAGATTGTAAAAAGGATTTAACTTTTTGCATCTAAACAAGTAGCTTCTAGTTAACTTAAATACTTTTATTACTTGATTTAATAAAGTCAAGGAGTATTGCCCATTTCATAAAACTTTTTTACTCTTCCTAAAAATAAGTTTTGATACATTTCTAATTCTGCTCCTTCAATTTTAAATTCTTGATACAAGTTATCCACAGTACATAATAGAATTACTCCTGCTTTCATTTTTGTTCCGTGAACAACATCATGCGCTAGCGTGTATGCGCCAAGTTGTAAAAAGTAATCCTGAATATAATCTGATTTTTTTGGTTTATTACTTTGCTTGAAATCAATACATACTTCTTGACCCATAAATTTACCAATTAGATCAGCAGTTCCAGCATATTTTTCTGGATAAAAAACAGTTTCTTCAATTCCATAAATTTCTTCTAACTTTCCCTTAATTCCTTTCTCAATTATTTCTTTCGCCATAATTTTATATTGCTCATTGCTTTCAAAAAAACTTTCATTCACTCTACCCTTTAAATAATCTTCAATATATAAATGCATAGATGAGCCTCTTGAGGATGCTTCAGTTTTAATTCTATTTGCTTCTTTATAACCAACACGCTGTTTCCATAATTCGAGTGATGCTTTATCCTCTTCTGATTTAGTGGCCGAAAGTATAGATGTTACGCTTGGAAGCTTTTTATCACCAAATAAGTACTTTCTAAAACCATCTTCATTTGAACGAGAAGATTTAGGATAATTAAACTTGTTATTCCACTTCATCTAATGCTTATATTGTTTATTTATATTAAAATGAAATTAATTTTTAAGTTGTTTTGATCTTTCTGCAAATTTTTCAACATTTTCATTTTTTGTAGCAATTTCAACTTGCTCGGGATCTTTTATATTTTCTAAAGTTCTTGAAATAGATCTCGCATCTTTACCAAAGTTATCAACCACAGTCATTGCCTCTTCAAGTTTTTTTCTCAACAACAATATGTTATCAAAGTGTTTCGAGAAACGTGTCGAAATGATTTTTAAATCGTCGTAAATCTGAGTAGCATGTTTTTGAACTTTTAGAGTTTGAAAACCTAAGTGAAAAGACTGTATTAATGCACAAATTGTATTTGGTCCTGCAATTGTAACTTTGTATTTTTTTCTTAGTTCCTCCATTAAAAGTTCCTTGGTTTTCGGATCTCTGTAACTTGCTAATTCAGCATAAAGTCCTTCGGTAGGAACGTAGATAATCGCAAAATCGCAAGTTATTGGCGGATTTATATATTTTTGATTAACAGCTTTTGACTTCGACCTAAACGCAGAAGCCAATTCGTTTCTAGCAGATGATAATGCTTCTTTATCTTTATTTTGAAAAGCTTCATCAACTGCCTTATATTTTTCAATAGGCCAATGGCTATCTATAGGGCACAATACATCATTTTGAAGTTTGACCGCGAACTCAACTAAATCTCTTGTTTCATCTGGTTTCATTTTAGCATTCGCAATGAATTGCGAAGACGGCAGTAAATCCTGAAGCAAATTGGCTAGTGAAAATTCGCTCAAACCTCCATACTGCTTAACCCCCGCCAAAATTCTACTAAAATTTGATTGTGAATTTTGAATATCCTCAACTTGTTTATTAAAAGAGGCTACTTTTTCATCTACCCTTGATAAAGTTCCCGTCATATCTTTTGCAACTTCTTTACTCATATTACTAAAAGACTCGTTAAGTGAAATTTTTAATCCTGTGATATCATCCTTAATTTTTGATAGTTCTGTAAAATCTTCTTTATTTGAGTTTTTCTGAAGTTTAAAAAATAAGTAAACGTTAAAAAACAATACAGCCGCTACTAAAATAATTATTAATATATCCATGATTCTATTATATGAGATAATATAGAATAAAATGGAATTAGTAATTAAATTATTTGTATTAATAAGTTTAATATTAGCTTTATACGTGTCGATACGTAATTTTGATGTCTTAAAAATAATATTAATATATTTTAAAGATTTATTGTTTAGAAAATAACTTTATTAAACCCTGCAACCCTTTTTTACTTTTTGATTTTTTTGAGCTAAGTAAGCAAGCTTGTGACTTAAGTATTTCGCCGTCACTTAAAGGTCTAAGGTGATTTTTTTTCATTGTCGTACCTGTGCTGGAAATATCGCTTATCAACATAGCGGTATCCATTGCGGGCATTAATTCTGTACTTCCTAAAGATTTTACAATAGTGAAATTTGTTACGCCTCGTTTGTACAAAGCATCACGTGTAAGATTTGGATACTTCGTACCAATACGAATTAGTTTTTTATTTTTTCTTCTATAATCTTGTGCGACTTCATCTAAATCTAAAGTTGTGAAAACATCGATAAATTCGTTTCTAACAGCTAGCTGCAAAGTAGCAAAGCCAAATTTAAGTTTCTTTTCAACTTTTATATTTTTTTGAATATTTATCTCAGACTCCTTCAATAGATCAAAACCACTTATTCCTAGATCAATATTTCCTAGAGATAATTGATCAATAATTTCTCTAGCATGAAGAAATAATACTCTTATATTTTTTCTACCCTTAATTTTGGCTACCAGCACTCTTTCACCATCTTCTGTGTAAATTTTTAAATTATTTTTTCTGAAAATTTTTTCAGATTCTTCTTTAAGTCTTCCTTTTGAGACAATACCTATATTAATAATATCTTTATTCATAAACTCCTAAATTTACTGCTGCTCCAACTGCTGGTATTTTTCTAAGACCTAAATTTTTTGAGGACAAGTCATTATATCTTCCGCCTGCAATAAATGTTTTTGTCTTACCTTTTATTTTTACATCTATTGAAAATATAAACGAGCTGTAAAACTCCACCTCCCTACCTCTGCCACTCGATGTTGAAAATTCAAATTTAAGATTTTTTTGAAATGTGGAAATTGGAAAAAATTCTTTTGCGACAGAAATATTTATATTATATTTTTTATAAAAATCGTTCAGTTTTTTTGGTGCATCTTTTAAAGGACACTTAATTTTTAGAAATTCTTTAATTATCTTTGAACTTATTTTTCCTGTTTTAGTTAATCTTGGATCGTAAATTTTTCTTTCATATCGTCCAATTATTTCCTCATATGTTCGTCCGGCAATCATTTTTTTAGGGTTTTGTTTTTTCATTTTCAAATATGTTTTGTTATCTTCGGCAAGAATGAAGGGGTCTATATCTGAATTACTATCTAACCTTTTTAGTAACTGTGAAAAATATTCTTTATTCCAATAAAATTTGATAAGACGGTCCTTCCATCTTTGGGGTATAGAAAGTTTTTGAATTAATAACTCGAATAACTTAAAATTACCAATTTCAACCTTAGCTTTTTTAAAACCTGTTTTTTTTAAAACTTTAATGGATGTATCTATTATTTCTTTATCATCTTTATTTTCATCTTTAGATGAAAAAATTTCCATACCTATTTGGTTTATTAAAATATTTTTCTTATTATAAGATTTTCTAAATGCACTGCCCGTATAAAACACCTTTTCCTTACTAAATCTGTTTCCCTGAGCGTATCGTAATACTGAGGAAATTGTTAAATCTGGTCTTAAACATAACTCTTCGCCGTTTGAGTTATAAAATGAAAATAGATATTTTCTAAAATTTTCACCCGATCTTTGCAAAATGTATTTGGTTTCCAAAACAGAGTCGAGTTCAATTTTGTTAAATCCCTGCGATTTAATTAATGCAAGGATTTTGTTAGACGAATTTTTTGATTTCATTGATTAAGTTTTCTTTTGGAATTGTAATTTGATTGTTTTCTCCTTTTGCACCTAGCAAATTTTTTAGTGTAATAGTATTTTCTTTAAACTCGTTTTCTCCACAAATTACCGCTACTGGACATCCTCTTTTATTTGCATAAGTTAGTTGCTTTCCAAGATTTTTTTCACTATCTAAAAAAATTTCAGAGTTAATTCCGTTATCTCTTAGAATTTTGAGTATTTCGTAATAGTTCTTCAGGTATTTTTTATCCATTACGCAAACAATTGCTGGTTTCTTGCTATCGACTTCTATTTGTCCTAACTGCAAAATTGCAAACAATAGTCTGTCAACTCCAATACTAAATCCGGTGCCTGGAATATCTACTCCTTTAAACCTTGATATTAGCTTGTTGTACTGACCACCTGAACAAATGCTGCCGATATCAACTTCCTTGCCCTTATTGTTAGTAATTTTGTATTTCAGATTAGTTTCAACACAGAATCCGTCATAATATGCGAGACCTCTTACAATTGTAAAATTAGTTTTAACTTGATCGCTATAATCTCCATAACTTAAAATCTCATATAATTGCTCAATTTCGTTGATGCCTTCTAGAGTGAGTGAATTTTGAAAATTTTTCTTTAGTTCTTTTAGGTCTTTAATTTTTAAAAAACCAATGATTTGAGATGCTTGATCATCGCTTAAATTCGCACCTTTTGTAACTGCGCCGCTTTTATCTTTTCTTTCTTTTTTCAATAAATCCTCAACACCTTTTAGTCCAAAACCTGGTTTATCAAGCTTATCTATTGCTCTCATAACTTTAACTTGTTTTTCCTCTGGAATTTTTAAGTCTTGTATTAAACCCTGGATTATTTTTCTATTACTCACATTAATTATAAATTGATCTTTTTTAAGTCCACAATTTATTAAAGTGCTTGCTATTAAATTGCATAATTCTGCATTTGATTGTGCTGAATTTGCGTTTCCTACTATATCGCAATCTGCTTGTGTAAATTCTCTGTAACGAGCGTTACCCGCTTTTTCGTTTCTAAAAACATTTTGTATGGCATATCTTTTGTATGGAAGGGGTAGTTGTTGATTGTTCTGTGCAACAAATCTTGCTAGAGGACTTGATAAGTCATATCTAAGTGTAATATTTTTTTCTCCATCATTAAAAGTAAATACATCAGACATAGGATTGCTATCGTCATCAGCTAGAAATGATCCAATATTTTCACTAATTTCAAAAGATGGTGTTTCTAATGGTTCAAAACCATATTTTATAAAATTTTCCTCGATATACTTAAGAAGTTTCTTTTTGAGGTATAATTTTTTTTCCCATCTATCTTCAAAACCTGTGGGTAGTCCAGGTATAAGCTTTATATTTTTTTCCATTTTTTGGTACCCTGGCTTGGGATCGAACCAAAAACTAAAGTTCCACAAACTTTCGTGATAACCATTTCACCACCAGGGCCTTTCTTTATTTTATACTAATTATCGTTAATTTTAAATTTATAATATGATTAAATTGCTAGCGAGCAGCCAGCATGAAAATGATGTCTGTGAGTATTGGCGATTTTGTAAATCGAATTAATCATGTTCGAGTTAATTACCTGAAAAAATTTTAAATGCAACACTTAATTGTATAGGGATATGGAATTTAACCACTCATCCCTATTACAATTATTGATTTTTAGAAAATTAAGATTTTTTTTGAAGTTTAACAGCCGAAGGTCCTTTAGGGCCATCTTCTATTTCAAATTGTAGTTCGTCACCTTCATTTAGGAAACGAAGTCCTGCTTCTCTTACTGCGCTTGCATGAACAAACACGTCCTTTTCTTTGTCTTCTCTCTCAATAAAGCCGTAGCCCTTTTTACCGTTGAACCACTTGACCTTCCCGTTTAATGTACTCATACTTATTTTACTCTTTCTTCTTATTGTTTACTTATAGCTAAATTAGCTGAAGACTAGTTATTAGATTTTAAAATTTAATGCAAGCGTTTAATTTTGATTTGAGGTGGGTCCCCCTGGAAACGAACCAGGTCCTAACGCTTTTCAGGCGTTCGTGCGCACCAGCTACACCAGAGACCCATAAGTTAAAATCTAAATATTATTCTTCCTTTTGTTAAATCGTAAGGTGTAACCTCTACAGTTACATTATCACCTTGAAGAACTCTAATTCGGTTTTTCCTAAGCTTACCAGCCGTGTGGGCTGTCACTATATGATTATTCTCTAGCTTAACTCTGAACATAGCATTTGGAAGAAGATCAATAACTTTACCTTTGAACTCTAATAAATCTTGCTTTGACAAACTTAGTTTCTCCTCATTCTAGATTTTATACTTTGAGTATGACCATATAATTGTTCAAACTCCGAAAGAGTTATAGCTGGATTTCCGATTTTTTCTACCCCTAATTTACTTAAAGTTACAATTGATATTTTTTTAGTAAATTCATTTAAATTTAAACCTGAACTAAATTTTGCTGATCCAGCAGTTGGTAGAACATGATTAGTTCCAACTGTATAATCTGATATACTCATTGGAGTATTTGGTCCATTGCATATACTTCCAGCATTCTTTATCTGTTTTTCATACCTTTTAAAATTTTTTACATTGAGCTCTAAATGTTCTGGTGCTATTTCATTTATTACTCTAATTATTTGATTATCATTTTGTACTAGAACAAATAAACCATTTTTTCTTAATGACTTTGTGGCTATTATTTTTCTTGGTAAATTGCTTAAAATTTTTTTAATTTCCACTAGAACTTTTTTTATCAAATTTTTATCTTTAGTAACTAAAACACATTGACTATCTGGATCATGTTCTGCTTGTGAAACTAAAGATGATGCAACTTGAGATAAATCTGAATTTTTATCAGCGAGTACACATATTTCAGATGCACCGGCATGCATTGTTTCTGTTCCCAAAATCTTTCCAGATAGTTGTCTTTTAGCTTCTGCTACATACTTATTACCTGGTCCAACAACTTTATTTACTTTTTGAATAAATGCTAAACTTGCAATAGCTTGTGCTCCACCCATTGATAAAACTTCTTTTATACCCAATTTTTTTGCAGCATACAGAACTGCGGGATTTAATTTATTATTTATTTTTGGAGTAGCTAATACAATTCTTTTTACGCCAGCAATTTTAGCAGGAATACAATTCATTAGTAAAGTTGAAGGTAAGTTTCCAGGAACATATACTCCTACAGTTTCAATTGGAACAGATTTATATTCTAGTTTATTTTTATATTTATCTATAAATTTTATTTTTTTAAAATTTTTAACTTGTAGTTTATGGAATTTTAAAATCCTTTCATATGCATAATCGATAGCTTTTTTTACATTTTTGTCTAAATATTTTATTGAGTTAGTAATTTTTTTTTTTGATAAGTTGATCTCTTTATTTTTTGAATATTTATACTCATATTTTTTAAGAGCTTTTAAATTATTTTTTTTTATGTCATTTATAATTTTCTTTACAAGATTAGCTTCAGAATTATTTGAATTCCTTCTTTGATTTAAGAAACTAAGCAACTTATTATGTCCTGATCCTTGACTGTATTTTATAATTTTAATCATTTTTTATATTTTGATCCTCTAATACCACTTCTATTATTTCTGCTGTTAATGTTATAATTCCATTATCTGAAAATAATAGTGTTATTTCATAATTTTCATTATTTTTAAAAAGATTAATTGCAAATAATTCCATAAAAGAATCAGTGTTTGCATGATCAATATTTTTTGATTTTGATCTTTCTATATATTCAAATTTAACTACACTTTTTACTATTTCTTCAGAATTTTCTTTTTCTCTAGCAATTCTTTCAATTAAAAATAAAAATATTTTGTTTTTTGGCAAATACTTAATATCATCAATTTTTATTTTTCCACCCTCACAACATGCCGAAATTACTTTTAAATCTTGCGCTGATTGGGCGATTATTTTTTTAAGATATTTTTTAGCCATTAAGATAATCTTTTAATTTTTACACCCACTTTTTTAAGTTTATTTTCTATACCCTCGTAACCCCTATCTAAATGGTAGATCCTATTAATAATTGACTTTCCTTTTGAAACAATTGCTGCAATTACTAATGCAACCGAAGCTCTTAAATCACTAGACATTAATTCAGCACCCTCTAAATTTGAATTTCCTGCAATTATCGCTTTATTTTTAATTACCGATATTTTAGCTCCTAGTCTTTTCAACTCACCAATATGAGTAAATCTGTTTTCAAATATTTTTTCTTTGATAACAGATCTGCCGTCAGCTTTACATAGCAGAGCCATAAACTGTGCTTGTAAGTCAGTTGGAAACCCATCGTATTCTTTAGTTTCTAAAAATTTTATATTTTTTATTTTTTTTGGTCCTTTAATGAAAATAGTTTCACCAGATGTTTTTATATTCGCCCCAATTTTTTTTAAAAGTTTAATTTCTGTATTAATTATTTTAGGATTTAAACCATAAATTTTAAGCTTTCCTTTTGAAATTGCAGCCAGAACACAAAAAGTACCACATTCAATTCGATCTGACATAACTGAGTAACTTATGCTGTTCAATTTTTTAACTCCTTTAATTTCAACAGATCTTTTTCCAGTCCACTTAATTTTTGCACCCGCTTTATTTAAAAAATTTGTTAAGTCAAATTTAATTTCTGGTTCAATAGCACAGTTTTTTAATATTGTTGTTCCTTCAGCAAGCGTGGCTGCAAGAATTGCATTTTCTGTTGCACCCACTGAAATTTTTGGAAATTTAATTGTTGATGCTTTTAAACCTTTTTTAGCATTTGCGTAAATATATCCTTTTTTAATTTTATGCTTCATTCCAAGTTTTGCCAAAGCGTTAAGATGGAAATTTACTGGTCTAGCACCAATTAAACATCCTCCGGGAAGCGATGTTATTGCTTTTTTATATTTAGATAAAAGTGGACCAAGGACTAAAATCCCAGCTCTCATAGTTTTTACAAGAGAGTAAGAGGCAAAAGTTTTGATCTTTTTTTTTTTAATTATAACAGAACTTTTGGTATTATTTTTTTGGACATCAAAACCAAGAGATTTTATTAAATCTAACATTGTAGAAATATCTTTTACATTGGGTAAATTTTTGATTTCTACTTGTTCATCAAAAAGTATTGTAGCTGCTAAAATAGGTAGCGAAGCATTCTTGCTGCCTGAAAGTTTTATTATTCCCTCAATTTTACAGGGACCATTTATAATAAATTTGTCCATAACTAGACTTTGGGTAATGTAACCCCTTTTTGGTCCATATATTTACCCTCACGATCAGAGTATGTGGTCTCAGGTTTTTCATTTCCCTTTAAAAAAATAAATTGGCATGCCCCTTCATTTGCGTATATTTTAGCTGGTAAAGGTGTTGTGTTTGAAAATTCAAGTGTAACATTTCCACACCATGATGGCTCTAGTGGTGTTACATTTACTATTATTCCACACCTTGCGTAAGTAGATTTACCAAGACAAATTACTAAAACATCATCTGGAATTCTGAAATATTCTACTGTACTGGCAAGAACAAATGAGTTAGGTGGAATTATGCACTCTGAACCCTTTTTTGTAACAAAACTTGTTGGTTTGAAATTTTTAGGATCAACAATTTCGGTATTTACGTTTGTAAATATTTTAAATTCATTTCCAACACGTGCATCATAACCATAAGAGGATACACCATAAGATATGCTATTACCTCTTATTTGTTTGTCTTCAAATGGTTCGATCATTTTTTGATCTATTGCCATTTTTTTAATCCACTTATCGGACTGGACTGGCATTATTTACTCTTTTTTTTTATTTTTTTTTGGAAAAGTTTTCTTTTTTTTAGATTTCTTTTTAATGCTTGTTCAAGTTTAAGGAGTTTTTCTTTTTTGCTCATTTGTCTTTTTCTGGATTTGTTAAATCTTCAAGAGTAATCGTTTTAGAAATGTCATGCATTTTTGTTTCCCCTTTTTGTTTATCAGAGCCATCTTTTGCTGCCCTTTTTGCTCTTCTTTCGGCAAGCTTTTTTTCTCTTTTGGCTTGCTTTTCCATAGCCTTTGCGCCTCTTGTTGATTTATAATCGTAGTGAATTCCCATGACATTACCTATATTAGAATATAACTTATTTTTATTAAAAATTAAGGCAATAATTTGAAAAAAATTTATTTATACACTATTTATAATTGTGTAATGCCCCTTTAACTCAGGTAGTAGAGTATTTCCATGGTAAGGAAAAAGTCGTCCGTGCAAGTCGGGCAAGGGGCACCGAAATTATTTTTTATAAAATATTTTTCTTAAAAAAATTGTACCAATAATCAATACAAAGAAGGCCCCTAAAGGAATATAAATTTCAGGAGAAGAAATAATGTCCATTATTCCAGGTGGTTCTAATTTTTGACCAATAATTGTTTCTAGACCACTTCCAATTGAAACAACCAGAAAAACTTGAGGAATAATACCAATTAAAGTTGCTAGAAAAAAATTCATTAATTTTACATTAAATAGTGTGGGCAATATGCAACTTAATTGCCATGGTATACCTCCAATAAATCTGTAAATTAGAAGATAAACAAATTCAGATTTTTTAAAATTTACTTCTAAATTTTCAAACTTATTTAAAAATTTTTCTCTTACAAAATCTTTCAAAAAAAAATTTGCAAAAATGTATAAAAAAGATGCACCAATACTTAAACCTAAGACAACTACAAATGAACCAATCCATTTTCCAAGAATGAAACCTGCCAACAATGAAACAGGAGAACCAAATCCTAAAAATGGAAAGACCCATAATATTGTAAATAACAAAAATAATAGAGATAATATAAAAATGTTATTTTTTTTAATTTTTGAAAAATATTCAATATTATCTTTTATAAACTCATAAGAAGAAAGCTCTTGCAAACTAAATTTAGAAAATAGGTAATAAAGAAATATACCCACAATAATGAGATAAAATAAACCAATATATATTTTAATTTTTTTTACTTTTTCCATAAATTTTAATCGTAAATGCAAAATGTTCTATTTGCTATTTATATATTTAATTATTATAAAGAGCGAAATTTATTAGAAAATTAAACCATATTTTATGAAAAGAACATACCAGCCAAGTAGATTAGTAAGAAAAAGACGCCACGGTTTTAGATCTAAAATGAAAACCAAAGGTGGGAGAAAACTGCTAGCGAGACGAAGGGCAAAAGGGAGAAAGAAACTCACAGTTTAATGAAACTTAGAATCTGCTCGTTAAGCAAAAATGAGGATTTTAGATCTATTCTTAATGGAAATAAAATAAATAATAAGTATTCGACGATTTTTTTTAAAAAATTGGATCATCTAAGTTCTAAACAACTAAATATGAGTTTTATAGCAAAAAAGAAACTAGGAAACGCAGTAATAAGAAATAAGATTAAAAGAAGATTAAAAAATATTATGAGAGATTTAGTAAAACAACTTAAAATAAATTGCAATTATTCTTATTTAATAATTGCAAAAAAAATTGTTTTTAATGATAAATTTGTAGATATAAAGAAGGAACTATTTTTAGATTTTAAAAAAATTAAATGATCGATGAAAAATATCTTAATATTTATAATAAAAGTTTATAAGAGATTAATATCTCCTTACTTAGGCATTAACTGTAGATATCTGCCAACATGTTCTGATTATTATATAGAAAGCTTAAACGAATATGGATTAATTAAAGGCACTTTTATGGGTATAAAAAGAGTTCTAACTTGTCACCCAATAAAATTTTTAGGTGGTGGAGATGGTTATGACCCAGTTTTAAAAAAGAAGAATAAATAAAAATATGGATACTAAAAATGTTATCGCAGCTATATCTCTTAGTGCAGCAGTAATAATTTTATACGGTTTATTCTTTGCGCCGAGTCCAAAAGAAATAAAAAAATTAGATCAAGAAAAAACAACGCTAGCTTCAGAGGCACCAAAACTTGATACGAGCGAAAAATTAATAGAAATTTCCAGAGAAAAGGCAATTAAAGAAAGTGAGAGAGTTCAGTTTGAAAATGAAAATATTAGAGGCTCAATCTCTCTTTTAGGTGGAACCATTGATGATTTAGTTTTTAAAAATTATACAGAAACTTTAGAGGGAGAAAATAAAATTACATTATTACACCCAAAAAACTTTAGTCAAGGTTACTATGTAGAAACAGGCTGGGTCACTAGCAGTAAAAATATCGACCTGCCAGATTCTAAAACAGTTTGGAGCATCGAAGGAAATAACATACTTTCACCTAATCAACCTATCACTTTAAGTTGGAATAATGACCAAGGTATCATTTTTAAAAAGAAAATCGAAATAGATGAAAAATTTTTATTTTCTATTAATCAATCAATCATAAATAAAACTGATAAATCTTACGATTTTTATTCGTATGGCCAAATTATCAGGAATAAAGCACCAGAAATAACTAATTTTTATATTCTTCACGAGGGATTAATCGGAGTTTTTGATGATCAGCTAGTCGAAGAAGATTACGAAGATATTGAAGAAAAAGAATTCTCGAAAAACGCAGATTCAGGCTGGTTAGGAATTACAGACAAATATTGGATAACAACACTAATCCCCCAAGAAAATAAATCTTTTAGAGCAGATTTTGATTTTAAAAATAAATTTAGAGCAAACTTTATTGAAACCAAACCTCTTACATTAACTTCAAACGGAAATGTGTCGAGTAATGTGAGAGTTATAGTTGCAGCAAAAGAAGTAGATGTGATTGATGGGTACGCTGAGAGTTCAAAAATTGCAAAATTTGACCTAGCAATTGACTGGGGTTGGTTTTATTTTTTCACAAAAAACTTTTTCTTTGCAATAGACTATTTTTTCAAATTAACAGGCAACTTTGGTATTGCAATAATATTAATTACAATTTGTATAAGAATACTATTTTTTCCTTTAGCAAATTATTCTTTCAGATCGATGGCAAAAATGAAAGTTTTACAACCAGAAATGACAAGACTTAAGGAGTTACATAAAGATGATAAAATGAAATTACAGCAGGAAATGATGGCGCTATATAAAAAAGAAAAAGTAAACCCTGTTTCAGGTTGTTTGCCGATTTTTATTCAGATACCATTCTTTTTTGCGATCTATAAAGTACTTTTTGTGACATTAGAAATGAGGCATCAGCCTTTTTATGGTTGGATTGAAGATTTATCAGAAAGAGATCCAACATCAATTTTTAATCTTTTTGGACTAATACCATGGGATCCTCCGTCGTTTTTGATTATAGGTGTTTGGCCTTGTCTAATGGGTTTAACTATGTATTTGCAACAAAAGCTTAACCCAACACCTCCAGATCCAATTCAACAAAAAATTTTTATGTTTTTTCCACTATTTTTGACAATTATATTAGCTCCGTTTCCATCAGGCTTAGTTATCTATTGGACAATTAATAACGTATTAACTATGGCTCAACAAGTTGTGATCATGAAGCAGACTAAAGTAAAAACTACATAGAATTGATGGACCTTCAAAAAATTTTACCTAAAAATGGTCCTCCAATAGATCAAGTTTTTAAATATATTAAAAAATATAAAAATAATTTGATAGTTATAAAATACGGAGGAAATGTTTTTATTGATAGAGGTATTTTTAATAACTTTATTGAGGACATAAGTATTTTAAATAAGTTAGGTTTATCAATCGTAGTAATTCATGGTGGTGGTCCTCGAATTAAAAGGGAGCTGGATAAATCGAATATAACATCTAAGTTTATCAGAGGTTTGCGAGTTACAGATGCAAAGGTAATTAATATTGTTGAAAAAGTATTAATCGAATTTAACGAAGATATAGTTTCTTCTTTAAAAGAAAAAGGTGTTAAAGCCATATCTTTAAATACAAAGCAGAACTGTGTAATTGAAGTAATTCCAGAAGCTGAGGAGTTGGGATTTGTTGGAATACCAAACAAAATTAATGTTGATATAATTAAGGATCAAATTGAAAATAAATTAGTTCCCATAATATCTCCACTTGGATTTGGAGATAAATATCAAACGTACAATATAAATGGAGATAATGCTGCTGGAGCTATAGCTAAGTCTCTTAAGTCAAGAAGATTGTTGTTAATGACAAATGTTGAGGGTGTATTGGATAAAAATAAAAAACTGATACAAGAAATATCCACATCTGAAATTTTAGAAATGATTGAAAATGGAACTATCACTGAAGGAATGATACCTAAAATAAATACATGTTTAGATGCAATAAATAATGGTGTTACTGCTGTTGCTATTATTGACGGGAGAAAGAAGCATTCTGTATTATTTGAAATTTTTTCAGATAAGGGTTCAGGAACTTTAATTAGATAATTATAAAGAATGAAAGAACTTAAAACTAAAAAAAATTTATTATTAGATTTAGATGGAACTGTTTATCAAGATTTAGAAGCTGTTTTTGGGCAGGTGTCTAAATTAATGACTAAATATATTTCTGAAAAATTAAATATAGACTTAATTAAAGCCAAAGAACTACAAACCAATTACTTTTATAAATATAATACTAGTCTCAATGGATTAATGATACATCATGATATTCCACCAAAAGAATTCCTAAAATATGTTCATAATATAGATCTTTCCTTTATGAAGAAAGATACAGTTTTAAGAGAACAATTAGAGAATTTAGATATGAGAAAGTTAATTTTTACGAATGGAAGTACTGATCATGCAAAAAATGTGCTTAGTCATTTAGGTATTGAAGATTTATTTGAGGGAATATTTGATATCAGCGATGCAGAATATAGACCTAAACCCGAACCGAAAGCATTTGATTTAATGGTAAAAAAATTTGGGATAGATCCAAATAACACAATTTATGTAGAAGATATTGCTAAAAATTTATCAATAGGCAAAGAAAGAGGTTGCACAACTGTTTGGTTAATAAATGATGAACAGTGGGGTAAATTGGAGTCCGATAAAGATTACATCGATTATAAAATTGAAAATCTATCTTTATTTTTAAAAGAAATAAGGTTATTAAAAAGTAAATAAACTATGACTATTGAAAAAATAATAAATGATGCTTGGGAAAATAAAGATCAAGTAAATCAAGATTCAGATCAATCTTTAAAAGATGCAATTAACCAAGTTATAAGTGATTTAGATAGTGGTAAATCTCGTGTTGCAGAAAAGATTAATGGTGAATGGAAAACTCATCAACATCTTAAAAAAGCAATTATGTTGAGTTTCAGGATTTATCCTATGGAAAATTTAAATGGTCCGTACAGTAGTTGGTATGACAAAGCTCATTTATTAAAAGGTAAAACCGCGGGCTGGACAAAAGAGCAACATGAAGCTGCAGGCTTTCGTATGACGCCAAATAGTCCCGTACGTCCTGGGTCTTTTATTGGAAAGAATGCTGTTCTTATGCCTTGCTATGTAAACATAGGTGCGTACGTTGGAGCAGGAACAATGATGGATACCTTCAGCCGTGCTGGGAGCTGCTGTCAGATTGGAGAAAATTGTCATATATCAGCTGGATCAGGTATTGGTGGAGTTTTAGAACCAGCTCAAGCCCTTCCAACTATAATTGAAGATAACGTTTTTGTTGGAGCAATGTCTGAGGTTGTTGAAGGTGTAATAGTTGGAGAAGGATCAGTTTTAAGTATGGGAATGTATGTAGGTCAATCAACAAAAATTGTTAATAGAAAAACTGGTGAAATATCTTATGGAAAAATTCCTCCTTATTCTGTAGTTGTTCCTGGATCTTTACCTGATAAGAATAATCCAACTGCACCATCACTAAATTGTGCGGTAATAATTAAACAAGTTGATGAAAAAACTAGATCAAAAACATCAATTAATGATCTTTTAAGAGAGTAAAAATGCAAAAAATTAATGAGCTTCAATTAGCTAAAGAGCTAATCAGGTTTCCATCTATAACACCAACAGATGCTGGTGTGATGAGATTTTTAGAAAAGAAATTAAAAAAACTTGGGTTTAAGACAAGAATATTAGAATTTAGAGAAAATAAATCTAAACCAGTTAAAAATTTATACGCAAGGCTGGGGAATAAAACTCCAAATTTTTGCTATGCTGGACATTTAGATATTGTGCCACCAGGTAATATAAAAGACTGGACGGTTAACCCTTTCAAACCATCTGTAAAACAGGGTCACCTAATTGGGAGGGGTGCAAATGATATGAAAAGTTCTATTGCAGCTTTTGTTTCTGCTGTGAGTATGTTTTTAAATAATAACAAAAAGTTTAAAGGATCAATTAGTTTTTTAATTACTGGGGACGAGGAAGGTGATGCAATTAATGGAACAAAAAAAGTTATAGACTATCTTAAAAAGAAAAGGGAAAAAATTAATTTTTGTTTAGTGGGCGAGCCTACTAATCCAAATAGATTAGGTGAAATGATTAAAATAGGTCGTAGGGGTAGTTTAACTGGAATACTAACAATACTTGGAACTCAAGGGCATGTTGCTTATCCGCATAGAGCAAATAATCCTTCAACAACATTAATAAAAATTTTAAATGAATTAAAAAATATTAGATTTGATAAAGGTACAAAAAATTTTCAACCATCAAACTTAGAAGTTACGAGGATAAATATCAATAATAATGCTGACAATGTTATTCCAAGGCAAGCTGAAGCAACTTTTAATATTAGATATAATGATAAACATTCATCGAATTCTTTGAAAAAAAAGCTTAACAAAATATTTAGTAAAATTAGTAAAAAAAATAAATCTAAATTTAAAATACAATATAGAGTATCTGGTGAAGCATTTTTAACAAAACCAAACGCTACAACATTTATGATTCAAAATATTGTAAAAAAAATAACTAAAATAAAACCAAAACTTTCTACGACTGGTGGAACTTCAGATGCAAGATTCATAAAAAATATATCTCCATGTTTAGAATTTGGATTAGTTGGAAAAACTATGCACAAAGTTGATGAGGCAGTATCTTTGAGTGATTTGAAAAAATTAACAAAAATTTATTCTTTAATTTTAGATAAATATTTTTCTTGAAAACTGCAATAATTTCATCAGACACGTCTATAAATCATTTAACAGGTGATGGTCATCCAGAACAACCAAAAAGAGTTGTGGCAATCACGGAAAAACTAAAAAAACAAAAAAATTTAATTTGGGATAAGCCGAGTAATTTTAATCATGATATTTTAAAAAAAGCTCATGATGAAAGTTATATCAATTCAGTTCAAAAAAGCTTCCCAAGTGAAGGAGTTAAATTTTTAGATGGTGATACAATTATCTCCCCGGGTAGTAAAGATGCTACAATAGATGCTGTTGGATCTGTAATTAAAGCAATTGATGGTGTTGAAAAAAAAAAATTTAAAAATGCTTTTTGTGCAGTACGTCCCCCAGGTCACCATGCAGAAAAAAATAAAGCAATGGGATTTTGTATTTATAATAATTGTGCAGTTGCAGCGCATTATCTTATTGAACAATTTAATTATAAAAGAATAGCTATATTTGACCCTGACGTTCACCATGGAAACGGTACACAAGATATTTTTTATGATAATAAAAACGTTTTATACTTATCAACTCATCAATATCCATTTTATCCTGGAACAGGTAGCGACAAAGAAAAAGGAAATCACAATAATATTTTTAATGTTCCCCTGCCAGCTGGAACTAATACTGAGAAATATATGAACGCATTAGATAAAGTTTTGGATAAACTAGTTGAATTTAAACCTGAATTTTTAATTTTTAGTATGGGTTTTGATGCGAATATTGCTGACCCACTTGCTCAATTTGAATTAAAGTCTGAAGATTTTTATGAAATTACAAGAAGAACTCTTAAAGCTACTAATGAGTTTACTAAAGGTAAAGTTATATCAGTATTAGAGGGTGGGTACGACCTTAATGCTCTTGCAGAAAGTGCCTTTAATCATGTAAATGCATTAGTTGAAAATAAAATATGAAATTGTATAAAATAAAAAAATCAAATATCGATAAAAAAGGTCTTTACGCCTCAAAAAATATTAAAGCTGGCACTAGAATAATTCAATACAAAGGTAAAATTATTACAAATAGTGAAGTTGAGCGAAACCCTAAATACGACAATGACAAAGATATATACTTATTTGATATTAATAAAAGATATTCTCTAGATGGTGATTTTTCATGGAATATTGCTAAAAACATTAACCATAGTTGCGATCCAAACTGTGAGGTTGATGGTACAGGATATAAAATTTATGTGACAGCAATAAAGGATATTGGGAAAAATGAGGAACTTACTTATGATTATGGATTTTCATATGATGAAGATTATAAACAATTCCCATGTAAGTGTCGTGCAAAGAATTGTTGTGGTTATATAGTTAGATCTGAAAGTCGATGGAGAATAAATAAAAAATTTAGAAAAACCTCAAGGATTAATAAATAACCTTTTCAAGA
The DNA here is from genome assembly GCA_902582315.1 of uncultured Pelagibacteraceae bacterium. Lineage (GTDB taxonomy): Bacteria > Pseudomonadota > Alphaproteobacteria > Pelagibacterales > Pelagibacteraceae > Pelagibacter. Next base: position 66,659 of record CACHRP010000007.1, read on the forward strand.
AATAAGCCATGTGGTGGTGCAGGAGGCGCACATAATGTTCTTTTTTTTGATAAAGTTACTTTTTTAAATTTCTTAAAATTCCATTTTCCCTCACCTAAGTACTTAAGACAACCAACCATCGATCTAACTTGAGTTTGAAGAAATGATCTAGATTTAAATTCAATAAATATTTCATTTTTTTTTTTTAATATATTTGCTTTTTCTAAAGTTCTTATAGGGCTTTTTGCTGAACATGCTGAGGCCCTAAAAGTAGAAAAATCTTTTTTTCCAATTAAAAATTTTGCACCTTTTTTTATATTTTCTAGATTAATTTTTTTTTTGATATGCCAAACTCTATTTTTATTAATTGTTGGAGAAACTTCTCTATTCAATATTATATATTTATAAATTCTTGCTTTTGCTGAATATCTAGAATGAAATTTTTCATTTCTTTTTTTTATACTTAATATAGAAATAAAATTCTTATTTACTAAAAAATTTAATCTTTTTAAAAATCTATTGATATCTAGAATTTTATTTTTCGTATCAAAGTGAGCAGATTGTGAGATTGCATGAACACCAGCGTCTAATCTTCCTTGACCGACTAGTGATATTTTTTCTTTAAGGATTTTTTTTAATGAATTTTCAATAGTTTTCTGAACTGATTTGCCTTTTGGTTGAGATTGCCAGCCAATAAAACCTGTCCCAACATATTCAATTAGAATTTGATATCTAAACATTATTAAGATTTGAACCTTTTATTATTTTAGATCCAAGTAGGAATTCCCCCGATTTTTGTGTCCTTTTTCCCTCTCTTTGAATTTCAATTATTTTTAAAGATTTTTCCTTACATCCTATCTCTAGATTTTCACTTAAAACGATCCCTGGTTCTCCGGTAGCATTTCCTACTTCAGCTTTAAGAATTTTGTGCCTCTCGCCTTTGTAAATAAACCAAGCTCCTGGTGTTGGAAATAAACCATTAACTAAGCCTAATATTTCATCTGCTCTTTTATTCCAGTTAACCATACCCTCGGCTTTTTCTATTTTCTGGGCGTAAGTTGCTTTTTTATGATCTTGTTCAACAAAATTTGCTTTGCCGTCTATTATGTTGTCTATTTCGTCAAGTATTTTTGAAGAAGCAAGCATTGAAAGTTTTTCAGATATTATCTCTGCATTATCCTGCTTTTTAATTTCAATTTCATATTTGTTACATATAGGTCCAGAGTCCAATTTATTATTAATTTTCATTATGCTTATTCCAGTTTTATTATCTAAATTCATTATTGATCTTTGTATTGGTGCGGCACCCCTCCAAGAAGGAAGGATTGATGCATGGATATTTATAAAACCCATTTTTGCCAGAGGTAGAAAATTTTCGGGTAATATTTTCCCATAAGCAACCACTATTGCTAAGTCAGCATTAAGTTCTTCAAGAAACTTATACTCAGCTAAATTTCCTTTTAAGTTTTCTGGAGTTCTAACATCAATGTTTAAAGTTTCGGCCATATTATGCACTGGTGATTTTTGAGTTTTCATTCCTCTATTAGATTTTTTTGGAGGCTGTGTATAAACTACTGAAACAGGATATCCGTTTTGATATAAAGATTTTAATATAGGTACAGCAAAAATTGGAGATCCCATAAATAAAATTTTTTTTAGCATTTAGACCACAATTCTATCTGTACTTTGTCTTGTTTTTGAGAGCTTTTTTATAATAAGATCTTTTTTTAATTTTGATAAAAAATCTATAATTAATTTTCCATCTAGATGATTGATCTCATGCTGAATACATGTCGAGAGAAGATCATCACACTCCATGCTTTTTTTTTTACCTTCAATATCTATATATTCAACCAAACAAGTTTTTGGTCGCTCTATCTCAATAAATGTGTTTGGAATTGACAGGCATCCTTCTTCATATTTAGATTTTTCTTTACTAACATTTTTAATTACAGGATTTATAAAGCATAATGGCTTTTTAATATCATCTTTCTGATTAACATCTAATACTATTATTCTTTTAGGTATGCCTACTTGGATAGCTGCTAATCCTATTCCTTTATGACGATACATGGTTTCGAATAAATCCTTAATTAATTTTTTTTCATTATTACTTACTTTCTCGATGGGCTGAGAATTTTTTCTTAATATATCGTCAGGAACTGTGATTAATTTTTTAACTGTCATGTCTATTATTTTTTATACTTTTACAGGAATTACTTGAAGAATTATATCATTTCTTATCTTATCAATATTGAGCTTGTTTAAAGTAGCTATTATGAAATATAACGTTTCTGTTCCAAGATCCTTTAGATCATCCTCTCCAATAATTTCAACTAATCTAAGTAGGATCATAGCTGTTTCACCGTCATTTATCATAACTTCGATATCTGTAGGAATATTTGATTTATTAAGTTCAAGTATACTTTCATATTTTTCAGATATATTGATTCCATCAGAAATAAATGATTCGATCAAAATATTATCTTTAGTTGAAAAATAATATTTTTTATTTTTTTTTATTTTTTTTAACATTTTTTCTAAATCTTTCTCAATTTTTTCTTTAGACGTTTCTCCATTAAAGTAATTAATTAGTTTAGACTGATGTAAAATTTTATTATTAAACTTTATTTTAAGATTTTTATTTTCGATTTGAGATAATTGTGTTTCGTAAAAATCGGTGTACTCTGAAGAGATTTTTTCACCATCAATACTTTTAACAAGTCTTATGAGCTCCTTATCAAAAGCGTTATCTAAGTTATCACTCTCAAACTCTTTTTTTAATAACTCTAACAATCTAATTTGAGTATCAGCATCTTTTGTAACTAAAAAAGCTTGGTAAAGAAGCGCTCTAGCCTCAAAATTTGGCAAAAGTTTATAAGCATCAAAAACAGATATAATTTGATAAATATTAAATTGAAACCTTGTATATAAATCTAGTAAATCTGTCTCTTTATAACTTCCTTCATTAGTTGCTTTTTCAAAAGACTTTATTTTTTCTCTATCTTCTAAATCAATATCATTAGCTTGTGTTAAAAGATTGTTTGAAGACAAGTACTGCCATATAATTTTTTTGGTATTTTCTTTAGGTTCATATGAAAAGTTTTTTATAGTCAAATATGACAGATGAAAATTTAATAAACTTTCTTCTGATATTTCAATTTCTGTATCACTCAAATACCCAGCCAAAAAATTAAAACTTTTATTAAAAAAATCATCTTTAAATCCTGTTTCTTTAAGTAAATCGAACTGAAGTTGAGCAACTTCTTTTTTGCCCTGATATAATAAACAATAAATTTTATACTTTAAAATATAATTATCTTCTGGAATAATTTTCATTTCTGAAAATATCTGGCAAGACTTATCTACTTTTCCAAGAGATAAATTTTTGTCTAAATAGTGTTTTAAAAGCTTACTGTTTAATTCACCATGATCATTTTTAAGTATAAATTCTTTTATTAGGTCTAAGTTATTATTTTTAATCAACCAATTTATTTTAAGATCAATAAATTCATCTAAGTCAATATTGTTTTCTGGAGGAAATGCATTTGTTAGAATTAGTTTTTTATAAATATTTTTTGCATCATTTGACAAC
>CACHRP010000008.1 GCA_902582315.1 uncultured Pelagibacteraceae bacterium
TTTTAACTTGCCTTGCTGTTTCAAGGCTTATTTTTCTCTCTTTGGAGATTCCTCCTCCTAAAATTAAAATTTTTTTTTTCATCTACTCAATAATTTCAATTTCTGTATCTAATTTAATCCCTGTTTTTAATTTTACGTTATTTTCTATATATCTAATGAGTTTCACCATATCTTGAAAAGAGGCATTTCCCTTATTTATCAAAAAATTACAATGTTTTTCTGAGATTGCGGCATCACCAAATGATGTATCAAGTGGAACTGATTTTTTTATTAATTCCCAAACTTTTAAGGTCGTTTTATTTAAAGGGTTTTTAAAAGTACTTCCCCCAGTTTTAATTTTTGAGGGTTGTGAAAGTTCTTTTTTTTTTTTTAAGAAATTTATTTCTTTTGTAATTTCTGATTTTTCTTTAATATCACCTTTAAAAGACGCGCTTAAATAAATATAATCTTTATTTATATCACTTTGACGATAGCCAAATTTTATGTCTGATGTCGGGATTGTTTTTATAACTCCACTTTTTTTATCTACAACTTGAACAGATAATAATATATCCTTAAATTCCATGCCATAACAACCTGAATTTATTTTTAGACCACCTCCAATTGTTCCTGGTATACAAGATAGAAATTCAAAACCGCCAATGGAATTATTTTCTGCAAACTCTGATAATTTTTTATCACTTGCTGCTGCTCCTGCAATTATAACTTTATTTGGCATAAGAGTTATATTAGAAAAATTCTTTCCAAGTTTTATTACAATACCATCATAAATATTGTCATTAAATAATATGTTTGAACCAGCACCCAAAACAAAAATATTCGATGAATTGCCAAACTCTTTTAAAAACAAGATTAGATGCTCCAATTTTTCAGGCTTAAAAAAAACTTTTGCAGTGCCACCAATATTAAACCAATTTAATTTTTTTAAACTGTAGTTATATAGAAAATTGACATTATTTTTTTTTGAAAAATTTTCTATTTTTTGTTCAAGCATTAAATATATTTATAACAAGATAAATTAAAAATCTAATACTAAAATACTAAATATTTAATAGTTCTTGCAAATATGAAGATAGAATAAAATAAATATAAAATAATTAAATTTTTTTTATTTGACAAAAACTTTGCTGGTAAAAAATGAAATGTTATTAAAAAAAATATAATCATCACAAGTGGATCGTAATACTTGTGATATATTGTATTTTGTATATTTGATAAAATTAGAAGCGAATATAATAAAATATTACTTAAATTAAATATAAATAGATACGTAATCACAAGCAAAGATAAAAAACTAAAAAGATAAAAAATTATATTATTATTAAACAAAAAATTTGATAACTGAAAGAAGAAACCACCACCTGTATAAGCCATAACATAATCAAAAAAATATAAATTAATTAAGAAAATTAGAAAAATTATGAAAAATTTTTTTTTCAAAAATTTAATAAATTCCTTCAAGAACTTTTTGTTTATTAAAAATGGTATTAAATGAAAAAAAATAATTGAGCTAATTATTAATATTTTATTTGAGAGATTAAAATCTAAACTTACTAATTCATTAACATTTGCGCCAGGTGTGTATGCAATAAAAAAATTGATATCTAATATAAATAAATAATATAGCGCAGGTAAGCTACAAATCATGCATATTAAAAAACTTAATATAACATGTTTAATTTCAACTTTTCTTAAATAATTAAAATAATAAAAAATAATAAATACCGAAAAGTTTGGGCTTACATAAGATGCTATAATTAAATAAATTAGAGTTTTATAAAAATACTGAATATGTTTTTTTTCATCAAATTTAAGAAACTCATAAATAGATAAAGTAAAAAATATAAGTCCAATAATTCTAGAATCAGGCCATATGGATAATGATCTGAATGTTGGTGATAAAAAAATTGAAATCGATATTAAAAATAATACGTTTTTGTCGAAATTTTTAAATTTTAAAGTTAATCCCTTAAAAAAAAAATAAATTAATAACAAACTTATATTTAAATGCAAAAATCTGATCGTATCAAATCCTACACCAATCTTGGAAATGAAACTTAAAAATATTAAATAAATAGGTGAATGTCTGTGATTATATTTATCGTAATTAAAAAAAGTATCAAAAAAACTTTCTGAAAAATCTTTGATTGCTGGTAAATTTGTATAAAGCCAATCAGGTCTAGCTCCTCCATTTAAATTTTCATCAAAAATAAAACCTATGATGAGTGAAATGTATAAAATACATGCAATATAAATATTATTTTTATTTAAAAGATTTTTATTATACATCCTGAATAAAGAATTTTATTATAGCTTTTTTATAACCATTCTTTTTTTCCTTATTTTGTTCTAGTAAAAAATAATAAAAGCCACGTAGTAAAAAATATGAATATCCAAAAAATTTATCAGAAAAAGTTCCGATTTTTTTAATTAAAATTAGAAAACCATAAGTAGTCTCAAAGGTTCTATCGAATTTTTTTGCAATTGAAGAACTTTTTGCTATTTTATGAAAGGTTTTTATTTTTTGATTGCATACTAATTTTCCATATTTTTTAAGTCTGTAAGACAACTCAATATCTTCAGGTCCATAAAAAAAATCTTCATCGCCTAAACCACTTTTTTTTAAAACATTAGCCTTGTAGATGGAGCAGCACCCACTTATTGCATCTGTTTCTACTAATTTATTAAAGTTTAAATTATCAAAATATCTTTTTTTCTTTAAATTCATTGTTCTTTGAAATTTTAAGTATGCCCAACTCATTTTGAAACCTGTAAACCAAACACTTTTTTTTATGTACGCGTGCATTATTTTTGGTGACGCGCTTACAATATTCCTTTGCTTAATTGTGTGACTTATTTTTTTAAAATAATCCTTTGGAACAATAAAGTCATTGTCTATCCTGAGTATATAATCATATTTGTTTCTTATTAAAAAGTCGTATATTCGATTTAGCCCTGCGGTTAGACCAAGATTATTTTTGTTTCTAAATAAATATAAATTTCTCCCATTTTTTTTTCTATCAAAGATGTTATTTTTAAAGTTCATTGAAATTAATTTCCCTTGATTATTAATTTTGGGTTTTATAAAATTTCTATCTGAAATTATCCGGCCCTCATGCCAACTTGATATTTTTAAAATGTTTTTTAGATATGACCCATTATCAACTAAAAAAACATCAAAATTTCCATCATTTTGGTAGATGCTTTCCAAACAATCTACGGTATTTCTCCAATCATTCCAATTAAGGACTACAATTGCTGAATTCATAATTTTAACTTAAAATTTTACTTTTTATTGCATGAAGCATGTATACCACAGTAATAATTTGAATAATCTTTAGAAAAATTTTTAGCAATTTTGTTAAATATCTCAAATACAATAAAAAAAACTGTTTGCATTAAAGGAAATTTTAAATATCTAAATATATTTTGATAAGCTGCAAAAAAAGGCCCAACTCCAATTAAAGTAGTGTTGACATAAAAACCCTGATCTGTCAGAATTTTTTCTAGATAGAAATGAGTTGGTCTAAATATATCTTTAGGGTCAGGGTGATATAAAACAAGAAAAGGGACAAATAACTCTAGCTTGCCATTTTTTTTTAAAATTTTATGTATTTCACTAATCAGTTTTTTATAGTTTTCTATATGTTCGATGGTGTTAAATAAGATTATAGTATCATACTTATTTTCATCAATTAATAACATTTGTTCTAAATCAACTTTATTCTTGGCATCTTTAAAAAAATCTGCATTTTCTACATCTGCATTATCATGATCAATATAATCATAATAAGTCAAATTTGAGCCTTCTCCTGACCCTAGATCTATTGTTTTCCCGTTGATCTTTATTTTTTTTAAAAAAAAATTATGAGTAGATCTTATTAATGAAAGTTTTTTTCTGAATGAAGAGTATAAGTGTTTGATAAAACCGAAAGAAAATGGATGATCAAATACTTGCATTAAAATTTAAATTTAGATTTTTTACTATCATTTAAAAATGTTTTAACAGTTTCTATAGTCAAAAGATTATATGATTTTCCAAAACCTTCAATTTTTTCAATTATACCTGGTGGTATAGTAATTATATGACATCCATTTTTCTTCGCTTGAATATAGTTATATGGTTCTCTTACGCTTGCCCAAAGAATTTTAACTTTTTTAAATTTTTTAGATAATTTTATACTCTTTATAAGCTCCGGTAAGGGATTTTTTCCTGCATCGCTGGCTCTACCTATAAAAATTGAAATAATTACGTTCGAATTTTTATTAATAGCCTTTAGAATTTTTTTTGTTTGGTTAGCTGTGTAAACAGCTGTGATATTAAGTTTTATATTTTTATTACATAAAAATTTAATTATTTTACCAGAAAAAATACCCTTAGAATTACAAACTGGAATTTTTACATAAACATTTTTTCCAAGATTGTTTAGTATTAAAGCCTGTTTTTTCATCTCCTTAAAATTATCTGCAAATACTTCAAGTGAAACGGGCTTATCCTTGCTTGCTAATAATATTTTTTTACAATAATTTAAATAATTTTTTGCACCTGCTTTTCTTATTAATGATGGGTTGGTAGTAAAACCTTTTACTATATTTTTGTTAGTAAATTTTTTAATTAATTTTATATCTGCAATATCACAAAAAATTTTTGTGCTCAAATTTATTCCTTATAGGCTTTTAGTTATTTCCTCAGTCATTTTTTTTGCATCTGCAAATAACATTAAGGTATTTTCCCTATAAAATAAATCATTATCTATGCCAGCATAACCTGGAGATAAACTTCTTTTTACAAATAGCACGGATTTAGATTTCTCTACATCTAAAATAGGCATTCCATAAATAGGACTTTGTGGATCTGTTTTCGCAACAGGATTCGTCACATCATTTGCTCCTATAACATATGCCACGTCACAATTTGCAAAATCGTTGTTGATATCCTCTAATTCAAATACTTCATCATAAGGAACATTTGCCTCAGCAAGTAAAACATTCATATGACCTGGCATTCTTCCTGCAACAGGGTGTATTGCGTAAGATACTTTTACTCCATTTTTTTTAAGCGAGTCGACCATTTCCCTTAGAGCATGTTGTGCTTGGGCTACTGCCATTCCATATCCTGGCACAATAATTACTGAAGATGCATTTTTCATTAAAAAAGCTGCATCGTCAGCGTTTCCATTTTTAACAGGCTTCTGCTCTTTGGAAACTGATTTTGAACTATCCTCATTCGCACCCCATCCTCCTAAAATTACATTAAAGAATGATCTATTCATTCCCTTACACATTATATAAGACAATATTGCTCCTGAAGAACCTACCAGGGCTCCTGTAATTATTAGTGCACTATTCTCTAGAGTAAATCCAATACCTGCTGCTGCCCATCCAGAGTAGGAATTTAACATTGATATTACAACTGGCATATCTGCACCGCCTATAGGAATTATTAAAAGGATACCAACCAAAAAAGAGATAGTGATTAATGACCAGAACAAATATTCATTTTGCGTATTGCAAAGATAAATTATTAAACCAACTAATAGCAGCCCAAGAGCAAGATTTATAAAATGTTGGCCAAAGAATGTAATTGGAGAGCCAGACATTAAACCTCTTAGCTTTAAAAAAGCAATTACTGACCCAGTAAAAGTTATAGCACCTATAGCTGCACCTAGTGACATTTCAATTAAACTTGCAATTTTAATTTTTCCAGGAAATCCTAAGTTGAAAACTTCTGGATTAAGAAATGCTGAAATAGCGACAAAAACTGCTGCTAAACCTACAAGACTGTGAAAGCCAGCTACAAGCTCAGGCATAGCTGTCATCGGTATTTTAAAAGCAATAAAGGCTCCAATTGATCCACCAATCAAAAGAAAAATTAATAAAAAAATAAATCCAGTAGAAAAATTACCTATAGATAAAATAGTGACGCCAATTGCTATAGCCATACCTAGAATACCGAAAAAGTTTCCCTGACGAGATGTTTCTGGTGAAGAAAGACCACGGAGTGCTAATATAAAAAGTACACCTGATATAAGATAAAATATAGCTAGAAGGTTTGCTGACATATTTACTTACTTTTCTTTTTTTTTTTATACATCGCTAACATTCTGTGGGTTACTAAAAATCCCCCAAAAATATTTACTGCCGCTAAGATGATTGCTAAAAATCCAAATATATTTGCTGTGTCAAAAATTTTACTATTATCTCCCGCTAAAGCAGCAACAATTGCACCAACAATAATCACTGATGATATTGCATTTGTTACTGACATTAATGGTGTATGTAATGAAGGTGTAACACTCCAAACAACATAATAGCCAACAAATATTGCTAAAATAAAAATACTTAGTCTAAAAATAAAAGGATCTATTTCCATATTATCTAATTAGTGTTTTTGAAATTATTTCATCTTCTAAATTAATATTCATTACTTTTTCTTTTTTATCATAAATGTTTAAAACAAAATTAAACAGGTTTTTAGCATACAAGTTTGACGCTGATACAGGTAATTTATTCAGTATTATACTTTCACCAACTATAATTACACCATTCTTCTCAACAATTTCGTCAACTTTTGTATACGCTGCATTTCCTCCTTGTGAGGCAGCTAGATCATAGATTACAGATCCTGGTTGCATATTTTCAATCATATGCTCATTAATAATTTTAGGAGCTTTTTTTCCTGGTATAAGTGCTGTGCATATAACTACATCAATTTTTTTTAATGTCTCATAAATAAGACTTTCTTGTTTTTTTTTGAAATCTTCAGATGCCTCTTTTGCATAGCCGCCTTCGGTTTCAAGATTTTCTGATCCTTCTACTACTAAAAACTTTCCTCCTAAACTTTCAACTTGTTCTTTTGATGCCATCCTTACATCTGTTGCGTAAACAATTGCTCCCATTCTTTTAGCAGTTGCAATTGCTTGTAACCCAGCTACACCAGCTCCAACTATAAGAACTTTTGCTGCAGGTATTGTTCCTGCTGCTGTCATCATCATTGGAATTGCTTTTTTAAATAATGAAAATGAATCAATTACAGCTTTATAACCAGCTAAGTTTGCTTGCGAAGATAAAATATCCATAGATTGAGCCCGGGTTATCCTTGGCAACATTTCCAAAGAAAAAATTGATAATTTTTTTTTAAATTTATTAATTATATCTTGATTATTATTTATATTAAAGTTTCCAATTAGCAAATTTTTTTCTTTTAAATGTTTTAAATTTTCTTCTGTAGGTAAATTCATCTGCAATAATATATCTGACTCTTTTAATATATTTTCTCTAGTATCTAAACTACAGCCCTCTTTTACAAATTCTTCATCTTTTATACCTATGTGCTCTGCAATTCCTTTTTCCATTTTAACCTTAAAACCACTTGAAATATATTTTTTGGAAATTTCTGGTGTTATTGAAATTCTTTTTTCTAAATTTTTATTCTCAGAAATTGATCCTATTATCATGTTAAAAAAGATTATTTTTGTCTAGCTTTGAACTTCGGATTTTTTTTGTTTATTATATATACCCTGCCCCTTCTTCTCACCAGTTTAGAGTTGAGGTCTCTTGATTTTAATGATTTTAAAGAGCTTTTAACTTTCATAAATATAATAAGCCTGGCAATGTCCTACTCTCCCATGCCTTAAGACAAAGTACCATCGGCGCTGAAGGGCTTGACTTCCGAGTTCGGAATGGGATCGGGTATTACACCTTCGCAATAATCACCAGGCCTTGAACTTATATAAAAAAAAAATGAAAAATCAATTATATTTTACAGATTATTTGCTTTAAATTCCTTAATATAGTCCTTTAAATTTTTTTTTCCAAAATGTTTATATACCTTATTTGATAAATTCATATTTGTGAGTGCAGACGCATATCGTTCTCCTTCTCTTCTTGGTAAAAATTTTATATTTTTTCCGAATAATTTAGCTACTTCAATTATAGAGTAACTTTTCTTGTGAGAAATACTATAGTGTCTACGTAAATCTTTTTTCCACGCTTTAAAACAAACTTCAATAGTATCACTTATGTGAGTGAATCTTCTAGATTGAGTTCCAGGTCTAACTACAGTTAAAGGTTTGTTTTTTTTAGAACATTCCTCAAAAATTCCTATTACAGTAGCCATATTTCCCTTTGAAATTTGTTTAGGTCCATAAACATTATAAAAATAAATTATTTCATAATTAAAATCGAACCAATTTTTTAAGTTTTCTAATAATTCTAAATTCTTAGCTTTTGTAAAAGCATATGGTGATAAATTTTTATCTTTACCTCTATTACCAAGAGATGCGGATGTTGCACTATAAATAAGTTTAATTTTATTTGTTAAACAAAAATTAAAAACTGCATTTGTGCCAATAGTATTTGAGGATAAACATTTTTCCATTTGTAAAAAACTCTGATAAATTCTTGCAAATTCTCCAAAATGAAAAATTACTTTAATATCTTTTGGTTTCTTTAAAATCTTAAAAATATCTTTGGTATCAGTTTTTATATATTTAATTCTTTTATGTATAATATGATTTTTGATAGACCCAGAGCTATAATTATCTAAAGATATAATTTTAAATTTAGTTTTTTTAAGTAAATATTTTATTAAATTTGATCCTACAAAACCTGCTCCACCTGTAACGATAATTTTATTTTTCATTAATATTTCAATTTTTTTTAAGATAAGCTTTATAAGTTATATCAAATCCTTTATCTAAAGAAGTTTTCGCTTTCCATCCATATTTTTTTGCCAAAGAAATATCTAGAACTTTCCTTGGAACTCCGTCAGGTTTTCGTTTGTCAAATTTAATTTTTACATTTAAATTAAGTTTTTTAATTATAAATTTGGCGTAGTCTTTAATACTTCTGTCTTTGCCTGTACCAATATTTATTAAAAAATTTTTAGTCTTTTTATTCATAAAGAAAATACACGCATCAGCTATATCATCAACAAAAATAAGTTCTCTTAAAGGTTTTCCAGTTCCCCAGACTCTTAATATTTTTTTTTTATTTATTTTACATTGATGTGCTTTCTTCAATAGAGCTGCAAAAAAATGTGAGTTTAAACTATGATAATTATCATTTGGGCCATAAGTATTTGTAGGCATAAGACAAATATAATTTGTATTATATTGCTTGTTATATGCTTCGCACATTTTGACCCCAGCAATTTTTGCAGTTGCATAAGGTAAATTTGTTTCCTCAAGCTTACCTGTTAAAAGATAGTTTTCTTTAATTGGTTGTTTTGAAAATTTTGGATAAATGCAACTTGAACCCAAAAATATTAAATTTCTAATATTATTTTTAAAGCTTCCATGAATTAAATTATTTTGTATTTGTAAATTTTCATATATAAAATCTGCACCTTTGCTATTATTGTGATAAATACCTCCTACTTTTGCAGCAGCTATAATAACTAAATCAGGTTTTTTTTTTTTTAAAAATTCAAATACTTTTTTTTGGTCAAGCAAGTTCAATTTTTTTTTATCAGCTATAATAATATTTTTATACTTTTTTTCTTTTAACTTTCTTAAAATTGCTGATCCGACTAAACCTTTATGGCCTGCTAAAAAAACTTTCATATTATCAGTAAGAAGTTTTGTTTAATTCAGTATTTATCATATCGGCAATTAACTCATTGATTTTTATTTGGGGTTTCCATCCTAGAATTCGTCTAGCCTTGTTAGAATTTCCTAATAAACTATTTACCTCTAAAGGTCTGTAATAGGCTTTATCACACGCAACAATCACATTCCCCTTTTCATCTATTGCTTTTTCTTTAATACCTTTTCCTCTCCATTTAATTTTAATTTTAAGATGTTTTGCAACTAAATTTACAAAATTTTTAACAGTTGTTTGTTTGCCTGTTGCAATTACAAAGTCACTTGGTTTCTTTTGTTGCAAAATTAACCACATAGCTTTAACGAAATCTTTCGCGTGGCCCCAGTCCCTTTTTGAATATAAGTTCCCTAAATATAAAGTTTTTTGTCTTTTCATTTTAATATTACACATCGCCTGAACTATTTTTTGTGTAACAAAAGTTTCACCTCGTCGCGGACTTTCGTGATTGAAGAGAATGCCGTTAGATGCAAAAATTTCATATGCCTCCCGATAATTGATTGTTATCCAGTGAGCATACAATTTAGCTACACCATAGGGACTTGCTGGATGAAAATGAGAGCTTTCATTTTGAGGAACCTTTTCATTAAGTCCATATAATTCAGACGTTCCAGCTTGATAGAATTTTGTTTTTTTTTCCAGGTTATTAAATCTTATGGCTTCAAGTATCCTAAGTGCACCTAGAGCATCTGCATTAGCTGTATACTCGGGAGATTCGAAGGATACCTGTACATGAGATTGTGCAGCAAGATTATAAATTTCATCCGGCCTTATTTGGTTTACAAGTCTTGTAACAGATAACGAGTCGGTTATGTCACCATAATGTAAAATTAAGTTTCTATTTTTGATATGTGGATCTTGATAAATATGATCGATCCTGCCTGTGTTTATAGAAGATGATCTTCTTTTTACACCATGAACAATATATTTCTTTTTAATTAAAAGTTCAGCAAGATAAGATCCATCTTGGCCGGTAACTCCAAATATCAATGCTTTTTTTTTCATATTAAATTTTTTATTATGCTCTTTTAAAAAAATACTTAACAATTTCGGAAAGTATAAGCAATCCATCTTTTATAGGATTAACTTTTTTTTTTCCTCCTATTCTATTCCTTTCATATGAAGGCAAACAAGAATATGTCATTTTTTTAAACTTTGCTTTAATTGGAATTTCGACACAAATTCTAAAGTCTGCATTTGATAAATTTAATTTTTTAAAAGAGCTTGTTCTTCCAAGAATATAGGTATAAAGAATGTCAGTTACCTTAAGATTAAATAAAATATTTCCAGCTAAAGTAAAAAAAAAATTACCAAAAGATGTAGTTAAATCATCATCGTCACTACCACCACCAGGATTTTGATATCTTGAACCAAAAACTAAATCTTTTTTAAGACATTCTCTCAACATATCAGGGAGATACTTAGGATCCATTGAACCATCAGCGTTTATGATACAACAATAATCAGTGTTAACTGCATTAATACCTTCAATTAACGCATTTCCATATCCGTTATATTTTTGTTTTAATATATTTATATTCTTAAATTCTTTAATTGCATCTATTGTTTCAAAATCGTCTTTTTGCAATACAATAATTTTTTTATAATCATATTCTTTTAATTCTTTCAAAAAAACAGGAAGGGATTCTGCCTCTTTTTTTGCAGGTATTACAAGTGTCAAATTATTCATGTAATAAATTTTTATTTATATATATATACTCGAATGTCTTTCGAAAAGACATTTTATTTTTTAATTCTTTTTTAAAATTATTTTTGACTAAATATTTGTGAACATCAGTTAAAGTATAATTTTTGACAAGCATGCTGTGAAAATGATGTTCAAAATATAAAATTTTGACATTCTCTATCATTTTTCCAAGACCCTTAATTACGAAAAAATCATGACCTTCGGTATCTATTTTTAGTATATCTATATTTTTAATTTTTTCTTCACTAAGAATTTTGTCCAATCTATTTATTTTAATTTTGTTTATAACAAAAATTTTTTTTTTTAAACCAAAAGGAGTGAACAGGTAATTTTTTTTTCTAAAATAATTTGAATTTTCATTTATTTCTGCAATTGTTGATGACTCGGAGTCATAATGTTGCTTGAAGTTTGCAAATCCCTCGTAATCTCCTAATGCAATATTATATAATTTAAGATTTTTATAACCTCTGGTTTTCTTTTTTAATATATTAAAATTTTCTATACTTGGTTCGAATGCTAAAATTTTTTGAATTTTAAAATATTTTGAGAATAATTTTATACTTTCCCCGTGATGAGCACCAACATCTACAAGATGCACTATTTTTTTATTTTTTATTTTTTCGAAATATTTAAGAAATTTAGTTTTATTAAGATTATCAAAAAAAGATAAACAAAATTTGGCAAACTTGTAATACATTTAATTATTTCATATCATTTTAATATGTATTAGTATAATTAGATTGCTAAGTATTAGCAAAATATGGCATTAGTAAGTATAATTATCCCTTATTTCGGTAAGAAAAGTTTTATACAAAAAACTTTAACATCAGTTCTAAATCAAACTTTCCAGGATTTTGAAATAATATTAATTTATGATGATGAAAATAAAGATGATTTGGCTTACATCAAAAAAATCTTAAACGAAAATTCAAAAGTTAAAATAATAGATAACAAGAGAAATTTGGGTGCTGGACTGTCGAGAAACTTAGGCATTAAGAAATCCTCTGGATCAATAATTGCTTTCTTAGATGCTGATGACTATTGGGTTCCCGAAAGACTAGAAAAGCAAATAAATTTTATGATGGAAAAGAATTATAAATTTACTTTTTGCAATTATAAAAAAAAAAATGGCAAAGAAATCAATGTTTTTAGTAAAAAAAGCAAAGTTTCTTACAAGGACTTATTAACTGATTGTGAGATTGGTCTATCAACTGTTTTTTTGAATAAAACTGAAATTGTTGAAAATTTATTTCCCCCTTTAAAGACAAAGGAAGATTTGACTGCTTGGTTAAAAATTACAAAAAAACAGGTATATGCATACAATTTTCCTGAGTGTTTAGTTGAATGGAATTATAGTAAAAAATCTTTATCTTCAAATCTGTTTCAGAAGATTTTAGATGGTTTTAGAGTTTATAATACTTACTTAAAATTTAATTTTTTAAAATCTTTATATTATCTCTTATTACTTTCTTTTAATTCTATTAAAAGAAAAATTTAAATAGTTATATGCCAATATATAAACTGTTATATTAATAACGATAATTAATATAAGCTTCTCTGAATTATAAATATATCTTAATGCAAAAATAAAACTGATTAAATTATAAAAATTTATTAATAAATTTGTTAAAATATGAAGCAATAAATTATTTTTAGTATTAATCTTAAATTTAAAATTTTTGTAAACCATTTGATGTAAATGTATAGTATCTGGCTTATAAGTTTTTATCTTTCTAAAATATCTCCTTATCATTGAAAATAATAATTCAAAACAAGGATACCAGAGCAATAGAACAATGAAGTAGGGAGATATTGAATTATTATTGAAAGCAAGATTTATTAAAAATAAGCCTGAAAATAGTGATAAAGTATAAGACCCAGAATCGCCAAGATAAATAAGACCTGAAAAATTTAGAAGAAGTAATATTAGTAATACAAATATGAAATTTTTTAAAATCGTTTGATCAAAAATGAAACTATTTAGATTCAATAAAAGAATTAAAAAGATAATAATGTAATAAGTGATTACTAATCCATTTATACCATCTAAAAAATTTGTTCCATTAATTAACACCAATAAACAAAAAGTTACAAATAGTGTATTAATTAAATTTATCTCGAGGATTTCATCAAAAAATGAGATTTTGGTATAATTAATTTCAATATTTATTAGATTTACAAAACACAGTGTAATAATTAATTGTAATATAAATCTTTGGCTTACACTATTGATGCCTCTAGTATCAGCCATTATGCCAATAAGAAAAAAAGAAAACAAAAATGAGTAAATCAAATAATTTGTGGAAACTAAAAAATAATAATGGCTTAAAAAAAATAGAATTAGCAATCCTCCTAAGAGATGACTATTATTTTTTGAAGAATATTTTTTGTGCTTTTCTATTTTCTTATCCATTAAAATATTGAATCTTCTACAAATGCCTAAAAATAGTATTGAAAACAAAGTATAAAAAATTAAAAAATTAGTCAGCATAAATTAAAATTTAATATATATATTAAATTATAGATATACATTACAATTCTCCTTGATGGAAAAAAATAAAATTTCTATAATTACTGTTGTTAAAAACTCTTCAAAGACTATTGAGAAAACTATCCAAAGTTTATTAAGTCAAAAATATAAGAATTTAGAATATTTAGTTATTGACGGTAATTCGACTGATGGAACTTTAGAAATTTTAAATAAGTATAGAGAAAACATATCTTTATTGATAAGTGAGGAAGACAAAGGTATTTGGGATGCAATGAATAAAGGGGTCTCATTGGCCAAAGGTGATATTATCGGTTTCTTGAATTCAGATGATACTTACTTTGAAAATTCTTTAAACATTGTGAATAATTATTTTAGTAATAATAAAATTGATTTTTTATTTGGAAGTGTGGAAAAATACAAATTAATGCATGGATTTAAGCCGTGGAAGATTAAATGGAGTTTTGGTTTTTATACGTCCCACTCAGTAGGATTTTTTATTAGAACCAATAAACATAAAGAGGTTGGTACTTATGATGATAGATTTTTAAGTGCTGATTTAGATTTTTTTTATAGAATGATTGTTAAGCATAAACTAAAAGGTATGGGAACAAAAAAAAACGAGATTTTAGGTAAATTTAAAAAAGGTGGTTTTTCATCGCGGATCAACTACATAGATCATCTTATCGATATGAACCTTATAAGAATTCATAATAATCAAAATAAGATTTTTGTTTATTTTTTGTACTTATTAAAAATATTAAAAAAACCCTTCAAATATTTATCTGCAATTATTAAAAAGAACTAAAGTGTTTTATATTTTTTTTTAAACTCTTCAAAACTAATTAAAGATTGATCTCTTTTAGACAAAATAGGTTTTTTTGTAATCCATTTTGATTTAACCTTTTTATCATTAAATATTATTCCAGATTCGTATTTTGCATTTCGATATTTTTCTAAATGATATAAAACTGTACATTTATTACTTAAACATTCGTATCCATGACCATAATGCTTGGGTATAAAAAGCATGTCACCCTCATATAAAAAGAATTTTGAAACTTTTCCAAAATTTTTCGAATTTTTTTTTAAATTTATAACTACGTCTATTATTTTTCCCTCTGTTACATGTAATAGTTTAGTTTGTTGATTTTTTATCTGGAAGTGTAACCCTCTGATAACATTTTTTTTTGATTTTGCTATAGCAGTAAATTTTATATTCAAATTAAATTTTTTATTTAGAAAAATTTCTTGAAAATATCCTCTACTATCAAAAAATTTTTTTTGATTAATTTTGACTGGATTGCTTAAATTTTTAAGATTTATATTCATTATTTCAAACAGTTATTATCATAAAATTATTTAAATTAATCATATGAAAAAGAATTTTTTTTAGGTTTTTTTGCTTCTAGAAAGTAAATAGAGCACAACACTAGCATTGATTGAATGGGTGCAAAATATCTATCTGCAGCAGTATCTGCCATAAAATATTTGATTGGGACATTGTAAGTTGATCCTTCTGATATTATCATAACAGCTGTCAAGACAACGCTATATAAAAAAATAGTTAAAAAACAAAATCTAAGTTTTTTTTCAAAAATTATTTTATCAAAATTAATTATCTTTTTTTTTTCATTAAAAATAATACCCTTTGAAAATATAAATACAAAAACTAATAAAGAAATGAACATTTGTTTATTAATTAAAATTTTATTAATTAAATGTAAGATGAATTTAAAATCAAACAGATTATGAATTAATCTTTCCCCTGTTCCAAGCATCATTCTAGCAGAAGTCATTTCAATAAAATTGTTTGAGTAAATTGACCAATAAAATATGGGTACGAGACTCAATAAAAATAACACCATAAATGTTTTTGTGAGATCTACTTTTGATTTTCCGTAAATTACTAGATAGGCAAATAAAATGCAGAAAATAATTGCAACGCCCTCTACTTTTAATAATGTAATTATAATTACGTTAAGAGTTATTAGTGTTAAATCTATTTTGTATTGTTTGTCTGAAAATTTTTTATCAACTATATCGATTATTAAATTTAAAAGTAATATTGAGTATAAAGATAGCAACGCATCAATTTCTCCATTGATAATTCTTTTTTCATAAACAAACAAAATAAGAATTATGAAAATTAATAGACTTAGTTTATTTTTTAAATTTTTAGTTAAAATTATCAGCGGCGGTAAAGCTAATATTAAACTAGAAAATTTTGGGAAAATTTCATTCCAGTCTCCAATTACAGTTGCGAGCGTTGCGGATAAGACTGGCACAAATATAGGATAATCTGGATGACTATAATAAGGATTATAATCAAAAAAATTATTTAAATTGTTTTCAAAAAAAATAATTTTTGCATTAAAAAGCCAAATTGATCTTGCGTCCCAGTCTGCAACTGGACTCATGAGACTTATTACACACAAAACACAAAAGATAGTTATTATAAATTTATTATTTTTAAAATTAAGATAAATACAAAGAACAAAATTAAGTAAAATTAAAATACCAAATATAAGAAAAAAAAAATTTGTTTTAATTATTAACAAAAGAAAATAATTTAAAAATATTAAAAGAATAAGTGAAAAAACCGAAAGTTTTTCTTTAAGTTGACTAGCATTTGAAAACATAGATATTACCCCGTTTGTCTACTAGCTCACATGTAGAAAATTTTTTTTTATTCAATGAAATTATAATGTTGCTATTTTCACTAAATTTTGATGGATATGAAGCTTCTATAACTCGTTGATAAAGCTTGTGGTGGATCTTTTCAAATTTATTTTTTTGATCGAATAAATCTTCAGCTAAATTATATCGTTTTATATCATTTTTTTTAATTAGTGTAACAATATCAAAAATTTTTTGATTTTTAATTCCATCTTTTAATCCAATATTGCTTAAGTGAAACTTAAAAAAATATTTTAATTCGAATGAATTTCTATGAGCAATTAATATAATTTGAAAAATTATTAAAATCAAAATTAAAACAAAATATATTTTTTTTACGTTATTTTTTTTAATAATTATCATTATAGTAGATTTAATTTCTCAGAAATTAAATATCAACAAAAACTTTATTAAGATAAATCAACATAACTATTTATCTCTACTTTGATTGATCTTTTGTTTGACTAGGTCCATCAAAAAACCAAAAAAAATTGAGATAAAAGAGATCACGGTTGATAAAGAAAAAAGAGCTAAAAATATAAATTTATCATTTAAAAAGAATAAAATTAAAAAAAATATTGATAATAAAATGAAAATTAAAAAAACTAATAAAAATAATTTGAGCGGATTGTAGTAAATAATTGCCTCCACTATATATTGTAAAGTTCTCAATGAGTCTCTTAGTATTTTGACGTGACTTTTGCCTGTTCTTACATGATATTCAATAGGCTCATATTTTACAAACTTACCGTTCAACATATAAGCCAATGTTAATGATGTAGTGAAACTGAAAGTGTTACATAATCTTGGCAGAAAACTACCTATTGTCTTTTTAGAAAATATTCTCATACCAGAATTAGTGTCAATTATTTTTCTTCCAGTTGTCCATTCAACTAAAAATTTTAAAAATTTTCTAAATATGAATTTTAATGGCGAACCATCATAAACTTTGCCCTGACGAGCACCTACAAGCATATCTAATCCTATTGAATTTTGTTTACTATCAAAATAAATTTTAATTAGTTCAGGTATATGCTTTGATGGGTAAGAACCATCGATATCAGAAATCAATATTGTATCGTATTTAGCAGCAGCTATACCAGACTTTAAAGCTGAACCATAACCTAGATTGTGTGGATGTGACAGTACATTTACATCACATTCCTTAATTTTAGAAAGGCTATTATCAGTTGACCCATCATCAACTACTATAATTTCAAACTCTTTTTGAGTTTTTTGTGCCTCTAATTTTATTTGGTTAATACAATCAAATACTGCGTTTTCTTCATTGTAACATGGTAGTATTATTGAGATCATAAATTTCCTGATAGACTATTATTTTCTAACCATTGGCTTAAGCACATTAAATTGAATATTTTAAAACTTTCATCGAATTTATTATCTTGGTGGCTTTTCCATATATTTTCAATTTCTTCAATATTAAATATATTTTGCATTTTTTTTGTTTTAATTAAATAGTAACTCATCTCTTTAAATTTACGGTTCTTTTGTAACCATATACCTATTGGAGAATTAAAGCCGCTTTTTTTTTTAAAAAGTGTTTTACTTGGAAGCTTATTTGCCATAGCATCTCGTAATATTCTTTTTCTTTTAAAAAAATTTAACTTAGATTTAACAGGTAGAGAGGAACTGTATTCTACCAATTTGCTATCTAAAAATGGCACTCTAGCTTCTTGTGAGTTGAACATCGTGGACCTGTCTATCTTATAAAGTATATCGTTAGGAAGCCATGTCTTTAAATCAATATAAAGATATCTATCAATATAATTTAAATCTGCAACTAACTTATTTTGCTCATCAATGTAATTTAAAAAATTATAATTCATATACTTATCATGATATGATTTTATTATTTTTTTTTTTTCAAATAATGTAAAAATTTCCCTCCATAAAACATGAGAGTGATTTTTTTCATGTGATACACCGTTAATAAATTTATTTATTTTATAGTTTGTCCCTACTTTAGAAACTTTACTTTTAAATAAATAATTCAATATATTAGGAATTAAATTTAATTTAGATTTTATTTTTGGAAAATAATTTCTAAACTTATCAGCTATAAAAGTATCATAACCACAAAAAAGTTCGTCTGCACCATCTCCTGATAAGACCATTTTCGATTTTTTTGATGAAAATTTTGACAAATAATAAGTAGCTATAAACGATGTGTCAGACATCGGTTGATCCATTGCCTCTACTATATTCGGAAATTCACTTACTAATTGATCTGCAATAGGAATATTATAACTAAAAAGATTTGCATTAAAAAAATCTGAAATTATTTTTGCATCTCTATATTCATCAAAATCTTCCTCTTTAAAGGCAATATTATGTGCATCAAAATTGTTATTTTCAATATTCTTTAATTGATAAGATAAAGTACCTGAATCAAGTCCTCCAGACAAAAATACTCCATTTGTTACATTGCTGAAAAATCTTTTTCTAGTTGAAGTTTCAATAAGTTCATTAATTTTTTTTATAGAAGTTTGATAGCTATCTTCTGTTTTATTTTTAAAATAATTTTCTAAATTCCAATATTTAAGTGATTTGATATTCTTAATATTATTTTTATTTACAATTAAATATGATGCTGGCTCTAACGTGTGAATATTTTTAAAAAATGTTTGATTATCAATTAAATAATTTAATGAGAGATATTGGTTTAAGCTTTCTTCATTTAATTGAAGTTTTTCCTTGAATTCTTTTACCGCTAAAAAAGCTTTAATTTCTGATGCAAAAATTAATCCATTTTCTCGAGAGTAGTAATAGAACAATGGTTTTTCACCCATTCTATCTCTGGCTACTATCAATTCATTTTTTTTGTTGTCCCATATTACAAAAACAAACATTCCCTCAAATCTTTTTAAACATTCCGTACCCCATTCTTTATATGATTTTAGAATAACCTCTGTATCACCGTCGGTTTTAAATTTATGCCCAAGTTGCTTTAGTTCATTTTTTAACTCTTTAAAGTTGTAAATTTCTCCGTTAAAAATTAATACATTCTTATTATTTTCATCTATCATTGGCTGCTTAGATTTATTTAAATCAATTATTGATAATCTTGTGTGACCTAAGCTAACAAAATCATTTGTGAAACACCCCTCATCATCAGGTCCTCGATGTCTCAATTTTAGACTCATTTTTTTAACAGTCTCAAGAGATGGTTTACGTTCAAAATTACAGATACCTGATATACCGCACATAGGTTTTTAAGATTATTTTAATTTTTTATAATTAAAAGTAATTTCATATCTCATTTATATATTTAATCCTAAAATATTACATTTATTGAAATTTTTGAGTAAATCTTTATGCTATTATACGCTTAAAATGTTGAATAATTATATAAATAACAAGTATCTAGCCAACAATAAAATAGAGGAAATGCGAGAAAATTATATAAATGCGAAACCATTTCCTCATATCGAGTTATCTGACTTTTTTTTAATTGATCATGTTAGAGAGATATTAAATAATTTTCCTGACCTTCAAAAGATAAACACCTATGAGAGAAAGAATAAAAATGAAAAAAAATTCGGTTTAGAAAATCAAGAAAAAATGCCAAAAAATATTAGTGACTTTATACTTTTTCTTAACTCACAAATATTTTTAAAATTTTTACAAAAAATTACTGGCATAAATGAAACACTTTTGCCAGATCCATATTTAATTGGTGGTGGCTTACACGAGACTAAGAAAGATGGCTTTTTAAAAATTCACTCAGATTTTTATTTACATCAATATTTAAAAATTGATAGACGATTAAATCTTCTTTTATACCTTAATGATGATTGGAAAGATGAGTACGGTGGTCATTTAGAATTATGGGACAAAACAATGACTAGATGTGATAAAAAAATCGAATTTAAATTCAATCATTTATGTATATTTTCAACTGACAACAGTAGTTTTCATGGATATCCAGAGCCAATTAAATGTCCAAATGAAAAATCTCGAAAATCAATAGCTTTATATTATTACTCAAATGGGAGACCCAAAAAGGAGTTGATGGGCAGTATGCCTAATACAACAAATTGGAAAAGCAGAAGTGGAAAAAATGAAGTTGATAATAAATATACAATTAAGGATTTTTTAAGAAAAGTTAAAATCTTAAGATCAATAAATAATATTTTTAAAAAAAAATGATTACAATAATTTTAGTAGTTTACAAGCCAAAGAAAGATTTATTGCAAAAATTTTTAAGAAAAATAATTAAAAAAAATAAACTAATTATTGTTGATGTTGCAGGTTTTGATTTTAAAAAATATAAATTACCGAAAAATACAAGAATTATTAATACAAAAAATAATGGATATGGCGCAGCTGTAAATCTTGCTTTAAATCAGTGTAGAACAAAATATGCTTTAATTTCTCAAATAGATGTTTATTTCAAAAAAAATTTTATTGATAAATTTTACAAATTTTCAAGAAAAATAAAAAATTTTGCAATTCTCATTCCTAATGAGAAAAATAAATCATCAAGAATTAATTTAAAAGAAAACACCGATGGAGAGGCTTCAACAATGTTAGTTGATATATCGAAAATAAGGAAAATTAAATTTGATGAAAATATTTTTTTATACTTTGAAGAAACTGACTTGTTTCATAGATGTAAAAAAAAAAATTATAAAGTTTTAGATGTAAATCATTTTAAAATTCAAAAACAAAGAGCATCATCTATCTCATACAAAAATAATAGTATCGAGTATTTAATGAAATGGCACTATATGTGGTCTATGTTCTACTATTATAAAAAAAATTTTAATTATATTTATGCTTTAAAAAAAACATATATTTTTTTTTTGAAAGATTTCATTAAATTAATGATCTATCTTTTTTTGCTAGATAGACATAATTTTCAAATTAGATATAATAGAATATATGGTCTTTTAAGTTCTATTTTGTGTTTAAAATCTTTTAAAAGGCCCTAAAATCTAACAAGCGTTCTTTTTAAAAGAATTTATTGTTGTATTTAATCCAACTTTAATATCTGTAAAAACTAATCTCCCAAAATTATTTTTCAAAAATTTATTGCTTCCATGTGTTTTTAACATTTCCCCTTTTACAAATTCTGTTTTAATAATTTTTATAAATTTTCCAGGAAACCTTTTTAAAATCATATTAACCAAACTGTTTGTTATTATTGGTTTTGATCTGCAAATATTAAATATTTTATTATTAATATTTTTCTTAATAGAAATATGAATTATTTTAACTACATCACCAACAAAAGTGAAATCTCTAAAATTTAAACCATGATTATGTAATTTAATTGGCTCCTTTTTTTTTATTTTATTTAAAAATTTATGAATGAACATGTCTGGTCGTCCAAATGGACCATAAACAGTGAAAAATCGAAATATCAGATAACTAATTTTTGAATTTTTAAATATTCTTTTGACTAATTTTTCAGACTGTAGTTTTGTTTTTGCATAAGGATTTTTAGGGTTTGGGGTAAAACTTTCCGTTATTGGATATTTTTTTTGATCCCCATAAATAGAGCTGGATGAACCAAATATAAATTTTTTAATTTTATATTTTTTACAAATATTACATAAGGTCTTAGTTGCCTTAACGTTATTTGTATAATAACTCTTTGGATTTTTAAAAGAATAAAGAACTCCTGGTTGTCCTGCTAAGTGAATAACTATTGAGGGTCTATATTTTATAAATAATTGTTCAAGTTTTTTTTTGTTGTTAAGATTTAATTTTTCAAAATTAAATTTTTTTTTTATTTTAAGAATTGAAAGTCTTTTTTTTTTCAATTTTGGTGAGTAATAACTATTTATACTGTCAACTCCAATAATATTGAAATTTTTAGAAATTAGGTATTTAGCTAAATGAAATCCGATGAAACCAGAACTACCAGTAATAAGAACAGTTTTGTTTACCATTTATTAATTATAAATATTTTGTTTGTTATCAATAAATTATATATAAGCTTTAAGCAGTAAAAATTTCAATTAAAATGTTTAAAAAAATTTTTAGAGAGATAAAATTCATTATAAGCAAATTTAATGTCTATCTAAGATATAAAAATAAAAACAGTTTCAAATATGCCTATAAATGGATTTTGTTTGGAAAAGACATAAGTAACTTTCTATATGAAATTGAAAATACAGATGATATTATTAATGTTTGTAACTTGGTCACTGAGATTGAAACATATAGACTGCAAAGAATTTTAAATGAAGTAACCTTTGATAATGATGAATTTAAAAGTTTTTTTACAAATGAATTTTTTAGTAGCCATGGTAAAAAAAATATTTTTGGTAGAAGATTAATTTGGTATTTATTAGCTAGAACTATAAAGCCTAATTTAATTATTGAATCGGGAATTGATAAGGGTTTGGGCAGTAGTTTACTTTGCTATGCGCAATTCAAAAATAGAGAAGAAAAGCAAAATGACTATAGATATATTGGTGTAGATATCGCTAAAAAAAATAAATTCTATTTTGATAAAAAAAATAATCTATTTTCTAATTTTGAATTTATATATGAAGATAGCATAAAATTTTTAAATAAATTTAGTGAGAAAAATAAGATTATGTATATATCTGATGCAGAACATAATTATGATTTTGAGATAAAAGAATATAATTTGATAAAAAAACAATTTAAAAATGGATCTATGATTATTTCAGATAATAATTCAGGTTCACTAAATGATTTTTCAAAAACAAATAACAAAAAAATTTCAAAATTTAAGGAAAAATCAAAAAATTTTTGGTATAAAGGTGCTACGACAACTATAAGTTATTTTTATTAATTTAAAAATTTTTTCGCAACGTATGTAAAGTCACCTTTTTTATTAATGTTAATTAATTTATATTTTTGACAAATTTTTTTATGTATTTTTCTTAACATCAGATATGTTTTTAAAGATGGTTTTCTTCTCAGATCAAACTCTACTAATATCTGATTTGGTAAAATATTATTTTTAAGAACAGATTTCAATGTTTCAATTTCAGCTCCTTCAATATCTAATTTCAAAATATCAACTTTTTTAAGTTCAAATGATTTTAATAAAGTAGAATAGTCCACAGTTTTTGCTTTTAGTGAATTAGAGTCCGAATAATTTGATTTTTTATTTATTGATAAGCTTACATGGCTTGATACTTTTGGAAAATAAAGATTTATCTCTGTATCATTTGTGGACCAAATAGCTTTATCAACAAAAATTAAATTTTTAGAATTTGTTTTTCTTAAATCATAACTATCAGGATTCAAATTGCCACTTTCATCGTAATTGGTATTTTTAGAGTTTCCAAATTTTTCTTTTAATTTATTGAAATAGACTTTTGATCTTGGAGTTGGATCTAAAATAATAACTTTTGCATCGAATTTATTAATCATATCAATATCAAAACTTGCATCCTCGCCAAGACCACAACTTAATATTATTGGCTTTTCCAAATTTTGATTATAAATGTCATAACCACCATATATTGTGCCAATTTTAGTTAAATTATTGTTTGCTTTAAATGATGGATTAAATTTAAAAAAAATTGAGTTAATTTTATTAAAAATTTTTTTAATCATGAGAAGTGTAATACTTTTTTTAAGATTCTTTTATATCTATTTAATATAATTTTTTTTTTTATAACTTTAAATATTTCTTTATTTTCAGTAATTTTTTTTGGGTATTGAAATGATCGTATTGTATTATTATTTATTTTAGAATTAAATATATCTTCGATTGATTTAGTATTTGTGGCATTTTTAGAAACTCCCAGATTTTGAGTAAGAGTTTTAATAGGATTAAGACATAATCTATTTCTAGTAAAAATTGCTGCATACCAAAATATTGCCCATGAATCTAACTGTTTGTTCTGATTTCTTTTAATTTGTGAATAAAAATTAATCGTATTATCAAAATTAAATTTTTTTATTTTATTTGCATTCCAACTTTTAAGAATTTTTGTAGGATTTTTTTCATAGTGCTTCCAACGGTCATGCCATGTACCCCATCCCCAACAGTTCATACCCCTCGTGAAATAGCAATCATGATTATATTTAATTTTAACATTGTAATTCCAGCCTGAAATGTGCCATATTTTTTTATTTTTTTTAAATTTATCAAGTGAAATATTCATAAACTTTAAAAACGAATTATTTACAATTAGGTCATCCTCCAAAATTATTGCTTTTTTTTCTTTTTTAATTACATGTGTAACTCCATCAATAATATTTTTGGCTAAACCAAAATTTTTTTTTCGTTGAATAATTATTTTTTTCTTAAAACCTTTTATTTTTTTGATGTATTTTCTGATATTTTTTATCTTAGATTTATCACTATAATTTTTAGAACCATCAGAGAATATGTAAATTTTACTTTCATCACAAAATTCATTTTTTTTAAGTGAATTTATGCAATTTTTTAAGCTATTTAATCTATTATATGTAAATAATACTATTGGTGCTTTTTCTTCCATCAGATATTTTTGTTATATTAAAATTTATAAAACAAATATAGATATAATAAAAATATGCAGAAATTAAGGATAATTTTGATCTCAAGTTTATTAGAATCAAAGGGTGGAGCATTTATAGCCACATCTAGAATTGCAGAGATTTTAAAAAAAAATTTTATTGTCAGCTTTTTAGCACCCGATAACAAGAGTATTTTAAATAAAATTAAAAACGTAATAGCACTTATATTAAAGAGATTTTTTTTAGGCAGGACTACATATTTAAATTCGTTAAATATTTTTTCAAAAATAATTTTAAAAGATTCAAAATTTGATTTAATTCATCTGAATTGGACAGGAAATGAGTTGATTTCAATTGATAATTTATGCTCAATTAAAAAACCTATATTATGGACAATGCATGATATGTGGCTACCAAACTCAACTGAGCATTTTTTAAAAAATCCTAGTAAAAAAAAATATCTAAAGTCTGATTTGAAAAATAATTTATTAAAAAAAATTATATTCAAAAAAAAGGAAGATTTTTTTAAAAAGAAAAATATCCATTTGGTAGCTAACAGTAAATGGTTAAAAGACTATGCGATTAAAAGTGAATTAACCAAAAAATGCAAAATAGATGTTGTTTATAATCCAATTGAAACAAAGATCTGGAAAAGAAAAAGTAACATGCTTTCAAAAAAAAAATTGCACCTTCAGGTTGACAAGGATTATATTTTATTTGGAGCTGTAGGAGGGTTTTCTAATTTTAGAAAAGGGGGAGATTTATTTTTAAATTCTTTAGATAAATTAACTGAAATTAAAAATAAAACAGAAGTAATTATTCTTGGAGGAAAAGAAAATTCAACAGAGATTATAAATAATCGTAAATTTCATTTTAGAAAACTTGAGGTAAGAAAAATGAGCCAAATAATGTACCACTCTGCCTCCATTCTGACTGTCTGTCCATCAAGAGCGGAGTCTTTACCCCAATTTATTGTTGAAACAATATTATGTGAAAATCCTGTAGTATCTTTTAATGTTGGTGGAATAAAGGAAATTATTAAACATAAAATTAATGGCTACGTTGTAAAACCATTTAATACTGAGGAATTTGCCAATGGTATAAAATTTTGTATGACAAAAATTAAAAAAAAAGATTTAAAACAAGAAAAAATCAGAATAACTCAAATGTTTAATGAAAAAAAAATTTTGAAAGATTATAAAAATATCATTAATAAGGTTTTAAGATATGAAAGTTAAATTTACAAATCTTTATAAGCTCATCCCTAACAAATCTAAAATAATTAAAAAGGTTAATTATTTAATTAAAAATTCAAATTTTATTGGTGGAAAGGAAGTTATAAATTTTGAAAATAATTTTAAGAAATTTGTTAAAGCCAAATATTGTGTTTCTTTAGCAAACGGGACAGATGCATTGGAAATCGCAATATCCTCTTTAAATTTAAAAAAAAATTCAGAGGTAATAGTGCCAGTTAACACTTGGATATCAACTGCAGAAGCAATTGTGAGCAATGGTTTAATACCGATTTTTTGTGATGTGAACTTATCTGATTATTCAATTTGTGTTAATGATTTAAAAAAAAAAATAACAAGTAAAACCAAAGCTATAATTATTGTACACCTTTACGGAATTCCATCGAACATTAGTGAAGTTAAAAAATTATCTGTAAAAAATAATATAAAAATTATTGAGGACTGTGCGCAAGCACATGGTACAAAATTTCTAAATAAGCATGTTGGAACTTTTGGAAATGTTGGTACTTTTAGTTTTTTCCCAGGAAAAAATTTAGGAGGATTTGGTGATGGTGGAGCAATTGTTACAAATTCATCGCAAATTTATAAATACGCTTTAAGAGCGAGAAATCATGGTGCAATAAATAAATATGATCATAAATTTTCAGGAAGAAATTCAAGATTAGATACTATTAATGCTGCAGTATTAAATATAAAATTAAAAAATTATAAAAAAGTAATTAAAATAAGAAATAAAATTGCAAATGTTTATTTTAAAAAATTGAAAAACCTTGGAGATATTGAGTTATTTGATTTAAGTAAAAAAAATACTCATTCATTTCATCAATTTGTAATAAGAACAAAATATAGAAATACTTTAGCTCGAAATTTAAAAAAAAATGGAATTCAAACTATGGTGCACTACCCTTATATGCTAAATGAATTAAAATTTTTTGGAAAACACAAAATCTATAAGGCTAAAGATTTAGGTGAAAAAATACTTAGCTTACCTATTTCTGAAGAACACTCATTAAAAGAAATAAATTATGTAATTAATAAAATTAAATTATTTTATAAAAATAAAAGTTAAATTTAATTTATTCCCTTCAATAAATTTAAGGTATTTTTAATATCTTTGTTCAAATTTTTACTAAATTTAAATCTAAATTTTTCAAATTTGTGTCTACTAACTTTGTAAGAATTTTGATTTAGTATTGGTGACTTTACTTTTTTTATTTTAATTTCATAATTATTTTTTTTAATTATTTGTAATATTTGTCTCACCGTATAGTTGCCTGTTAAAATATTGTAAGTTTGTTGATTAAATATATTTTTAGCTACTATAAATTGGATAACTCTAACTGCATCGCTCAAAGACAAATAAGGTCTAAATTGATCTATAGCATCATTCCATATTGGTATTTGAACTTTTAAAATTGTATTCAAACAAAATTTGTTTACAGCAGTGTGAAATCGCATGCCTTTTGAAACTCCCGTAATTGTACCAAATCTAAGAGTTATGAAATTAATTTTTTTTTTGTTTTTTTTTAAATATCTCTCCTCCATAAGCTTTATATGTGCATAAGGACTTTGGGGTTGAAGAGATATACAATTTTCATCAACTAAAAATTCTTGTTTTCCATAAACACTTGTGCTGGATAAATGAATTAGTTTTGATTTTTTTTTGATACAAAATCTTACTATGTTTTTAAAAATTTCGAAATTGTTAAAATAAATCAGTTTTTTAATTTTAAAGGACTCTTCCGCGTTCGAAATCGATGCCAAATGAATTACTACATCAATTTTATCATTTATTTGATTAAGAATTTTTTTATCTAATAGGTTGCCATAAATAAATTTGATTTTAATATTTCTATTTTTTAGGTTAAAAAGAACATTTAAATTGTTAGATCTAGCACTATCAATCAAATATAACTTTTTTAAATTTTTGAATTTTTTAAGGGTATTAAGTAATTCAGATCCAATATGACCTAGTGGGCCAGTGATAAGCATTTTCATAAAGTATAATTTTAAATATTTATATCTTATTTATTTTGTTGGTTTTACATTATATAAAAGTTAAGTAAAACATAAGTTTTTATGAAAAATAAAAAAATATTACAGCCTACCTTATCAAATATAAAAAAAATAAAAAATGTTAATGGTGTTCTAATGCCATTATATTTTAATAAAATTCATTCGTTTAACCCAAAGAGAATTTTTATAGTAAAAGGAAATAAAAATTTTTTAAGAGGGCAACATGCTCATAAGAAATGCACACAGATAATTTTACAAATACAGGGAGAAACTGAAATCGAAGTTATAAATAAAAGAAAATATAAATTTTATTTGAATTCTAATCAAAATAAGATTTTAAGAATCCCACCCATGAATTGGGTTAATATTATATTTAAAAAAAATAATAGTTCTTTTTTGGTTTTATGTGATGTAAATTTTTCAAAAAACGAATATATTTATAATTTTAAATCATTTTTAAAAAAACTTAATTCCAATGTTTAAGTGCAAAATAACCAAAAAAAAAATTCCTCAAATTATCGATTTTGGAAAAATGCCTATAGCAAATGGCTTTTTAAAAAAAAAGGATTTTAAAAGGGAATTTTTCTATAATATGGGAGTATCATTTTCAAAAGATATTTCTCTTCTGCAATTAAATAACCACCCTAAACCCGAAATGATGTTTAATAAAGATTATCCTTTTTTTACATCAAGCTCAAATTTTATGAAAAATCATTTCAAAAACTATGCTAATTGGGCAAAAAAAAAATACGTAAAAAAAAATGAAACTAAAATAATAGAAATTGGATCTAATGATGGAACATTTTTGCAAAACTTTCGTAGTAAAAATTTTTTACACTTAGGTTTCGAACCTTCTAAAAATGTTTCATTAATTGCAAGAAAAAATGGTATTAATAGTATTGTCAAATTTTTTAATAGAAAAAATTTAATTAAGTTTGATAAATTTGTTAATAAAACCGATTTGATCTTTGGGGCAAATGTTGTCTGCCATATTCCTGATTTAGTAGAATTTATATTAACATGTGATTTAGCTTTAAATGAAAATGGAAAAGTTATTTTTGAAGAACCTTATCTAGGTTCTATGTATAAAAAAGTTTCCTATGATCAGATTTATGATGAACATATTTTCATGTTTTCAATAACTTCTATAAAAAAAATTTTTGAGATTTTTGATTTTCAGCTAATCGATGTTTTGCCTCAAAATACTCACGGTGGATCTATGAGATATGTACTTGAACGTAAAAAATCAAAATTAAATCGTAAAGTCAAAAAATACCTTGAAAATGAAAAAAAGGAAAATATTAACGATGTATCTGGAGTAATTAGATTTAAAAAAAATTGCGAGTTATCAAAAGAAAAACTTCAATATAAATTAAATGATCTTAAAAGGAGGAAGAAGTTTATATGCGGATATGGAGCAACATCAAAAAGCACTACAATACTAAATTATTGTAATATTAATTCAAAAACTATTGATTGTATATTTGATACAACACCAAACAAAATTGGAAAATATTCACCTGGAATGCATATACCTATAGTAGATTACAAAAATTTTAATAAAAAATTTTATGAATATGCTTTTTTATTTGCCTGGAACCATAGGAAAGAAATTGAAAAAAAAGAGAAAACTTATCTTAAATCAGGCGGTAAGTGGATAACACATCTATGAAAAACAAAAATATTCTTATAACCGGTGGAAATAGTAGATTTGCTCAATCTTTAAAAAAAGTTTTGTATGGTAAGAATATTTTTTACACAACAAGTAAAGAGTTAGACATCGTAAAGATTGACTCTATTGAAAACAAAGTAAAAAAGATTAAACCGATTACTTTCATACACATGGCAGGATTATCAAGACCTATGAATATTCATGAAAAAAATATTGAAGAGAGTATCGATAAAAACATTATAGGAACCTGTAATGTAGTAAAAATTTGTAAAAAATACGATATAAAATTAATTTATATTTCAACTAATTATGTATACCCAGGAAAAACTGGAAATTATAGGGAAGATGATAGTTTAAAACCAATAAATAATTATGCATGGTCTAAGCTTGGTGGAGAAGCAAGTGTGATGTTATACAAAAAATCACTTATTTTAAGACTAGCAATGTCTGAGAAACCTTTTGTTCATGACGAGG
This sequence comes from uncultured Pelagibacteraceae bacterium, assembly GCA_902582315.1. Taxonomy (GTDB): domain Bacteria; phylum Pseudomonadota; class Alphaproteobacteria; order Pelagibacterales; family Pelagibacteraceae; genus Pelagibacter. The sequence goes on from CACHRP010000008.1 coordinate 30,351, forward strand.
CATTTAAAGATGCTAAATCAAATTTTCTCTATAGAGATGACGTAGCAAAAATAATACCTCGTTTACTTGATTATAATGGAGTTATTAATGTTGGGTCAAAAAAAACAGAGTCAATTTATAATTTTGCAAAAAAAACAAAACCGAATGTAAGGCCAGTTAGTGTTAAAAAAGTTAAAAATTTTCCAATAGATAGTTCTGTAAATATAGAAAAATTAGAAAACTTGTTAAATAAAAATAATAAAATTAAATGAGATTTACTCCTCTAGATAAATTAATTTTTTGTTTCCAACCTAATTTATTTAATTTATTTTGATTTGCATATCTCACTTTTGGTCCAGGGTATTTTGAATATATCTTTTCAATATTAATTTTTTTTTTCTGAAGTTTTTTTTTAATGATTAAAGCAATTTCTTCTAAAGAAGTAATTTCATTTGAACCAATATTTATAATTTTATATTTTTTATTTTTATTAAGTATACAATCAATCGCTCTTAAAAAGTCATCTAGGTGCAGCCAGCTTCTAATTATATTATTTCCCCATATTTGAATTTTTTTACCTCTATTAATTTTTCTTTTCCAGTCATTTATTATCGTTCTTGTATCCTTTCCATATATAGAAAAAATTCTACAACTTATATATCTAAAGTTTTTTGAATTTATCTTTTTTAGATAATTTTCAGTAGACTTTTTTGCAAAACCATAAGCTCCATCAAATGAAGTATTTTTTTTTACATTTTCTTCTTTAAAAGAAGATTTATTTTTTTTAACCCCTTCTTTCAAATCATAAACAGCAGAAGAAGATGCATAAATAAATAATTTAATTTTTTTTTTTATACAAAACTGAATTATATTTCTATCAATTATTTTTCCCTCAAGTATTTCATTTTTATTTTTTTTTTCATTTACATAGGATCTAAAATTTTTAGGGCCTGCAAAATGGAGTATGGCGTCAAAATTTTCCTTAATTTTATTTTTCGAAATTTTTTTAAGTAAATTAAGCTTGAGGTATTTTACATTCTTTTTTTTAATTTTTTTATTTATATTTTTATTATAGGTACATAATATTTTGTAATTTAGGTTAGAAAAATATTTAGTTAATTTTGATCCTAGATAACCATTGGCACCCGTAATAATTATTTTTTTTTTTAAATGATTATTCATTAAACCCTTATTTTCTTAAGAAAACCATATGGATTTAATGTTAATAAATACCTGTTCTGGAAAGATATATCTTGTCTAAATTTTTTACCCTCTTTACTTTTTAAAAATATTTTCAAAGCTGTCATTGAATTATTATTTTTCGAGTAGTTTTTGTTATATCCATGTGGATTTTTTTTAAAAAACTCCACATGTGTATCTCCACAAATTAGATAAGAACCTTTTTTTACCAATTTTGAATATAGGTTAAGTTCATTTAATACATTTTCTTGAGAATGATCAGAATCTAAATGAACTATTATTTTTTTTGATTTTTTAATTATAGACTTTACTTTATTAAAAACTTTAACGTTTGTAGAGGAACCCTTAATTAATTTAATCTTATTCTTCAGTCTATTAAATTTAGAGATATTTTTATAAATCTCTTTTGGTATATAGGTATCAATACCAACAATTTTTTTTCCTCCAATATTATTGAAAATTGATGAATAATATAATAATGAGCCACTCCAGGCTACGCCAACTTCTATAAAAAAATCAGGCTTTGTTTTGTAAATAATTTCCTGCAAGATCATCAAATCCTGAGGTAGTTGAAGTATAGGTTGTCCAAACCAGGTCGTTTGGTGCGCTATCCTTTTCTTTAAAGTTTTTTCAAGAAACTTTTTATATAATAAAAAAAAGTCTTTTTTGTTGAATAAGTTATTAGAAATTCTTTTGTTAATTTCAAAAAATTTTTTTTTAGAAATAAATTTTTTTTTCATAAATACTATAATAAAAAATAATATAATTTAAAAATATCTTATATTCGAAATTAATAAAATAAGATATAAATTTAACGTTAATAAAATGAAAAAAAAAACACTAAAATATATATATTATGGAATTTTTAATTCGTATAAATCTTGTATAAAAAAAAAGAATTATTCATTTTATCTTGATAAATTTTATGAGAATAGACAAAAGCAAATTATAAAACAAATACTAAAAAGTATTGCTTCCAAAAAACCGATATTATCATTTCACAAACAACATACGCAATACTTAATAAACACGATTTCAATTTTAAAAAAAGAAAAAATAAATATTTTAGACATTGGAGGTGGATGGGGTGTGGGTTATGCAAATTGTCTAGAAGTTTTTAATAAAAAAAAAATATCAAATTTAAATTATCATATTTTTGATTTAAAAAATGTTTGTGCTATTGGAGAAAAACATTTTAAAAAAAAATTGAAATTTAAATCAAAATTAAAATATATAGATAATTTAAAAAAAATTAGCACTTTAAAATACGACATAATTTTTTTTGGATCTTCTTTACAATATTTTAGTGATCCCTTTAGAGAATTAAAAAAAATTTTGAAAATAAAAAGTTCACTATTATTGTTTGTAGATGCTTATTTAACGACCAATGAAACTTTTTTTACTTTTCAAAAATACTATAAAAGTGGTGTACCTCATAGTTTCTTAAATAAACAAAAGTTTTTATCTATTTTACAAAAAAAATATACACTTATTTCCTCTTCTTATTCTCATACTATCAGATTAGGCAAAGTTGGTGAGATTAATATGAATAATTTTCCAAAAAAGTATAGAGTTAATAATAGTTTTAATTTAATTTTATCAAAAAAAAATGAGCGATAAAAAATTTAACAATCTAGTATTTATAAAAAAAACAGACTTTTTTTCTAATAAGAAAATTAATTATATTCGAAATTTGGTATTAAAAGGGAATATTTTAGTTTTAAAATCTGCATTTAGGAAGAGTAAATTAAGAAATATTTTTAAAAGGATTTATAAAAATTCAAAGAAGTCAGACAAAAATACTAAAATGTTAGAAGGTGTAAAAAATATTTATTATAAATCAAATTCATCAGGTAAAGGAAGTTATACAACTTATGATCATAATTGGTATTTTTTTCCATGGAATAATGATAAGTATGGATTAGTTGATACTGTTCAAAAATACTTTGATAGGGTTATTTTGTTTAATAAATATAAAGTAGAGACAATAAAAAAAAATACCCCAAAAAATGGAATTATTCAGAGATTTCAACTTTTATATTATCCTTATAAAAAGGGACACATATCACCACATAAAGATCCTACAAATATTACACAAGTAACATGTGGGATTTACATAACTTCTTATAAACTTGATTACGACAAGGGTGGTTTTTTTGTTTTCAATAAAAAAAATGAAAAAGAATTTATAGATCACAAGATTAATAGTGGAGATTTAATATTATTTTATAACGGGCTTGTACATGGTGTAGAACCCACTTCACTGGCGGCAAATTCAAAAAAAAATAGAGATAAAATTGACGGACGTGTTTTTTTAAATTTAAGTATTTTAGAAACTCATGAAGTTAAAAATAGAAAAACTACAATTGGTGTAGATATTTCGAATTTTAAATAAAAAGAAATTTTTAATTTAGAAAATTAGAATAATTTTTTTTTTAGTCTTTCAAGTAAAGATTTTTTTTTAAATTTAAAATTAATACGTATAATTTTTCTCAAAGACTTTTCCGAGGACAATTTGCCTGCAAAATGCGGGGTATTAGTATCAAAAAAAATTGTTGTGCCTAATTTACCTATCAAAGGTTTGTAGCTACTTAAATTTATATTTTTAACAACATTTTCTTGTTTAATTTTATAATCAGGTTTTAAATTTTTTCTGAAGTCTTCATACAAATTGGGATTAATTTTTGTCATGTATAATGGACCGTCGTCTAAAGTTACATTATTAAGATAAATCATCGCTTTAAATTTTCTCACTTTATCTATATGTGGTACGTAGGGTAATTTCTTAGGCTCATAAATACTTTCAACTGATTTCACAAACCAAATATCTTCAAACTCTATATTGCTAATTTTATTATATTTAACTAAATCTAATATTTTTCTAAATAATTTATTTACATATGGAAAGTTTTTTAAGTCATTTATATTATTTATTATAGATGTATTTTCGTGACCATTGTTGCTATACTTTTTTTCGTTATAAATTAATTCGAATTCATTTAGGATTTTATTATCTAAATTAAAAATATTATTATCAATTTTTCTATATCCTTCGGTTTTTATACTTAAGTTTATTTCTTCCATAAATATTATTTACTTTATCATTAATGTAATTCAATATAATTTAATCTTAAAAATTTGTTAATAATTTGATGCTCTAAGCTTAAATTATGAAAATTTCCCACATTTCCCGCTTTTTCCCAATAATGAGATCTTTTTGTCATATCCTCTGATAAATCAAAACCGTACAAATGAGGTTTAATTCCTGATGCAATACATAATAGTATGGTATAAAACCCTATAGAAAAATTTTTCCTTTTTAATAAGATATTTATTAATTCGAAAAAAATATCTAAATTTTTTATAAAGCTGAAGCAAATTAAAAATTGAATATATCTTTTTTCTAAAAAGTAATAATAATTATTATTTTTCATATTTTTATTCTTTATTTCATTTTTAATTTTGTTGGGACTAATAGTGATTATTTTAATATTATTTAAAGATAGAACAAAATTGTAATCATTGTCACTTTTTTCCCACCCTAACCCAGGCTTAATTTTATTACATTCAAATGTTCCATTATTGATAACTCTAATAGTTGTTTTTTTTCCAACATATTCTTCAAAGCCTTTAGTTTTGGCATTATTAAACCTTATAACGTCATCACATATATCGATTTTAAGTCCATTTTTTTTTTTTAAAATTGATGAACTATTTCCAATAATTGCTGTATTTTGACTCACTAATATATCTGGAATTAAAAATTTAATTTTTTTTTTCATTAATTCTATATTTTAAAATAAATCTAGCGTATTCGAAATCTTTACTATTATTTATATCGACGAAGTATGGTGATGTATAATTAATACCACAAGTCTTTTTGACAAAGAAGGTTTTATTTTTTAACAAACTGTTTTTTTGTGTTATATAAAATGCTCCAGATGGTTTGTAACTTTTTTCCAACATTTTAGAATTTGTTTTATTGTTAGATAAGTTTTTGAATAATGGTGTAACTAATTTTGAGTTTGAATTATATCTTAAAGCTATTTCTATTGGATCTTCGTATTCAATTATACTTACACATGATTTAAACTTTAAAACCTTTTTATAACCATACTTTATATCTTTCAATAATGTGAATGGAACTGTTGGTAAAAAATATGAAACAATATCATAACTACTATTTTTTTTTGCAAGATCGTAAATTGTATTAAAAACAGGAGATTTTGAAGTTGAAAATTTTGCTGATCTGTAATGATATTCAATTTTTTTATCGTTTTTTAAATTTAAGTTTAAATTTTTTTTATCTGTAGTGATGATAATTTTATCTATTACTTTAATTTTTAAAAGTTTTTCAATGGTAAAACTTAACAAAGGTCGACCACCGAAATTTAAAAAATTCTTATTTTTGAGTCTTTTTGAATTTTGCCTTGCAGGAACTATTGCCAAAATTTTTTTTTTATTAATCATAAGTAAGTTAATTTTAATGTCTCATACTTTTTAATTTTTTTTTTGGCTTTTTGATTAACAACTTTATGAAAGAAAATTGGCGGAATACCCTCCTTTTCCATATTTCTTATAAATATCAAATTTTTTCTTGAGAACTTTTCACCTTTTTTTATTTCTTTGGATGCAACAATAGTTTTTTTTTGAAAAATTCTGTACTGCTTATCTGATTTTGTATATTTAAAGCCATCATCATTAAATAGAACTTGTTCAGCGAATCTTATATTTTTTGTGTACTCTTTAAACTCTTTTGGTTCTAGGGACGAAAAATAATCGAATTCTTTATCTGATCTTCGTAAAGTTATATGTTTTTCAAATATTGATATACCCTTTCCAATTGCCGCTAAATCAATAAATGAACTTGAAAAATTTTCACCTGATGTATGATTTGCATATCCGACATTGCAATTAAATTTTTTTTTTATATCATCAATTTTATTAATCCGTTCATTTTTTGGTGAAGTAGGAAAATTTTGCACACCATGCATTAAGATTATTTTTATTTTCTTATTTTTCTTATATAAATATTTTAAAGCAAGACCAATTTCATTTAAATTTGAGCTTCCTGTACCAAGTGTCAATGGAAGGTTAGTTTTTGAAACCTCATTTAACATGTCTATATTTAATAAATCTGATGAATTAAATTTAATTAATTCAACTTTTTTTTTAATAGCATATTTTAAAGATTTTAAATCATATGCAAAAATTGATCTTATAATTTTTTTTTTCTTTGCATGGGCCAAAAGTTTATCCCATTGATTTATCGTGAAATTTACACTGTGGAGCTCTTTATTTTCATCTGTGCCAGGTATACAACAAGTATCTGGATCAAATATCTCAAATTGTACCGCGTTTGCATTTGCTTTTATAGCAGCATCAATAATTTTTTTGGCCTTAATGAAACTACCACCATGGGCGCATGCCATTTCAGCAATAATAAAAGCTTTATTATTATTTATTTTAAAATTTCCAATTTTAAAATTTTTTATAAACTTCATTTATAAGATTTTAATTTTTTACTTTTTTTTTCAAATTTTTTAAATACTTTGTTCGATGCATGCACTAATGGCTTTCTCTCATATTTAGGCATAATTTTAAGAATGCTTAAAACTGTCCTCATTGTTAGATGCCACCCTAAATATTTATTATCTTCAAAAAAAGGTTCGAATTTAAAAGCTAATTCCTTTGCTTTTTTTTGATTTTTTTTATTAAAAAGATAATCAAAAAAATCTTCCTCTATTTTTGGGTTAAAGCTACCAACTGAAGTTAAGTACGATTTAAGACCATACTTACATAATTTAAGATACGACCTCATTGAGCTTCCAGCTGTAATAATGTTCATTTTTTTTTTATATTTTTTTATTAGCTTGATTCTAAGTTTGTTGTCATTAAACTCTTCTTTAATTCCTCCAAATGATTTCATTTTTATCAAAGATTCAAAAACATTTTTTGGAATAGATATAAATTTTTTTTTATTTGGGTTTTCATTTCTTAATTGAAATGCATGAATAAGAAATATAATTTTATTTTTACATATTCTGTCAATTTCTTTAAAAAAATTAATTATTTGTTTATCATTATAGTATCTCTCAGAAAAATAAATCATTATAGCTTTAGCTTTAAATTTAATACTTTCATTAATAAATTTTTTTGTTTTTTTTAAGTCGCCATAAATATGGTTTGATGTTATGCTAATTCTTTTACTTTTAGAACATTCTTCGGCTACTAATTTATTTAAATTACTTAATTCTACATCAGATAACAAGTTGATCCTACTTGTTCCTGCTGTAATCATTAGATTTTTTGCACCTCTTTTTAAAAGATAAGAAATATATTTTTTAGTTTTTATTAAATCTAGATCTTGGTTCTTTTTAAATACAGGACATATCGGATAAACCGGACCAACTATATTTATCATCAAAATAATTATTTTTTAAATTGGTATATAGAAGTGAGGTTGTTTTTTTTTGAACCATGGAATTCTAAATAATATTCTCTCATTTGCTCAATTATATTTAAACCTACATTTTCACTCCATTTTTCTAAAAGCTTACTAGTGATTAAACTAAATTTTCCGTTTCCTATATCAATATTATTTAATCTACAAATTGGGAGTATACAAAATGGTGTTCCTGTTGCAAAAGCCTCATCCGCATCATACATATCGTATGGCTCAATATTTTTTTCCACGCATTCATAACCTAATTCGTCTGCTAAATCGAAAATATAGTTTCTTGAAATTCCAACTAGACAATCTTTCCCATGAGGTGTGTAAATTTTATTTTTTTTGACGATAAAAATATTGCAACCACTTCCTTCAGCAATATAGCCATCTTTGTCAGTTAAAATTGCCCAATTATTTTTACCTTTGTAGTCTGAGGCCTCTATATTTGCCATTTGGTAAAATACTCGGCTTCTGTTTTTAATTTTTGGATCTAAATAATAATAGGGGATTGCCTTTTGGTTTGTAATAACACCATTAATTCCCTCCTCAAATAATTTCCACATCGAAGAGATTGTCCATTTCAATGGGAAATCAGAAACAACTAAAGTTGGCTCCATTTTATTGTCAAACACCTCAGAATAAGGACCTAAAGGTCCTCTACTTACATTAATCATTAATCTATGTTCATCGTTTTTGTTGAAAAAACTCTGATTTTTTTTTACTGTTTCCTCACAAATTTTGGTCAAATCATCAATTGATAAATTTAGAGGAATTCTATAAATTTTAGTGCCCCTCAATAATCTCTGCAAATGCTCTTTTAATTTAAACTGCTCATGCTTAAAAGATCTGGTCATTTCAAATACCATATCACCAAACATCAGAGCTGAGTCGTAAATAGATATTTTTGCGTCTTTTTCGCTAACAAATTTACCGTTTATATATACAAGTCTAGACTTCATTATTATTTGTGTATTTTGCATAATATATATATTGTAAATCTTATAGTTCAAAGTAATATTTTCAGACTAAATACAAAAAATGCAAGTAAAACAAACTATAAATACATACAAAAAGAAATATAACGAACTTGGTTTTGTTAAAATACCTGGCCTTGTATCAAAAAATGAAATTGAGAATATTAAGAAGGATATTAAAGTTATTTCAGCATATCTTTTGAAAAAAAACTATAAACATTTGCATTTAACAAAAGATAATAGGGTAAATACTATTCACAATCTAAACAAATTAAAAATAAATTTCTATTTAAAATCATTTTCAAAAAAAAAAAAAATTCTCTCAGTTATCAACAAGATTTTAAACACAAAAAAATCTTCTTTAAGAAACCTAGAGTTTTTTTTAAAGCCTAAGAAGACTGGTGCTAGTGCGCCTTTCCATCAAGATAATTACTACTGGAATGTAAAAAATTCTGAGGCCTTAAACGTTTGGATTGCATGCAGCCAATCTAACAAAAATAATGGAGGACTATGCTACTACGCTAAATCACATAGAAATGGTATTTTATCCCACGAGATCTCGTATGCGAAAGGCACATCACAAAAAATAAAAGACAAAATTTTAAAAAAATTAAAGTATAAAAAAATTTTCCCATCATTAAAACCAGGAGATTGTCTGATTCACCACCCTCAAATTATTCATGGGAGTGGGAGAAATAAATCTAATAAAGATAGAACTGGTGTTGTAATGAGTTTTAAGAAAAAAAGTGCTAAATACGATCATAAAAAAATTAAATTATATAAAAAAAAAATGAATATTAATTTTAAAATTTTAAAAAAAACTAATTAAACATTCTTAATTTTTTCATTACTTCTTTTTCGCTTTGAAAAACAATTTTCCTTGGTTCACCTAAAGCTGTTTCTATAATTCTTATATCCCTTATGACTCTTGCAAATCCCATTGGCTCAATAGAGGCTAGTTGGTCAGTTCCCCACATAGCTTTATCAAGAGTAATGTGTCTTTCAATTATTTTCGCTCCTAATACAGCTGCAGCAACTGTTGAGGAAAGTCCTTTTTCATGACCAGAGTAGCCAATGATAGACTTTGGAAAGATTTTTTTTAATTTTGGAATTAATTTTAGATTTAGTTCCTCGTACTTTGCTGGATAACTACTGTTGCAGTGTAATATTCCTAAGTTTTTATGCCCTAAAATCCTAACTGCTTTTTTTATTTGTTTAAAGGTGCTCATGCCAGTTGATATAATAACCGGTTTTTTTGTTTTTTTTATTTTTTTTAATAAGTCAATATGAGTCAAAGATGCTGATGCAACTTTATAATATGGTATATTTAATTCCTCCATAAAATCGACTGACTTTAAATCCCAACAAGACGCAAACCAATCTATTTTAAGCTTTTTACAAAATTTGATAATTTTTTTGTAGTCATTTTTATTAAGTTCCATTTTTTCTTTATATTCTATGTAAGTCATCTCTCCCCACGGCGTAGATCTTTTAATGTTCCACATTTTTTTTGGGACACATTCTCTAGGATATCTTTTTTGGAATTTAACACTATTGCAGCCTGCTTTTTTTGCTTCCTCTATTAATTTAAGCGCGTTATTAATATCACCATTATGATTTATGCCTATTTCAGCAATAAAATAAACTTTTGGGTTATTAATAAAGAATTTTTTTTTCATTAAAATTTTATAGATACTATATCCGATTATATTAAATGTAAAAATATTTTAAGATCTTTTTTATTTTATTTTTTTCTATTTTGTTTAGATAATTATAACCATAAATAGTTATTTCTGAAAAACTTTTACTAGCTAAATTAATTCGATTTTTATTATTCAAATTTTTAAATGAAAAAATTTTTATAATAAATTTTAATATTTTCTTGAGATCTAAATATAGAATTATTAAAACACGTTTCAAATAATATTTTATAAACATAATTTTGAGATTCTTACCGATTATCTTTATTAAAATTTTATACATTTCAACATGATATTTTAAACTCTTAAAATATAAAATAGTTCTTAATTTATTTGCTTTTGCTAGTGCCCCACCTGCTGAAATTTTATCGTTTTCGTCATAAAATTTGGTATTGGCTTGTCTAAAACTTATAGTTTTATTTTGAAAAAATTTCACATCACCTTGCGCAACAGTAAATATATTTATAAGATCTACAAAACTCACCATATCGATTTTTTTATCAGTTGATTTTAAGACATATTTTAAAATTAAGTATAAATTTTTTGTTCTGTGGACACCTTCCCAACATGAGGGTTGAGAATTTAAATGAAAACTAGATTTATATAATTCTCCAAAACTGTCGTGGCATTGTTTTTTTGCAATTACAATATTATTTTCTTTTGTTAAATCAAAATTAATAATCTTACCAGTGGTAAAAGTAAATCTGGGATTTTTTTCCATGAAATTTACAAGAAATTTATAATTTTCAAAATTCATAATTTCATCATTTTCCATGAGTACAGTATATTTTGTATGAACTAAATTTGTGCTTTTATAAAGTTTAACAAGAAAATAGAAAGGGTTTTTATCATAAGGAAATTTTTTAAAAATTAAATTATGTTTTTTTTTTAATGGAAGAAAATATTTCTCTTGATTTTTTTTACTGCCATCAGCAATAATAATATTTATTTTAAACTTTAATTTACTTAAATATCTGACTATTCTTAGTGAAAATTTTTTTCTCTCAAGTATTGGGAGAATAAATGTTATTTTTTCAAATAAATTTTTTTGTTTTCTCATTTAAAATATTTAAATTTTAATTAGTGTTTTATCTTTTACTCTATAGTTTTCATCACATATTGCGTGAATATTTTGAGAGTGAGAAATTAAGATTATTATTTTATTTGATTTCAACTGCTTGATAACTTTTAAAAAATAATCTTCTACTTTATTATCTTGTGCACTGGTAGGCTCATCTAGAATTATTATTTCGGGCGATTTATAAAGAACTCTAGCGATTGTAACTCTTTGTTTTTGTCCACCTGAAAGTTTGAGACCCAGGTCCCCTATTTCACTTTCAATACCTTTTGGCATTTTACTTACGAAATCTTTTACACCAGATTTTATTATCGCGTTTTCAAACTTATTTTCATCAAAAGGTTGGTCTTGAGAAAATAATATATTATTTTTTATTGTATCACTTGTCAGGAAATGAGTTTGGGAAACATAACCAATTAATTTTCTCCAATCTTTAATGTTATCTTGGATATTTTGCCCATTAAAAAATATGTTCCCACTTGAGGGTTTTAAAAAACCTGCAATTAAATCCACAAGTGTGCTTTTACCGCTTCCGTTATCCCCTTGTATACCAATAATAGAATTTTCTTTAAATTCAATGTTTAAATTTGAAAATATATTTTTGTTCTTTAAATATCCAAATGATAGATTTTTAATAACTAATTTTTTTGTTCCTGATAAGTCGTAGGGCTTTCCATCTGTTTTTACAATAAAATTCTTTTTTGTTTTCAATTCCTTTATTTGATTAATTACCTCATCAATCTGAACCTTTGAATATTTAATTGCTAATAACGAATTATTTATACCTACTGATAAAGGAAGTGACCTTAGGAAGACAAGTGAAAAAAGAGCTAGCTTCGGCAATATTTCTATAACGTTCTTATCATTATCGACTAGATAGAAGATGAAAACAGCAAAGCCCAAAACGACTAAAAGTTCAAGTAGCAGTTTGGGTAGTAGGTTAAAAATACCAGCCTCAAGATCTATCTTTGCCAATTTGTTTTCATTTTTTCTAAATGAATTTACAACTAGATCCTCATTATTAAATAATTTTACCTCTCTTATACCCATGATTGTATCATCAACATTTTTATATTTAAATTCTTGAAATTCTCTAAATTTTATAGCTAAGGAAACTGCTCTATTTTTTAATAAAATATTATATATAAGAATAAACAAACCTAAAAAAATAAATATAAAAATCGTAACCTTCAAATTAATTTGTAAAAGAAATATAAATAAACCAACAGCTAAAATTGCATTCTTAATGAGTAAAATATAATTATAAAATCCTTGTGTAACAAATAATGTTGCATCAGAATTTATAAGCCTTCTTACATTTGCAAAGCCAGTCTCTAAAATCTCTTGTATAGAAATTATAGTAAAATACTTATAGATAAGTGAATTTATATCAACTTTTACCTGCCACATTATTTTTCTTAATTTGTATTGAAAATATAATAAAAAAATTAATTTTAAGAGGATTGTTAATACCAATAAAATCAATACATTGTGGAGATCTAAAAATATTGCAAGATCTAAGGAGGTTCTTTTATCAAAAAAAATAAAAATTGAGTTATTAATCAAGTAATCACTTTTTAAAGTAATTGAAATTGCTGGAATAATTAATGCAAAACTTATCAATTCAAAAAAAATTATAATCAATGATATAATAATTATATAAATTGCAGAAATTTGGTTTTTTCTACCAATAGTTCCTAAAACATTTTTAAACTGGTTATACATATTTTATTTTAATTTGTTCCAAATATGAGGAATATAATTATTGATTTTTTTTTGGAAAAAAAAGATTGTAGGTTTTACTTTTGGATTCGCTTCGTTGCTTTTATCTTTTGAAATTAATATTTTTATCGATTTAAAAGGAAATAAAAATAATTTTTTAAATGCTATAAAGATTTTTTTGTTTTTAAAAAGATATTTGAAAACTTTAACTTTTTTTTGAAAATCTATTTTATTTTGTTCATCGTGCTTCATATATTTTAAATCAAAACCAGAATAAATGGCTGATGTTATGTATTCAGACTCTCTAAAAAATCTATCGTTTCTCTCAAAGTTTTGAATTTTTTTTCCTTGAAAAATTTCCTCCGAATTATATTTTTCAATATATTGAGCATTTGAAACATAGTTGTTCATTGAAGGTTCGTTCATTATCAAATATCCATCTTTTTTTAATGCTCCGTAAATCGATTTCATACAAGTAAATAAACAGCTAGAATGATGTACTGAACCAAATGATATTATAAAATCAAAGTAATCTTTAGTTTCTATATTTTCAAAAGATCCAAATTTTGGTTCAACTTTATCTTCCACATTATGATACTTTATATTGTTGGGGATTAGGTTTTCTACAGCTATTTTTGAATTTTCTAAACTGATTATTTTTTTTGCATCCGAGTTTTTCGCTAACCATATAGATGCATAACCAGAACCTGCACCAATATCTAAAACAGTACCATATATTCTTTTTATATTCTTTTGAAAGTAAGATAAAGTTTTTATCCTTGGTTTAAATATAAATTCTGGATTTTGTTTCAATTGATCTTGATACTTTAAATTATGTAATTGGATATCCTTACTATCTACTTTCATAAAAAATTTTGCTTATACCATCATTCCATGATCTAATTGGTTTTGAATTAGAATAAAAAAATAATTTTAAAATTTTTTTTCTTAAATTTTGTATCTTAGTATCTTTATACCACCAGTCATAGTTTTGCTTCTTAATTAATTCTTCTAACCTTTTTGCAGCAGCAATAGGGCAATCAAAATATATTTTTTTTTTCTTAAGCGAGGAAAATATTGATAAAAAACGATTATTTATAATATTTTCTTTGTTATTCCAAAAAATTATCATTGGTTTATTGCAATAAAGAGCTTCGAGCCAAGGCGTTGAACAGTGATCCACAATAATGATAGCAACATCTTTTTTTTTTAATCTTATAGCTGCAGGAGTTTTGATATCCTCAAACTTAAGTATTTTAAATTTTTTCTTTAAATAAGAAATATAGCCCCTTGGATCCTTTTCGTTATGACGTAATCTTAATATAAGTTTTTTAATGGTATCGTCAGAGATATTATTTAAAAATTTTAATTGATTAAGATAATATGAGAAAGAGTTACCACCATCCATATAAGATTGACAATAACCTCCAAAAAATCGCTTAATACTTGCTCCCATAAAAATAATTTTATTTTTTTTTAAATAATAACTGGCTTTGTTATTTATTTTTTTATTTTTTCCAATAGAGTACAAAACAGGCAACTTAAAATTTTTTTTGTTAATTCTACATGCATCACCCCATCCAAAAAAATAATTATTAAAATATTTTGAAATTTCAAAGTGTGGATTATTTTTAATAATAAAATAAGTTCCATTATGCTGAATATCTATGTATATTGATTTATTCGACATACAAAATCCTGAATAATACTTAAATAAATCATCAGTCCACCACCCATGTGCGTTACTTATTAATATTTTTGGCACATAACTTAATTTATTATCGAAAGTTATAAAATTTTTTTTTATAGACTCAAAATATATACTTGGGAGATATTTTATCACCATGGAATAAATGAATTTTTCTATTTTATTATTATTTCTTATTTTTAAAATTTTTGACCTTAGAAATCTATTTTGATTTGTAATGTATAAATTAATATTTGAAAAATGTTTTTTATCCAATGATTGTTTCGGTGGAATTTTATATTTTAAAAGTCCTGTTAAGAAATTTGAATATCTAAAATCTAGCTTATATATATTTACTATTTCTTTTAATTTTTTTTTAAATGTTATTCGTTCACTTATATAATCATCTTTAATTTTAGTATTTACAGCTTGTTTAAAGCCTAGATAAATTCTTTTCAAAAATTTGTGATTAATAATTTTTTTTTCATTCGGATATTTGTTAAAATTTATAATTTCCGAAGCGATTTGAAAATTAAAAAGATCTTTTTGAGAAAATGAGATGAACTCTTCAAAATTTTTAAAATATACAAAGTCTTTAGAATTTAAAACTTGAAATTTTATATTTTTATTTTTTTTAACTTTTTCCTCAATATCACAATATTTTTTATAGAGAATTTCTACAAAATTATTTAAAAATGGTATTAATATAATGCCATAACCTTTCTTTGAAATATTAAATTTATAAAATTTTTTTTGGTGATAGTACAAATTTTTAAATATTTTTTCTGTTATTTCCAAGCAGTGCTTTTTTTCTTTAATATTCTTTGGCTTTGATTCTAAAAGTTCATTTTGAAAATTTTCACCAAAATCTTTACTGCAATCTCCTAAATGTGTAACATTTTTTTTTAAATTCGAATTTAACTTCCTAAATTCAAAATGAGTAGTCACTAAAGATTTATTCATTATTTATATTTTATTGCTAAAATTTCCATTTCAACACCTCTAGATCTATCTCTCAAATTATACAAATGATAATTTTTCTTTAAAATTTTTATTAAATTTAAAATTCTTTTTATAAAAACAAAAAATTTTATATAATTTAATGGTACTTCAAATGCTGAAACAATTTGCATAGGAAAAATTTTTTTTTTAAAACAATCAAGAATTACGTCCTCAGCTACACCTTCAATATCCAATTTGAGAATATCAATATTTTTGTCTTTAAATTTTTTCTTTAAAGTATTTAAAGTGTATGCTTGAGCCCAAAAATAAGAATTTTTTTTAAATGAAAAAAAATTATTGATTGATGCGCTTTTTACTCTATTTGAGGGATCTTGATACAATTTCACTTTTTGGTTTTTATTAAAAAGTGCAAATGGATAAAAAAAAATATTCTTTCTTAACTTAATACCCTTTATATAATCTATACTATTTTTTGTAGGATCAAAAAGCCTAACCTTGCATTTATGTCTTTTGTTAACACTTAAATCAAACTCTATATTTCTACCAACACCACCAGAATAAATAATTGAATTATTTGCAATTCTCGTAGTATCTAATTTATAGTTTCCATAATTTTTCATTTTTTTACTGTGAGTATTTTTTAGGAGGGTTTTCTCTATAAAAAAAATAATCAATCTTCTTGGTGATAAAAAAAAAAGATCAATTTTTAAATAACGCTCAATAACTCTTACCTGGAATAAAAGAATAGTAAGTCTTGGTGTTTTTAAAAATAAAATAAGTTGTTTATAAACTTTGTTAAGTATATTAATTAATCTTGACATATGAAAAAAGTGTATTGTTTTGATATAGATAATACAATTTGTAAGACCAATAAAGCTAATTATTCTGAATCAAAACCCTTTAAAAAAAGAATTAAAGTAATTAATGATTTATATAATCATGGCTATTATATAAAAATATTTACTGCAAGATATATGGGAAGAAACAAGGAAAATTCTTCATTAGTTAAAAAAAAATATTATAAAAAAACTTACAAACAACTAGTTTCGTGGGGCTTAAAATTTCATGAATTAATTATGGGTAAACCTACATATGATATTTATATTGATGATAAGTCTTATAACTCAAAAGAGAAAAAAACTTTTAATACAATTAAGAAACTAATAAAGTGAAAATGATGCTAAAAAAAAAGATTAATAATTATTATTTAGAACTTGGAAAAAAAATCAAAGAATTAGATATAGATAAAATAGTAAAAATTTGTGAGTATTTAAAAGTTAAAATTAAAAATAAAAATAAAATCTTTGTTTGTGGAAATGGTGGGTCTGCAGCTATATCCGATCATTTTGTTACAGATTTTAATAAGTCTCTTAAAAGAAAAAGTAAAAGAAAATATATAGCTAGAGCAATTTCACTTTCAAATTCTATGTCTTTAATTACTGCAATTTCAAATGATATTAATTATGAAAAAATCTTCACAGAGCAAATCGAAAATTTTTACGACAAGGGAGATTGTATAATTATATTTAGCTGTTCAGGTACATCAAAAAATATAATTGAAATTTGCAAATATGCAAAAAAAAGAAAGATAGATGTAATATGCATTGTTGGTTTTAATAATCATAAAATAAAAAAATATTCTAAATATCACATAGCAATAAATTCAAATTCCTATAGAGTAATAGAAGACATATTTCAATCAGTCATGCATGTAATGCAGGAGATATAAAATCTTCAATAAATGAAAAGTTTTATTTAAATATTAAAAGATTTTTTTCAAACATCTTTTAAAAATCTGTTTGAAATTGACCTTAAAGTTATTTAACCATAATACGTATTAAATTAATTAGGCCCTTTAAATAAATAATAGTTTATTTCTTTAAAATTAGTAAATTTATTTTGAAAGAAATCTAAATAGGA
>CACHRP010000009.1 GCA_902582315.1 uncultured Pelagibacteraceae bacterium
CATCTGCTAATGCTCTATAAAATTCACTATTTGTTACTGCAACACTTTCGTAGATATAACCCCTATATTTTCTATAGAAATAATAAACTTGTTTGTCTTCTATCTCCCACATTTTATATCCTTGCCAGTCTTTACTTTCAGGGTCAACACTACCAAAGTTTGCAATTACATAATTTCTTACTAATTTGCTTTTACTTTCCTCGTTATCTGGTCCATTTTGAACTTCTATTTCAACTGCACCAACTTTTTTATTTAATATATATCCATTAATTAAAGCGTTCCCTAGTTCTACTTCTTCACAAAAAAATTCAATTGGACTATAAAATTTTGTTACATTATAAAAATCTGAAATATCTTCATCTTCAATTGTGCCAAATATATCCTCTACGGTCGATTTATCTGCTCCAATATCAATATTTAACAAATTACAAGCCTTGCTTGATGCAGTCATTAATAAGTTAAACAAAAAAATAATAAAAATTAATTTTAAATTTCTCATATATTTTTTATCCTGCTGAGGGTAGAACCATAACGCTTTCCAATGGTATCACGACCTCATCATCGTTATACATTCCACAAGCATAAATTTTATATGCTGTACCCATAGTAACAACATCTATCGCTGTTGCTGCAATACTAGAGCCTTCCTCAGTATACGAAGCTCTACCCAAGTTTACCATAAAATATTCATATGTATATTTTTTCAAAACTTCTTTCTCTCTATCTATTTCTTTTGAACTTCCATCATCAACCGTAAGTTGACCAAATATTGGTTCAATTAAATTATAAAAACTAACATCGCTATTGTGTTTTACAACTGGCAAAGCTTCATCGCTGTGGAAAGTTATATTTTTAAAACTATTGTAACAAGCAGATCTTGCAGATTTTTCAATTTTTTGATCATTATCTGGTGGCAAACCTTTTGTTGCTGGATCTCTAGATGTCGTGCAACCATCGTCACCACATGTTGTTGTCCATTTACCTATAAAAGAATTAATTATGTCTTTTTCTGCTTCCAATAGAGCTGTTTCGGCAACATAAAATGCTTGCTGATATTGGTCACTAGTATTATTTGCGCTATGATCACTAGAGGTAACTACAATTAATGAACCTCCCATCAGCGACATAACCAATAAAAGCACAAGTGATAAAATTAAAGTAAATCCTTTTTCTCTTTTTCTTCTCATTAATTAATTCCTATATTTCTAGTAAAAATACTCACAACTACTGAGTCTCTCAAATATTTATCATCAAAAAATTCTTGTGTTCTTTCCTCTGTCAAACCTTTGACTAATCTTGGTTTGGTTGATGAACCAGCCTTTGCATAAAAATCTTTTTTTGATCTGAAAGTTAATCTCATATCAACTTGTCTAATTCTATAAAGATCGGTACTGCTCTCATTGATTGGTAAAGGATAAGTTTGGGTTGTTTCATTAAAAAGATGTTTGCCATTAGAGTCAAATAATAAAAATTCCATGTCAACTAAATGTGTTCTAACAAGTTGAGCAGGGTAACATTCCTCTGGAGAAGTAAACCAGTCTCCTTTAGGAGCATCAGGATGCTCTACCCAGCACTCTTTAGTTTTATATAGTGCGAATAATTTTTCGTCTGTCTGACTATTCATTCGATCTGCAAAATAAGTAATTCTATATTTTTTATATTTTTGCTTAGGATCTCTTTTATCAAAATCTCCGTAAACTACCGAAATTCTGTCACAACAAATACCACTTATATTAGTTGTAACATCAATTGTATCTGATGCTTCGCTATCAGTAGTTTCTTCATCAACTCTTACAATGGTTTCAACACCGTCTGCAGGTATATAGCCTAAAATATTTCTCTCAACTATTAATGGGTCGTGACTATCAATTAGATCACGGCCTTCTTCTGTTCCTGATATGTGAGTCAAGTTTTCGAATGCTGGGATATCTTCAGTATTTTCGCCATAGTAATATTTAAATCCAGCTAGTCTAATATCTTTGACCATCATTCCAACTAAATCTCTAGATGATCTGCTAACACTTGCTTTGTCTACAACTTGATTATAACTATTATTAACAACGGTATAAGTTGAAAACAGAGCTCCCATCATCAAAGCTGTAACACATATACCTATCAATAATTCAATTAAGGATACACCAGCTATATTTTTTAAATGTTTATCAGTCAAACTCACCTTCTTCCTTCGCTATATAATCTGCCTGAAAATATAAAAATTTTCTTTTTTTACCACCGTTAGTATTTATTTGAATTCTTCCAATATAAATTTCATCATTATTTGATATTTTTGGATTTTGTACACAATCGGCATCGGCACAAATTTTATAAACTTTTACACTTTTAACATCATTGTCGTTTTTACATTTTAAATATCTGTCACTATTTATTATATTGCTCCATCGTGCCATTTTATTTCTTGGAGCACCTTTTTGAGTATCATTTAAATAAATACTTTTAATTTGTGACTTCGATAAAAATTTACCTTTATCTGCACTGCATGTTTGTGATTTCGACGTTGTTTCACCTGCATCATTAGTTTCCTCTACTGTTGTTCCTGCATTCCATCCTCCCTCTAAATACTCAGCAAATTTCATAATGGTAGAAGAGTTTAAAGCTTTGCCGTTAGGCTCAACGGGTCTTCCACGTTCGTTCACGTTTATTGTATTACGGTTAGGATCAATTCCATACAATTCATCACGAGCACCTAAAACATCCTCTGCTATTAGAGCAGTTATATAATTTATTTTTGTTCTTTCGCTTGAAACATCAATAGAGTTCACGGAATAATTTACTAATTGAAATACAGCAATAAATCCTATTCCTACAATTGCGGTTGATACTAATGCCTCAAGTAAAGTTAAACCTTTTATGGCAAAATTTTTAGCAGTTTTATTTATTGAGTGTACCATGATCCATTTGTCCATTTACTTAACATTATATTACCAAATCTACTCCATTTTATCGAAAAATAATTATCACCATCTTCGTCAGATACAATAATTTCATCTCTCACATTTGTATCTCCTCCGCTTGATACCCGCATCAATGTATTACCACTATAATAAGATCCATCTTTTGAAAAACATACCATGCCCACATCTGTCGATGAAAATTGAGTACTAATAGAGGGATCATCGCCTGACGAGGCTGGGTAAGATAGTTTAATTTTATCACTTATCTCAATTGAGTTCACAGTAAGTTTATTACTTGTTTCGCCTTCATCATCCCATATCAATTCGTCTGAGCACCTAGTTTCAGAATTATAAAAATTAGTTTCAGCCCCCTCTTCGGTATACCTTTTTCTAACTAATTCTGTAAAATTATCCATTTTCATTCCATTAGAATAAATCTTATCATTTTCTACAACAAATTGAACGAAACCATAATGGCCTCTTTGTACTTGTGAATAAATATCTTGTATAACGCTTGAAACTTGTAATGCTTGTGTTCTTACAAGTCTGTCCTTTCTCCATTTTTGAAAAGGTTGGAAGCCAACACCCGCTAAGGCACCAATTATGACAACCACAACTAATAATTCAAGTAATGAAAATCCTTTAACTTTCTTTTCCTGCATTTGCATCAATTTTTCCTGCTGTTACCAAGTTTTCTAAAGATTTAGACATTGTTATCATTCCATCTTTAACAGCCGTTTGCATGATGCTTGGGATCTGATGAATTTTTGCTTCTCTTATTAAGTTTTGAATTGGAGCAGTACATTTCATTATTTCAAAAGCACCAACACGACCTTGACCATCTTTTGTTTTTAATAATCTTTGTGTAACAACCATTTTCAATGAAGTTGATAATTGCGCACGTATTTGAGCTTGTTGCTCAGGTGGAAAAACGTCAATAATTCTATTTATAGTATTTGGAGCTCCACTAGTATGAAGTGTTCCAAAAACTAAGTGTCCTGTTTCAGCAGCTGTCAAAGCTAAACTTACAGTTTCTAAATCTCTCATCTCACCAACTAAAATTACATCAGGGTCTTCCCTAAGTGCTGCTTTAAGAGCGCTTGCAAAAGTTTGTGTTTGTTTACCAACTTCTCTGTGTGAAACTATACTTTTCGAATCGGTGTGAATAAATTCAACGGGATCTTCGACTGTTATTATATTTGCGGTTCTTGTTTTATTAATTTCATTTACTATCGCAGCTAGTGTTGTGGATTTTCCTGATCCTGTCGGACCAGTTACTAAAACTAAACCTTTATGCATATCTATAATATCATATAAAGCATCAGGCAAATCAAACTGTCCCATTTCAGGAATTTTGCTCTCTACTCTTCTTAGAACTGCAGCAGGTCCATTCAATGTTTTGTAAAAATTTGCTCTAAACCGTAAACCACTTATTGTAACAGCTGAGTCTAATTCATGTGTATCTTGAAATCTTTTAGTCTCATGTTCGTTGCAATTTGTTGTAAGCATATCAATTAGATCTTGCGGTTTAACCATTGCATCTTTAACCATAACAATCTCACCTGTTTGTCTATACGCTAAAGGAGATCCAGATCTAATGTGAAAATCTGAAATTTTTTTGTTGTTTTTTGCTAATTCTTCTAATTTTTCAAACATGATAATTTTCTAACATAATAGCCGTGTTGGAATAAATTTTAAACTGTAGAATTGGCTCAAAATAGTCTACAAAATTGTTATTTTTCAATAAATTTTAACAAATTTTTGAAAAAATAATTTATCTAGATGATTTTTTTAAAAAAACTATTTGATTTAGCAAAGATTCTTATTTTAACTTTTGTATTTTCATTAATAATAGATTTTTTTCTAGGTTCAAAAATTCTCAAATATTTTGATACCTATTTTGCAAAGTCACAATTTTATGAAAGATTAATTCGAATTGATCATCCTATTTATCATCATACTTTGAGGGAAAATGTTAAGTATACTAATAACGTAAGTTTTATAGATACGTATGAATTATGTACCAACAACCATGGTTTCAAATCAAAGTGCAATCAAATCACTGACAAAAATTATGATTTTGCATTTATTGGAGATTCTTTTACTGAGGGCACACCAATTGAATATGAGGATAGTTTTGTAGGAATATTTAGTGAAAAAACACAATATAAAACTGCAAATCTTGGTATAGTTTCATACTCTCCAAAAATTTATTTATCAAAAGTAAATTATCTTATTCAACAAGGTTTTGATTTTAACCATGTTGTTGTCTTCATCGATATTAGTGATCTTTATGACGATACTAATTTCTACTCTATTGATCAAAATCTTAAAGTAACTGAAAAATATTCAGAAAAGAAAAACCTAAAAAGAAGAAAATTTCTTAGAAATAACTTTCCACTTACAAATTTTTATATGTTTGTGATTAAAAAATATAAGTTAACAAATAATAATGTAAAAATGGAAAACCTAGTTGAAAAACCAACATTCACTGACAAAGTAAACCTTAAAGCTAAATGGACATACTCAGATGATGATAAAATAGAAGGATATGATGTAGGAGTTAAAGAGGGTAACGAAATAATGGTTAGACATATGGAAAAACTTTATGAAATTTTATCTCAAAATAATATTAAACTTAGTCTGGCTGTATATCCTTGGCCACATCAGTTAGAAAACGATGTGGTAAACTCCATTCACGTAAAAATATGGCAGGAATTCTGTAAAAATAAATGTGAAAATTTTATTAATTATTTTCCAATTTTCTTTGATGAAATGAACAATTCTTCATACTTAGAAACTTATAAAAAATACTATTTCAAAAATGATCCACATTTTAATAAAATTGGACATAAAGTCTTAGCAAAAAAATTAATTGAAATTTTTAAATAGATCTAAATTTAATAAACAAGATAATAAATAACCCAAACAATCAAAGAATACTCAAAAAAAGTTTTTGACATAACCAATTGTTTTTCAGTAAATTTTGAAGCCAAAAATTTACCTAAAAATTTAAATCCTAAATGAACCAAAATAATTGAACAAACAACACCTATTATAATAAATTTAATAGAAAAATTTTTATATCCAAAATAAATTGCAGCAATCAAAGTTAGCCAGGAAACATTAGATATAAATACTTTAAAAATTAGACCAGCTTTTTTACTAAAAATAGACTGTGTCTTAATTAAAGAATAGGACCAAATTACTCCAATCAAAAAACTAGTATATTTTATCAGCATATATTTATTAAAAAATTATTTAATTGTTATTGTTACGTTGGGCTCTTGAGGATCAAAGTAGCAGAGATTTGCTTGAGTAGGATGTTCGCTTGCTTTAATTGCTGTAGAGGTTCCAAAAGAAATATCAATTACAGGTGCAATCAATGCTACCGTGTAAGGAGCGGTAAGTTCATATACCATAACATGATCGTCTGAAGTACTACCATCTGCGTGTTGAGTTTGAAAAGTAGAAATTGAACCTTGATCATAAGTTACAGTTTGTGCATCAGATAAACCTAAGTTACCACATTCCGTATTACCACAAAGTTTCATTTGATCATTTTTTAAATACAAATCTGCTTCAGCAGCTGTTCCACCATCCTCGATTACCGGGGTTCTGTCATATTTTTCATTAGCACTTAAACCACCGCCAGGATAAGCAGAGCCAGATAGTGCAGCAGTAGTTGTGCAGTTATCATCTACACCTGTCACTTGTAAGTCAGCTTTTATCGTAAATTTTCTATCAATAGTAACTCTCATATGTGTATATGTTACTCCAAGAGGTAAAAGTGCTGGATCACCATATGAAGCTGCTGATGAACCAGCATCAGTAGATGCAATATCAACTGTTTTGTCAGTTTCTCCGATAACTATAGCATTTTCACAACTTGTAACACTTGTACTAGCTGTACAAAGTTCAACTTTTTTCATGGTAACTTTATATACAGTTGCAGCACCTGTGGTACTTGCTGAGTACAAATTACTAGTTAAAATAAAAAATAATATTTTTACAAAGATAAAATATTTAAATAATTTATTCATTAATCTGTTCTCGAAATTGTAGATGTTCCTTTAAACTCTACTACTATTTTATTATTTCTCTTAACTTTGCTTATAAGCTCCCCACTCATATCTTTTTCCTCTTTCCATGGACTTTGGCTTAAAAAACCATCCTGTAACGAGGGACCTGATCTTGGAGGATATACAAACATTATTCTTGCATACCATTCGTCTTCTAAACCCTTTTTATCTTTATCATCATATGCTAACTCTAAATTTAGATTGGGGTTTAATAATAATTCTGAACCTAGTTTAGTTCCTTTTATATCATCTCTATCTCTTCCAAACCATTCATAAGCATTTACAAATATATCGGCCCAATGCATATACGGAACTTGGGATGCTAAATTTAAGTCATAACCTTCTAAAGCTTTTTCCTCTTTTTTCCCATCTCCTGCATTTAGATAATAGTTAGCAGAAAAGTCTAATACAGCATTTCTTGCCTCTAATCCTAAGCTTGTTCTTGAGTTGCCATAACTATCATAATCCCAAAAAACATTGTAGCCTGTCATCATTGTGTTATCGTCACTTAAAATTCTTTGACCGAAGCCAAGGTTACCCACTGTTCTTTCTGAGTTATTTTTTTCTGTATTGAATAAAGAGAACTGAGTAAAAAGATTTCCATTACCAGTCCTATCAATTTCTCTTACACCAAGAATACTATAATCTGGTTTGTGATTTTCTCTTAAGTCTAAACTTACTTCTGTGGTGCCTTCTCCAGGTATTAAATCAGCAATTATATTTGAAATTTTATTTGTTAATTCGTCTGCATTAGATGATGTAAATATGAAAACTGTAAATATTGCTATAATAATGTTTTTCATAATATATTTTTTA
Organism: uncultured Pelagibacteraceae bacterium; assembly: GCA_902582315.1. Lineage (GTDB taxonomy): Bacteria > Pseudomonadota > Alphaproteobacteria > Pelagibacterales > Pelagibacteraceae > Pelagibacter. Next base: position 7,811 of record CACHRP010000009.1, read on the forward strand.
ATTCATTAAATGTATATTGTATATATATAAATATCTAATCTTTAGACTTAAAAACAAGACAAATACCATTATTGCAGTATCTTTTTCCTGTGGGTTTTGGTCCGTCATCAAAAATATGACCATGATGTCCCCCACAATTTTTACAATGATATTCTGTTCTAGGATATCCTAATATATGATCTGTTTTAGTTTCAAAAACATCCGGCAAAGACTCAAAAAAAGAGGGCCACCCAGATCCACTTTCATATTTAGTAGAGGAATCAAATAATTTAATACCGCAGCCTGCACAATGATAACTCCCTTTTCTTTTTTCAGAATTTAATTCACTTGAGCCAGGGGGCTCTGTGCCCTCCTCTAGCAAAACTATTTTTTGTTCAGCTGTTAGTTTTGATTTATCAATCTTAGACATATTATTTTTTTTTATTTGATAAAAATAAACCAATTATAACTAAAATTGAACCTATAGTATGAAAATATCTAAACTGCTCATCAAAAAAAAACATTGCCATAAATGTACTAAACAAAGGTATTAATGATAAAAAAATTCCTGATCTATTGGGTCCAATGATTGAAACAGCTCCTGCCCAACAATAATAAGATCCAATGCTTGGAAATAAGGCTAAATAAATTAAACAATATATAAATGTTTTATCAATAGTTGCTGCATTACCCTGAAAATATTCATAACTAAATTGAGGTAATAAAAAAATAAGGCCGCAAGTACAAACAATGTGAACAAAACTGAGAAGTGATATTTTTAGTTTTAATTTTTTAAGGAACGACGAATATAAGCCCCAACAAATCACAGCACCTATCATCCAAATATCCCCAATGTTAAAATCTAGATTTAATAAAATATTTAAATTAAATTTAGTAATTATTACTAATATTCCTAAGACTGAAACTAAAAGTCCAAGCAATTGATAAAAATTTGTCTTTTCTATTTTAAAAATAAAGCAAGATAAAATAATTGCCGCAGGAATAGCGGTATTAAATAAAGATGCATTAATCACTTGCGTATATTGGAGTGAAACGTAAACGAATGAATTAAATAAACCTACACTTGTTAGCCCAAGAAATAGAAGTAAGGGCAAGTTGTTAGAAATTTCTTTTTTTTTACTAAGAATTTCTTTGTAAGTGAATGGTAACAGAATGAACCAAACAGTTAACCATCTGAAAAAAACTAATGAGAAAGGTGAGATACTTTCAACAAAAGCAAATTTTCCAATAATAAAATTACCTGCCCAAAAGATTGATGCTAGGACTAGCATCACATAAGCTTTGATATTAAGGCTCACTAGCTGAACCTTAAGGAACTATAGGGGTCTAATTCCAAATTTGTATTTTCTTCAGAAATCATTTTTGAAATTATTTTCCCTGATATTGCTCCTAAAGTCCAACCTAAATGATGATGACCAAAAGAATAAAATACATTTTTATAATTCTTTGATGGTCCAATTACTGGTAAAAAATCTGGAAGTGTTGGCCTGAAACCCAACCATTCATCTTCATGCTCTGGTAAGCCATCTAACATAAATTTTGCGTTTTCAACTAAATTTTTTATTCTTCCTTTTGAAGGTGAGTTTTTTAAACCTCCAAATTCAACAGTTCCAACAACTCTTAACCCTTGCTCCATAGGCGTCATTCCAAAACCTCTATTTGAAAAGACTACAGGTCTTGATATTAAATGTTCACAGTCTTTAAAGTGAATATGATAACCTCTTTCTGTATCGAGTGGAACATTTTCAAATAAATCATTTGTAAATTTTTTAGATAAAGCACCACAAGCAATAACAATTTTATCAAAAACAAATCTTTGACTTTCTGTCCTTAGAACTGGTTTCTCTTCATCAAAATTAATATCCTTTATTTGATACTTGTTAAATTTTCCCCCTTTTTCTAAAAATAAGTCGAACAACTTGAGTAGAAGTCTTCTGGGGTTATTCGTATGTTTTGCATAAGAATAAAATACTCCTCCATCATATATTGGTTTAATATTTGGTTCTAAATCATGAATTTCTTTAGGGTTAAGTAGTTGCTGTCTTACACCAAGCTGATCTCTTATATTTATTTCAAGTTCTCTACTTGATAAATTTTTATTATTCCAAATATACATTATACCATTGCTAACTACTAAGTTCTCAGTATCAATTTCGTCAAATAATTCTTCATAAGCTGGCAGTGATAAGTCTAAAATTTGATGCATATACTTTGCGGTGTGCATCATTTTTTTCTTTGTACAATTTCTAATAAATTTTAAAAACCATGGAATCATTTTTGGCACATAATTCCACTTGAGTGCCAAGGGACCAGTTGAGCTTAAAAGCATAGCTGGCACATCTGTTAAAATATCTGGTCTATTTAATGGAACAGAGGCATACGGTGAAAAATGCCCTGCATTACCATAAGAAGCTAAACTTCCAGGCTCCTCTTTATCAAATAATACTACTTCATATCCTTTTTTTTGAAGGAACAATGCGTTGCATACACCTTGAATACCTGCACCAATTATTCCTACACGCAACTTTTTCATAATTTAAATATACATCATTATTTTATTGAATCTATCGCGACAAATTAATCGATAATATTAACTAATTTATTATTTGTTTATGATAAATTTTTGTACTCATAACAATACTTAAACCTATCATTGTCGCTAACATTGATGAACCGCCGTACGACATAATGGGTAGAGGAGAACCAACAATCGGCAGTAAACCTAAAACCATACTCATATTTACGGCTATATAAATAAAAATTGCTGATCCAAAACCATAACAAAATAATCTACCAAAATAGCTTCTTGATATAGATCCGATCTTAATTATTCTGTAAATAAGTATTCCATATATTATAAGCAAAAATACGGATCCGATGAATCCATGTTCTTCAGAAAAAAGTGTAAAAATAAAATCAGTATGTTTTTCTGGTAGAAACTCTAAATAACTTTGAGTGCCTTGTAAAAAACCTTTACCAGTTAAACCACCCGAACCTACAGCTATTTTAGATTGTATAATTTGATAACCTGCTCCAAGAGGATCACGGTCGGGATTAAAGAAACTTAATATTCGTAGTTTTTGATAAGGTTTTAAAAATGAAATTACAAACGGAAAGGATATTAATAATATTAAACCGCTATAAACAAAATATCTAATATTTAATCCTGCTAACCACAATACGATAAGTCCACTCGCAGCTATTAAAATTGATGTTCCAAGATCTGGTTGGCTCACGACTAGTACTATTGGCATCACAAGAATTGCTAGAGAAACAATTATATTTTTAAAACTACTAACATTTGTAATTTGTTCTCTATGAAAAAATCTTGCAAAACAAACTATAATTGCAATTTTCATAAGCTCAGATGGTTGAAGATTTATAAAGTAAAGATTAATCCACCTCTGAGATCCTGAGGCTGTAATACCATATAAAGAAGCCCAAATTAAAAAGCCAAGAATAACAATATAAAAAAGATAAGCAGTAGAATGCCAAAATCTCAGACTAAAAAAAGACAAAAAAAGCATCAAAATAAAAAATACTAAAAATCTAATTAAGTGACTTTTAGTGTGATATAAAAACTCTCCACCATCTGTCGAAAACATAGATAAATTACTAATTAACCCTAGTATTAAAACACACGCCACAAGTATAAAATCAAATGATTTTAATTTTTGAAAAAATGTTAATTGTTCTGTGTATGATGATTGTTGAAACATTTATATATTTACTAAATTTCTTTTTCTTAATTTTTCACGTTCTTCGTGTCTATCAATAACCTTTTTTATTACTTTTTTTGCAAGCGGAGCAGCCGCTTTGCTTCCTGATCCACCATGCTCAACAAATACACTTATAGAATATCTCGGATTTTTATAAGGACCAAAAGCAACAAACCAGGCATGATCTCTATCTTCGTAGGGAATTTGTGAAGTTTCTAAATCAAGTTCTCTTTGTTCTTCTGTAATTCTTTTTACTTGAGCTGTTCCTGTTTTTCCTGCGAATTGATATTTTGGATCCTCTATCCTTGATTTATAAGATGTTCCATTCCACTGATTTGTAGAAGCAAACATCGCTTCAAGAACAAATTTGACATTTTCTTGATTTCTAAAAAGTTTTTTATAGTCCTTTTCACCAGGTTTGAAAAACTCTTCGGCTGTTCTTATGATAGATGAATCATATTTTTCTTCTTTTACTAGATTTTGACTCATTTTATATTTTATTTTTTCAAAACTTTCTTGATATTTATTTGATATTAAAGTTGGATAAATTTTGAAACCACCATTTGCTAATTGGGCAGTCATTAAACATAGCTGAAGTGGAGTGGTTTGTACGTAACCTTGCCCGATCCCAGTAATAAGCGTTTCTCCTAATACCCAACCCTGACCAAGATTTGCTTTTTTCCAGTTTGTAGATGGAAATAGACCACCTTTTTCCTCTTTATATAAGTTATTGAAAACTTTATTACCCAAACCAAATTTTGATGCTGTAACCTTGAGACGATCTACTCCTAATCTCCTAGACATTTCATAAAAATATGTGTCACAAGATTGTATAATTGCACCTCTTAGATCAACAACGCCGTGCCCTTTCTTCTTCCAACAATGATAGGTTTGTCCATACATTTCCATCTTGCCTGTGCATCTCACCTTAAAGTTTGGAGATATAACATTATTTTCTAAGGCAGATAGCGCTACAACAGGTTTTATAGTTGAACCAGGTGAATAAAGTCCAGAAATTGTTTTGTTTATCAAAGGTTTATTAGGATTATTTCTAATTGTATCCCAATCTTTATAACTTATGCCATATAAGAATAAGTTTGGATCAAAAGATGGAGATGAATGCATTGCAATAACTTCGCCTGTATAAATATCCATCACACTTATAGATCCAGATTTGTTTGCTAAGAGTTCATTACATAACTTTTGAACCTCTGTATCTAGAGTAAGTTTTATTTCTCTACCTTTATCTCCTTTTTGAAAATTAAGTTGTTTAATTCTCTTTCCAAATGCATTTACTTCATACCTTTGAACACCATTTGAACCTATTAGCTCATTTTCGAAAGATTTTTCTAATCCTGTTTTTCCAACTCTTAAACCTGGAACATGCTTATTTTTAACATTTTCATTATCTGATAAATCTTTTTCACTAGCTTGCGCAACATATCCCAAAACATGAGTATAATTTTCTTTAAACGGATAACTTCTTGCAACAGAAAGAACTGGCTTTGCACCAGACAATTCATGTAAGTAATAATTTACCTTTGAAAATTGATCCCATGATAAATTTTCAGATATTATAAGTGTCTCCCATGGTTTTTGTTGATTTTTTTTCTTAACAATTTTTGAAAATTCTTTATCTGATAATGAAAGAATATTTTTTAATCTAACCATTAAATTTTTAAAATTTTCAACTTGTTCTGGAATTACATGTAGTTGATAAACTTCTGTATTGCCGGCAATTGTGTTGTTAAAATAATCTTTAAACTCTCCTCTAACTGGAGGCAATCTCCATTCTCTAAGTCTATTTTTATCAGATAAAGTGAGATATTTTTTATTATCGCTGATTTGGAGTGTAAAAAGTCTAGCTAAAATACCTGTAAATACTACTCCCTTTGCAAGGGATAAAATAAATACTCTTCTATTAATGGTATTAAATTTTCTAACATTAGAGTCGTTACTACTAAACATTTTGAGCTCCAAAGATTAATTTTTGATAATAATCAAATAATCCACTAAAGATTATATAAAATAAGAAAGTGAAAAGTATATTTACCAATATACTGTAATACTCTAATTCTACATCAAATACTAAACCAACAATTAAATAAAATAAAGAATTAACAACTAAAATAGCTAGCCCAAAAAAGAACCAGTCTTTTATTGCACTTGGTCTTAATGTTATATTTCTTAAATAAGATGAAAAAACACAGATAAGTAAGTAGGCTAATGAGCTTACACCTATAGGCAACCCAGTTACTACATCATTTAATAAACCACATAAAAATATTAAACCATAACCAAGGCTTCCAGATCTTTTTAGGCTCCAATAATAAATTAAAATAAAAGGAAAATTAAATGAAAAGTATTTTAAATTAAGATAATTAAAATCAAATTCATTTAATACTGAAACTATTAAAAGAATAATCGGTCCCTTCTCAAGGAATTTTTTTAAATAACTAAATTTACTTATCTCCGCCATTATTCAGTATCCTCTTTAAATGAAATTATTTTTACATATCGTAGTTGGGAAAAATCGGAAAAAAAACTTACAAATGTTTTGTTATTTGAAGAATCTTTAAATATTTTTCCTATTGGAATACCGGATTTAAATAGCCCACCTGCGCCAGACGTGAACACTATAGCATTTTCTTCAATCAATTCTTGCTGTCTTGTGTACTGAATAACGCCTTGATTATTTCCTGTTCCAGATAAAATAGATTGAATATTGTTTGGCATTATATCTACAGGAACTTTACTATTTAAGTCAGATAAAAGTAAAACTCTTGATGTAGTGAATGATACTTCTACAACTTTTCCAATTAAATAACTCTTATCCATTACAGGCATACCTAATTCTACTCTATCTTTACTTCCTTTATTAATAATTACTGATCTAAGAAAAGGACTTTTTTTATCTACAAGAACTTTTCCAATTATTTCAGATGTTAAAATATTTGTTTCTTCTATTGTTGATTTAAGTCTTTTGTTTTCTTCTAAAATATACTCAAAATTATAGTTCTTAGATAATTCGAAATCTAACTTTTCTTTAAGCAATTTATTTTCATCATAAACATTAAAATGGTTTATAATTGTTACATAAGATTTCTTTACAAAATTTTCTGGAACAGAAACAATAAATGTTGATCTATAAGCAACTTCTCTTAAAGAGGTTTTTAAATAGTCAATTGGTTTAAAATTTAATTTTTCAGAAACAAGAATTATAAATGTTAAAAAAATTAAAGCTAATAAAGAAAACTTTTGTTTGTTCTCCTTTTTTAAAAAAGCAGAACGAATAGCAATTACAAAGTCATCCCTGCTAGCTTGCATTTTATCAAATTAATACTCCGATAACATTGAATTAAATGTTTCTTCTTGATCTAGAGCTTTTCCTGTTCCAACTGCAACACATGCTAATGGGTCATCAGCAATGTGAACTGGTAAACCAGTTTCTTTTGAAAATCTTTTATCAATATTTTTTAATAAAGCTCCCCCACCAGTAAGTGTCAAACCCATATCAACTAAGTCTGCTGATAATTCTGGAGGTGTATTTTCTAACGCATCCTTAATACCATTAATCATTTCTCTTAAAATTGGATTCAATGCTTCTACTGTATCTTCCTCGCTAATGTTTACCTCTTTTGGAGTTCCGGATCTTAAATCTCTTCCTTTAACAGCATAAGTATTGTTATTGGTTGCAATCGCAGTACCAACCTCCTTTTTAATTTTTTCAGCAGTGCTATCCCCAATCATTAAATTATATTCACGTCTCATATAACTTATTAAAGAATGATCCATCGCATCACCTGCAACTCTTAAAGAATTTGAATAAACAACTCCACCTAAAGACATCACGGCAATCTCAGTTGTTCCTCCTCCTATGTCAATGACCATTGAGCCAGTTGCCTCAGATATTGGTAAGTTTGCACCAATAGCAGCAGCAATCGGTTCTTCGATTAACTGAACTCTTCTAGCACCTGCTGCAAGAGCACTGTCTTGAATAGCTTTTCTTTCAACTGGAGTTGATCCAGTTGGAACACAAATTAAAATTCTTGGATTTGCAAATGAGCTTCTTTTATGAACTTTTTTTATAAAGTGTTTAATCATTTCCTCTGTAACTATAAAGTCAGCTATAACTCCATCTCTTAAAGGTCTAATTGCTTGAATATTGCCAGGTGTTCTTCCAAGCATTGTCTTGGCCTCATCGCCTACTGCAAGAACAGATTTTTTTCCTTTGTTATCAACAACGGCCACTACAGATGGTTCGTTTAAAACTACTCCTTGCCCTTTAAGAACTACCAAAGTATTTGCTGTTCCTAAATCTATAGCCATATCTTGGCTCCACATTGCTGTTACTTTATCTAAAAGTCCCATTTTATACTCCTCCTTTTACTTTTTGGTGTTCAATATTTTGTGAAAGAGATTTTTTTTCTCTTTTAATTAACATTTTATTTAAAGCATTCAAATATGCATTGGCAGATGCGACTAAAGTATCTGTGTCAGCTGACTGACCTACGGTTGTTCTATCATTCTCCTCTATTTTTACACTGACAGTTGCTTGAGCATCAGTTCCCTCTGTTACTGCATGTACTTGATATAAAGACAATTTTACATCATGTGGGTAAAGATCTTTGATACATTTAAATATTGCATCAACTGGTCCATCACCAATTTGAATAGTTTTTTTTACCTCACCAAAAACGTCTAGAGTCATTTCTGCTCTCTGAGGCTCACCTGTTCCAGCAAATACTTTTAAAGATTTTAAATTTATAGCATTAATTTTATTATCAATTATTAAGCTATCATCAACTAATGCCACTATATCCTCATCGTAGATATGTTTCTTTTTATCAGCTAAAATTTTAAATTTTCCAAAAGCAGCTTGGATTACGTCATCAGTTACATCTGTGTATCCTAAATCATTTAACTTGTCTTTAAAAGCATGCCTCCCAGAGTGCTTACCCATAACTAAAGAAGTTTTTTTTACTCCAACACTCTCAGGTGTCATAATTTCATATGTTTCTCTATTTTTAAGCATTCCATCCTGGTGAATACCAGACTCGTGTGCAAACGCATTCTTACCTACAATTGCTTTGTTAAATTGAACTGGAAAGCCAGTAGCATTAGAAACTATCTTTGACGCTTTACTAATTAATTCAGTTTTAATTCCAGTTTCATAAGGCATTAAATCATTTCTTGTTTTTATTGCCATAACAATTTCCTCTAAAGCTGCATTTCCTGCTCTCTCACCAATACCATTAATTGTGCACTCTATCTGTCTAACGCCAGCTGACAAACCGGCTAACGCATTAGCAACAGCCAAACCTAAATCATTGTGACAGTGGGCAGATATAATTGCTTTATCAATATTTGGTACATTATTTTTTATATGCGTAATTGTTTTTGCAAACTCTTCAGGTATAGAATACCCAACTGTATCTGGTATATTAATTGTTGTAGCTCCACATTTGATTGCAAGTTCAATTGTTTTACACATAAAATCTAAATTAGTTCTTGTTCCATCTTCACATGACCATTCAACATCATCTGTAAATTTTCTTGCATATGTTACGCTGTCTTTAACTGCGTCTACGACTTGATCATCGGACATATTAAGTTTGTGCTTCATGTGAACTGGGCTTGTTGAGATAAAAGTATGTATTCTAAATCTTTTTGCATATTTCAAAGATTCATGACAAGCGTCAATATCTTTTCTCATTGCTCTTGCTAATCCACAAGGTATTGAATTTTTAATTCCTTTGCTTATTGCAGAAACTGCTTCAAAATCACCAGGGGATGAAATTGGAAATCCTGCCTCAATAATATCAATTCCCATTTCATCAAACACTCTTGAAATTTGGATTTTCTCTTCAACGCTCATTGAAGCTCCAGGAGATTGCTCTCCATCTCTCATGGTAGTATCGAATATAAAAACTCTTTCTTTATCAGACATATTTTTAAAAAATTAGCTGACGGATAATACAACCTATCGTAGATAATGCAAAATAAAAGAAATATTAAAAACCCAATATGATGAAATAATTAGTTTTTATCACTGTCTACTAATTTCTTTTTTGTGATCCATGGCATCATCGCTCTCAATCCAGCTCCAACTTTTTCTATTGGGTGCTCTGCCAATTTAGCTCTAGTTTGAAGAAAGTTTTTTTGACCATTCTTGCATTCATCCATCCACTCTTTAGTAAATTCTCCAGATTGAATCTTATTCAAAACTTCTTTCATTCTTTTTTTAGTTTCTTCTTTATTTATAATTTTTGGGCCTGAGGTGTATTCTCCATATTCAGCAGTATTCGATATGGAGTAGTTCATATTTGCAATTCCACCCTCATAAATAAGATCAACAATTAGTTTTACTTCATGCACTGTTTCAAAATATGCCATTTCGGGTTCGTAACCCGCTTCAACTAATGTTTCGTAACCATTTTTAATTAATTCAACTAATCCACCACATAAAACGGTTTGTTCTCCAAATAAATCTGTTTCTACTTCATCCTTAAATGTTGTTTCAATTATACCAGATCTTCCACCACCGATTGCAGATGCATAGGACATAGCTATATCTCTTGCTTTTCCTGAGCCGTTTTGATGAACGGCAAACAAACAAGGAACTCCTCCACCTTTTTCAAATTCACTTCTTACTAAATGCCCTGGTCCTTTAGGAGCTACCATAAATACATCTAAATCTTTTCTTGCATTAATCAAATCGTAATGAATATTTAATCCATGGGCAAATGCTATTGAGGTTCCTTCTTTTACTCTTTGTTCAATATGATTTTTATAAATTGTTGCTTGAAGTTCATCAGGAGTTAATATCATAACTACATCTGCCCACTCAGCTGCATCAGATAAATTCATTACTTTTAAACCTTTTGACTCAGCTTTTGCCTTACTTGCAGACCCATCTCTCAATGCAACCACAACATCTTTTACTCCACTATCTTTTAAATTTAAAGCATGAGCATGACCTTGGCTTCCATAACCAAATATCGCGATTTTTTTATTCATTATTAAATTTTTATCAGTGTCTTTTTCATAGAACATCTTCATAAGTATCCCCTTTATTTAAAAATTTCTGCTCCTCTTGTCATAGCAACAGCTCCTGTTCTTGATACACTCACCAAACCGAGTTTTTTCAAATTTTTTGACATTATATCTATTTCTCTTCTTAGGGCTGTTACTTGAACTACATAAGATTTGTTTGTTTTATCCAATAATACAGCATTATACTTTTTACAAGCATTAAAAGCTTTTTTTCTTTTAGAAATGTTCCCTACTAACTTAAATAAGGCCATTTCTTTAAAGATTACATTTTTATCTTCTCTTTTAAAATCTGCAACTTTATGTACTGGTACCAACTTTCTTAATTGTAATTTTATTTGTTCAATTACTTGGGGTGTACCTGTTGTTACTATAGTTATTCTTGATATATTTAATTTTGCATCCACCTCGGCAACCGCTAGGGACTCTATATTATAACCTCTGCCAGAAAATAACCCGACAACTCTAGCTAAAACCCCAGCTTCATTATCAACCCATACGACTATTATATGTTTATCAAATTTACCTTTTTTACCAGGAGCACTATATGCTGATTTACTCATTTTAAACTAGGGTCTTACCCTTTCCAGTAATTTTATTTTGTTCTTGGTCTTTTGGACCTAACAACATCTGATTATGAGGTTTACCTGATGGAATCATTGGAAAACAATTTTCTTGTTTATCAACTAAACAATCAAAAATAACAGGTCTATCTGTATTTAACATTTCGATAATCTTGTCATCTAATTCATTAGGATTTGTGGCTCTAATTCCAACACAACCATAAGCTTCTGCTAATTTAACAAAATCTGGAAGAGCAGCAGTATAACTTTCAGAATAATTTTTATCATGAAGCAATTCCTGCCACTGTCTTACCATTCCCATGTATTCATTATTTAAAATAAATATCTTTATAGGTAGATTATATTGTACTGCAGTAGACATTTCTTGCATCGTCATTAGGACTGATGCCTCCCCAGCTATATCAATTACAAGTTTTTTAGGGTGCGCAATTTGTACACCAACAGCTGCTGGCAAACCATATCCCATAGTCCCAAGTCCTCCTGAGGTCATCCATCTGTTAGGTTTATCGAACTTATAGTGTTGAGCTGCCCACATTTGATGTTGTCCTACCTCGGTTGTAATATATGTATCTTTACCTTTTGTTAACTCATAGAGTCTTTGGACAGCATACTGAGGTTTGATTGTTTCAGTACTATTTACATAATCTAAAGATTTTTTTTCTCTCCATTTTTGAATCTGTTCCCACCATTTTGAAATTTTTTGTTTATTTGAATTTGAAAAATTTGGTTTTGCTTTCTTAATTGTTTTTAAAGTTGAAGATATTACATCTTGAACATCTCCAATTATTGGCAAATCTACTTTTACATTTTTATTAATTGACGATGGGTCTATATCAATATGAACTTTTTTAGATTTAGGAGAAAATTCATCAATCTTTCCTGTAATACGATCATCAAACCTCGCGCCTATATTTATCATTAAATCACAATCATGCATTGCATTGTTTGCCTCGTATGTGCCATGCATTCCAAGCATACCAAGAAATGAGTTATCATCACCTGGGAAAGATCCCAAGCCTTGCAAAGTAGATGTTATGGGAAAACCTGTTGCGTCAACAAGCTCTCTTAATAATACGCTTGCTCTAGGCCCAGAGTTAATGACACCACCACCAGTATAAAATATTGGTTTGCTAGCTTTAGACATCAGTTTTATTAATTCATCAATATCTTTTTGATTAAAATTATTATGCCTTTTACCATTTAATTTATTTTTTCTTTTAGGCTTAGAGTATGTAGCTTTTTGAAATTGAATATCTTTTGGTATATCTACTAAAACAGGACCTGGTCTACCAGTAGTTGCAACTTCAAATGCTTCGTGAATAATTTTTGATAAATCTTTTATGTCTTTCACCAACCAATTATGTTTTGTGCATGGCCTTGTAATCCCTGTTGTATCACATTCTTGAAAAGCGTCTGTTCCAATTAAATGAGTTGGTACTTGTCCTGAAATACAAATCAAAGGTATGGAGTCCATGTACGCATCTGTTAATGCTGTAACGACATTTGTTGCTCCTGGTCCCGATGTAACCAATACTACACCAGGTTTACCAGATGATCTTGCGTATCCTTCAGCAGCGTGTCCTGCACCTTGTTCATGTCTTACTAAAATATGTTTAATGGATGAGTGGTTTTTTAATTCATCATAAATGGGTAGAACTGCACCTCCAGGGTAACCAAAAATAAATTCAACATTTTGATCTTCTAAACATTTAAAAACAATTTCAGCTCCTGTTGATAATTTTGACATTTAACCAATCTAGCTGAAGTTGTGCTTATTGGTCAAGTTTAAGAGAGGATATTTTTATATTTTTTATAAACGAGTTTAGCTTTTTATGATCAATATTTTCCCAGTCAGTCATTTGATTTCTTGCCCAAGTTCTCTGTCTTTTTGCATATTGCCTTGTTTTTATGGAAATTTGGTCTTTTGTAACATCAATATTTTGCTCTCCATTTAAAAATTTAGAAATTTCTGAAATCCCTATGATCTTATTGGATGACCTGTCCTTATTAACCTTTAGCCTTCTAAATTTTTTTACTTCATTCACTGCACCAGCTGAAATCATATTATTTACTCTTCTTTTTATTCTTCTGATTAAATCTTCCTTTGGACAGTCGATATAGATTTTTAAAAATTCTTTCTCATTAAAATACTTCTTTGTTTTTTCAAACCACTTAAATAAGGAAATTTTTGTATATTTTTTGACCTCGAAAGCTCTAATCGATCTTTGCGAGTCGTTAGCGTTTATTTGTGATTTGGCTAAAGGATCTAATTTGATTAAATTTTTATAGAATTTTTTTTGACCTATTTTTAAATGCTGTTTTCTAATTTTATTTCTATATTTAACTGGTATCGTAGGAATTTTTGCCAAACCATTCAAAATAGCTTTAAAATATAATCCTGTTCCTCCGACTAATATTGGAGTTTTATTTTTTTTTTGAATTTGATTAATTATTTTAATTACTTTTTTTAGCCAATCGCCAGTTGAAAAATTTTTTTTAACACTTTGGAAACCATAAAGATGGTGAGTGATATTTTTTATTTCTTTAATTTTAGGACGAGCATTAAGGATTTTTATTTCATTATATATCTGCATGCTATCAGAATTAATAATTTCCCCATTAACTCTTTTTGCAAGCTTAATAGCTAAATCTGATTTTCCTGAAGCAGTTGGACCAGCAATTAAAATTATTTTGGACTTTTTGTCCATATCCTAGTCAAGTTTGACGCCGATATAACTCTTTTGATTTTGATTATTGTAAATAACAATAACAATAGATTTATTTTTTGCGATCACAGCTGACTTCATAATATTGTCTAGGTCACCAGGTGTTTTAATTTTTCTTTTTTGTGCTTCTATTATTATATTATTTATTGCTAAATTAGCTATTGGACTATCATTTTCAATTTTTGTTATTACAACTCCTGTAGTATTTGATGGTAATCCTCTATTAGTTATGTCTTCTTTCTTAAGCGGTCTCACTTCAATTTTAAGATTTTCAATTCTAGTCGATTTAACCAATTTTGGCTTTGTTTCTTTGAAATCTTCTGATGTTTCTAATCTTCCTAAAGTAATTTTTTTATTAATAAGTTTCTTGTTTCTCCATATTTTAACATTAACAATCTTTCCGACTTTTGTTTGAGCAACTATCATTGGAAGTTCTTTCATCTCGTTAATTTTTTTTCCATCAAATTCTAAAATGATATCACCCGCTTTAACGCCACCTTTATCTGAAGGACTGCCATCTGATACACTTGATACTAATGCTCCTCTTGGCTTTCCTAGTTGTTCAGCTTCTGCAATTTCTTTTGTAACTTGTTGAATTCTTACTCCTAACCATCCTCTTTTTGTCTCTCCAAATTCAATTAATTGATCAATAACTAATTCAGCACTATTTGAAGGAATTGCAAATCCAATTCCTATTGAACCAGACTGTCCTAAAATTGCTGTGTTAATTCCTATTACGTTTCCATCCATGTCAAATAATGGTCCTCCTGAATTACCTTGGTTAATTGAAGCATCAGTTTGAATATAATCTTCATATCTTGTTAGACCGATACTTCTGTTTCTTGCGGATATAATTCCAGCTGTAACAGTGCCTCCTAAACCGAAAGGATTACCTATGGCTATTACCCAATCTCCTATTCTTGCTTTATCTGAGTTTCCAAATTTTACTGGAGTAAATCTATCGTCAGAATCAATTTGTAAAACAGCAATATCAGATAATGGATCTGAACCAATTATTTTAGCGTTATATTCTTTATCGTCATTAAATCTAACTAATATGTCTTCTGCACCTTTTATGACGTGGTTGTTTGTAATAACAAGACCTTTTTCATCAATTATAAAACCTGATCCTAGAGCACTCGCTTTTCTTTCTTGTGGTGTTCCAAATTCTTTGAACATATCTTCAAAAGGTGATCCTGGAGGAAATTCGAAAGGAAAAGGATTTGATCTAGATACAACTGTTTGGGTTGTTGAAATATTTACAACAGATGGCATTAACTTTTCTGCTAAATCAGCGAATGAATTAGGCACGTTTTGAGCTTTTACGCTAAAAGTAAAGCTTACGGTTAGAACAAAAATTAAAGCTGTTTTTACAAATTTGTGTTTCATCTTATGTTTTAAAGTACCACACAATTAAAAATCCAATAATTGCAAAAGTTAGACCTGAAAATCTTATTTGGGATATTTTCATCATATCTATTTTTTTTAGCATATTTTTCATTTTTGATGGAAATATGGCATATAAAATACCTTCAAAAAATAAGAATAGACCAAAAGCAATGATCAATTCATTCATGAAATTATTATGGAATAGCTTTAGCTTTTACGTTTCCAAAAAATTTAAAAAATTCACTATCTGGGGACAATACTAAAGAAGTTTCTCCTCCGATAAGAGCTTTTTCATAAGCTTGCATCGCTCTGTAAAAAGCAAAGAATTCTGGATCTTGACCAAATGCATCAGCAAAAATTTTATTTCTTTGACCATCGCCCTCGCCTTTCATAATTTCGGATTTTTTTTGCGCATCTGCTAATATTACTGTAACTTCCTTGTCAGCTGTTGATGTAATAGTCACAGCCATTTCAGCACCTTTCGCTCTAAATTCTTTTGCTTCTCTATTTCTTTCGGTTTGCATTCTTGCAAAAATAGCATCACTATTTGCTTGTGGAAGATCTGCTCTTTTAATTCTAACATCAATAATTTTTATACCAAATTTTTCAGCTTCGTTATTAACGCCTTCTTGAATCAAAGCCATTTGTTTTGTTCTATCTTCTGATAATAATGTTTGAAGTCTTTGAGTACCTAATACACTTCTTATCCTTGAGTTTATAATTGTTGATAATCTAGATCTTGCAACTCTTTCATTTCCAACTGAAATATAAAACTTCAAAGGATCGATAATTTGGAATCTGGCAAACGCGTCAACAATTAGTCTCTTCTGATCCGATGCAATTACCTCTTCTGGTGGAGCATCTAAATTTAAGATTCTTTTATCAAGAAAAACTACGTTTTGAATAAATGGAAGTTTAAAATTTAAACCTGGTTTTGTAATTATTCTTTTTGGATCACCAAATTGAAGTACAATTGCTTGATTTACCTCTTTAACAATAAAAATTGAAAAAAATGCAGTTGCAGCAATAACAGCAATTATTGGTAAAATTATTTTTTTCATATTAATTTGTTGCTTTCTTCAATTCTGGTAAAGGAAGATATGGTACAACACCTGATCCAGCCTCTTTATCAATTATTACTTTATCTATATCTGCTAAAACTTTTTCCATTGTCTCAAGATACATTCTTTCCTGAGTAACTTGTTTTGCATTTTTATATTCATTAAAGATTGCTAAAAATCTACTAGCTTCACCTTCCGCTTTTGCGACAACTTCTTTTTTGTATGCTTCTGCTGCTTGTAAAATTTTTGCAGCTTCTCCTCGTGCTCTTGGTATAACATCGTTAGCATACGCTTCAGCTTCGTTTTTAGATCTTTCCATATCTGCTCTCGCCGCCTGTACGTCTCTAAATGCATCAATTACTTGATCTGGTGGGTCAGCTTTTTGTGTTTGAACTTGTGTAACTTGAATTCCACTTGTGTACTCATCTAAAATTGATTGAATAATTTCTTGCGTATCTGTTTCAATTTTTGATCTTCCTTCTGTTAAAATCGGCTGGATGTTGCTCCTTGCAATTACCTCTCTCATCGCTGTTTCAGCTGCAGCCTTCACAGTTCCTTCTGGATCTTGAATTTTGAATAAAAAATTTCCAGCATCTTTAATTACCCAGAATACAGAGAAATCAATATTTACTATATTTTCATCTCCAGTTAACATCAAACTTTCTTCTGGTACATCAGCAACTGCAGATGAGGTAAATCCACTATCTCTTTCTGATCTAAAACCAATATCAATTCTGTTAACTTTTGTAACTTTAGGTGTTAGCACACTTTCTATTGGGAAAGGGATATGGTAATTTAAACCTGGTTGAGTAGTTTTCACAAACTTTCCGAATCTTAGTACAACTCCTTGTTCATCAGGCAACACTCGATATAAACCGCTCAATGCCCAAATAACCAATAAAATAATTAATCCAAAGATTATCGGTTTTCCACCTTTTGCAGCGCCACCTGGCATAAATCTATTTATTTTGTCTTGTAGGTTTCTAATTATTTCGTCAATGTCTGGTGGTGTAGGACCTTTTCTACCAGATCCATTTCCTCCACCTCCTGGGGGAGAACCCCACGGACTTCCACCTCTTCCTCTAAAATCGTCGACCATGCCACTCTATATAGTGTCTTTAATTAGAAAAACAAGATAAGTTAAAAGGTAAAATTAGTACTTATTGAAGCAATGGCACAAATAAAACCTAGAAAAAAGTTTGTTAAAAATCCAATTATTGGAACAAAATTTACTATCGCGGTATCCAGCGCCAAAGGTGGGGTTGGAAAATCAACATTTGCAACAAATCTTGCTTTAGCACTTAAGAAAAATAGGTGTAAAGTTGGATTACTTGATGCTGATATTTACGGTCCATCGTTACCAAAGCTCTTTTCAATTAACGAGAAACCAAAAAGTGAAGAGGGAAAATTAATACCTATAAACAAATATGACATTCAATGTATGTCAATCGGCTTTTTAACTGAAGAACAAACACCAATGATTTGGCGAGGACCGATGGTGACTAGTGCAATAAAAACTTTCACACAGAAAGTAAATTGGAAAAATCTTGATTTTATAATTATTGATATGCCGCCAGGCACTGGAGATACTCAACTTACGTTTTCACAGGAAATTAGTTTAGATGGTGTAATTATTATTTCTACCCCACAAGAAATAGCTCTTCAAGATGTTAAAAGAGGTATTAGAATGTTTGATAAACTTGGTACAAAAATTATTGGACTGATTGACAATATGAGCCATTTTATTGGGGATGATGGAAAAAAATACAATATTTTTGGTAGTGGCGGGGTAGAAAAAACAGCAAAAGAATTTGAAAAAGAATTTCTTGGAAATATACCAATTAACTCAGAGGTAGGAAGACAGGGTGATAATGGCATACCTATAGTGGAAAGTATGCCCGAGCATGATATTTCAAAAATTTATATTAATTTAGCAAAGAAGATTAAAAACAAATTTTTTTAAAAAAATTATTTTTTAAAAAAAGCATCCATAAAAAGAATATGATTATTTTTATATTTTATCTTTGTAATGGAAAATAAATTATAATTAAATTTTTTTAAAAAGTTTAATATATCCAAATATGAATCAGTAGCATCCTTGTGCATAAGAGGAAAGCATATTTCAACTTTAAGTAATTTAATATTGCCATTTTTCAAATTTTTTTTCATACCTCTTAGTATTTTTAGGTCCTCTCCCTGTGCATCGATTTTACAAAAATCAATCTTTAGGTTTTTATTGAAAATATTATCGAATACTTGTGTTTTTATTTTTAATTTTTTTTTTATTTTTTGAACAGATTTATAAGTATCATTCTGTATATAAAAACTCGATTGAGATGGAATTTCATAAATATAGAAAAATTTTTTTGTTTCTTTATCAGATAAAGCAATATTATAATTTTTATCTTTTTTGGTTATATATTTTAAATTTAGTTCTTTAAATAAACTTTCTATTGGCTCAAAACAAAATACTTGCCTTGTTTTAAAATTTTTTTTAATAAATTCTAAGTAGTTACCTACGTTTGTACCAATATCCACATAAATAATTTCTCTTTTTTTTAAGTTGTCTTTTAACAACTTTTTTTCATTACTCACAGATGAAAAAAGATAGGAAATTGCATCGTCAAGTTTTTGGTAGTATTTTAAAAGGTTCATTTATTAACCGATATATCTTATTTAAGAAAATTAAGATATTAATAATTAAATTAAATGAGAAAATTTTTTAAGTTTGAATTTATATTAATCTACTCTTTTATTTTAATATTTGTATTAACAAATATTTATATAAATAAATTCAGTGAGCAATACTTTATAAGTGGTGACTACAAACATTCTAGTTTATATCAAGAAGACGTAATATCTTATTTTAAAGTAAGCGATAGGATTTCCAAGGATATAGCAGATGGTAAAAAAATCTATAATAGTGGTGGTCCATATAGTTTTTCATTTTTACATCCAAGAGTAATTTATTTTTTTAATAATTTTTTTAATTCTAATGAAGAAATAATTAATAGTGCCACATTAAAAATACATTTAAAAAACTATAATTTTTTTTTATATTTCCAAATAATTTTTTTTTATTTATCGACACTTTTTCTTCATAGATCATTATTAAAAATTTTTGATAAAAGCTTGTCTAATATAATTTGCATAGTTCTACTACTTAACCCCATTATCTTCCAATGGCACCTAAGTTTTTATACAGAAAGTATTTTTTTATCCTTTTTAATTCTATTAATATGTTTTTTGTTGAGATCAAAAAGTTGGCTACATTTTTTATTTATTGGTTTGTTTGTTGGTATTATTTACACACAAAGAACAATTGCATTGCTTTATCCAATAGTAATTTTTAGTTATATATTTTTTCTAAATCATAATGTTAGAAAAAAATTATTTAAAATTTCTTCTTTATTAATTGGAATGTCTTTAATTTTAATTTTAATTGGTATCTACAATTATAATAGATCTGGAATTTTTTATTTTACGCCAATACAATCAAAATCTGATATTCAAACATATTTAGAAGCAGATGTTTTGAAATTATCAAAAAAAATAAGTTACGAAGATGCTAGAAATGAACTTATTAACTTTAATAAAAGTATTATTAATACTTATGGTTACGATTTGCAAAAAGAGAGCGATAAAATTAAATATTTAAACAAAGTACAAAAAAATTCTTTTAATACATTAATTGCTAACAAGACTATTACATTGCAAATTATTATTAAAAACTATTTACATGCAATGTTATTAAATCCAGTACAAGTTTTTTATGAGACAAAATACCAAAATTGGATTGATTATAAAAAAAGTGATGAACATAAGTTTTGGCTGATAGTGAGAATTATAATTACACCAATTTTCTTCATAATGACGGGATTAGGTATGATTTTCTCGATAAAGAAAGTTGAATTTAAATATAATGTTTTTTTATTTTTATCCGTTATCTATTTTACTTCTGTAAGTTGTTGGCTTCCTAACACAAGATACTTTGTACCATCAGTTTTATTTATGAGTATTTACTTTTCGATATTTTTACATCAGATAAGTTTATTATTAAAAAAAAGTAAATTGTTTTAATCAATTAAGAAGTAGATGTATGTTAATCCAATTCAAATTGATTTTTATAGTCTTTCTTTAAATCTTGGTTTTGATCTTTTTTATCTAAAATGCAATTTCCAATAACAAGCTTATCCATTTCAGTTCCCATAAAGCAATTGAATGCATCTTTTGGTGTGTTTACAATCGGTTCACCTCTAACATTAAATGAAGTATTAATAATTACAGGACAGTTTGTTATTTCTTTAAATTTCTTAATCAAAGAATAATACTTTGAATTAGTCTCTTCATGAACTGTTTGTATTCTTGCAGAATAATCAACATGAGTGACTGCTGGAATATCTGATCTTTTTAAATTTAGTTTATCTATTCCAAATAGTTTTTTTTCATCATCTGTCATCTTAATTTTTTTACCATCTAGAACTTCTGCAACCAACAACATGTATGGGCTATCAGTATTAATTTTAAACCAACTATCTACATCTTCTCGTAATACTGATGGTGCAAAAGGCCTAAAACTTTCTCTATATTTAACTTTTAAATTTAAATTCTTTTGCATTGTGGGTGATCTTGCATCCCCTAAAATAGATCTTCCTCCAAGTGCTCTTGGTCCAAACTCCATTCTTCCCTGGAACCACCCTACCGCATCACCATTTTTTAGGCATTCTGCAGTTTTTTCAATTAAGTCATTTTCATCCAGAACCTCAAAATTAGCATTTATGTTTTTAAGTTCTGCCTCTATTTCAGTTTGAGAATAACTTGGCCCCAAGTATGATCCTTGCATATCATTATTCGATACATGTCTCTCTTTTTTTAGTTCTAAATGCCATAAAGCAAGAGCTGCTCCTAGTGAACCTCCAGCATCACCAGCAGCTGGCTGTATCCATATATTATCAAATATTTTTTTTTCTAAGATTTTTCCATTTGCAACGCAATTAAGCGCTACGCCACCAGCTAAACATAAATTTTTAATATTAAATTCCTCTCTAAGCGAATAGGCCATACTAATCATTACATCTTCAGTAACTTCTTGGATAGATGCTGCAACATCCATATGGAACTGTGTTAACCTATCTTTTCTACTATCTCTTGGTTCTTTACCAAACAATTTATGAAACTTGTCGCTAGTCATTTTTAAACCAGTTGCATAGTCAAAAAATTCTTGTGACAACTTAAATGACCCGTCTTTTTTGATATCAATTAAATTATCTTTAATTAATCTTGTATATTTTGGTTCACCATAGGGAGCTAAACCCATAAGTTTATATTCACCACTATTTACCTTAAATCCTGTATAATATGTAAACGCCGAATAAAGTAGACCTAAAGAATGTGGAAAATGTATTTCTTTTTCAATTGATAGGTCCTTGTCTTTACCTATTGCTACTGTTGTAGTTGCCCACTCTCCCACTCCATCAGCAGTAAGAACAACCGCCTCACTAAAAGGAGAAGGGAAAAAAGCACTAGCTGCATGACTTAAATGATGTTCAGAGAAATAAATTTTATTTTCATCTTTAAAATTTTTATCATGTTCTTTTAATAGTTTCATCAGCAAATTTTTTTGAAAAAGTTTTTCTCTTAACCAGGTTGGCATAGATTTAGAAAATTGCTTAAATCCTCTCGGCGCAAAAGCTACATATGTTTCTAATAATCTCTCAAATTTTAGAAAAGGTTTTTCGTAAAAAACAATATGATTAACTTCTGATAATTTTAATTTTGAAAATTTAAGCACATATTCAACAGCATTGTGAGGATAGCTTGAATCGTGTTTTTTTCTGGTAAATCGTTCTTCCTGAGCTGCAGCTAATATTTTTCCATCAACTATAATAGCTGCCGCACTGTCATGATAAAATGCAGAAATTCCAAGTATAGAAGTCACAAATTAGAATATGGTGTAAATAAACGGAGCAACTGCTGAACCTTGGCTCAAGATAATAAGTCCCCCAAATAAAGCTAAAACCAAAATTATAGGTAACAACCAAAACTTTTTTCTTACTTTTAAAAAATTCCAAAATTCAATTAAAAAACTCATAATATTAAAACTGATTTTTTAAGCTGCTATTTGAATTATCTTTTTTAATCCAGTAACTATCTTTATTACTTTTTTTTAAATTCAGCAAATCTTTTCCCAACATTTTCATTATTAATCCTGTTGGGGTAACAACAAAAAAATAAATAGCTCCCATTACAATTGGAGCAATGAAATTTCCCAAGAATATTCCAAATTTAAACCAAATTTTATTTAATGGTAAAAGCAATTTTGAATTGATAAGTCCTAACGAAAGAAAAATAATTGATATAATTAAAGACCAAGAGCGTATCTCATTTTGTTTCAATAAAGGCCAAAGAGAGATTATTAAAAAAACTATAGCAAATACTATCCCAAAATTTCTGTTTGATGGAAGTTTTATATTTTGTTTCATATATTATTTTATAATTTTTTCTTTAATATCAAAAGCATTCATTAACTCATTCCACTCTCGTTTAGATAGCCCTGAAGAGGCAATATCGACTTTTTTTCCAGAAATTAGATCTTTTATTATTTTTTTTCCTTTTGAGGATACTTCAGTTCCACCAACTCTATAATCCATAAAAGCTTCGAAAGTTATTGGAACCCATTTTTTTAAAGTATCTAACATTACATCTGCATATGCTCTAATTTCATATTGTGCATGACTGTCTGCTCTTAATCTTAAAAAATTCATAAGATTAAGCAAGTCTGTTTTCCAATACCATTGTGTATAAGTGTTTAATGTTAAATTCATTCTCGCAAGTTCTCTAGCAAGTCCTGATTTATTTTCATCTATCGTAGAGCCATCATATCTTTGATTAAGCATTGTCTCATAATTATCATATGTTCTTTCAGCATCATTTTTTAATAAATTTAAAACTTCATTTGCTTGATCCCCTGTTAAAATGTCGCCTCTTCCTTGTCTGTTACTTTTTGATTGTGCAGCTAAATTTTCTTTTGATGGTAGATAAAATTCCTTATCCAAAATAGAATATCTAGCTGAATATTCATTAACATTAGCCGTCCTGTGTCTAATCCATTGTCTTGCTATAAAAATTGGTAATTTTATATGGTATTTGATTTCACACATTTCAAAAGGAGTGCTGTGCCAATGTCTCATTAGATATTTTATCAATCCAGAGTCTGTAGAAACTTTTTTTGTACCCTTTCCATACGATACTCTTGCTGCTTGAACTATTGAGGTGTCATCCCCCATGTAATCTATAACTCTAACAAAACCATGATCTAAAATTGGTATCGCCTCAAATAGTATTTTCTCCAATCCTGGAGAGATAATTCTTCTTGTTTTATTGTCTTGAGATTGTAACTCTTTAATTTCTTGTTGTTGTTCTTTAGTTAATTTCATGAATAATTTATTGAATCTTTAAGTATTACTTTTATATTAATCACGTTGGTTTTCCAACTATGACGATAAACGAATTTCGTAATAAACATTGCGGACGTGGGGGCAGTACCCACCACCTCCACCATTTTCAACTTATGGGGGTGAACTAGGATCGACGGATGTCTAAAGGCTGTTCTTTCGTTCGGAATTGTTCCACCGTAACGGGCTATTTATAATTGCAAATAATAAATTTGCACTTGCAGCTTAATTAATTTTTTAATTAAGTTACGGGGTTTGGGGCACCTGGCAACAGAACGCCCCTATTTTTAAGATGAGTTTAAAGAGTATAAAAATAACAAACTTTCAATATATTGTTCTATTCTTATTCTTGTTTTTATGGTTATACGCCAGAGTGGGCCAATACGATATTAGTAGTTTTATTCAAACTCACTATCTCTTTAATTATGAGCATGAGTTTCTTAAAAGAGCATTCGTTGGAGAGATTTTAAGATTAAGTTTTGAGAATTTGGATGCTGACATTATCTTTAATTTATCCTTATTCTTTTTAATTTTTTTATCTGTAGTTTTTTTTAAAATTTTTTTTATAAATTTTAATAAAGATACTAATATAAATAAATTAATTTTTTCAATGATGGTGTTTGTAAGCCCTCTTACATTACAACATTATATTTTTGATATAGGAAGGTTTGAAATTATTAATATATTTATAACTTTATTAAGCTTTTTAATTATTAAAAAGTTTCATAAAAATACTTTTCTTACAGTAATTTTTATTTTTCTACTTTGCAACTGTATGCTGTTAATTCATGAAGGCTCTTATTTCATGTTTATTCCAATGATATTTGGATTTTGGTTTTTTAAAAGTTCTGAGACAAAAACTTTTTTAATCCAATTATTTTTATTTTTAATTATAACCTTTATAACTTACAAAATATCTACTTTAGGACTTTCTACAAAATATTCTTTTAAGGAATATTATAATTTACTTTTAAATAAGCATTTTCTTTTTGCAGAAGATTCTGATCATCATGGTTTTTTAAATATAAGTTTAACAGCCGTAGAGGTTTTATATAGAGATTTGTTCAATACTTATGACCCAAATGTTAAATATGCAATTTTTGAAGACACCATAAGATTAGGTTTTCGTTTCAAATCTTTAATAGATAACTTGTTATTAATTATTTTATTATCACCTACTTTTTTTATCGTTTTTACAATCTGCAGAAGTATTTTCAAGGTAAGTAATTTTAAAGTAAAATTACTTTTAATTACTCCTTTAGCATCATTTGCCCTCTTTGTTTTAGGTTACGATCATATGAGATGGTGGGCAATAATGTTCACAAATATATTTTGTATTTTATTTAAACTTTGTGAAGAAAAAGATTTATATCTGCAAATAATATTAACAAATATTGAAAAATATAAAGTTCTTTATATTTTTTCAATTTTTGCGTCTTTCATACTTGGTCCTGTAAAGTATATGCATACATTTGATGTAATTGAAGGGCTGAATATCTATCAGGAATTCGTTTATGACAATAAAAATTAAATTTTTTTTATAAAGTAAATATCAATCGTATCCTCAAAATGAATTCTTCTTTTTCCAGGAAACATTGGAGGTGTATCAGAAAATAAAACAAGCAGGTCATTTTCTCCCATATCATTAGATATAAATTTAGAAAGACTTTCATTGAAAAACATTTGATTATTATAAATAATACAAAACTGTTTACTTAAATTTAGAGGAAAGACATTTTCACAGTCAATATATTTTTTTTTTGTAATTGGTTCTGCGGGTATATGATTGTTCAATGTTAAAAAAATCACGAAATTATTACTTTTTTTTTTGATGAGTTTATTAATGTTGTTTATAACATCATAATCACAGACACCGTCAAATTTCTGTTTGCACTTCTTAATACCTAGTTGATGAAGGTCCTTTCTAAAATACGATTTATTGAAAAAATTTTTATATCTTGATCGATTAAAAAAAGACTCTTTATAGCTATGAATATAAATTAAATTTTTATTTTTCATATTATTGATCCAACAATTATTTCTTTCCAGAAACTGCTCTAAATCACTTTTTTTAAAATCCTCATAATCAACCTCTTTATCACAAAAAAAATTCATTTCTGATCCTTGGGTTGTAATAGATCTGTTCCATTTTTTTTTAAATTTTTGAATATTCAAATTATTATTGTTTGAAACAATTTTTTTAAATAAATTGTTTTTTAGATTTTGATTCCTAAAATTTGGGTATGATTCATTAATTATTACATAAATATTATTAAATTTTTTTTGAGTTATAATTTTTTCAAAATTTTTAAGATACTCATCATCATCTACATTAATAAGTTTTTCTGAATTTTCAGGAAATTTATTTGAGTAAATAATTGAAAATTTTAATGTATTAAACCAATTATCATTTCTAAAAAAGTCATTTTTAACATTTTGGTTATAATATTTTATATGGTTGTTAAAAATTCTATCATTCTTGGTCCATGTATTGGTGATTCCTTTTACTCTTTCAATTACGCTTTGATGAGACAATGAAGGATTTATATTTGAAAGCATTAATGCAATTATGAAGGAAATTAAAAAAAATTTTTGATTTTTAGTATAAGACTTATATTTGAAATTAAGTTTATATTTTTTTTTCTCAAGGTAGAAAATTATTAATATAGTGAAAATAAAATAATAAAAAATATTAATATTTTCATACAATATATGCCATACATAGCTATAATTCAAATTATCAATATCACGTATAATTAATTTATAAAAATTAAAATCTAGTCCATACTGGTTGAATAAAGCAGAAATACCTTCAAAAAAAATAAAAAAATACAGTAAGTAAATATGAATACAATAAATAAGAGATTGAATAGAAATAAATCCTAAATCAAAAGAATATGTATTCGATAAATAAACTAATGCGGATACGTTAATTAGAAGAACTCTATAAAAGTACGATTTTAAATTAAATTTTGATTTCATTTTAAAAGAAAATAACATTGAACAAACAATCTAGAAATAGATAAAATATATTTAGTGTGACACTCTTATCCTTTAATTGCTTATTTATATTATTATCTAAGCATTGGAGGTAGTTATGAAAAAATTATTATTAATATTAATTTTTGTCTCAATAAGTAATTTATCTTATGCGGGTTCTTGTCCAATGTTATGGGCTGAGGTAGATGGGAAATTAGCTGAAATTCAAAAGTTAAGAGATGAAGGGAAAAAAGCTCATGACAGCGGTGATCATTCTAAGTCTGAAGAGCTTTTAAAAAAAGCAATTAGCTTGTTAAACAATTAATTGTTACAATAGATTATGAGGTGATTTAATCACCTCATAGTAAAAATTTTTAATATGAAATTAAAATTATTTAAACAGGCTCCTAATTTTAAATTGCCTAGTACTAATGGTAATATATTTGACATAAGCAAAATAAAAAAGAATATTATAATTTACTTTTATCCAAAAGATGATACTCCAGGCTGCACTTTGGAAGCTAAAGATTTTAATAAGTTAAATAATATTTTTAATAAAAAAAATACTTTGGTTGTCGGAATATCAAAAGATACAATTACAAGTCATTTAAAATTTAAAAAAAAATACAAAATTAAGTTTGAGTTACTTTCGGATGAAAAATTATCAGTTATTAAAAAGTACGGTGCATGGGGTAAAAAATCGTTTTTAGGTAAAAGCTATAAAGGCATTATTAGATCGACATTTATAATAAATAAAAAAAAAAAAGTTGTTAAAATCTGGAAAAATGTAAGAGTTAAAGATCATGCAAAAGAAGTTTTTTCTGAAGTTAAAAAATTAGTTTAAAGAACCTTTTTGTAGTATAAGAACTAGTTATATAAATGAATGAAAAAGATTACGCGTATTTACAAGAAATTTACATTTCTACTCAAAAATAAAATTGATATTGATAATCAAAATATAAATGTTTCTTCTTTGGAGGAAATATTTACTTTTTATGGTACGGATAAAGCCACAAGTGTTAAAAATCAATACGATGTAAATTCAAATCTAATTATAGGCCATGGATACTCAAAATTTTACGAGCAACATTTTTCATCTTTCAGAAAATTAAAGTTTAATCTATTAGAAATTGGAACTTGGCTTGGAGCATCTTCTGCAGCTTTTACTAAATATTTTAATGAAGCAAATATTTTTGGGATAGATAGAAATTTTAAATTTAAATACAAGTCAAAAAGAATAAGGTTTTATAACTGTGATTTAACTGATGTCAATGAGTTACACCAACTAGAAAAAAAAATAAATGAAAAACAATTTAAGATTATTATTGATGATGGCTCTCATATATTAAGTCACATAATAAAAAACTTATTGTTTTTTTTTAAATATCTAGAAAAAGGAGGTTATTTTGTAGTTGAGGATTTTAATGCTCCAAGAAATTACAACTATCTTAACGATAGCAACAATCAGGAGCTGTTTTTTGATGAAATTCTTTTTAATATCAAAAGCAAAAATTATTTTAAATCTAAAATATTAACTAGATCAGACCAAAAATTTTTGTTTGAAAACATTGAAAGTATAAATATTTACAAAGGAAAACATAAAGAATCGGATATCGCCTTTTTAAAAAAAAGATAAATTTGAGTTATTCAATAAATTTAGAAATATTTGGTTTAAAATATTTAGGTCCTTTCATTACCTTTCCGTTCTCATTATATATCGGCCTGCCATCTTCGCCTAATTTGCTCATATTAGATTTTTGAACTTCTTCAAAACATTTATCGAGATTTACACCAAAAGCATGTCCAGCGCCGTAAGTAACATATAATATATCAGTCAAAGCATCTATTGTTTCTTTAAGATCCTTATTTTCAATCGCATGCTTAAGTTCTTTCAATTCCTCTTCTATTAGATTAATTCTTAGAGTGTTTATTTTGTTGGAACTTAGGCTGGGCTTAGTTTTTATCTCTTGTCCGAATGTTTTCATAAACACTCCAACCTTTTCGAAATTTGTCATATCCCTCCTATTTGA
This sequence comes from uncultured Pelagibacteraceae bacterium, assembly GCA_902582315.1. Taxonomy (GTDB): domain Bacteria; phylum Pseudomonadota; class Alphaproteobacteria; order Pelagibacterales; family Pelagibacteraceae; genus Pelagibacter. Next base: position 36,806 of record CACHRP010000009.1, read on the forward strand.
TTCTCTTCTAACTTAATGTATAAGAAATACATCAATACACTCAAACTAAAGTTTATGAAAACAAGAAAAGAATACGATAGTTTAGGCCAAGTAAACGTGCCTGTGGATAAATATTGGGGAGCATCTACGGAAAGATCAAAAAGATATTTTAATATTGGGGATATTTTAATAAATCCAATTATTATCCAATCAATAGGTATAATTAAAAAATCTGCTGCAATTGTTCATTTAAAAGATAAAAAAATTAATAAAAAGGTGGCTAAGGCTATTATAAAAGCATCAGATGAAGTAATTTCAGGGAAACTTCAAGATCATTTTCCTTTAAAGGTTTGGCAAACTGGTTCTGGAACTCAAACGAATATGAATATTAATGAGGTAATTTCAAATAGGGCAATAGAAATATTAAAGGGGAAAAAGGGAACAAAAAATCCTGTTCATCCAAATGATCATGTTAATAAATCCCAATCAACAAATGATGTATTTCCAACTGCTATTCATATTTCGGTCGCGAGTAAAACAATTAAAGAATTAATACCAAGCCTCGAATTATTAAATAAAAAACTTAAGGGTAAAGTCAAAGAATTTGATAAAATAATAAAAATAGGTAGGACACACTTGCAAGACGCTACTCCAATTTCATTGGGTCAAGAATTTTCAGGTTATCAAGCACAATTAGAAGATAGTATTAAAAGAATTAAGATAGGTCTCAGTGAGGTTTATTTCCTAGCTCAAGGCGGAACAGCAGTGGGGACAGGTATAAATACATCTAAAAATTTCGATAAAAAAATTGTTAGAGAAATATCGAAAATTACAAAACTACCATTCAAATGTGCAAAAAATAAATTTGCAGCATTAGCATCTCACGATCCTATAGTTAATTTTTCAGGAATACTGAATACAGCAGCTGTTTGCTTAATGAAAATTGCTAATGATATAAGATTTCTTGGGTCTGGACCAAGAGCTGGGTATTCTGAGCTTAAACTTCCCGAAAATGAAGCTGGATCGTCTATCATGCCAGGAAAAATAAATCCAACTCAGTGTGAAGCAATTACAATGGTTTGTACAAAAGTTATAGGGAATCACAGCGGGATTACTATTGCTGGATCACATGGGCATTTTGAGCTAAATGTATTTAAACCACTAATTGCTCATAATATTATTCAATCTATCACTCTTCTTTCTGATAGTACAAAAAATTTTGCAAATTATTGTGTGAAGGGAATTAAAGCTAATAAAAAAAAAATTAGTGAATTGTTAGATAACTCACTAATGCTAGTAACTGCTTTAACCCCGAAAATTGGTTACGATAATGCTGCAAAAATTGCAAAAAGAGCTCACAAAAATAATACATCTCTTAAACATGAAGTATTAAAAAGCAAGTTAATAAGTGAAGATGAATATAATAAATTAGTGAACCCAAAAAAAATGATTTATCCTTCATCTAAGTAAGTGTTTACTACCGTTTTAATAAAATTTTTAAATAACACTTTATTAGAAAATTTGAAAACCGTGTCAAAATTATCCTCAACATAGTCATCTACTTCTTTAGATTGTAGTATCTTATTATTTTTATCCATAAAATGAACTCTATCTATTAAAAATTCTGAATTATTTAAATTAAAAGTAAAATTAAATTTAATTTTACTAAATAATTTTTTTGATCTTTTTTTTTTTGGAACCGGAAAAAATTTATAAAATTGATTATGATTATATATATCAAATTTTACCTCGCCAGTTAAATTAGATTGATAATCAAAAAGATCAAACTTAGTATTATTAATGGTAATTTTTCCCAATTTTTCATTTATGGCATACGTATTATTAAAATTGATAGTACCTTGTTCAAAATTAACATTTATACTTGAGTTATTAAATAGCTTACTTTTGTTTAATTTTTCAGTCTTAATTAAAATTTTTCCATTTAAATTTTCGTTTAAAAAAATATTAGAGGATATTAATCCATTTAACAAAGCAGTATTTTTAAAAAAAAATTCGAGATCTATCTCTTTTGCGTCTAAAATGACATCAAAGTTAAAAGGTGTTAAATTAATATCTCCTTGATAGCTAACTGGTGTGTTCTTTACAAGTGATTTTGTTGAATTAAAGTCTATACGATCTTTTAAAATTTTGTATGTTGTTTTGAAATTGTTTGACAAAATATTTAAATTATTTTCGTAGACGTATTCTCCACTCAAAAATTCCCCTTTATTTGTAAAATCAATATCTAATTTATCAGCTTTAAAGTTTGATACTGTATTTTTATCTTGAAGGTTCCTTTGCCATAAAAATTTTATAGGTATTTTGAAAAGTTCACCATTAGATCTTAATTGTTGAGTGTTTTCTTTTTTATTTTCAAATAAGGACAATTTATCGATAGTATATATAAAGATTATACTTTTATTAATATCATTAAAAAAAAGTTTACTTTTTTTGATATTAATTTTTTTATGTGGAAAATCATTTTTTAATAAATTAGAAATAAAATTAACATTGTCTCTTTTAAAAAAGAAATTTGCGTGGGAAAGCGCAATTTCTTTTATACGAATTCTTTTTTTATCAAAAAAGTTTTTTTGACTAATAAAAACTCTAACTTCTTTTATTTCTCCAATTTCATCTAATACCTCATTTCTTTCTCTGAAAATTTTTGCGTCTTTAATATAAAAATGTGGCTTTGGCAGGATTCTGTATGTTATATCGCTTGATAGACTTAAATTAAGGCCAAACTCTTTAACAAGATTGTTATAAAGGGCTTTTTGAACTCTTCCACTATCATATAAACTTGGTATTGATAGATATAATAAGTATAGAAAAAAGAAACTTGTAAATGCAAATATAGCGATTTTAAGATTAAATTTTATATTTAAGTTTATTTTTTTCATAAAATTAAAATGATTTATAATGATTGTTATTAAATGACAAACCTTGATTATTTAAAAGATTTAAATTCAGCTCAAAAAGAGGCAGTAATTACTACAGAAGGACCCATTTTGGTTGTCGCGGGAGCGGGATCAGGTAAAACTAAAGTATTAACCTCTCGAATTGCTCACATAATTAAAAATCAAAAAGCTTTTCCAAATCAAATATTATCAGTTACTTTTACTAATAAAGCTGCAAAAGAGATGCACTTTAGAGTAAGTAAAATACTAAAATCTGAAGCTACGGGCCTTTCTTGGCTTGGTACTTTTCATTCAATTTGCGCAAAAATTTTACGTAAGCACGCTAAAGCTGTCAATTTAAATTCAAATTTCACTATTTTAGATACTGACGATCAAGTAAGACTTATAAAAAATATTTGTAAATCTGAAAACCTTGATACAAAAAAAATCTCTCCAAAACTAATACTCTCGATAATCGATAAATGGAAGAATAATGGTTGGTTACCAAATAACGTGATTATTAACAGGAAAGATATTTTTGAAAAAATAATTTTACCGGTATACAAAATTTATCAGCAAAAATTAATTGATCTAAATTGTTGCGATTTTGGAGATTTAATATTGCATTGTGTAAATATATTAGAGAAAAATAAAGATATTTGCGAAATATATTATAAAAATTTTAAATATATTCTTGTAGATGAATATCAAGACACTAATTATATACAAAGTAAATGGCTAAATATTCTTGCAGCACACCATAAAAATATTTGTTGTGTAGGTGATGACGATCAATCAATTTATAGTTGGAGAGGTGCTGAAATCAAAAATTTTTTAGAA
>CACHRP010000010.1 GCA_902582315.1 uncultured Pelagibacteraceae bacterium
AGAAAGATTAAGAAGAAGAGAACTTGAGAGCTTAAAAAGGCAAGAAGTAGAAGAAAAAGAGGTCAAAGAGGAATTAGCAAACAGGTTAAAAACATTTAATATAGATAAAACAACAAAAAACTGAGTATTTGCAAAAAGAAAACTCCGCTAGGCTTTGGAAAATAATCCAGGAAGCTGGAGACTATTTAAAAGGAAAACTACCAGAACATCCAAATCACCCAAAGGGTAGAAACCCATACGCACATATAGCAATTTGTATTAAATCTAAATTTAAAAAGAGCTATAAAGATATAGAAGACGAAAAATTTAATGAAGTAATTGATTATATTGAATATTTAAAACAAAATCCTGAATAACTATTGTTTTGGAAAATAATCTTTAAGCTCCCCTTCTCTATAAACATCAGCTGTACAACAATGCAATCCACCACCGAATGCATATGCATCTCTAAGCTCTACTGGGATTACTTCCATTCCAAGCTTATCTAATTGTTCTGCTTGGTAAACTTCACTTTTTTCTACACATACTGTTTTTGGATCTAAAACTAATACATTCATTGATAACCATACTGAGGAATAACATAAAGGTGGAGGTGAGTTGTGAGCTGGTTGTGCTGAGTCTATAATTTGCCAACCATTATTTTCAAATAATTTTTTTTGATCTTTTGGAATTTTTCTTTGTGGATTATTAATTATCAAACCCTCTCTGATTGGGGTAAAAGTTGCATCGATGTGGATTGGATAAGGATCACCTGGAAAGTTTACTGAATGTATTCTATGATTTTTAAAATGTCTTCTTAACCAGTCAATACCTTTTAAGTTAGTTGTAAATCCATGCTGCACAACCAAATCTTTTCCAAATCTTAATATATCTGCAGCATCAAATAATGGTTCTTCCTCTGTAGTTACAAAAAATTTATCTTCTGTCCACTTTAATCTTTTTTGAACACCAATTTTATCAGACAAATAATCTTTTCTATAATCTGCGTTGGTTAGCCTTGGTTTTGATGCAATCTCATGCCTCATGTTTGGATCTTCATTAAAATATTTTTGTAATAAGGGTCTGTAATTTAAATACTCAAACCATCTACATCTATAGCTCATAGTTGCCTCTAACATTTCATTTCCAACTGTTAAAATTATATCTCGAGCTGGCATACAGCCAAACATACTTTCAGCCTCCCAATCTGGCGTTGAAATTTTTTGGTTATGATTAATTGGTGTAGGTCTATCAACTTTAATTTCTTTTTTTTCTAGCAAAGATGCAAAATTATCTAAAAGCTCATTTGCTTTATCAACTGTATCTTTTGTTCTAGGTCCGTATTGACCTTTCATATCAGAATCTTCAGGAACTTTAGCATCTAAAGCTGGTTCAGGCGCGGGGATACAACAACCATCAGCTTTTCCAACAATCACATGTTTTAAAGGATCCCATTCATTCCAGCTATTTACAATTGTTTTAGACAAAGCCATAAACTAATTTAAAGCAATAAATCTTCTGTTATGTTTAATTATTAAACTGTAATAAATAATTGCTAAAAAAATTAAAAATCCTCCTATAACAGTTGTATTTGAAGGTATCTCATTTATTCCAAGTATTGGTAACCAAACCCAAAATATTCCACCAATTACTTCTGTTAAAGAAAGTAATGTTAGTTCAGCAGCTGGTATCACTTTGGAACCTATTGAATAAAGTATAAGACCCAAGCAGACCAAAGTTCCGTGTACAGTAAATAATCCTTGATTTAAACTTGATGATAAAAAACTTGCTTTAGTCTCTATTATTATCACCGCAGAAAAAATTGCACAAAAAATGCCTGCTAAAGCTACGGTGGTAAATTTTGGTGTTTCCTTTCGCCATCTAAGACTTACAGAAAAAATAGAAAACCCAAGAGCAGAAATTAAACCAAAAACTAAACCAAATAATGAACCTTTTTCAAAATCACCAATTGCCATGATAAATATTCCAATTGTTGCTATTGCTATTGCAATCCATACATTTGTTGAAATTCTCTCTTTAAGAAATAAAAAACCTAATAAAGCAGTCATAAAGGGCATTGCTGACAAACAAAGTAAAGTAATTGCAGCTGTTGTGTGAGTTATAGACCATATAAATGTAATCATTGCTGTTGCAAGACCTGCTCCACCTACTATTCCTGAGATACCAACCTTTAAATAGTTTTTATAAAAATGGATCCCCTCCTCAAAAAAAAGATAAACATTCAATAGGATAAAAATTGTTATTCCTCTCGCAAATAAGTATTGCCATGGCACTAGGTTCGGTTGCTCCATATATCTAACTACAAGTGGTCCAAAAGACCACAGGATTCCTGCAATCAAAACTACTGGTATTGCAATACTCTCGTTTTTTAATTTAAACATTGTGAATTTTTAATAGTAATTTGAGGATACTACAATATAATTTTTAACTAATTAAAAATATCAAAAAAAATTAATAATGGATTTAGAAGTTATAAAGATCGCAGAAAATACTACAAACTACAAACATATAAAAAATCACTCTCATAGATATAAGCATAAAAACACAATTTGTGGTGATGAGATAGAAATTACACTTAAAATAAGTGATAGAAAAATTATTGATTTCGGATACCAAACTAAGTCCTGTATATATTGTCAAGCATCAGCTAGTCTTCTATCACGTATTTCAAAAAATAAAAAAATTTATGAAGTAAATAAGTTTTTGAAAATTGCAAATGATTTATTTCGAGATGAGCATGAGTCAACTCCAAAATATTGGAAATCTTTTAATTCAATTTTTAAAAAAGATAACTTCCAAAGAAAAGATTGCCTGTTGTTGCCATTAAATGCTTTAAAGAAAATTATAAATAGATATGATTGAAAAAAAATTAATAATACAATCAACTTTAGCTGGATTTTTTTCACTCATTACAATAGGAGTTCTAACAGTTTTAACATATAAGACTTCTTATGGAATTTTTTTGATAGCTTCTTTTGGCTCTACCATGGTTCTTCTTTACGGTTATCCGGAAAGCCCGTTTGCACAACCAAAAAATATTATCTTGGGACACTTCTTAACTGCTCTTATAGGAATTATTTTTTTAAATTTCGTTCCTTTACCAATTTTTCTCAATATCCCAATAGCAGTTGGCTTTGGTGTTATGTTTATGATCTTATTTAAAGTTACACACCCTCCAGCAGGTGGTAATCCAATAATTGTAATAATAGGATCTGTTTCGTTTGACTATTTATTAACACCGGTCCTTATTGGATCAATTATTGTAGTTATGTTTGGTGTTATAATTAATAAATTTTTATTTAAAAAGGAATACCCAAAGTTGACATAATTTGATTGCTTGCTCATCTATTTTTATGGTAGGCTTTTGAAAATAAATAATCATTAATGATTTAAATTTAGATTAGGAGATAAAATGAAAGTATTGTGTATATTGTATGATGACCCAAAAGGAGGAATGCCAAAATCATATCCTCTTTCAGAGCTTCCAAAATTAGAAAAATATCCAGATGGTATGACTTTGCCATCTCCAAAAGGTAGGGATTATAAACCTGGTCAACTATTAGGATGTGTATCAGGTGAACTTGGTTTAAGAAAATTTTTAGAAAGCAACGGCCATGAATTGATAGTTACGAACAGTAAAGATGGTGATGGGTGTGAAGCTGATAAACATATTGTTGACGCAGATATCGTTATTTCTCAACCATTTTTCCCCTACTATTTAACTAAAGAAAGAATTGCTAAAGCAAAAAATCTTAAAATGGCTATTACTGCTGGAATTGGATCAGATCACGTTGACCTTCAAGCTGCAATGGACAATAAGATTGATGTTGTGGAAGTAACTTTTTGTAATTCAAGATCAGTTGCAGAACACATAGTGATGATGATTGTTTCAATGGTTAGAGATTACCACAATCAACACAGAATTGTTAACGAAGGTGGTTGGAATATTGCTGATGCAGTACAAAGATCCTACGACGTTGAAGGTATGCACATTGGAACTGTAGCTGCTGGTAGAATTGGATTAGATGCTTTAAGAAAAATGAAACCATTTGATGTTCATCTTCATTATTTTGATAGACACAAATTACCTGATAGTGTTGAAAAAGAACTTAATTTAACATTTCATGAGTCTGTAGAGTCAATGGTAAAGGTTTGTGATGTTGTTACAATAAATTGCCCCCTTCATCCAGAAACAGAAAATTTGTTTGATGATGCTATGATAAGTAAAATGAAAAAAGGTGCTTATATAGTTAATACTGCAAGAGGTAAAATTTGTAATAGAGATGCAATTGCAAAAGCACTTAAGAGTGGTCAACTAAGTGGATACGCAGGAGATGTTTGGTTTCCGCAACCTGCTCCAAATGATCATGTTTGGAGAACTATGCCAAACCACGGTATGACACCGCATACATCTGGTACCTCGTTGACAGCACAAGCTAGATATGCAGACGGAGTAAGAGAAATCTTAGAATGTTTCTTCGAAAAAAGAGAAATCAGAAACCAATATTTAATTGTAAAAGATGGTCAATTAGCTGGTATGGGAGCTCACTCTTATAGTAAAGGTTCGGCTACTAGTGGTTCTGAGGAGGCTGCAAAATATAAAAAGAAATAATATTTTTTTAAAGAAGTTTATAAGACCATTTATTGTAACATATATATTTTTTAGTGTTGCAATAAGTTTTTATCCTTCTTTTGATTTTTATTCTTTAAAAGGGCAACTGCTCATCATTGGTGTATCTTGTTTTAATGGTTACTTGGGTACTGTAGTTAAAAAATTATAAAACGTAAGGCTCAGGTCTTGCATTTTCATTAAAAATACGCTCAACACCGAAAACACTTATATCGATTGTTTGGTAAGATCCTGTTGTAATTAATTCTGTTAATGCTCTACCAATTCCTGGAGCTTGCATTAAGCCTCTGCCAGTAAAACCACTAGCCATATAAACATTATCATATTTAGGATGCTTTCCCACCACAGCGTTATTATCTAATTTATTGCAATCATAAAAACCTGCCCAGCCTCCTGTAAGTTTTAACTCCTCAAATATTGGAACTCTTTTTGCAAGAGCTGGCCACACAAGTTCTTCAAAATCGTTCCAAGCTGGTTCTAAATCCTTTGAGTCAAAAGTTGAAATAGGTGATCCAGCTAAATATTCTTTGCCCTCTGGTCTCCAATAAACACCTGTAGTCAAATCACCTGTTAGTGGCATTTCGGGAATATGTTTGGGGCATTTTACTCTAAAAACTGTATGCTTTTGTGGAACGACAGGAATGTCATCTAAAAGCTCTTTTGTCCAGCATCCTGCAGCTGATATAATTGTTTTAGCATTTATTTCTCCTAAATTTTTTATATTTCCTTTAATAAATTCAGCTCCAAGTTCCATTGCTTTGCCTTTTAATGCTCCATGAAACATGAACGGATCAATCCATCCTTCTGTTCTATTGTCAGTGTAAGTAGCAGTTTCTATGCCTTCAGAATTTATATAAGGAAATACCTGTTTTAATTCAGATCCTTTTATATTTTTAGTTCCAGCCTCACATGCTTTGTGGTTTTCAAGAGCTTTGTACTGTTCCTCGGCATGCTCAGGTCCAAACATCAATAAATAGCCATTTGGAACCATGCTAGCAGTGGGTTTTGGATTTTTTTCAGTTTTAAGTAATTCTGGAATTTGATTTATAAACTCCCTAGCAAACTTTCCTAATAATATATTCTCTTTTTGAAAAAATTGTCTTCTAAAACCTCCAAGAGACAGAGGGAAAGACGCTTTTTTATATGTTGGATCTCTTTCGATTACTTTAACTTTTCTTCCTTCTTTAGATAAAAAATAAGCTGTAGCAGCACCAATTATACCTCCACCAACTATAACAACATCATCCATATTAATTTAATATATATAAGCTAATATTTAGAGTTAGTGCATAAATGCACCAAAGTAAATATGGAATCATCAATATAAAACTTAAATTACTAATTTTTAAATACTTAATCATTAAAATGATAATGAAACCTATTATTATTATAAGGTTGATTAGTGCGGCAAAAATATTATGAAAAACAAAAAATACAATACTCCAAGTTGTATTGAAAAACAAATGCATCAAATAAATATAAATTATATTTAAATCTTTATAATTTTTATGCCACGCAGACCAAATTGCTATAGTCATGAATAAATATAATGTTGTCCAAACAGGAGCAAATACCCAATCAGGAGGATTAAGACCTGACTTATTTAAGGAAGAATACCAGGGTTCTTTCGATGTAATTGTCGCTATACTCCCAATAAATGAAGCAGAAAATGTGACAAATCCGAAAATTAAAAAAGATAAAAATTTATTTTTAAACATTATGATATATATATCATTTCATCATGAGCAATAAAGTAATTTGGATTACAGGTGCTAGTACTGGTATTGGAAAAGCAATAGCAATAAAATTTTCTAAAAATGGTTGGAATGTTGCTATTTCTGCTAGACGACTTCAATTACTTGAGGAAATATCAAAGCAAAATCAAAATGTTTTTTCATTTCCTTTAGACGTAACAAATAAAGATAATTGCCATAAGGTATTCAGCGAAATTAAAAATAAACTGGGAAAAATTGATTTATGTGTTTTTTCAACTGGGACGTGGGATCCAAAAAAAGAAAAAGAAATTGATGTTGAACAAATTGAAAATGTAATGAAAGTAAATTTTTTTGGCACATTAAACTCTATTAAATCCGTAGAAAAATATTTTAAAGGTTTAGGCGAAGGTCACATCTCAATTGTTTCATCAATAGCTGGTTATAGAGGTTTGCCAAATTCTACTGGTTACGGTCCATCTAAATCTGCATTAAATAACTTAGCTGAAAGTTTATATTTTGATTTTAAAAGATATGGAGTAAGAGTTTCATTAATATCTCCAGGTTTTATTAAAACACCCATGACTGATAAAAATGATTTTAAAATGCCTTTTCTAAAAACAACTGAATATGCTGCAGATAAAATTTATGATGGTTTAGTAAATTCAAATGCATTTGAAATTCATTTTCCAAAACAATTAACTTTAGTTTTAAAATTTCTTAAAATATTGCCAAACTGGTTATATCTTAAATTATTGAGTAAGCTTACAAAATATCAAAAACGTTAGTCTTTAACAAACATAACCGTTAGTTCAGCTACTTTTATACCAAACTTTGTCATTGTAGCTCTATTAATCGCAACTCTATCGTCTTGTTTAAATATCCAATCGTCAAAAGTAATTTTAATTTCTCTACCTTTAACAGGAACTAGAAGAACATATTCAAATTTAAATGCTGGACCATAGGAATATCCTTTTGCTTTTCCAACTACATCACTCGCTGTTCCTTCATAATTATGATCATCAATTTTATTTATTTTCCACTGTCGTGTTTGAACTTCTCCATCAGTCCAATTAAACTTTTCGTCTAAAATAAGTTGATTACCATCCCATTTCCCATCTAAATCTGCAGAAAATTGACGTGTTACTTTGCCTGATCTATTCTGAAGAATACCCCATGCTTTAACATTTCCTGTCAAATAATCTTCAATTATAAGTCTAGGTTTTTGGTCTTTGAAATCTTCAGGTTTCATTGCACTATTTCCAGAGCAACTTGTAATAAATACAAAAAAAATTAGCAATAAAAAATTATTATATAAATTAATTTTTTTCATAAATTATTTATTCTGTAGTGAAAATTGTATTAAATCTATATTTTTTGATTTAAATCCAGCTTCACAATAAGATAAGTAGAAATTCCACATTCTTTTAAAAGTTACATCAAATCCCTGTTTTGAAATATTATCCCATTTTTTTAAAAATTCATCTCTCCACATCATTAAGGTATTAGAATAATGTAATCCGTATGAATTGCACTGATTAAAATTTAAATTTGTTTCTTTTGCATATTTTATTAAGCTTTTTTTACAAGGTAAAAATCCACCTGGAAAAATATATTTTTGAATAAAATCCTGTTTAGTCTTATATCTATTATATAGGCTATCATCGATTGTGATAGCTTGTATAGCTGCACTTCCATTTGGTTCTAAGTTTTGTTTTATTTTGTTAAAAAAACTTTTTAGATAATTTTGACCTACCGCCTCTATCATTTCTATAGAAGCTATTGAATTATATTTATTATTGACGTCACGGTAATCTTGCATCTTTATATTTACTTTTTCGTTTAATCCATTTTTAAATATTCTTTCTTTTGCATATTCATACTGTTTTTGAGATATTGTAATGCAATCTAACTTTATGTCATAATTTTTTCCCACATACTCTGCAAAACCCCCCCAACCACATCCAATCTCTAGCATCCTATCACCAGTTTTTGGTTTAACTAAAAACGATAGTTTTTTATATTTATTAATTTGAGCGGCCTCTAGATCAGTTTTATCTTTATCAAATATTGCACTTGAATAAGTTAAAGTTTTATCTAACCACAATGAAAAAAATTCGTTTCCAAGATCATAATGTTTAGAAATATTTTCTTTACTTCTTTTTTTTGTATTCTTAATAAATAAATATTTGAAAAAATTTATTAATGGTAAATCTAAAACTCCAGAAAATTTATGAACTTTTTTGATATTTTTAGCAGTAATTTCTATTAGATTTGTCAAATTGTCAGTTTCAAATTCTCCACGCATATAAGATTCGGCTAAACCAATACTTCCTTTATTTAAAATATTTAATGTTACTCCAGGTTTATTTATTATTAAATTTGCTTTTAGATGAGAGTTTTCGTTTCCCAATTTATATTCTTTGCCATCGTAATTTTTTAAATTTATTTGCCCGTATTCAAAATTTTTAATAGACGAAAATACTATTCTATCTGCGACAGAGACTAATTTCATTTTTTTTCAATACTTATATTATTTTTAATTTTTATTTTCTTAGGTACCAGTTTAATTCCTTTTAGCCATAACCTTAATGCCTCAAAATGTATCGCTGATATTATTTTAAATGTCATCAAAGGGTGTTTTAAATACGAAAATATAAGGTTTTTAGTATTAAGGTTTGTCCTTCTACCGTCTTGAGATGCGAATAGTAATTTTCCATCTTTATCTATTTGATCAATTATCACAGATAAATTTTCACCAGGATTCGTAATTCTAAAAAAATATTTTGAATCTAGATCCATGAATGGAGAAACATAAAACTTTTTTATACAATCATTTTTGATGTTTTTTGTTTCTTGATTTGTTTTAAATACATATGTGTGTTGTTCCCCAAATGTATTTTTTACTTCGTAAAGTATTGCTATAAGTGACGATTTTGAATTATAAACAAAAAATATGCTTAGTGGATTAAATACATATCCAAAAATTCTTGGATAACATAAAATTTTAATTTTAATATTTTTCTCGTTAATATCTATGTTTTTTAAATTTCTTATTACCCATTCTTTTAAAGAATTATTATTCCTATCACCGTGATCTTTGTCATGGAAACTTATTAGATTAAACTTATTATATGAGAAAAAAGGTATTTCCTTATCGATTTTTTTGATCTCATCTAAATCCAGAAATAAAGAAAATACTTTGTAATTAAAAGTATGTTCTTTTGGTTTAAATCTTTTATGAATTACCCTGCCATTATAAATATAAGACTCTTCAATCATCTAAAAATTTGAGCATATCAATTGATGATTTTATTCCATCCTCATGAAAACCATAACCGAAATAACTTCCGCAAAACAAAATATTTTTTTTATTTTGAATATTACTTAAATTTTTTTGAAAACTCAAAGCTTCCTGGTTATAATAAGGATGAGTAAATTCAACTTTTTTAATAATTTTATTTTTATCAACTTGAAAAAAAGGATTAAGTGTTAAAAATATATTTTTTCTAACATTTAAATTCTGTAATAAATTTAACCAATAAGTAATAGAGCTTTCTTTCATATTGTTTGAATTAATTGAGGAATTCCAAGATGACCATGCTTTTCTATTTAATGGCATCACTTTTTCATCAGTATGAATCAATGCAATATTTTTTTTATAATTAAATTTAGTTAGTAAATTTTTTTCTTCATCAGTGGGATTTTTAATTATAGAAATAGTTTGATCCGCATGCGTTGCAAATACTACTTTGTCATAATCAAAAAACTCATTGTCTTCTCCGTAAAATACTCTCACACCATCTGTTTTTCTTTCTACCTTATTAATATTATAATTTTTAAAATACTCGCCACTGATTTTTTCTAAAATCTTGTTTACATAAGTTCTGCTTCTATTTTTGACTGTAAACCACTGAGGTCTTTCTTTAAATTTAAACAGTCCATGATTTTGGAAAAATTTTATAAAAAATTTTAAAGGCATTTGACCCGCCTCATAAGGTGGCATAGACCAAATAGCTGAAACCATAGGTAAAATATGATAATTAATAAAATATTGAGATAATCTTTTATTTTTAAGAAAACTGTTTAAAGTTAATTCATCGTTTAATTCATTGAGCTTATCACATTGACTATAAAATTTTATTATTTCGAAAAACATTTTTAAAAACTTAAGATTAAAAATATTCTTACGGTTTATAAAAATACCATTTAGTCCCTTTCCACAATATTCTATATTTTTACCTTTTACCGAAACAGAAAAGCTCATGTCGCTTTTTTCTATTTCAATATTATTTTCACTAAAAAAATTTATGAGATTTGGGTAAGTTTTATAATTAAAAACAATAAATCCAATATCAATTGGCAAATTTTTTTTGCCATCTTTGTCATAATCAATGTCAATAGTATACGCATGTCCACCAAAGTGATCTTCTTTTTCAAATAAATCGACCTTGTGTTTTTTTGATAAATAATACGCAGAGCTTAAGCCAGAAATACCTGAGCCAATGACTGCAATTTTCATTAACCTTTAAGCTGCATCTTCTTTGAATTCATCCATACTTGGACAAGTACAAAAAAGATTTTTGTCACCATATACATTGTCTACTCTTGAAACCGGTGGCCAAAACTTATTAGATTTTAAAAATTTAGATGGATATGCTGCCTCTTCTCTAGAATATTTATGTTTCCATTCATTCGATGCTAATTCTAGATCAGTATGTGGAGCATTTTTAATTGGATTATCTATCTTATCAAATTCTCCATTTTTTATTTTATCAATTTCCTTTTTAATTTTAATTAAAGTGTCACAAAATCTGTCAATTTCATTTAAACTTTCGCTTTCAGTCGGTTCTATCATCATAGTTCCTGGCACCGGCCAAGACATTGTTGGAGCATGAAAGCCAAAATCGATCAATCTCTTCGCTATATCTTCCTCGGTTATTCCTGTATCATTTTTAATAGATCTGATATCAATTATACATTCATGAGCTACATTTCCATTTGCACCTTTATATAATATTGGATAGTGGTCCTTTAACTTGTGAGCTATGTAGTTAGCATTTAAAATTGCTATTTGTGATGCAAGTTTAAGACCTTCTGAACCCATCATTTTTATATACATCCAAGAGATTGATAAAATACTTGAACTTCCCCAAGGGGCTGCAGATATGGGCCCAATACCTGTAGCTGGACCACAATCTTTTATTACTGGATGTGTTGGCAAATATATTTCCAAATGTCTTTTACATGCTATTGGTCCCATACCTGGACCACCACCACCGTGCGGAATACAGAATGTTTTATGTAAGTTTATGTGACAAACATCTGGTCCAAAGTTACCAGGTTTAGCAATACCAACTAAAGCGTTAAGGTTTGCGCCATCCATATAAACTTGGCCTCCATGCTTATGTATTAATTCGCATATGTCAGATATTCTTTCCTCAAAAACTCCATGCGTTGACGGATAAGTAACCATTAAAGCACCTAGATTTTCTGAATTCTGTTCAACTTTCTTTTTAAGATCTTCATAGTCGACATTTCCATCTTTATCACAATTAACGACTACAACTTTCATTCCTGCCATTTGAGCACTTGCAGGGTTTGTACCATGTGCCGAACTAGGGATTAAGCATACATTTCTATTTTTTTCACCTCTCTCCATATGATATTTTCTAATCACCATAAGACCGGCATATTCTCCTTGGGCACCTGCATTTGGTTGCAAAGAAACTCCAGAAAATCCAGTTACTGATCTCAACCAATTTTTCAAATCAGTAAATAAAGTTCTAAAACCTTCCATTTGCTCTATTGGAGCGAAAGGATGCGGTTCTGAAAATTCTCTCCAACTAATAGGTATCATTTCTGCAACGGCATTTAGTTTCATTGTACATGAACCCAATGCAATCATTGTTCTATTAAGAGCTATATCTTTATCCTCAAGTCTTTTTAAATACCTAATCATTTCTGTTTCTGAGTGATAACTATTAAATACTTTGTGTTCTAAATAATTAGAAGTTCTAAGTAAATTTTTTGGAAGATTAGGTAAACTTTCTGTTGGATTTTCTTTTATAGCTTCAGCACAATTAAATATTTTTAGAAGTTGATTTGCTCTGTAAACATTTTTCTTTTCATCAAAAGACACTGCTAACATTTCAGAATTTACTTTTCTGATATTTACTTTTTGAGATAAAGCATTTTGAAATATTTGTTCAGTTTTATCTTTTGTTAACACCGTTACAGTGTCAAAGAAATAATCTGAATAAAGTTCATAACCTGACTGTTTTAGTTTATCAGCAAAATTTTTAGCAAGTTGAGAAACTCTTTCTGATATCGTCCTAATTCCTTTAGGCCCATGATAAATTGCATATGCTGCAGAAACAATTGCAAGCAGTGCTTGAGCAGTACAAATATTACTCGTCGCCTTATCTCTTCTTATATGTTGTTCTCTGGTTTGTAATGCGAGTCTATAAGCTTTATTTCCATGTCTATCTACCGAAACTCCAATAATTCTTCCTGGCATAGATCTCTTAAATTCATCTTTAGTCGCAAAAAATGCTGCGTGTGGACCTCCATAACCTAAAGGAATTCCAAATCTTTGTGAACTACCTATAGCAATATCAGCGCCTAGTTCTGCTGGCGTTTTTAATTTTGCTAAAGATAATAAATCACAAGCAAGTATAGCTTTTCCATTTCTTTTTCTAATTTTACTTATATTTTCACTTGGATCTTTTATATCACCCAAGGTTCCAGGGTATTGAAGGATACCACATACAATATCATTTTTTATATTGTTTAGCTCTTCATCGTCTCCAATTAAAACTTTAAGCCCCAAAGGTTCTGCTCTTGTTTTTACTACCTCTATTGTTTGAGGGTGACAATCTTTAGAAATAAAAACAAGATCACTATCTTTTTTATTAAGTCTGTGACTGAGACCCATAGCTTCAGCGGCGGCTGTCCCCTCATCTAACAAGGACGCATTTGCGATATCCATCCCAGTAAAGTCAATTATCATTTGTTGAAAGTTTAGTAACATTTCCAATCTTCCCTGAGCGACTTCAGGCTGATAAGGAGTGTAAGAAGTATACCAGCCAGGATTTTCCAATATGTTTCTTATAATTACGTTTGGGGTATATGTTCCATAATAACCCATACCAATAAAATTTGAGTAAATTTGATTTTTTCTAGATAAACCTTTTAATATTCTTAGTGCCTCATATTCAGAGTTAGGTTCACCAATATTTAGTTCTCCTTTAAACAATATTTTTTCTGGTACAGTTTGACTAATTAATTCATTTATATTTTGATAACCGAGCTGTCCTAACATATCTTTTTCATCTTTCTTAGATGGTCCAATATGTCTTTTGATAAAATCTTTTTCAGAATTATGTAACATTAACTAGCACTCTCCTTTGCAAATTTGTCATATTCATCCCTATTCATTAAAGTATTCATTTCAGCTGGATCTTTAATTTTGAGTTTAAAAAACCATCCATCACCTTCAGGATCAGAATTGATTTTAGATGGATCATCTACGATTGATTGATTTGTATCGACAACTTCACCAGAAATAGGTGTATAAACATCACTAGCAGCTTTAGTCGACTCGACTACGCCTGCCGTAGCATCCTTATTTACATTAGAACCTTTCTCTGGCAATTCAGCAAAAACAATATCGCCTAAAAGCTCTGTTGCGTGTTTGGTTATACCAATAGTTGCTACCTCACCATCAACTGTTATCCATTCATGTTCTTTTGAAAATTTAATTTCTGACATTGTCTCCTCCTTCTCTAACATAGTTTTTTTTATAAAAAGGCATTTCGCAAATACTTGCTGGTACCCTTTTTCCTCTTACTTCTAAAAAGATTTTTGTATTTTTTTTTGAATAATCGTTATGAATGTATCCCATTGCTATAGGACCATTAACGCTTGGTCCAAAAGTTCCACTAGTTACTTTTCCAATTTCATTATCTTTATCATCAAATATTTTTGTAGACTCTCTTGCTATCACTTTTGTTTCAGGTTTTATTCCAACTCTAAGTTTTGAAACACCTTCGTTATATTGTTTCTTAATAAATTCTGAACCTGGAAACTTTTCATTAATTTTGCTTTTTGAAATTGCCCATTTTAGATTTGCCTCTATTGGACTAGTATTCTCATCTAAATCATGACCATATAAACAAAGTCCAGCTTCTAATCTTAAAGTATCTCTAGCTCCTAAGCCAATCATTGTAGAACCTTTTTCAATAAGTTTTTCCACAAAACTTTCCACAATTTTATTGTTAATCGAAATTTCGAAACCATCTTCACCAGTATAGCCAGATCTAGTTATATAGATGTCTAAGTCTTTGTACTTAAATTGGTTACCATTCATAAATTTAAGTTTAGTAACACCTGGTACAAGTGAATCTAGAACATCTTTTGCTTTAGGTCCCTGTATTGCTATTAAAGATAAGTTATCTGATAAATTAATTTGATATTTTTCACCGATTTTACTTTTTAAAATATTTAAATCTGCATCTTTACAAGCAGCATTTAATATTATCATGTAACCATCTTTTAATTTTGTAATTATAAGATCATCATATATTCCACCATTTTCTTTCATCAAAAAAGAATACTTGCTTTGGTTTATTGAAATTTTTGCTAAATCAATTGGGAATATTTTCTGTAAATCATTTGTTAATTCATCACCGCCTTTTAAAAATAACTGACCCATGTGAGATACATCAAATATTCCTGAATTATTTCTAGTGGTTATATGTTCTTTTACTATGCCAGTTTCATATTGAATCGGCATTTCATAACCAGCAAATTGCACAAATTTTGCGCCATGTTTTTGATGAAGATTGTACAGAGGCGTTTTTTTCATAAAATATTAACTCTTTGCCCCCTCTGTCTATGTGCCTGAGAGATTTGCTCCTTCGGCGAGAATTTTTCTCTTTCCAGAGTTAATATTTACGGTCCTTTTGCCTGAGAGTTTCCGGGGTGGTTGCTCCTTCGGCGCCACACTAATGTGGTCTCTCCCGTGAAACTCTTATAGCATAAATTTAGTAAAATGATAGCCCTTTAAGATTGTAATGAAGCCTTATTTTTTTTTAAAAGTGGTAAAAATTGAAGCAGAACAGCTATAATTACAACACTTCCTCCAATGAGGACCATTAAAGGAGGTTGCTCATTAATAAAAATCCATGCCCACATGGGCCCTAAAACGGCTTCTGTTAACATAATGATTCCCACTAATGCTGATGGGGTTCGTCTTGCTCCAATAGTAATTAAAATAAAACCAAAACCTAATTGAAAAAATCCTGCTAGAAATCCTAGAAAAATATCATTAAAAGAAATCATGATTTTTCCAGCAACTAAATAACCAACAAACATTGCACATATACCTGCAATCAATTGTAATGGCACCATATCAACAGTGGGATATTTTCTTACAATTAAAATTAAAATTGCAAATGATACTGGCATAATGAAAGCTGCAATATTACCTGACATTTGGCCTGGGGATAAAGAAGTTCCAACCATTAAAATTATTCCTGAAATTGCCAAAATAATTGAAACTAAAGTTAATTTTGAAACTTTTTCCTTCAGAAATAAATATCCAAATATTGCTAAAAATATTGTTTGAGTTTGAATTATAAAATTTGTGTTTGCAACGGTGGTATTATACATAGCAAAAACATACCCGCAAAAACCAGTGGATAATATTAGCCCACCCACAAGTCCAGGTATTCCAGAACTAACAAAAGCAGTAAAAACTTTTTTTCTATACGTCAGTATTAAAAAAATACTAACAACTAATATAAAAAAAATTGATCTCCAAAACAAAATTTGCCACAAATTTGCACCTTGAAATGATTTAACAATAAGCCCTCCAAAGCTGAGACTTAAAGCTCCAAAAAAAACTAAAAGCGGACCAGGTAATTTAGATATAATATTCATTATATTTGACTTAAAAGATTTTCAGTTTCCATTTGATATAATTTATAGAGTTTTTCAGCTTCTTTTAATTCAATTAATTCAAATTTAATTTTTTTACCTGGAGGTGTTTGTACCAATCTATCATAATCAGCACTAATAACTACACCAATTTTAGGGTATCCTCCAATAGTTCCGTGATCAGACAACATGATAATCGGATTACCGTCTGCTGGTACTTGGATTACACCTTTTAATAGACCCTCTGATCTAATATTTGTTTCTTTAAAATTTTTAATTTTGGGCCCTTCAAGTCTCATGCCCATACGATCAGAAAGTTTGCTAACTAAAAATTCTTTAGAGGTAAATTCTTTTATTGATTGTTCAAAAAAATAATCGAAATTAGTTCCTTTCAATATTCTTATATATTCTATTTTTGAATTCATATATTTAAGACTTTTACTGGCAACCTTTACTTTAAAATCTTTTATAAAAAATTTTTCATTTTTTTGAATTTTATTTCCATTGTTCGCACCAACATTTGATCTTACATGAGTAGAAAAACTTCCAAAATTATTTTTAATGTCAAAACCACCACTGACTGCGAAATATCCATAAACTGAATTATTAGTTGATATAATATCTACTTCATCACCTTTTGATAAATTATAATTTTTATAGCAATCACCGGTTATTAATTTACCGTTTTTTTTTATATTAAATTTAATATCACCGGATATTGCAAAATTTACATTACCATCCTCTATTTTTAATAGTGGTCCTTGATACGCAAATTCAATAACTGCCTCGTTCCGTTTATTTCCAACCAATTTATTTGCTATTAAATAATTTCTTTTGTCCATGGCACCACTAAAAGGTAAACCTATATGGTAAAAATTATTCCTTCCTAAATCTTGAAATGTTGAATTTATACCCTCTCTCAGGACTAAAATTTTATTCTTTTTCATTAAGTTTGATGTATTCTTTTTTGTTAATTTCGTAGAATAAGACCCTATCACCAGGATTAATTAATATTGGTTGTTTCTCATTTTTTTGATCAAAAATTTTTATTGGAGTACTTCCTAAAATATTCCAGCCACCAGGACTCTCAAAAGTGTAGATGTTTGTGAACTGTTCTGTAATTCCAACGGCTCCTTTTGGGACTTTGACTCTTGGTGTTTCAAGTCTTTCTAGTCTAATTTTTTTATCAATATCACCTAAGAAAGGCATTCCAGCAATAAAGCCAGTCATATAACAGAAATACTCTTTATTTAAATATTTTTCTAAAATTTCTTTTTTTGTTAATTTTAATTTTGATGAAAGTCGCTCAATATCCAATGCAAATTCATCATCACAACAAGTTGGAATTTTTATTATTTTATGGTCCTTTTTAATATACTTTTCAGGAATATTAATATCTTCAATTTTTTTTTTAAGTTCTTTAAAATTTATTATGTTTAAATCAAATGATATTATAAGTTTATTGTAAGAGGGTGTTAAATTATTTATTCCTTTTATTTTTAGATATTTTATATTTTCAAAATATTTTATTACTTCAGTGTTTGTCTTTTGATTTACTTCATTTCCAAAATCACAATATAGTGCTGCGTCACCAAGATTTGATATATTTTTTATCATGACATGTTATACTTTAACAATGGATAGTATGGAAATTAATATTAATTGTGATTTAGGAGAAAAATCCAAACATCATTCAAACGTTAACGATCCAAAATTGTTAGAAATTGTCAATTCAGCAAACATTGCCTGTGGGTATCATGCTGGTGATTATGAAACTATGGATAGTACTATTTTGATTTCAAAGAAAAATGGAGTAAGTATTGGTGCCCATCCATCTTTTAATGATCCTGAAAATTTTGGTAGAAAAAGACTTGTTATTTCTGAGAAAGAAATTGAAAAACTTATTAAAGACCAATATGAAATTCTTCAAAATATAGCTGAGAAGCATAATGAAAATGTAACCCATATCAAGCCGCACGGAGCTTTAAATAATATGGCTTGCGAAGATATTAATTTAGCAACCATACTTGCTAATATAATTTACAAACTAAACAAAGAGTTAATATATCTTGTTCCAACAGGGTCAAAAATGGAAACAGCAGCAAAAAAATTAAATATGAGAATTGCTTGTGAAATTTTTGCTGACAGAAATTATGAAGATGATGGTAATTTAGTTTCTAGAACTAAACCAAATGCATTAATCACAAATCCTAATATAGCTAAAAAACATATTTTATCTATGGTCAAAAACCAAGCCATAAATTGTTACTCAGGTAAACAAATTCCGTGTGAAATCGATTCTATTTGTATTCACGGAGATAATGAAAATTCTTTAAATACAGCAAAAGTAATTAAAGAAGAACTTTCTAAAAATAATTTGAATTTGACACCTCTTAATAAAATGAAAAAATTTACTTAATGAAAAATTTTTATTACATACTTTTATTATTTTTTTTAATCTCAATATTATTAAAAGCCTATGCATACGAAGGTAAACAAGAAAACTTAGGTAGAGAAGGACCTCTCCCATCAGGACCCTACAAGCTTGGTTATAAAGAGTTAGAAAGAGCACTAAAAACTGAAAAAAAAGGTAAATTTAAAAAGGCTAAAATTAAATTTGAAAAAGCTTTAGATTTTTTTTTAGAAGCTAACGCCGAGGATCCTGCAAATCCTGATATATTAAATTACTTAGGTTTATGCAGTGCAAAATTAGGATTTAATGATAATGCTGAAATTTACTATCTTTTAGGTTTAGAGTTAAATGAGCAGCATAATAGTATAAAGTACAATTTAGGAATTTTTTACAAAAATCAAAACAGAATTAGCGATACCAAGGAAATACTCAATTCTCTTAAAAATTGTGGGTGTGAAGAATACGAAGCTTTAAAAATACAAATAAATTAGTCTAAATAAAGTGTAAAATTGTCCACTAATTAAAAAGATGGTTGTTAAAAAAACTTTAATTCCTATATTGCAAATATGTTCAATAAAGTAACTGTTCTGATTGTTGTTTTTTTACTTTCGGCTGTACCAGCTTTTTCCGCTGGATCTCCCGGAGATACTGATGGAGGAAATGAGGGCAAAGTTTCAAAATACGAAAAAGGTCATAAACTAGTTTTGTCAGGCAAGCATTTAGAAAAAAAAGCAAATAAGTTTTTGAAAAAAGGTAAATCCACTAAGGCTGAAAAGAGTCTAGCTAAGGCAGAAAAAAAATATGAGAGAGCTTTTAAATTGTTTTTTGAATCTAATAAAGAAAAGCCGAATAATGCAGATACGCTCAATTATTTAGGATTTACAAGCAGAAAACTAGGCAACTTTATTGAAGCTGAAAAATATTATTTATCTGGTTTAAAAATCAAGCCAAATCATAAAAGAATAAACCAATATCTAGGTGAACTTTATCTTAATACAAACAGAAAAGATAAAGCAATCGAGCAATTGACTATTTTAGAAAGTTGCAATTGTAAAGAATACGATCAGCTCAAAGAAATAATTGACGGAAAAAGGATTTCAAAGTATTAATAAATTTTTCCTACTAAAGATTGGGAAACATTAATTTTTTTAAATATAGACCACCTTGATAGAAGAAATTGTAATATTAACCCAAATTATTTTTATTGATATAATTTTAGCTGCGGATAATGCAATAATAATAGGATTAATAGCTGCTAACTTTGTACCGAAAAACAGAAGACAAATAATACTTTGGGGTGTTGCAGGAGCATTAGTATTCAAAGTAGTTTTTGCATTATTTGCCACATATTTATTTAAATTTTATTTTATTAAAATTCTCGGTGGTTTATTGTTAATTTGGATTGTTTATGATCTTAAAAAAGACTTATTTGAAATAAAAAAAGTTAAATCACCGACAAAAAAAATCAAAAGAACCATCTTATATTCAAAGCGTATATAAAGTTTTATTTGCAGATATAACAATTAGTTTTGATAATGTTATTGGTGTGGTTGGTGCATCAAAAGGGCATTTTGGATTTATGATATTTGGATTAGTTTTATCTGTAATCTTAACTGGTGCTCTTGCTACCGTTCTTGCTAACTATATTCAGAAACATTTATGGATTGCTTACGTGGGATTAGGTTTTATTTTGTTAGTTGCTCTTCAACTTGTTATAGGTGGACTAGTGGATTTAGAAATATTATCGATCAACGAAAACTTTAAAAAATATTTCTAATAAGAGTATTTTTTTGTAGGATATTTTTTTGATTTAACCTCAGATTTAAATTTTGAAACTGCTACATTTATAATTTTTTTGATATTTACATATTTTTTAACAAATTTAATTTTAGCATCAGTTAAACCTAAAATATCATCTGTAACTAAAACCTGTCCATCGCAGTAAACTGAAGCTCCGATACCTATAGTTGGAATTTTTAATAATTTAGAAATTTTTTTTGAAATATCACTATAAGTGCATTCTAAAACTATTCCAAACACCCCACTATTCTCCAAAGCTTTAGCATCTTTAAATAGTTTATTTTTCTCTTTTTCAGTTTTACCTACTGATTTAAATTTACCTTTAATAGTCTGCGGTGTTAGTCCAATGTGGCCCATTACAGGGATTTTATTATTTACTAGGTGACGAACTATATGTTGTACTCTAACTCCGCCTTCTACTTTAACTGCGTCGCACTTTGTTTGTTTCATGGCAAGCTTTGAGTTTTTGAGCGCCTCAGATTTATTTCTATATGTATTATAAGGCATATCAATTACGAGAAGACTTTTTTTTACACCCATCCTAACACTTTTTGTGTGCTCTAACATCATTTTAAGATTAACTTTTCTTGTTGTATTATAATTGTAAAGCACTGACCCTAAAGAGTCGCCAACTAGAACAATATCTGCATGCTTATCTACTATTTCCGCAATATTTTTAGAGTAAGCGGTAAGACAAACAATTTTAGATTTATTTTTTTTGTTAATAATTTTTTTTATTTTGTTATTCATCACTCTAATTCTATGGTGCTTGGTGGTTTAGATGTTATGTCATAAACAACTCTATTTATACCTTTAATATCATTTATTATTTTATTTGAAACAATCTGCATAAATTCTTTATTAAAATCAAAGGTATCAGCAGTCATGCCATCTTCTGAAGTAATTGCTCTTAACAAACACATATATTCATAAGTCCTATTATCTCCCATAACTCCAACAGTCTTGACTGGCAACAAAGCAGCGTAGGCTTGCCATATCTTGTCATAGAAATTGAAATTTTTTAGTGAGTTTATATAAATATCATCGGCATCTTTTAAAATTCTGATTTTATCTTTTGTTATTTCCCCAGGCATACGAATTGCTAATCCTGGTCCTGGAAAAGGATGCCTCATTACAATTTCTTTTGATAATTTGAGCTCTAAACCTAATTTTCTAACTTCATCCTTAAATAATAATTTCAATGGCTCAACTAATTTTAATTTCATTTTTTTTGGCAAACCCCCAACATTATGGTGAGATTTGATTTTAGAAGTCTGGCTCCCTGTTACTGACCTACTTTCAATTAAATCTGGATATAACGTCCCTTGTGCTAAATATTTAACGTTTTTAATTTTTTTTGCGTATCTCTCGAATATTTTAATAAATAAATTTCCAATTATTTTTCTTTTCTTTTCAGGATCAGAAACTTTACTTAGCTTCTTTAAAAAAAGGTTTTTAGCATCCACATAAATAAGATTTATCTTAAATTTTTGTCTAAAAGTTTTAACTACTTGTATTTCCTCATTTTTTCTTAACAAACCAGTATTTACAAAAATACACGTCAGTTTATTTCCTATTGCGTTATGAATTAACTTTGCAACAACACTACTATCAACACCTCCAGAAAGAGCACATATCACTTTAGAATTACTAACAATTCTTTTCACATCATCTACAAGGATTTTTTTTTGATTTTTAGATGACCAGTTTTTTTTTGTATTACATATTGTGAAAATAAAGTTTTTTAATATTATTTTCCCTCTTTCAGTATGAGTTACTTCTGGATGAAATTGTATTCCATAAAGTTTTTTAGAAGAATTTTCAATAATCGAAAATTTTGAGGTTTCAGTTTTTGCAATTACTTTAAATCCTTTCGCTAACTTTGTTACTTCATCTGCATGACTCATCCAAACTTTGTTTAAACCATTTTTATTGAAAAAGTTTTGAGTTAATTTACTTTTATTAATTCTCTTTAGTTTTGCCAAACCAAATTCTCTATGTTTTGCTTTTTTGACTTTTCCTCCTAGTTCTTTTGATATTACTTGATGACCAAAACAAATTCCTAATATTGGAATATTCCATTCAAATAATTCTTTTCTAAACTTTACTTTTTTAGATTGATAAACGTTTAATGGACCACCAGATAAAATTATTCCTAGTATTTTTGATTTATTTAATTTTGAATTCAATTTTTTATGGCTAATTATCTCTGAATAAACGCCTAGTTCTCTAATTCTTCTAGCTATAAGTTGTGTGAATTGT
>CACHRP010000011.1 GCA_902582315.1 uncultured Pelagibacteraceae bacterium
AATAAGTGCGATTGCTTTAATTGATTGTGTTATTGAGCTTTGCGAAGTTGAAATGTTTTGATTTTGTCCAGCTAATTCGTTAGTAACTTTATCTAGATTAACTTTTTTTCTTTGAGCCCAAGAAGGTCCCTCTACTTCTTTGATTATTGACTCAATATCATCGTTTAGATCTTTAAAATATTCTCTCCAACTTTTGGGTAAATTTGGATCTTTTTCAATATACTTGATGTACATTTCTTCAATAAAAGCATTATTTGATTTATTTAAAAAAGATGTTTTTTTAAATTCAATATTTTTACTAGAAGTCATTATTATTATCTTATTATAATGTTTAACTATAGATTTTAAAGTGACAATTTATTAAGTAAGGTTTTTCCAATATCTGCGGGCGACTCTGTAATTGTAATACCTGCTTTTTGCAAAATTTTTATCTTTTCTTTGGCTCCACCTTTCCCTCCAGAAATAATGGCTCCGGCATGTCCCATTCTTTTACCTTTGGGTGCTGTGAGACCAGCAATAAAACCAACCATTGGTTTTTTTATTTCATGTTTAGAGATAAATTCAGCTGCATCTTCCTCAGCACTTCCACCAATTTCACCAATCATAACAATTGATTTTGTACTTTCGTCTTTCAAAAATAAATCCAAACAATCTATAAAATTTGTCCCATTGATTGGATCTCCTCCAATTCCGATGCATGTTGATTGACCTAGTCCATTAGCTGTTGTTTGTGCAACAGCCTCGTAGGTTAGTGTTCCAGATCTTGAGACTATTCCAACTGACCCTTTTTTATGGATGTTTCCAGGCATGATTCCAATTTTACATTCATCAGGTGTAATAATACCAGGACAGTTAGGCCCAATTAATCTTGATTTAGATTTAGATAAATACTTTTTTACCTTCAACATATCAATAATTGGAATTCCCTCAGTAACACAAACTATAATTTCAATTGATGCCTCTATTGCTTCAATAATTGCATTTGCTGCAAACTTTGCTGGAACATAAATCATAGTGGCATTTGCACCAGTTTTTTCTTTAGCTTCCTTAACTGTATCAAAGACTGGTTTACCAAGATGTGTTTGGCCCCCCTTTCTAGGTGTTACTCCACCTACTAAATTTGTTCCATATAAAATAGACTGTTCAGAATGAAATGTTCCATGAGAACCAGTGAAACCTTGACAAATAAGTTTTGTATTTTTATTCACTAATATCGACATATTATTTAGTAATCTCTACAACTTTTTTTGCAGCTTCAGATAAATCTGAGGCAGAAATAATTTTTAATTTAGAATCGTCTAAGATTTTTTTTCCTTTTTCATAATTAGTACCTGCTAATCTGACAACTAATGGGATATCTATTTTCATTTCTTTAGCAGCTTCAACTACACCTAAAGCTAATACATCGCATCTCATTATGCCTCCAAAGATATTAATTAAGATACCTTTTACATTTTTATCACTGAGTATCATTTTAAAAGCAGCTGCAACTTTATCCTTTGATGCTCCGCCACCAACATCTAAAAAGTTTGCCGGGCTACCACCAAATAATTTTATTATATCCATTGTTGCCATAGCTAGTCCTGCACCATTTACCATACATCCAATATTTCCATCGAGTTTAATATAAGAAAGTTCTTGTTTATTAGCCTCAATTTCAGTTGGGTCTTCTTCATTTAGATCACGAAGTTCATAAATATCTGGGTGTCTAAAAATAGCGTTATCGTCAAAATTAATTTTTGCATCTAAACAAAGAATATTGTTTTCTTTTGTTAAAACTAAAGGGTTTATCTCAATTAAACTTGCATCTTTTTCAATAAATAATCTATACATAGATTTAATAAGTTCAATTGCTTGGTCTTTAGCATCATATTCTAATTTAAAAACATCTATAACCTTTTCACAATCTAAATCAGAAATTTCTTTTTCAACATCAATTCTTGTTGTAATTATTTTTTCAGGATTTTTCTTTGCTATTTCCTCAATATCCATTCCTCCTTCTAAACAAGAAATAAACGCAATCTTTGATTTTGCTCTATCTACCAAACACGATAAGTAAAATTCTTTATCTATTATAGATGACTCCTCTACATACAATTTTTTAACTTTTTTACCTTTTGGACCTGTTTGATTAGTAACTAAAGTTTTACCTAACATTTGATCAGCAGCTTGTTTTAATTCCTCTAAGGAATTAGTAATTTTAATACCTCCAGCTTTTCCTCTTCCTCCAGAGTGAATTTGGGCTTTTAAGACGTATTTTTCAGTCTTAAGTAATTTTGATTTATTTAATAGATCTTTAGAAGTTTCGCCGTGAACTCCATTTGGAACTGGAGCGCCAAACTTTTTTAATAATTCTTTTGCTTGATATTCATGAATATTCATCAATTATTCAATTCAGGATCAATTTTTATGGCTGCCTCCCAAAGTTTTTCAACCGCATTAATTGAATTTAAAAATTCTTTTTTTTCTTTTTCATCGAGCTGGATTTCCTCGATTTTTTCGACACCTTTATTACCAATCAAAACTGGAACACCAGCATAAACGTTTTTAATACCATACTCTCCGTTTAAATGTGCTGCACATGGTAAAACTTTTTTTTCATCATTAAGAAAAGATATGGCCATTTCTACACCCGAGGCTGCGGGAGCATAATAAGCTGATCCTTTTTCTAAATATTTTACTATTTCTGCACCTCCATCCCTTGTTCTCTGATTTATACTTTCAACTTTATCTGCTGAAATTTTTCCCTCATTAATTAAATCATTTAACATTTTACCATTTACTTTTGTAAATCTAGGAAGTGGAACCATTGTGTCTCCATGACCGCCCATAACCATTGCATCGATTTGTTTTACAGGCACACCTAATTCTAAAGATAAAAAAAGTTTAAACCTCGAACTATCTAGAATACCTGCCATTCCAACAACTTTATTTGTTGGTAATTTTGAGTACTTCTGAAATGCCATAACCATAACATCCAGCGGATTAGTAATACATATTACAAATGCCTCTGGGCAGTTATTTTTCACACCAATAGCAACTTGCTTCATGATTTTTAAATTAATACCTAAAAGATCATCTCTACTCATTCCAGGTTTTCTAGGTACGCCTGCAGTAATTATTATTACATTAGAATCTTTTATATCCTCATACTTGTCAGTACCTTTAAATTTTACATCGAAACCATCAACTGAGGATGATTGTGCAATATCTAATGCTTTACCTTTTGCAACACCCGGAGCAACATCAAACAATACAACTTCAGAAACAAGTTCTTTAAGCCCAATTAAATGCGCTAGCGTGCCTCCTATTTGACCAGCTCCTATAAGTGAAATTTTTTTTTTCATGTTATTTCATTGTAGGCATAACAAACTCTGGGTTTGATCTTATGCCTGACGGCCATCTCGACGTTACAGTTTTAAGTTTTGTATAAAATCTTACACCCTCTGGTCCATGCATGTGTTGATCGCCAAAAAGAGATCTTTTCCAACCTCCAAAACTATGAAAAGCCATTGGTACAGGTATTGGAATATTTATTCCAACCATTCCAACTTTTATTTTACTAGAAAAACTTCTAGCTGCATCACCATCTCTTGTGAAAATACTCACTCCATTTCCAAATTCGTGATCATTTACTAATTGTGTAGCTTCAGAAAAATCATTTGCACGCACTACTGATAGTACTGGTCCAAATATTTCCTCATTATAAATTCTCATATCTTTTTTAACACCGTCAAACAAACATCCTCCAATAAAGAAACCTTTTTCATATCCTTGTAGTTTTAAGCTTCTTCCATCTACAACAAGTTTTGCTCCCTCTTTAACGCCTAAATCAACATATCCTTTCACTTTCTCTAAGTGTTCTTTAGTCACTAATGGACCCATCTCAGAGTTTTTATCCATGCCGGGGCCAACTTTTAGGGCTTCTACTTTTCTTGATAATTTCTCAACTAATTTATCGCCAATGCCACCAACTGCAACTGCAACGGATTGAGCCATACACCTTTCTCCTGCAGATCCATAAGCTGCTCCCATCAAGCCATTTACAGCTTGATCTAAGTCGCAGTCAGGCATTACAACGCAATGATTTTTCGCTCCACCAAGTGCCTGAACTCTTTTTTCATTTTTAGCAGCATTTTCATATATATATTTTGCAATCGGAGTAGATCCCACAAAACTTACAGCCTGAATATCTTTGTTAACTAAAATTGCATCCACAACTTCTTTATCTCCATTAACAACATTAAATACACCATCTGGTAAACCAGCTTCTTTAAATAGTTCCGCTAGTTTTATTGAACATGATGGATCTTTTTCAGATGGTTTTAGTATAAATGTATTTCCACATGCAATTGCCATTGGAAACATCCACATGGGAACCATGGCCGGAAAATTAAATGGGGTAATACCAGCACAAACCCCCAATGGTTGTCTTATAGACCAACTATCAACCTCAGAGCCAACATTCTCAGTAAACTCTCCTTTTAAAATTTGAGGGATTCCACATGCAAACTCTACAACTTCTAAACCCCTTGTCAAAGAACCCTTTGCATCTTCATAAACTTTTCCGTGTTCTGCAACAATCATTTTTGTTATTTCATCAGAGTTTTTCTCAATTAATTCTTTAAACTTAAACATTACTCTTGCTCTTTGAAGTGGTGGCTTAAGTGACCAGCTTTCAAAAGCTTTTTTTGCGATTAAAACTGTATTATCTAAATCTTTTTTAGATCCTAGTATCACTTCAGAAGTTTGTTCTCCAGTTGCAGGATTGAAAACTTTACCTCTTCTATTGGAGTCACCTTTGGATAAATTACCATTTACAAAGTGTTGAATTAAATTCATTGAAAAATTATTTAAATAACTAATTAGCTTGTTGCAAGCATTTTCTTAATAGATGCAATCGCTTTTGCTGGATTTAAACCCTTTGGACATGCGTTTGTGCAATTCATGATGGTATGACATCTATATAATTTTAGCTCATCTGCAACTTTTTTAAGTCTCGCTTTTCTATCCTCATCCCTACTATCTATGATCCATCTATAAGCTTGAAGTAAGACCGCTGGTCCTAAATATTTTTCTCCATTCCACCAATAACTTGGGCAAGAAGTTGAACAGCAAGCACACATTATGCATTCATACAAACCATCTAATTTTGCTCTATCTTTTTTGGATTGTAGATTTTCTTTTTCATCATTTTTTTTTGAGGTTTTAAGCCAAGGTTCTACTGACTCGTATTGTTTGTATAATGTGCTTAAATCTCCAATTAAATCTTTTAACACTTTTAAATGAGGCAAGGGATAAATATTTATGTCACCTTTAATTTCAGAGTGTGGCTTAGTACAAGCAAGCCCATTTTTTCCATCCATATTCATTGCGCAAGAGCCACAAACACCATGAGCACAAGATCTTCTATAGGCGATAGATGGGTCGATTTCGTTTTTAATTTTGTTTAAGATGTCTAAAACTTTAGAAGGACAATTATCCATATCAACTTCATAAGTGTCTATTCTCGGTTTCTCTCCAGTGGAAGGATCCCATCTGTAAATGTTTACTTTCCTTAAATTTTTCGATCCTGTTTTATCTTTATAATAGTTTCCTTTTTCAATTTTTGAATTTTCAGGTAACCTTATTTGAACCATTAATATACTCTTTCTTGTGGAGGAAAGTACTGAACATCACTTGTAAGTGTTGAAATATTTACTGGTCTATAATCAATTTTAGTTTTTGTACCATCACACCAAGACAAGGTATGTTTCATAAAAGATTTGTCATCTCTTTTTGGAAAATCTTCTCTTGCATGAGCCCCTCTGCTCTCTTTTCTACTATATGCGGAGTCCATAGTTGTGATTGCCTGTCTAATCAAATTATCAAATTCAAGTGTTTCAACCAAATCTGTATTAAAAATCAATGAATTATCTTTTACAGAAATATTTTCCATACCTTCAAAAGGTTTTCTAATTTCATTTACACCTTCTGTTAATGTTTTTTCAGTCCTAAATACTGCACATTTTGATTGCATAGTTTTTTGCATAGCTAATCTTAATTCTGCAGTAGGATTAGATCCTTTAGAGTTTCTTAATTTATCAAATCTATCTAAGCATTTATCTGTTTCACTTTGAGGAATGTCTTCATGTTTCATACCAGGTTTTACAAGTTCAGCGGCTCTTTTTGCTGCTGCTCTGCCAAATACAACTAAATCGATTAAAGAATTTGATCCTAATCTATTTGCACCATGAACAGAAACACAAGCTGCCTCACCGATTGCCATAAGTCCAGGAACGGTTTTTTCTGATCCGTTCATTGTTATTACCTCTGCTTTATAATTAGTAGGTATTCCACCCATATTATAATGAACTGTTGGCACTACTGGAATTGGTTCCTTAGTTACATCAACGTTTGCAAATAGTCTTGAGGCCTCCGAGATACCTGGCAATCTGTCCTCAATTACTTTTTGGTCTAAATGATTTAAATGTAAATGAACATGATCTTTATCCTTGCCGACACCACGCCCTTCATTAATTTCGACCGCGATTGATCTGCTTACAACATCTCTCGAAGCAAGATCTTTTGCTTTAGGCGCGTATTTTTCCATAAATCTTTCACCCTTAGAGTTTACTAAATATCCTCCCTCACCTCTAACACCTTCAGAAATTAAAGTTCCATGACCGTAAATACCTGTGGGATGAAATTGTACAAATTCCATATCTTGAAGTGGCAATCCAGCTCTTAAAACCATTGCATTTCCATCGCCAGTGCAAGTGTGAGCTGAAGTTGCTGAATAGTAAACTTTGCCATATCCACCAGTTGCAATAATTGTAATATGCGATCTGAACCTATGAATTGTTCCATCATTTAAGTTCCATGCTATCAGTCCTTTGCACTCACCATTTTTCATCAATAGATCCAATGCAAAATATTCAATAAAAAATTCAGTGTTGTGTTTCAAAGCTTGACCATAAAGTGTGTGTAAAATTGCATGACCTGTTCTATCAGCTGCTGCGCAAGTTCTCTGCACAGTTCCATTTCCATAATTTTTTGTCATACCACCAAATGGTCTTTGATAAATTTTACCATCTTCTGTTCTGCTAAATGGCACTCCATATTTTTCAAGCTCTAAAACTGCTCTTGGTGCTTCTTTACAAAGATACTCTATGCAATCTTGATCTCCCAACCAATCAGATCCCTTAACAGTATCATACATATGCCATCTCCAATCGTCTTCGCCCATATTTCCTAATGCTGCCGAAATACCTCCTTGCGCTGCAGATGTATGACTACGTGTTGGAAATACTTTTGAAATACATGCTGTCTTTAATCCAGCTTCACTTAATCCAACTGCAGCCCTAAGTCCAGATCCTCCTGCACCCAAAACTACAACATCGTATTCATGATCTATTATTTTGTAACTGCTCATAAACTTAGTTTGTATAATATAAATATTGTAAAAATTGGCATTATAATAGCAAATAAATAGAGTATTTTGTTTGCGACATTTTTTAATTTTTCATTCACTATATAATCCTCAAATACCTCACTTATGCTTAATGCTGAGTAAAAATAAGTAATTATTACGAATAAAGAGAACAAAAACTTATTTGGCTGCTTTACAAAAAAAGAGTTAATATCCTCAAAACCCATATCGTATATAGAAACCAGTTGAAATACGAACCAGATCATCAGAGGCAACATGATAACAGCGGTCAGTTTAAGAAAAATCCACTTTTTTGTTGCAGTAATCATATTAGAAAGTTTTTTCCTAATATGTAGATTAAAAGAGTTAATGTAAACGAACCAACTATCACTAATGACCCTGTAATATTTGCTGTTTTTAATTCAAATCCGATACCGTAGTCCCAAAACAAATGTCTTATTTCACTTAGTATTTGAAAAGAAAAAGACCAAACAATTGCTAAAATTAAAAATTTCCCAATAAAAGAATTTAGAAATATAAAAATGAGTTCATAATTGTCTTTTCCTAAAACCAGATAGGAAACCCAGAAGCATATCAAAGTTAAGGATGCAAAATTTATTATTCCTGTAATTCGGTGCGAAATTGAAACTAGAGAAGATATATGCCAGTTATATATTTGAATATGTGGTGACAATGGATTATCATTTTTCATTTTCCCATCCTAAAGTATGTTTCTGCAATTTCTACAGCATTAAGAGCCGCACCTCTTAATAAATTATCTGAAACAATCCATAAATTCAAAGAATTATTTTTTGAATTATCTTCTCTAATTCTTGAGATAAAAGTCTCGTTTTTACCCTCTGCATCTATCGGGGTGATATAACCTGCATTTTCTCTTTTATCAAAAACTTTACAACCTGGTGAGTTATTCAAAGTTTCACTTATCTTCTTTACGGTAAAGGGTTTTTCAAATTCAATATTAACAGACT
Source organism: uncultured Pelagibacteraceae bacterium (assembly GCA_902582315.1). Classification (GTDB taxonomy): domain Bacteria; phylum Pseudomonadota; class Alphaproteobacteria; order Pelagibacterales; family Pelagibacteraceae; genus Pelagibacter. Next base: position 8,401 of record CACHRP010000011.1, read on the forward strand.
CGGCATGAGAAACTTTTACTGGAATCCTCACACATGTTGCTGTGAGTTCAATTTTATCATCCAAAATCTTTTTTGTTTCACGTGTCATTTTTAATTCTTCTTTTGTATATCCATCTTCTGCAAAAACATCTATGTGAGGTATTGCGTTAAAAGCTATTTGTTTAGTAAAATTTTCTGAAGAAACTTTTTTATTATTTATTATAGCCATTGATTGTTCAACCATTTCATCCATAGGAGCTTTCCCTGCGCCGGAAGTTGATTGATATGTAGATACAACAACTCTTTTTATTTTAAATAAATCATGAAGCGGCTTCAAAACTATAACCAGCTGAGCGGTGGAACAATTGGGATTAGCAATTATATTTTTAGGTATATTCTTCATGTCATTAGGATTGACTTGTGGAACTATTAGTGGAACCTCTGGGTCCATCCTAAAAAAACTTGAATTATCAACTACTATAGAATTTTTAGCAGCTTTTGGGGCAAACTTTTCTGAAATTTTTCCTCCAGCAGAGAAGAAAGTTAAATCAACTTTTGAAAAATCAAAATTTTCTAGTAGTTCAATTTTAATATCTTTGCCTTTAAAATTTAAAGATGATCCCAAACTTTTAGTTGAAGCTAATAAATGTAAATTATCAACCCTAAAATTTTTTTTTTCTAAAACCTCAAGGATCTTTCTTCCTACATTTCCGGTAGCTCCGACGATTGCAATATTCATAGTATATTTTTTGAATTTATACTAAATGAAAGGTAAATCGCAAACTTTTCCGCTTACATTTTTGCCGTTTATATTAACCTTAAATTCTTGAGATGGTTTAAAGTAGGGTTTTTTGATCATAGCTATACCAATTGCTTGTTTAAACATTGGATTATATGATCCTGACCTAAGTTCACCAATTAGTTCATTTTTACTATCATACAAATTCATTGATCCAGTAACGGAAATATTGTCAATATCAAGTTTTACTCCCATTAGTTTTTTCTTAACACCCTCAGATCTTATTCTCTTAAGTGCTTCTTTTCCTAAAAATTCAATATCGTTATCAAGATTAATATAATTATCAAATCCACATTCATATGGGTTATCGCCTAAATCCATATCATTTCCGTAAGATAACAACGAACTTTCTATCCTTTCAATTAAGTTTGGGCATCCTGGTTTCAAATTAAATTCATCACCAATCTCAAATAATTTATCATATAAAGCTAATCCAGCTTCAGTATGCTCCATATAGACTTCGTAGCCACCTTGTTTAGACCATCCTGATCTAGCAATAAGATGTTTTGCTCCACCAAATTCAAAGTAATCAAAACCGAAAAACTTTAATTGAGTAATTTTAGGACCTAGAACTTTTTCCATTAATTTAAATGATTTTGGCCCCTGAACTGAAAATATATCTACATCAGGCTCTGAAATTTTAACATCAAAATTTCTTCCTATTGCAAGTCCTTTTGCAAATAGCCCAACATCAGAATCTGATAATGATATCCACCAACGTGTATCCGAAAGTTTTAAAACCACAGGATCATTAATTAATCCTGCGTTGTCATCAATTATTGGACAATAATAACATCTGCCGACTTTTGATTTTGACAAATCTCTACAAGTCATTAGTTGCACAAGTTTAGCTGAGTCTTTCCCCGAAATTTCAAGCTGTCTTTGTACTGCAGCGTCCCAAACCTGAACATGTTCTTTAAGATGATGATATAATTCATCGAGTGGTCCAAATGCTGCTGGTAAAAGCATATGATTATAGACTGTGTAATGAGTTACGCCTTGTTTCTCAACTCTTGAGGTGTATTTTGTTCCTCTAAGCCTTCTTGATTTTGCAATATAAAAATTACTCATTAATTCAATAAAAATTCTTTGACTAGTTTTCTCATCTCAAAAGCTTTCTCATAAATAATCATATGACCACAGTTTTGTATTACTTTTACTTGTGAATTTTTTATAATTTCAGCCATTTTATTTCCTACTTTGAGAGGCACCATTTTGTCCAAATCTCCGAATATACATAGAGTTGGACATTCTATTTTATCAAGAGATTCTTTTCCGGCTTTATAATTGTTACAGGCAGTTAAGTCTACAGACAAAATTTCTCGGATTTCACGTGTTGAATTAATAATTTTTTTTACTGGATTTCCTCCAATGAAGGCTTTTGAGCCTTCATATCCCCATTTCATCATTAAATGAATAGCTTTATCATCTCCCGCTTCTGCTAAATCCAACAAATCCTGATTTACTGGTAGCATATAAGAACCTGCAACAAGAACTAATTTATTTATTAATTTAGGATGTTTTGATGCAAATTCTATTCCAATTAGGCAGCCTTGAGAATGACCAATAAAATTTACTTTTTCTAACCCCAATTTATTAATTAAATCTGCAACCCAATCAGATATTTCTTCGATTGATTTTATAGCTGGGCCATCTGAGTTTCCATGGCCGGGTAAATCTACTGATAAAACATTAAATCCATGAGAAGCATAAAATTGTTCGTGAAGAGACCAAACGATATGTGTCAATCCACTTCCATGCATCAAAAGTATTGTCGGTTTAGACTTGTCAACATCCATACCTCCTGTAGAGATAAACACATTTTTATTGTCTACCTCTAAATTCAGTTTAGCTCCTTGGCCTTTTTTCTTAATTCAAATTTTTGGATTTTTCCTGTTGATGTTTTTGGTAATTCACAAAACTCAATTTTTTTTGGAACTTTAAATTTTGCCAGCGTTTCCTTGCAAAAATCAATTAATTCTTTTTCTGTCGTTGGTTTATCTTTTACAGCTTCTATAAATGCACACGGCACTTCACCCCATTTTTCGTCTGGTTTTGCTACAACAGCAGCAATTGATACGGAGGGATGTTTAGCTAATGTATTTTCAATTTCTATAGATGAAATATTTTCACCACCAGAAATAATGATGTCTTTTGATCTATCTTGTATTTTAATATAACCATCTGGATGCATTACTGCTAAATCCCCTGAATGAAACCAACCATCTTTCATTGCTTTATCAGTTGCATCTTTATCTTTAAAATATCCTTTCATAACAACATTTCCTCTTATCATTATTTCTCCAATGGTTTTTCCATCTCTTGGAACTTCTTTCATGGTTTCAGGATCCATAATTGTAACACCTTCAGTGTTTGGATATCTTACTCCTTGTCTTGCTTTTATCTCGTTTTGTTTTTCTTCTTCAAATGCATTCCAGTCATCATTCCAAGCACATTGTGTTACATGACCATAGGTTTCGGTTAAACCGTAAACATGCATAACCTCAAAACCCAAACTTTTCATTTTTTTGAAAATTATGCTTGGAGGGGGTGCGCCTGCAGTGAGAACATAAACTTTATTTTTCAATTTTTTTCTGTCTGATTCTGGAGCACCTGTAATCATATTTAAAACTATAGGAGCACCACCAAAGTGAGTTACATTATATTTATCTATTAATTCAAATATTTTTTTGACATCAATATTTCTTAAACAAATTGTTCTTCCATTTAACATTGGTACAGTCCATGGATAACACCATCCATTACAGTGAAACATAGGAACAATAGTTAAAAAATTCAATCTGTTTGGCATATTCCATGCCGTAGCGCTTCCTGTTGACATTAAATATGAACCTCTATGATGATAAACTACTCCTTTAGGGTTTCCTGTTGTCCCTGAAGTATAACTAAGTGTAATTGCTTCCCACTCATCATCCGGCATTCTCCACTTATAATTTTCGTCTCCAGAATTAAGGAATTCCTCATATTCTAGATCACCAATTTTTTCTAACTTAGATTGATCAGCATATTTATCATGTATATCGATTATGGCAATTTTTTTATTTAAAGTGGATAAAGCTTTTTTAACTTCTATATGTAATTGTCTATCAACAACTAATACTTTAGCTTCACTGTGTTCTAAAATATATGCAATTGTTTTAGCATCTAAACGAATATTAATTGTATTCAGAATTGCACCAGTCATTGGGACTGAATAATGTGCTTCGAAAATCTCAGGAGTGTTAAAAGCTAAGAATGAAACTGTGTCTCCTTTTTTAATTCCTATTTTTTCTAATGCGCTTGCAAATTTAAGGCATCTTTTATAAACCTGCATCCAGGTATATTTTCTATCTTCATATATAATTGCTTCATAATTTGGATAAATATCTTTCGCTCTATTTAAAAATGTAAGAGGGGTCAAAGGTACATGGTTGGCCTTGTTTTTATCAAGATTTGTCTCGTAATGATTCATGAATTAATTAAATTTAAAATCCATTATGTAACCACTACCAGAAATTGCACTAGAATAATGACTCTCTACTCTTGGTAGCACTCTATGAAAATAAAATTTAGCTGTTTGTATTTTATCTTCATAGAATTTTTTATTATTTGATACTTCTTTAAAACTAACCTCTAAAACCTTCAGCCATGAATGACCTAGTGCGACATAACCGAGAACTTTTAAATAATCATTAGATGCAGCATTAGCATCATCTTTTGAGTCCTTAATCTTCTCTTTAATCCAAGTAGTAAAATCAATAAGTTTTTCTAAATAAATTTTTAATTTTTCTTGGTAGGGTTTTAATTCTGAACTTTCTGTTTCTATATCTTTTCTTAAAATATTAATGTAATTTTCAACAATATCTCCATTTTTATTTATAAGTTTTCTAAAAACTAGATCTATAGCCTGAACTGAGTTGGTACCTTCGTAAATTGGTGTAATTCTGTTATCTCTATAAAGCTGTTCTATACCCTGATCTTTTGTATAACCATAGCCTCCATGTATTTGCATTGCATCACTTGTTATTTCCATTCCTAAATCTGAAAATAGAGATTTTACTACTGGCGTCATTAGTGAAACTAAATCTGAAGCTTCCTGTTTTGTTTTGGGCTCATTGTGATTTAGACTAACTTCCGTTTGTTGTGATAACCAAAAACATAAGGCTCGTTCACCCTCAATAATTGATTTCATGTTAAGTAATGATCTTCTAATATCTGCGTGTTCTATAATCAAATCTGCACTTCCATTTTGAGACTTGCTAGAATTGCTCTTACCTTGCTTTCTTTCTTTAGCATAGTTTAATGAATTTTGATAAGCAATCTCTGAAAGTCCTAAGCCTTGAATTCCTACAATTATTCTTTCTAAGTTCATCATAGTGAACATTGAATTAAGTCCTTTATTTTTTGGTCCAATCATATATCCAGTTGCTTCATCAAAATTTAAAACACAAGTTGCAGATCCTTTTATTCCCATTTTGTTTTCAATCGATCCTGTAGAAATTCCATTTTTTGGACCAATAGATCCGTTTTCTTTAACAATATACTTTGGAACAAGAAATAAACTTATACCTTTTGTTCCTGGAGGTGAGTCTGAGGCTCTTGCAAGAACTAAATGTATAATGTTTTCAGTTAAATCATGATCACCAGATGTAATAAATATTTTTTGACCTGAAATTTTATAAGTGCCATCTTCTTGTTCATGGGCTTTTGTCTTAAGGATTCCAAGATCAGTGCCACAAACTGGTTCTGTAAGGCACATTGTTCCACTCCATTTTCCTTCAACCATTTTTGGTAAATACATGTTTTTTATATCTTCAGATGCATGGTGACGAATACAGTTATAGGCACCTAATGTGAGTTCTGTATAAAGTTTGAAAGCTAAACTTGCCGAAGAAAGCATTTCATCAAAAAAGGCACTTACTGTTTTGGGCATCCCTTGACCACCATATTTTGGGTCACAAGATAAAGACATCCATCCATCTTCAATAAATTTACTGTATGCTTCTTTATAACCTGGGGGTGTTCTAACAACACCATTTTCAAGTACTGCTGGATTCTCATCCCCTGCTTTAGCTAATGGTAAAATAATGTTTTGATTAATTTTAGCAGCCTCATCCAATATATCTTTTACTAGATCTGGAGTTATTTCTTTATACTTTTCAATCTCATTATAGTTTTTGTTATTTCTCAACTTTTCATAGAGAAACATCATATCTTCAATTGGTGCTGTGTAAGTAGTCATAATTTTTAATAACTATAAAATATGTGAAATTATTTATTTTTGCAATTGCGCAATAATTGCATCTCCCATTGCAGTTGTTGAAACTTCCTTATTTCCCTTAGAATATATGTCTTTTGTTCTTAATCCCATGTCTAAAACGCTTTGCACTGCAGTATCAATTTCCTTAGCTTCTTTTTCTAAATTCAAAGAATACTTTAGCGCCATAGAAAAACTCAAAATTGTTGCAATTGGATTTGCAAGATTTTTACCAGCTATATCTGGTGCTGAACCATGAACAGGCTCATACATTGATCTAATATTCCCATTTTTATCTTTAGCACCTAAAGATGCTGATGGCAAAAGACCTAAAGATCCAGTTAACATAGCTGCTTCATCAGAAAGTATATCTCCAAACAAGTTATCTGTTACAATCACGTCAAATTGCTTTGGATTTCTTAATAATTGCATAGCACAATTATCTGCCAACATATGTTCTAATTTAACTTCTTTAAATTCATTTTTGTGAGTTTCTGTTACTTCCTCTCTCCATAATTGTCCTGCCTCCATAACGTTTGATTTTTCACATGAGGTAACTTTATTATTTCTCTTTTTTGCTAAATCAAAAGCAACTCTTGCTACTCTTGCAATTTCGCTTGAAGTATAAGTGTGAGTATTAACGCCTTTTCTCTCGCCGTTATCAATAGGTTTAATACCTCTTGGCTCTCCAAAATATATACCACCTGTTAGTTCTCTTACTATCATGATATCAAGTCCGGAAACAATTTCTGGTTTAAGGCTCGAGGCATCAACTAGTTGCTTAAAACAAATTGCTGGTCTAAGGTTAGCAAATAATTTTAATTCTTTTCTTAATTTTAATAAAGCTCTCTCAGGTTTTTTTGAAAAATCTAAATTATCCCATTTAGGCCCGCCCACTGCACCCAAAATTACTGCCTCACTTTCAAGAGCTTTGTAAAATACCTCATCAGTTATTGGGGTCCCATGCTTATCATAAGCCGCCCCTCCAACTAAATCTTCATCTATTTCAAAATCAAGAGATCTTTTACTATTAAGCCAATTAATTATTTTTTTTACCTCTGATACAACCTCTGGACCAATTCCATCACCTGGTAATAGTAAAATTTTTCTTTTCTTAACTTTAATCATTAAAAATCCATGGCCTATTTGAAGATAATTTTTTTTCAAATTCAGTAATTTTCGGATTTTTTTCTAGTGAAAGAGCGATATCATCTAGTCCTTCAATTAAACACTTTTTTTTGAATTGATCTATTTCAAAATCAATCTCATTATTTCCAAAAGTAATTTTTTGTTTTTCAAGGTTAACAATAATCTCTTCTTTTCTTTTTGAGTATTCAGAGAGTTCTTTTATTTTAGCTTCTGGAAGTACAATTGGTAAAATTCCGTTTTTAAAACAATTATTGTAGAAAATATCTGCATAACTTGAGCTAATAACGCATGTTATTCCGAAATCAAGTAAAGCCCAGGGAGCATGTTCTCTTGAAGACCCACAACCAAAGTTTTTTCCAGCTATTAAGATCTTAGAGTCGTTAAATGGACTAGTATTTAAAATAAAGTCTTCAATTGGTTTACCCTTTTCATTATATCTCATTTCATAAAATAAGTTTTTTCCAAGACCTGTTCTTTTAATGGTTTTTAAAAACTGCTTTGGAATTATCATATCTGTATCAATATTAACTATTGGAAGATATGCAGGTATACTTTTTGTTGTTTTAAATTTTTGCATTTAATTTTGAAATTTTCTAACATCGTCTAAAGATCCTGATATTGCTGCTGCTGCAGCCATTCCAGGACTAACAAGATGTGTCCTCCCGCCTCTACCTTGACGTCCTTCAAAATTTCTATTTGAAGTAGATGCACATCTTTCTTCAGGCTTTAATTTATCAGCATTCATCGCTAAGCACATAGAACATCCAGGTTCTCTCCAATCAAAACCTGAGTCTTTGAAGACTTTATCTAAACCTTCTTGTTCAGCCTGTTGTTTCACCAGTCCAGAGCCAGGAACTACCATAGCATATACATGTTGTGCTACTTTTTTGTTCTTAACTATTTTTGCTGCATCTCTTAGGTCCTCAATTCTACCGTTTGTACAACTTCCGATAAAAACTTTATCTATCTTAACATCCTTTATAGCTGTGCCAGGTTTTAAACCCATATATTTTAATGATCTCTCTATTGAATTTTTTCTATCCTCATCCGCTTCGTTTTCTGGATTTGGTATCCTTCCATCTATAGATATGACATCTTGTGGAGAAGTTCCCCATGTTACCATTGGCATAATATCTTTTCCATCTAAAGTAACTTCTTTGTCAAAATTAGCATCGTCATCAGATTTTAATTTACTCCAATAGTTTAATGCTTTATCCCAATTTTCTTTTTTAGGCGACATTGGTCTACCATTTAAATAATTAAATATTTTTTCATCTGGCTCGATTAATCCTGCTCTTGCGCCTCCCTCTATAGTCATATTACAAATTGTCATTCTTTGCTCTACACTAAGTGATGAGATTAAGCTTCCTGCGTACTCAATTACATAACCAGTTCCACCCGCAGTACCAATTTTACCAATGATCTGTAAAATAACATCTTTAGATGTGACGCCGATTGACAACTTTCCATCCACTTTAATACGAAAGTTTTTTGATTTTTTTTGAACTAAAGTTTGTGTAGCTAATACGTGCTCTACTTCAGAGGTTCCTATGCCAAAAGCTAGAGATCCAAAAGCTCCGTGTGTTGCTGTGTGACTATCTCCACAAACAATTATACTTCCTGGCTGTGTAAACCCTTGTTCAGGTCCAATTATATGGACTATCCCTTGTCTTTTGTCATTCATTCCAAAAAGCTTTATTCCAAATTCATCACAGTTTTTTTCTAAAGTTTCTACTTGAAGCTTAGACTCTTCATCAGAAATTCCTTTAGATCTATCAGATGTTGGAACATTGTGGTCTGCAACAGCTAATGTCAGATTTGGTTGTCTTACTTTTCTATTGGAGTTTCTCAATCCTTCAAATGCTTGTGGGCTAGTAACTTCATGAACTAAATGTCTGTCAACATAAAGTAAAGATGTTCCATCATCTTGTGTATGCACAAGATGATCATCCCAGATTTTATCGTATAAAGTTTTAGACATTCAGAAAAAAAATTATTTTTTGTCTTTTAGATTTTCTTTTGGACTTTCTGCTTTTGGAGTTTCAGTTTTTTTTTCAACTTTTTTGGCTGTCTCTGTTGAGGAAGTTTCTTTCTCTGCTATTTTATCTTCTTTAGAAACCACAACATTTTCCTCATTTACAGTTTCCGGTTTTGTTTCAACATCGATACCTATCTTTTTTCTAATTTTCTCGGCTATCCTTGCAGATTTACCAGTCCTGTCTCTTAGATAGTATAATTTTGCTCTTCTTACTTTTCCAGACCTTACAACTTTGATTGAGTCGACTATGGGGCTATATAATGCAAAGGTTCTTTCTACTCCTTCACCAAAAGATATTTTTCTTACAGTAAATGAAGAGTTTATATCTCTATTTTTTTTTGCAATGCAAACTCCTTCAAAATACTGAATTCTATCTCTTTTTCCCTCAGTAATTCTAACTCCAACTTTAACTATATCACCAGTGTAGAACTCTGGAAGTTTCTTTTCAGCAGAAATTTTTTTTACATTTGCTTGGTTAATTTCCTCAATATTTTTCATGTTAAAGCTTATCAATTTAATTCTTTTTATTATATTTTTGCCATAAATCTGGTCTTCGGTGGCGTGTTATAGCCTTTGATTGAGTTAAACGCCAGTCTTTAATTTTCGCATGATCGCCTGATAAAAGCACATTTGGAACGCTTTTTTCCTCCCAAATTTGAGGCTTTGTATACTGAGGATACTCTAATAAACCATTTTCAAAACTTTCCTCGTTTTTAGATTCCTCATTACCAATTACACCTGGTATCAATCTCAATATAGCATCTAAAAAAACATACGAAGCTGACTCGCCTCCAGATAAAACGAAGTCACCAATACTTATTTCTTCAATTTTTCTATTATCTAAAACTCTTTGATCGATACCTTCAAAATGTCCACAAATTAGATTTACTTTATTTTCTTTTGATATTTCTTTTGCCATATTTTGATTAAATACTTTACCCCTAGGGGAAAGGTAAAAAATTTTCTCCCCATTTTTAATATTTGCATCTAAAGATTTTGCCACAATATCCGGTTTTAGAAGCATTCCTGATCCACCACCATACGGTGTATCATCAACTGTTTTGTGCTTATCCAAAGCATATTCCCTAATATCGACAGTTTTTAAATCCCATATTTTTTTTTCCATAGCTTTTCCATACAGACCTTTATCAAGTGGTCCAGGAA
>CACHRP010000012.1 GCA_902582315.1 uncultured Pelagibacteraceae bacterium
TGCCCTTTGGTTGCTTCCAATTCTTGTTTTTTTGGTAGGAGGAATAGTAATTTTGAAAAAATTTAGAGTTTCAAAGAAAAGATTATAAGTTATATTAAGTTTATAAATTTATGAAAAATAAAAATTTAAATTTTTTTTGCTTTGTTTTAATTATTATTTTTTTGACAACATCACTTAAAAGTGATGAGGTAAAAAAATTAATTGATCCTCATGAGTATAATTTTTTTACTGGAATGTTTGATTTTAGCGATGAAGGAAAAAAATCTACTTTAGTAGGAATTCAGCATCAAAACGAAAATTTATTTAAGGATACTTTTTTAGGAACACTCTCACCTGTTACAGGATTTTTAGTAACTGGAGATGCTGCAACATATCTATATACAGGTGTTCAAGCAGAATATAATTTAGGTAAAATTAATCTTACACCAAGCTTTACACCCGGATTGTATGGGCAAGGTGACGGTAAAGATTTAGGTCATATTGTTGAGTTCAAAAGTGAATTACAACTATCATTCGATTTATTTAAAGATTCTGAATTAGGTTTTTCATATAATCATATTTCTAATGCTAGTATTGGGGAAAAGAATCCTGGGGCAAATAGTTATATGTTTAATTTCATGAAAAAATTTTAATTTTTACTCATGAGATTAAAAGATTGCCATAACTTTCAAGATTTTAGAAAATTAGCAGAAAAAAAACTTCCAAGTCCAATATTTCATTACATTGATGGTGCCGCAGATGATGAAATTACTTACAGTCGGAATACATCAGCTTTTAACGACGTAGATCTTGTGCCAAATGTTTTAAGAGGAGTAGAAAATGTTGATTTATCAACTACGATTTTTGGAAAAAAAATTGATTTACCTTTTTATTGTTCACCTACAGCCTTACAAAGACTTTTTCACTATGATGGTGAAAGAGCAGTAGGTAAAGCAGCAAAAAAATTTAATACTATGTTTGGAGTATCAGCTCTTGCTACAGTTAGTGTAGAGGAAATATCCTCTATGATTGATACTCCTAAAATGTTTCAGTTTTATTTTCACAAAGATAGAGGTTTAAATGACTCTTGTTTAGAGCGTGCTAAAGCGGCAAAGTTTGATGTTATGGCTCTAACAGTTGATACAATTACAGGAGGTAATAGAGAAAGGGACCTTAGAACTGGTTTTACATCTCCTCCAAAATTAACTTTAGCAAGCTTGTTTAGTTTTGCTACAAAACCAATGTGGGGAATAAACTATATTACTAAAGGGAAATTTGAATTACCTCATTTACAAGATTACGTAAAAGAAGGCACTAGCACAAATACATCTATTGGTAATTATTTTTCTACAATGTTAGACCAATCAATGAATTGGAAAGATGCAGAGAAATTATGTGCTCAGTGGAATGGTCATTTTGCACTTAAAGGAGTGATGAGTGTTGAAGATGCAAAAAAAGCAGTCGATATTGGATGCACTGGTATAATGGTTTCAAATCACGGAGGGAGACAACTTGATGGTTCAAGATCTCCATTCGATCAGTTGGCGGAAATTGTCGATGCTGTTGGTGATAAAATTGATGTAATTTGTGAAGGTGGATTTCAAAGGGGTACTCATATGTTGAAAGCTTTATCACTTGGCGCAAAGGCATGCGCAGGTGGAAGATTATATTTATATGCATTGGCAGCTGCTGGACAAGCTGGCGTCGAGAGAGCTTTAGGTCAATACAAAGCTGAACTAGAGAGAGATATGAAACTTATGGGATGTACTAAGATAAGTGATCTAAGCAGGAAAAATTTAAGATTTAGAGTTTAATGAATATTTCTGATTGTAGAAATTTCAAAGATTTTAGAAAACTTGCAAAAAAAAAACTTCCTGCACCTATTTTTCATTATATAGATGGTGGTGCTGACGATGAAGTTACATTAAGAAGAAATACTAGCGCATTTGATGATTGCGATTTAATACCAAATATTCTAGCGAGTGTTGGCAAGCCAGATTTATCTACAACAATTTTTGGCAGAAAAATAGATTTACCTATTTTTCTTTCCCCAACTGCAATGCAAAGATTGTACCACCCAGATGGAGATAAGGCTTCGGCGAGAGCTGCTGAGAAATTTGGAACATTTTACAGCATGTCAACAATGGCAAACAATTCAATCGAGGAAATATCAAATATTTCAAGTGGTCCGAAATTGTTTCAGCTTTATGTACACAAAGATAAGTCTATTACAGACGATTTATTAGATAGATGTAAAAGATCAGGATTTGATGGCATGTGTCTTACCGTAGATACTTTAGTTGCAGGAAATAGAGAAAAAGATTACAGAACTGGTTTTACAACACCTCCAAAGCTAACTTTAAATAGTTTGTTTAGCTTTGCATTAAAACCATCATGGGTACTAAGTTATCTAACAAATAAAAAATTTGAATTATCAAATGTTGTAAAAAAAACTGACAAAGGAACAAATATTGCTAAATCAGTAATAGATTATATTAACGAACAATACGATCCAAAGATGAATTGGAAAGATGCTGAGTATTGTGTAAAAAAATGGAATGGTCCATTTGCGTTAAAGGGTGTCATGTCTGTAGAGGATGCGAAACGCGCTATTGATATTGGATGTACTGCTATAATGGTATCCAACCATGGAGGAAGACAATTAGATGGTTCGCGTTCTCCGTTTGATCAAATAAAAGCTATCTCAGATGCAGTTGGAGATAAGCTAGAGATAATACTTGATGGAGGTATAAGGAGAGGAACACATGTTCTCAAGGCCTTGGCAGCTGGTGCAAAAGCTTGTAGTTTCGGTAAAATGTTTCTGTTTTCCTTGAGCGCAGGTGGCCAACAAGGCGTTGAACATTTACTAAAAATGATGCATGATGAAATAAATAGAAATATGATTTTGATGGGTTGTAAAAATTTATCAGAGTTAAATAGTTCAAAAATAATTTATAGAAAGTAGATTGGAGATTTTAAATGAAGTTAGCAAAAAGTTTAGATAGATTAGGAACAGAAACAGCATTTAGCGTTCTCGCAGAGGCTAAAAAGTTAGAAGCTCAGGGCAAACCTATGATTCACTTAGGATTAGGTCAGCCAGATTTTAAAACTCCAAAACATGTTGTTGATGCTGCTAAAAAAGCTTTGGATGACGGTCATCATGGATATGTGATGTCAAATGGTATTCCTGAATGTAGACAAGCTGTAACTAGATGGATTAAAAAAAGATATAATGCAGATGTAAGTGCTGAAAGAATATTAATTATGCCAGGGGGAAAACCTACCATGACATATGCAATTCAATGTTTTGGTGAGCCAGGAGCTGAAATTATCAATCCAACTCCAGCTTTCCCAATTTATGAGTCTATGATAAATTATACAGGAGCAACTTCTGTGAAATATGATTTAACTGAGGATAAAGATCTTAAATTTAGTGCTGATAAAATTCTTTCATTAATAACTGATAAAACGAGACTATTGGTTTTAATAAACCCTAATAATCCAACAGGAAGTTTTGTTGAAAAACAAGAAATTGACAAACTAGCTGAAGGTTTAAAAAAACATCCACATGTAACTATTTTAAGTGACGAGATTTATAGTCGACAAATATTTGATGGAAAAGAAATGCCATCTTTTTTCAACTATCCTGAATTAAGAGATAGATTAATTGTTTTAGAAGGATGGAGTAAAGCTTACTCGATGACTGGTTGGAGATTAGGTTGGAGTTTTTGGCCTGAACACCTAGTTGAGCATGTAAATAAATTATTAATTAATAGTGTATCTTGTGTGAATGCTGCTGCTCAATTTGCTGGCATTGCTGCTCTTGATGGACCGGATGACTCTATCCATGAAATGATGGAAAAATTTACTGCTAGACGAAAACTTATTCATGAAGGATTAAATAGTTTGCCTGGTGTTGAATGTAGTTTGCCTGGAGGTGCTTTTTATGCTTTTCCAAAAGTAAGCGGAACAGGCATGAGCGGAGCTGAATTCTGCAAAAAAGCTATGCATGAAGCAGGAGTCGCAATTGTTCCTGGAACTGCGTTTGGAAAAAGCTGTAATGATTACGTAAGATTTAGTTTTGCAGCATCAAGAGATAATATTTCCCAAGCTCTTGAAAATGTTAAAAAAATGCTAGGATAAGTTTATTTTATTAATCGGATTGTTATAATAATTCAATGAACAACCCTTCTTTAAAACAAGAACTTACAAGTTTATTGAAAGATAGATTTTCTTTATCTCAATCAACTAGAGCAAATTATGCTAGAGGAGAAGACACATACGATCCTATTCTCTCACAAGCAGTAGTATTCCCAGAGACAAATGAAGAAGTTTCTGAGATTTTAAAAATTTGTAATGACCACAAAGTTCCAGTAGTGCCATTTGGAACAGGAACTTCTTTAGAAGGTAACGTGGTTGGTAACGATAAGGGAATAACAATTTCTTTAGAAAAAATGGATAAAATTTTAAGTGTTAATGCAGCAGATTTTGATTGCAGGGTTCAAGCTAATGTAACAAGAGAAAAATTAAATGAATATTTAAGAGAGGATGGAGTATTCTTCCCTATAGATCCAGGTGCTAATGCTGCAATAGGTGGAATGGCATCGACATCGGCCTCTGGAACTATGGCTGTAAAATATGGAACTATGAAAACAGTAATTACTGGTTTGACTGTAGTTTTACCAAGTGGAGAAATAATAAAAACAGGTACAAGAACAAAAAAAACTTCAGCAGGATATAATCTTACAAATTTATTTATTGGTTCAGAGGGTACACTTGGGATTATAACTGAAGTTCAACTTAGATTATCTCCAATACCAGAAAGCATGATGAGCGCTATATGTCATTTTAATACATTGGAGGAAGCTGTTAAGACAGCTCAAGAAACAATTCAGTATGGTGTTCCGATCGCAAGGATTGAAATGCTTAATAAAGATCAAATGGATATAAGTATTAATTACTCAAAACTTAAAGATATTAAAACTTTACCTACATTGTTTTTTGAATTTCATGGAACTGAGATTTCTAATAAGGAGTCAATTAAAATTGTAGAGGAAATTTCAAAAAATAATAATGGTAGTGCTTTTAAATGGGCTGATACGTTAGAGGAAAGAAATCATCTGTGGCGAGCAAGATGGGATGTTTACTACTCAGTTAAAGCATTAGTAGATAACGGAAGAGTTTATTCAACAGATGTGTGTGTGCCAATATCAAAAATAACCGAATGTGTTAATTTTGCAGAAGAAGAAGTTAAAAGGTTTGGTCTTAGAGCACCAATGGTTGGCCATCTAGGAGATGGAAACTTCCACGTTTTATTTCCTTACGATCCTAGAGACAAAACTGTTTATAAAAAAATCAGAGAATTTAGCGATTTGTTAATCGATAAAACTTTAGATCTTGAGGGTACAATTACTGGAGAACATGGAGTAGGTCTGCATAAAAAAAGTTACTTGTTAAAAGAACATCCAGATAATATACCTGTCATGAAAACTATTAAAAGAAGCTTGGATCCAAATAATATTATGAATCCTGGAAAAATTTTCGATATTAATTAAACTATGAAAAAAATTCTTGTTACGCGAAGACTTTTAAGATCCAATGAAGATAGGATTAATGAGATTTATGATGCGAACTTAAATTTAAATGATGAACTTTACTCTCAGGACAAGCTAATAGAATTGAGCCAGGGATGTGATGGCGTATTATCAGCTCTAACAGATAAGTTAGACGAGAAAACAATAAATCGCCTACCTGATAGTGTAAAAATTTTATCTAATTTTGCTGTAGGCTTCGGAAATATCGACTTAGAGGCAGCAAAAAAAAGAAATATAATTGTTACAAACACGCCAGAAGTTTTAACTGATGCTACAGCTGAAATTGGTGTTCTTTTAATACTTGGAGCATGTAGAAGAGCATCTGAGGGTATTCAAGGCGCAAGAGACGCGGACTGGAAATGGTCAGCAGATTATCTGATTGGAAAGCAATTAACTGGTGCGAGACTTGGAATTCTGGGTATGGGAAGAATTGGACAAAAGATAGCAAAAATTGCGAAGTCTTTAGGAATGATAGTTCATTATCATAATCGATCTAAACTTAGCTCTGATAAAGAAAATGGATCAATCTACCATGACAATCTCAAAAGTTTAATGGAAGTATCAGATGTACTCTCAGTTTGTTGTCCTGCCTCAAAAGAAACTATAAATCTAATTAATAAAGAGACTTTGGAGTATTTACCAAAAGGTGCTGTAGTAACTAATGTTGCTAGAGGAGATATTGTAGACGACGAAGCTCTTATTGATGCTCTTGATAGAAGAAAAGTTTATGCAGTTGGTTTAGATGTTTATAAAGGAGAGCCAAATTTAAACCCAGGATATTTAAAACATAAGAGTGCTTTTATTTTACCTCACTTAGGTAGCGCAACAAAAGAGACTAGAACAGCTATGGCGAACCTAGCCATAGATAATTTAGAAGAATTCTTCAAATCAGGAAGCTGCAAAAATAAAGTTAATTAAAAGTATAAAATTCTACTCAAAGTTGTAAATAATTTTGAATAAGTCTATTTAGCAAAAGACTCTTACAACCATTTGTGCTTAAATTATTACAAGTTAATTAACTAAAGAGGAGAAATAATGATTAAAGAAAAAAAATCATTGAAGGGAAAAACGCCTTCAAGACGTAAGTTCTTTAAGACTGCGGCTATGGCCGGAGCAGCTGCTGTTGCAATGCCTTATGTTAACTTAGGCGCTGCACAAACTTTAAAAATGCAAGCTGCATGGCCAAGTGGAGCTAACATCTTTTTTGAAATGGCAGGAGATTACTGCAAGATGGTAAGCGACATGTCTGGTGGATCTTTAAAAATTGATCTTCAACCAGTTGGAGCAGTTGTTAAGACTAGTGAAATTGGTCAAGCAGTTAGCTCAGGTGCCGTTGATATGGGTCACTGGGTAACAGCTTACTGGTACGGTAAAAATGCTGCGGCATCTTTATTCGGAACAGGACCTTCATATGGTATGTCATCTCAAGAAGTAATGGGATGGATGGAATACGGTGGAGGAAGAGCACTTTATGAAGAAACTATTAAAAAAGTAGGTTTCGACTACACAGGTGTTTTTCATATGCCTATGCCAGCACAACCGTTTGGATGGTTTAAGAAAAATGTAACTAAAGTATCTGATGTTAAAGGTATGAAGTATAGAACAGTTGGTCTTGCTACTAACGTTCTTACTGCGATGGGAATGGTCGTTAGACAATTACCAGGTGGTGAAATTCAACCAGCTATGAAAACTGGATTGATTGAAGCTGCTGAGTTTAACAACCCAACTTCAGACTCACAGTTTGGTATGCAAGACGTTTCTAAGCACTATCACTTAGGAAGTTTCCACCAATCTCAAGAGATGTTTGAAATACCTATCAACAACAAAACATTTAACGGTCTGTCTCCAGCTAACCAAGCAATATTAAAAAATGCTGCGTATGCTGCGAACACAGATAACTATTTCAAAGCATTAGTTAGATATTCAGCTGATTTATCTAAATTAATGAATGAACACAAAGTTAATGTTTACCAAACGTCTGATGAAATTTTAGCTCAACAATTAAAAGGTTGGGATAAAGTTATCGGTGATTTCAATAAGAAAGATCCTTTCTTTAAGAAAATCGTTGATTCTCAAAAAGCATACGCTAAGAGAGTAATGAAGTACTTGCTGATGAACCAGCCTAATTACAAATTAGCATATGAAAATGAGTTCGGACCTATTGGAAAAGTTAAGATATAATTATTAACTTAAATATTTAAAAAGGGGACCAAATGGTCCCCTTTTTTTTATTTGCTTTAATTATATATTTTAACATAAGGTACGAAAATGAAATCTTTCATAAAATTCGCTGACACACTAAGTGCTTCAATGGGAAAAGCATTTTCTTGGTGTATTGTCATTCTTATGGGGGGTACTTGCTATGAAGTTATCATGGCATATGCATTTAACAGTCCAACGTTATGGAACTTTGATTTTAGTTTACAAATGTATGGAGCTATTTTTATGATGGCTGGAGCATATACTTTATCTACTGAGGCTCATGTAAGAGGTGACGTTATTTATAGATTGTTTCCAACCAGAGTACAGGGTTGGATTGATCTAATTTTATATTTTATATTTTTCTTCCCTGGAATTTTAGCTTTAGCATTTTATGGGTACGAATATGCTGCTTTAGCCTGGAAAATAAAAGAGACAAGTTGGAATAGTCCAGCACAAATACAGATTTATATGGCTAAATCTTTAATACCATTGTCAGGAATATTATTAACCATACAAGGTGTTAGTGAAGTATTTAGAGCAATTATTTGCATTAGAACTGGCCATTGGCCTGTTAGAGCATCAGCAGATGCTGAGGAAACTGAAAAAGTATTAATGAGAACTTCACAAAAGGACGATCAAGCAGATGTTATTTGAACTAACAAATCCAGAAATTGCAATTTTAATGATGAGTTTGTTTTTGTTCGCAGTTTTATTAGGTTTTCCAATTGCATTTACATTACTAGCAATGGGAGTGGGTTTTGGTTATTACGCTTATTTTGATCCAACTAGGATGGATCATTTGTTTGATAACCGGATATTTTCTTTATTAGTCTCTAATACCTATACAATAATGGATAATACCGTTTTAACCGCCGTCCCTTTATTTTTATTCATGGGTTATCTAGTTGAAAGAGCGGGGATTGTAGCAAAGCTATTTTTTGCAATAAGACTTGCATCTCACAGACTTCCTGCCTCTATGGCTGTTGCAGCACTTGTTACATGTGCATTATTTTCTACAGCAACTGGAATTATTGGTGCCGTAGTTACACTTATGGGTTTGCTTGCTTGGCCGGCGATGATAAGAGCAGGATATGATAAAAAATTTGCATCGGGCGTAATTTGCTCCGGTGGATGCTTAGGAATTTTAATTCCACCAAGTATCATGCTTATTGTTTATGCTGTAATAGCGCAATTATCACCATTAAGACTTTTTGCTGCAGCTATATTTCCTGGTCTAATGTTGGCCGGATTGTACATACTTTACGTAATTATTAGAGCATACTTTAATCCATCTTTAGCTCCAAAACCTGCTGCAGAGGAAATTCCTCCACGTTCGGAGATTTTAAAAGAAGTTTTGGTTTCGTTTGTTCCATTATTTTCATTGATTATTTTAGTACTTGGGACAATCCTAGCTGGTTTAGCTACACCAGCTGAGGCAGCCGCAGTTGGAGCCTTCGGTGCCTTAGTTCTCTCTTACTTTTATAAGTCATTAAAATGGAAAAATTTTAAAGAGTCTGTATTTTTAACTGCGAAAACAAGCGCTATGATTATGTGGTTATTTGTAGGTTCTTGGACCTTTGCATCTGTATTTTCTTATTTAGGTGGACATGAGGTATTTGAACATTTTTTCAAATCAATGGATATTCAGCCATGGCAATTTTTAGTTATAACTCAAATAATAATTTTCCTTTTAGGCTGGCCACTAGAATGGACTGAAATACTAATTATTTTTGTACCAATCTTTTTACCACTTGTAGAATTTTTTGGTGTGAATCCATATTTCTTTGCAATGTTAATAGCATTAAATCTACAAACATCCTTTTTGACACCACCAATGGCCATGTCAGCATACTATTTAAAAGGAGTTCAAAGTAGAAATGTTCAGTTAATGGAAATCTTCAGAGGAATTATGCCTTTCCTTGGAATTGTTATACTTGCAATGGTACTGATGTACATTTTTCCTGGTATAGCATTATGGTTACCTGATACTTTGTTTGCACAATAATTTTTAAATGACTAATGTCTTTTCTTTACCGATATCTAAAATTGCAGAAAAGATTAGAAAATCCGAAATAACCTGTTTAGAGCTTTGTCAAAATTATATTTCCCAAATAGAAAAGTATGAAAAAGATGTTAAAGCCTGGGCATTTTTTGATAAAAAACTTTTGATAGAAAAAGCCGAAGAAGCTGACACATATAGAAAATCTGGAAAACCCATGGGTATATTACATGGTATTCCAGTAGCATTAAAAGATATTATTGGAACTTATGATATGCCAACTGAATGTGGCACAGTATTAAGAAAAGGTAAAACGCAATCCCAAAATTCTGAAATTGTAGATCTTCTGAAATCTGAGGGAGCAATTATAATGGGAAAAACTGCAACATCAGAATTGGCTTATCTTGGTCCACCAGATACAAGAAATCCTCATGATTATTCAAGGACACCAGGAGGATCTTCAAGCGGGTCAGCAGCTGTAATCGCTACCCATATGGCTCCACTATCAATTGGATCTCAAACTGGAGGATCAGTTATAAGACCAGCATCTTATTGTGGAGTGGTTGGATATAAACCTAGCTATGGATTAATATCAAGAAATGGAGTTTTAAGAACATCCTATCATCTAGATCATATGGGTGTTTTTGGAAAAACAGTAGAGGATGTAGCTTTACTCGCTAAAGTTTTAATTAAAAAAGATCAATATGACGAAGCAACCATACATTATTCCTCAGAATTTATGGTGGATGAATGTTTAAAGGGACCAATGTTTGAACCTAAGTTTATATTTTATAAAACAGAAAGTTGGAAAAAAATAGACAAGAGATCTAGAGAGTCGTTTGAGTTCTTTATAAAATCTTTTAAAAAAAATATTGAAGTATTTGATACTCCATCTTACTTCAAAGATATTGACAAGTACCATAGAGTAATTCATGAAACAGACTTAGCTAATAATTTTCAGACATATTACAAAAAATCAAAAAATAAGCTTTCAAAGGAGATGCAGTCCGCAATTAGTAGAGGAATGAAATATTCTGCAAAAGAATATTTAGATGCTGTAGATTTTATGAAAAGAAGTTATGAGTCTTACAAAGAGGTATTTGAAGATTATCATGGTGTTTTAAGTCCATGCTCCACAGGAGTTGCAGACAAAGGATTAAAAAGTACAGGAAGCGCAGATTTTAATCGAGTTTGGTCTTATATGCATACACCAGCAATTTCTCTACCTTTACTTCAAGGTGAAAATAATCTACCTTTAGGTATCCAATTAATTGGTGATAAGTATGATGATCATAGATTTCTTGGGGTTGCTAGATGGTTAGAACAAAAAAGTAAAAAATATGATGAATAAAATTGCAACAATAGTCGGTTTGTCTTTTTGTCTTTTCTTTTTAATAGGACTTGCAACAACTTTAACAAGATCAATGATGATTGGTTTTTTTGATGTTCTTCCAGTTTATATCTTTATGGGAATTGCTATTGTAATGATGATTTACGAAGCATTCTTCGATAAAAAATAAATTTCTTCTAATTGTTAAAAATAAATCAAATGATTTTGAGTATTACTTTTATTCTAATAGGTATTTACTTTTTTGTTACCGTATTCTTATATTTTTATCAGAATAAACTTCTTTATCACCCAAATATCAATTCTAGAAGCAATTATGAACTTAATCACAAAGTAAATGAAATTTTGATAACCTCAGATGATGATATCATTGCTTGGCATTATAAAAAAAACAAAAATTACAAAACATTAGTTTTTTTTCATGGTAATGCAGGAAATTTATCTAATAGGATTTATAAACTAAACGAATTATCAAAATTGAAACTCAATTATCTTATATTTGCATACAGAGGTTTTAATGGAAACAAAGGAAAACCTTACGAGGCTGGACTTTATAAAGATGCAGAAAATGTAATTAATTGGTTGAAATCTAGAAATATTGTCGAAAACAACATAATTTTATATGGAGAATCTTTAGGGACAGCTATTGCAATTCATACTGCACAAATGAAAAACTTTGCCGGAATTATTTTAGAGGCGCCTTTTACCTCAATGGTTACACTTGGACAAAAATATTATCCTATATTTCCGGTCAAATTCCTTCTTAATGATAAATATGAGAGTTTAAAAAAAATTAAAAATGTTAAGTCACCAGTATTAGTTATGCACGGAAAAAAAGATAAAATTGTACCTTTTAAAATGGGACTAGAAATATATGAAAAATTAAATGGCCAAAAATTCAAATATTTTAACGATCAAGATGACCACATGATGGAATATAATCCAGATCTTGTAAGAGCTATTGAAAATTTTATTAATCAACTAAATTAATTAGATCGTATAAAAGAATTGGCAAATTTTTCAGCCTCAAAAATTTGAAGATCGTCCTCTTTTTCTCCCAAACCCAAAGCTATGATGGGTAATTTATATTTTTTTGCGATAGCAATTAAAATTCCACCTTTTGCAGTGCCATCAAGTTTAGTCATTATTAATCCTGTAATTGGGATTATTTTATTAAACTCTTCTACTTGATTAATTACATTCTGACCAGAAGTAGCATCCAAAACCAAAATTACTTCATGTGGAGCCTTAGGGTCAATTTTTTTTGTAACATTCGCAATTTTTTTATACTCCTCCATTAAATTCTTTTTATTTTGCAATCTTCCAGCAGTATCTATCAATACATGAGTAAAATTTTTATTTATCGCAGCTTCAACGGCTTTATATGCAACAGAAGCTGGATCTGAACCTTGTGAAGATTTAATAATTTCGACATCAATTTTTTTTGCCCAATTTTCTAACTGTTCGATTGCTGCAGCTCTAAAAGTATCTGAAGCTGAAAAGATTACTTTGTTATCATTCATTTTTAATATTTTACCAATTTTTCCAATTGTAGTAGTCTTGCCTACACCGTTAACACCAGAGACAAGTACAGCATTTAAATCAGTTTTTTTTGAAAAAAATACACTTTTTTCAAGTGGCGACATTAAACTAATTATATAATCTCTAAGAATTGAATTAATTTCATCTAATTTATTTTTATTAGGATCGACTTTTTTTTCTGCAATAATTTTTTTAATTTCTTCTGAAGCGATAATTCCCACATCAGATTGTATTAAAAATTCCTCTATTTCATCTAATGTTTTGTCATCAATTTCTTTTTTAATAATTATTTCCTTAAGCCCAGAGGAAAAACTTGAGGCAGTCTTTTGTAAACCTAATTTAAATTTTTCAAAAATACCCATTTTATAATTTTAAATTAATTTTTTTTATCTCCGAAACTGGTCCAGTCATAAAAATATTATCATTTTTATCAACCTCAATATTCAAAATACCTTCACTAAAATTAATGTTAACTTTATTATTAACTAAACTCTTCTTTAAGGCAGCTACTGCAGATGCACAGGCTGCCGTTCCACAGGCCTTAGTAAGTCCTGCTCCTCTTTCCCATACATTCACTTTTATATTATTCTTATCTGTGACTTCAGCAAATGTTACATTTGTTTTTTCAGGAAATAGATCATGGTTTTCAATTTTAGGACCTAATATTTTTAGGTCATAATCAAAGCAATTCTTTACAAAAAAAATTATGTGGGGGTTCCCTACATTGACACAAAATCCATTAGAAAATGTTTTATCATTTATTTTTAAAGATACATCAGCAGGATTTATTGTCTTTGATAATGGAATATCCTCAAAACTAAACAAAGGTTTTCCCATTTCAAGTTCAACTTGTAAATTTCCAACTACCTTTGCATTGAGTACTCGATTGTTTGTTCTTAACTTAACTTCTTTGGTATTTAAATTTTTACCCAAAAGATAAGCTACGCATCTTGACCCATTTCCGCACGCGCTTACCTCACCTCCATCAGAATTAAATATTTTTATAGGAAAAGAACTTTCTTTTTTTTTATCTATAAAAATAATTTGATCAAATCCAATATTGGACCTGTCTCCTAGTTCAATAATTTTTTCCTTTGTTAAATTAATTGAACTTTCTCTTCTATCTATGATGATAAAATCGTTTCCCAAACCATCCATTTTGTAAGCAATAAATTCCATATATTTATACTTAACTTATTTATTGACTTTTTGAACCTCTATTATAGGTTACCGTCACTTCCGCAAAGTCAGCAATTTGCGGTGTCTTTGGAAACAAAGAGATCGACACCAGTCAGCGAGGGTTCGCCCACTGGTGCGATAACTGCTGTGTAAAATTATGTTTGAAAATTTGACAAATAAATTTGAGGAAATTTTTTCTTCTTTAAAAAAAGCTCCATCACTTGATGAAAAACAGGTGGATGAAGGATTAAGATCTGTTCGGTTAGCTCTTCTAGAAGCCGATGTATCTTTAGATGTTGCAAAGCAGTTTATTGAAAATGTTAAGCCCAAAGCATTGGGCAAAGAAATTGTAAGATCAACTTCACCTGGTCAAATGGTTGTTAAAATTGTCTACGATGAATTAGTCAATTTACTTGGAAGTAAATCTGAAAAAATAAATCTTAATGCAGTTCCACCAGTTTCAATGATGCTAGTGGGTTTGCAAGGATCAGGTAAAACTACTTCCGCCGCAAAAATTGCAAAACATATAGAAAAAGTAAACAAAAAAAAAATTATGATGGTGAGCTTGGACGTTTACAGACCAGCTGCTCAAGAACAATTAAAATTGCTTGGTGAACAAAATAATATTTTAACTTTACCCATTGTCGAAGGACAACAACCTTTGGATATTTGTAGACGTGCACTTAGTGCTGCAAATTTAAACGGATCAGAAGTAATAATTTTCGATACAGCTGGAAGAACACAAATAGATCTACAAATGATGAGTGAAATTAAACAAATTGAGCAAACAATAAATCCCTCTGAAACTTTACTTGTCGCAGACTCTCTTACTGGTCAAGTAGCTGCAAATGTTGCTAAAGAGTTTAAAAGTACTGTTAATTTAACAGGAATAGTTCTTACAAGATCTGATGGTGACGGAAGAGGTGGTGCAGCTTTGAGTATGAAATATATATCACAAGTTCCAATTAAATTTTTAGGAGTGGGTGAAAAAATTGATAACTTAGAGGAATTCCACCCTGACAGAATCGCTAACAGAATCCTTGGTATGGGAGACATAGTTTCACTTGTTGAAAAAGCTACACAAGATATAGATGAAGAGAACCTTAAGAAAACTGAAGAGAAATTAAAAAAAGGCCAATTTTCATTAGACGATTATCTTTCTCAACTACGACAGATGAAAAAGATGGGAGGAATTGAAGGTATTATGTCTTTTTTGCCTGGTGTATCAAAAATAAAAAATCAAATGGATCAAGCTGGTGTTGATGAAAAAATTGTAAGTAAAAATGAGGCTGTAATTTTATCTATGACAAAAAAAGAAAGAGTAAATCCAAAAATTATAGACGGATCAAGAAAAAAAAGAATTGCTAATGGCTCAGGTACTGACATTGCCACTATCAATAAATTGTTAAAACAATTTAAAATGATGTCTGAAATGATGAAGAAAATGTCTAAAGGAAATATGAAAGGTTTGGCAGACAAAGGGATTCCGCCAGAACTTTTTAATCAACTAAAATAACAAAGGAGAGAAATGTTAAAGTTAAGGTTATCAATGGGAGGAACAAAAAAAAGACCTGTTTACAAAATTGTTGTTGCAGATAGCAGGTTTCCAAGAGATGGAAGATTTATAGAGAAACTTGGTTTTTTTAATCCACTTTTACCGAAGGAGAAGAAGGAAAGAGTTGGTTTACAATCTGAGAGAATTAAATATTGGTTAAGCCAAGGTGCTAAACCGACTATGCGTGTAGCGAGAATTCTCGGAGAAAACCAATTAATGGAAATGCCAGCGAAAGGTAATAATCCTTTAAAG
>CACHRP010000013.1 GCA_902582315.1 uncultured Pelagibacteraceae bacterium
CCCATTTTTTTTATTTTTTATAAATTTTTTAATATATTTTATATAATTGTTGAACATATAAATATAACCAAAGCTTAATTTACTTAATCCAGTTCCAAATTTAACTTTTAATTTTTTAAGATCATTCAAATTTTTAAATCCAGGCTTTTCTATAAAGATTTTTTTTATTTTTTTTTAGCGCTTGACTTATTAATTTAACATTGCTTGAGGGAGGTGTTGCAAAGATAAAGATTTTATTTTTTTTGTCGTTAATAAGTGATTTAAAATTATTATTTATTGAAATATGTTTTGGAAATCTACGCTTTAATATTTTACAATTACTATAATTTTTATCGCATATAATTATTTTTTTTACTTCAAGTTTTATTAGATTTTTTGTAATATTTGTGCCCCAGTAACCAGCGCCAACCAAAACTATATTTGATTTAATATTTTTAATATGCATATAATTAAATAGACTTATGTTATTTTCAATAATAATACCAACTTTTCACAATCATAGATATTTAAGAATGACTTTGGAATCAATATTAAAAAATTCTAAATTCAAGCATCAAATAATTGTTCATATTAATGGAGATGACATCAATACCAGAGAATATCTTGATGAAAATAAGATAGAATATACAAGTTCTAAAAATAACATAGGTTTATGTAAGGGTGTTAATAAAGCTTCAAACTTAGCTAAGACTGACTACATAGTATATTCACATGATGATATGTATTTTTTACCAAATTGGGATGGTTATATTTATAATGAGATTGAAAAATTGGATAACAATCTTTTTTTTTTAAGTGGGACCCAAATAGGTCCGTTAACTAATAATGTTAAAAAACCTAATCATATTTTTTTTAATGCTGGACAAAATTTAGATAATTTCAACGAAACATTATTGCTCAAACATTATGAAGAATTAAAATTTTATGATTTACAAGGAAGTCATTGGGCCCCTCATGTAATTCATAAAAAAATTTGGCGTAAGATTGGTGGATTTAGTGAAGAGTTTGATCCTGGATTTGGATCAGACCCTGATTTAAACATGAAATTATGGAAAGAAGGTGTGCGTATATTCAAAGGAGTAAATTTAGCAAGGACTTATCATTTTGGATCAATAACTACACGAAAAAACAATAAAGTTATAAAAAATAATGCCAATTCTACTTTTTTATTAAAATGGGGTATTTCTATCGATTTTTTTACAAAAAATTATTTAAATAGGGGTGAAGCTTTCTTAAATCCACTCAATGATTTTAAGTTAAATTTGAAAAATCTATTACCTTTTTTTATATGTAAAATTAAGTATTTTTATTTATCTATTACAAATGTTTATATGAATGGAAAGAAATAATAAAATTATTGTCGTTAGAATTGCTGAAGGTATAGGGAATCAATTATTCATGTATGCAAATTCATTTAGTTTATGCAATAGATATAATTACAAACTCCTAATAGATGATACTTCAGGATATTTTAAAAAAAAAAATCGTGTAAGGAGTTTTCAATTAAACAAATTTTTAGTAGATTTTACTATTGCTGATAATAATTATAAATTTGATAATTACTATAAGGATATAAAAAGAAAATTTTTAAAAAAAATTGACCTTTTTAAGCATAAAAAAAACTTTTTTATTGAGAAACGTGACGAAGAAAAACAGACATTTTACAGAGAAGCTATACTAGATAGATATTCAAATTTAATTTTTTTAGAGGGGCATTTTGAGTCTGAAAATTATTTTAAAGAACACTCGAAAGAAATTAAAAATAATATAAAAATTAATACTAATTATATTAACATAAATAATAAATATATAGATATTTTAAAAAATTCTAACTCTGTATCTATTTGTGTTAGACAAAATAGATATTCTGAAGGTAAAACTAAAAATAATAGCAAATCGATCGAATTTACCAAACAAACAATTTCTTATATAAATGATGCAGTTAAATTTATTAAGAAAAAAATTGATAATCCAAAATTTTTTGTTTGGTCTAATGATTTTACTAATCTTCGAACGTTCTTTGATGAAAATGAATTTACTTTTATCGAAAACCAACATAATAAATCCTTAAACGATTTTTATCTATTTCAATATTGTAAACACTTTATATTAGGTCCTACTTCATTTCACTGGTGGGGTGCCTGGTTAAATGAAAGTCCTAACAAAATATGTATAAGACCTAAAAATATAAATCCTTCAAACAATAAAAATTTTTGGCCTGAAAATTGGATATCAATTTAAATTTTTATTTTATTTAAAGCGTTATTTTTAAATATGTTCGCTTCTCTTATGTATCTTCTGACCATCTGTGTTGTTTTATGTCCAGTCATTGCCATAATACTACGCTCATCTGCACCAGACTCTGCAGCAACAGTTGCAAATCCTGATCTTAAACTATGTCCTGCAAAATTTTTATTTTCAATTCCAGCTAATTCTAAGTATTTTTTCATTAGTAAAACTACAGTTTGATCAGTTAATCTTTTTTCTGTTAAGGCGGAACCTTTGGAAAACCTTCTAAAAATAGGTCCAGATTTAATTTTTGAAATTTCTAACCATTTCTTAAGATTAATTACTGGACAATAGTTTTCATTAGTGAAGTAGGGCAGACCCTTTATCATTCCTTCACCATATTGATCTGTTTTAGATCTTCGAATTGTAATTTTTAACCCTTCAGACACAAATTCTAAATCTTCGTGATCTAATGATATCAGTTCAGTTCTTCTGAAACCCCCGCCAAAACCTACCAAAATAATTGATTTATCTCTTAACTTTTTAATATTTTCGACTTTTTGTTGATCTATTACATTAATTATTGATTTTAAATGATTGATTAATATAGGTTTTTTTCCTTTCTGAATACTTCCTTTGACCCTTTTAATACCCATAATATTTTCAATTATAATTGGATGTTTAGTATCTAAATAATGTCCTTTTAATTTATGAACCATGCTTATAGATACTAATCTTCGTCTCAAAGTGCTTATTTTTGAATTTTTAGAAAGGTGCGTAAGGTATAAAGAAACTATTTTAGGCTCTGATGGTAATGAATTTAATCCATGCTTCACACAAAAAGCTGAGAAATCCCTAAAATCTGATTTATATGCTCTTAAGGTATTATTTGCCTTAGAACTTTTTAGATTATTTAAAGTTGCTTCATGAAGCAATTTTAAGTTTGTTGTCAGTTCATTCATACTATTACTATTGATAACAATTAATTATCATTAGTAATAATATAACTCATTTAATAAGTCAAGCAATTAATGTAAAAGATTTTTAATGCCAAGATATGTAATTATAGGTCTAGTAGTTATTATTGGAACATTTCTAATTATGAATTATTGGCCAAAATTAAAAAACCAAACAAAAACCCGAATATTAATGGGCATATTTGGAATCTTTTTTATAAGCATATTTGTTCTCTTATTTTTATTAATGTATTAGGAAACTTTGATCGATATTTTTAGTATAATTATTGCTGGTATTTTTTCGTGCATAATTCTTGATATTTTGGGGTTTTTAATGAAGTTTTTGGGTATTCCTGAACCTTCCTGGGCTATCGTTGGTCGATGGACCTATTATATGCTTAAAAAAGCCAAATTTTATAACCCTAATATTGCAGAAATGGCTTCGTTCAAATATGAGGTCGTTCTAGGTTGGGTATTTCACTATTACTTATCAATTTGTTGGGCTATTATTTATTACATTTGTTTTATAATAATTGGTCTTAAAATGTCCTATTTTACAGGCTTCATATTTGGGGCTCTAACTACTTTAGCTCCACTATTGATATTTTTGCCATTTACTGGACAAGGTATATTTGCCAGAAATACAAATATACCAATGAAAACCTCATTAATTTTTTTAATTAGACATTCAATTTATGGAATTGCTATGTATGAGGGTTTTAGATGGTTCAATTAAACAATGAAAAAAAGTTATCCCCACTATTCACTAATTTCTGAAAAAAAATAAAAAAACAATCAAAAAGTGATTAATACAACTTATTATTATTGGTATTCTTGATTCAATTAAGAGGCAACTCTTAACTGGCCAACTGGGGAAAGGCCGAGAGGACCAAGCCCAGGGGGCAGAAAGCTTCGCGGAGTAGCGCTAAAATCGTGAAGCGGGAGGCATGGCGGTAGCGCATACAACGACGTGCCAAAACTTACTGTTCTTTGCACCGTAAAAAGTGCAAGGAAACAGGGGTTTTTCTTTATGAAAGGAACTCCATTTCAAGTTAAAGTTTGGAAATATCTAAAAACCATACCAAAAGGTAAAGTTATTACTTATAAACAATTGGCTAAAGCTATTAGAATGCCTAAAGCAGCTCGAGCTGTGGCTAATGCTTGTGCAAAAAATCCTTATGCTCCAAAAATTCCTTGCCATAGAGTGATTAGATCAGATGGAGGCCTTGGTGGCTACTCTGGACGAGGCGGAATTAGAGAAAAGATCAGACTTTTAAGATCTGAAAAAATTAAAATTTAAGACAATTTTCGAGTATTTATAAGTCAAAAAAGCTAATAAAATCAACAATATTTAACAATTTGTAATCAAAACCACTTCGATAGAGAAATTCTCCCTTCAGTTGTACTGCAAACAATGATTTGTTAAAAATAGACCCTTCCCTGCTCGTTTAAATGGCATATTCTAATTATGCATTGCTTGCAAAATTACCCTTCCAAGTCTTTAAAAGATCTTAATTTGCAGTTTCTTTAATGAATATAGGGTTTAAAAAATTAAGTATTTATGCGATATATTTTATATTAGTCATTTTTTAGAATAAAAATTCGTAAATATTTTATTTTTATACTTATAATTTTATAATTTGCTCAATAATTTAATATATTATTCACTATTTTTATTCAATTTTATATTTAAAATATGCAATAATAACAATAATATACAATAGTATATTAAAGTAACAGATTAATATATAGTAAACAATTTTGTACTTTATTAAATAGTATTTTTATTAGAGCTTTCCCTTCTAAAAATATAAATACCTGCTGATATA
The DNA here is from genome assembly GCA_902582315.1 of uncultured Pelagibacteraceae bacterium. Taxonomy (GTDB): domain Bacteria; phylum Pseudomonadota; class Alphaproteobacteria; order Pelagibacterales; family Pelagibacteraceae; genus Pelagibacter. The sequence goes on from CACHRP010000013.1 coordinate 5,015, forward strand.
ATAATAAATAGACCAAGAAAAGTCCACTTATCTGGGAAATCGCCAAAGAAGTAATAACCAATTAAAATGTTAGTAATTATTTCGAAGTAACTAAAGGGAGCTAATTTAGAAGCATCAGCGTATTTAAGAGATAAAATTAAAAAGAAATGTCCTATGCATGCAAATATTCCAACAGCAGCCATTAATGACCATTGGGTTAATGAAGGTTGTACCCAAACAATTGGCATGATTAAAGAAATAATTATAGCCCCTACTACACCGGTTAATAATAAAGTTAAGAGTGGATTGTCAGATGAACTTAATTTTCGTGTTATAATTAAATAAAATCCATACATAATTCCTGTTATTAATGCTGCTATACTCGCTAAGTTTATATCTACAAATCCTGGTCTAATTACCACCAAAGTACCAACAAAACCTATTATTACAGCTAACCACCTTCTATAACCAACTCTTTCACCTAAAAAAAAAGGTGAAAATGCTGTGACTATTAGTGGAGCTATAAATGCTAAAGTTAACGCTTTGGCAAGGGATATTATTGATATTGAATAAAAAAAACAAATATTAGCAAGCAAAAGTATCAATCCTCTTAAGAATTGTAATTTAGGATTTGTAGTCCAAACAAGGTGTTTTTTAAATAAGAAAAACATTATCGGTAAAGTAAAAAAAACTGTAAAAAAATATCTTGCCCACGTAATTTGTAAAACAGGAAGATCAGAACTTAAATATTTCGCAATACCATCCATTATTGGGAGCATTACCCAAGCTAATAAATTAAATGTTACGGCCTTCATTAAGGAAAGTAATTTAATGAAATAAATACAATAATTGGAATAGTAATAAATGAAATTACTGTAGATACAAAAATCATACTTGCTACATTATCGACATTTTCTTTTGGTGAATACATAGAGCCAACCAAGAAATTTAAAATTGCACTTGGCATCGAACATTGTATTAACAATACTCCAGCTGGAAATCCAGATAGATTAAAATAATAAATAATTGCAAAACCAACAGCAGGACCAAGAATAACACGAGCAAATGAAGATATTAAAGATCTTTTTAATGAAAAAACTTTAAGACGAGTTAGTGCTATACCTAAAGACATTAAAATTAAAAAAATTGTAGCATACATTAATAAAAATGTAGTATTTTCAACAAATACTGGGAGTTCAATATCATAATAAAGAAATAATACAGATATAATGATAGTATAAAAAGCAGGACTTTTTAATATAACATCAAAACTAAACCTTCTATCAGCTAAAAAAACACCTACAGTAAAATGAAAAAGAATGATTAGAGCTGTAATTGCAGCAGCAACGCCCAAACCATCAAATCCATACGCAAATAGACAAATAGGAAAACCCATATTTCCCGTATTCGGCATCATAAATGGTGGTAATTCTCTTATAATATCTTTTGATTTTACTAAAATTAAGAAAATAACTCCAATAACAGCAAAACCAAATATTGCTATTAAATAATACCAAAAATATTCAACAAATGTTTGAAATGAGATGTTTTTTACATTTAATGCGTAAATTATCATTGCAGGCGAACCTACATTGGCAGCAAAATTAGTGATAAATTTGGTATCAAACTTTTTATCTTTCTTACCAATAAAGTAGCCGATACCGATGATAAAAAAAACAGGAAATACTACCTCAAAAAGTTTTATGTATATTTCCATTAAAATAATCTGATAAGAACTGGTTTTTTGATAATATTTTTTATTGAATTAATTGATCTTAGACATTTTTTTGAGTTATTTTCTTTCACATTATGAGTAATGATTACAATTGAAGCTTTTTTCTTCGCACTATTAGGTATCTGTATTAATCTTTGAATTGAAATTTTATACTTTGCTAAATGTTTTGTTATTTGAGACAAAACTCCTGGTTTATCATTAACTTCAAATCGTAGGTACAGAGAATTTTCATAATTCTTATCATCATATATTCGAGCAGTTTCTCTTGCATTGTTTGGTAATCCAAAAGGAAATTTTATATTTCCTCTCAATATAGATAAAAAATCAGACATCAAAGCTGATGATGTAGGGCCAGGGCCTGCACCTTCACCTTGTAAAACAGACACCCCTACTGGCATTCCTTCTAAAATTATAGCATTCATCACACCACTAACATTTGCAATATAAGTATTTTTCTTTACTAAGCATGGATGTACTCTTTCAAAAAGTCTATTATTGATAATTTCTGTAATTCCTAACAGCTTTATTCTTAAATTTAATTGATCTGCCATATCAAAATCTTTACTTTCGATATTCTCAATCCCTTCCATTAAACAATCCGATTTAGAAATTTTTTTATTAAAGGCTAATGCAGAAAGAATTTTTACTTTTGCCAAAGTATCGTAACCATTTAAATCTAATTTTGGATTTCCCGGTTCAGCATATCCTCGATTTTGAGCTTTTTTTAGTACAGTTTTAAATGCATCACCAGTTTTTTCCATCTCAGTTAAAATATAATTACATGTACCATTAAGTATTCCGTACATTTTATAAATTTTGTTTGTAGCCAGTCCTTCTTTAATTGTTCTTAAAATAGGTATTCCTCCACCTACAGAAGCTTCAAATTCAAGATTTACTCTATTTTTTACAGCCAAACTAGAGAGATACTCACCGTGCTTTGCTATCAGGGCCTTGTTTGGAGTGATAACGTGAATCTTATTATTAATTGCTTTCTCAACAACCTTTTTTGAAATACCATCTGACATCCCTATACATTCAAATAAAATATCTATTTTTTTTTCGGAAATTATTTTTAATGGATCTGAATAAAAAATTTTTTTATTAATTTTGAATTTTCTTTTTTTATTTTTGTTTTTTGCACTTATCGAAACTACATTAATAATTTTCCCAGTTTTTTTTTGTATTTCTTTTCTTTTAATTAATATTTCTTTATAAAGATATGAGCCTATCTGCCCTAATCCTACTATTGCTACATTATATATTTTTTTCATTTATCTATATTAGGATAGTTTTTTGATTTATTATAACTTTCAAGTTTTTTCTTATATTCACTAATACTTAAATTATAAAAATTATCAAAATTTACAGACTTTGATATGTTTTTTTTATTATTCTGAGAACAAGAGTTTAATAAAATTAAAATTATTATAAAAAAACGTATCACAGAATACCCTCTCTTTCTTTAAAACCAAGTCTTAAATTCATATTCTGTACTGCTTGACCAGAGCCGCCTTTAATCAAATTGTCTATAGCAGATAATAAAATAATTTTATCTTTATACTTTGATTTACAGACAGATATAATGCATTTATTTGTGCCTATAACGTCATTAGTACTCAATAGATTATCTTTATTTGCAATCTTTATAAATGTTTTTCCCTTATAATATTGTCTAAGCACATTTATCAACTTATTTTGATTAACGTTTTTGTTTAAATCAACATAGATTGTACTTAGTATTCCTCGAAACATTGGTGTTAAATGTGGTGTGAAACTAAATCTAATCTTTTTATCTGAATATAAATTAAGCTCTTGAGAAATTTCTGGATTATGACGATGCAAAGCTATTCCATAGGCGCTAAGCGATTCATATAAATTTTTACCCTTAAATTTTTTATGCACATTCCGGCCTGCGCCAGAATACCCTGATTTAGCATCAATAATAATATTATCAGTTTTAATTAGTTTATTTTTAATTAATGGAACTAAAGGTAAAAGTATCGATGTAGGATAACACCCAGGACAAGAAATGATTTGATAATTGTTAAATTTTAATTTTAATTTAGATAACTCAGGTAACAAATAAATACTATTTTTAATATTACGTGTTGATTTATGTTTTTGTTTATACCATTTAAAATATTCATTGGAATTTTTTAATCTAAAATCACCGGAGAGATCAATGAGAACATTATGTTTAGCTAATTTGTTTGATATAATTTGCGCCTCGCCGTTTGGAAGAGCGCAGAAAATTATATCACAATCATTAATTTTAGATTTTGTAATTTTGGATATATTAGGTAGCTTGTATCTTATTGTTTTATCAAAATCTGATATTTTTTTACCAATGGAGCTATTACCACATAAGTATTTTATTTTTATTTTTTTATGGTTAATAAGGATTTTGATCAATTCATTTCCCAAGTAACCTGTTGCACCAGCAATTAAAACATTTATTTTGGACATTGTGTGGACTATACCAGTTTATACTGAAAAAAAAATTATCTTTTAGAAAACTGGAAACTTCTTCTAGCTTTTCTATGACCGTATTTTTTTCTCTCTACGGCTCTAGAGTCTCTCGTGGTTAATTTTTCTTTTTTAAGAGTGGATTTGCATTCAGAGTCCATCATTACCAAAGCTTTTGAAATACCGTGGACCATTGCACCAACTTGACCAGTTAATCCACCACCTTTGACTTTACATTTTACATCATACGTGGTTGCTTGATCTAGTATTTCAAAAGGGCGCAATAATTGCATTTTATGATTATCTCTCTTAAAGTAACTATCATAATTTTTTCCATTTACTATTATTTTACCAGTACCTTTTTTAAGCCAAATTCTAGCAATTGAGGTTTTTCTCTTGCCTGTTGCGTATTTGCTATCTTTGAAATTAAAATCTGGTTCCATTTTAGTTTCTTACAATATTTTTACTATTCATTTTTGCTATATCAATTAATTGTGGATTTTGTGCAGAATGAGGATGCACATCTCCAGAATATATTTTTAGTTTTTTTAATTGATTTTTTGACAAAACACCTCCAGGGAGCATTCTTTTAACAGCTAATTTCAATATATCCTCAGGTTTATTTTTTTTAGAAAGATTCTCTGGTGTAATTTCTTTAATACCACCAGGATATCCAGTATGTTTATAATATTTTTTATCTTGGTATTTATTTCCTGTAAATTTAATTTTTTCTACATTCTTAACTATAACAAAATCACCGTGATCCACATGAGGCGAGAATGTATTTTTATTTTTTCCTCTAAGTATTTTAGTTATTATAGTTGCTAACCTACCTACTACAGCATTTTTTGCATCAATTTCTACCCAGTTGGATTTTATCTCAGATTTTTTTATAAATTTTGTCATTCGGTGGGATTAATACTTTTAATTATTTGGTATGTCAAATAATAGGTTGTATTATAAGGTCAAAAAAACCCTATAAGATAAGGTTTTTTTTAAAATTGGACATTCAATCTAGCTGTAATAAAATAAATTTTTAAAAAGGGAGGAAATTAATGTCAAAACAATCAAAAAACCCGGAAACTATAGCGTTACATGGTGGAGATTATAGAAGTGATCCTGCAACTACAGCTGTAGCAGTTCCTATATATAGAACAACATCTTATCAATTTAACAATACAGGTCATGCAGCCAATTTGTTTGCTCTTAAAGAATTTGGAAACATTTATACAAGAATTATGAATCCAACAAACGATGTTCTTGAGAAAAGAGTAGCAGCGTTAGAAAATGGACTAGCTTGTGTTACAGTTGGATCAGGTCAAGCGGCATCTACATTTGCAATTGTAAATGTATGTCAGGCAGGAGACAATTTTGTTAGTTCAACTGATCTTTACGGTGGTACAGTAAATTTATTTACTCATACTTTAAAAAAACTAGGTATAGAGGTTAGATATGCTGATCCATCAGATCCTAAAAACTTTGAGAAGGCAATTGATGAAAAAACAAGATGCTTTTACGCTGAAACTTTACCAAATCCAGCATTACGTGTTTTCCCAATTAAAGAAGTATCAGATATAGGTAGAAAACATAATATTCCTCTAATAATGGATAATACTGCTGCACCAATTATATGTAAGCCTCTTGATCATGGTGCTGCTGTTGTAGTTCATTCATTAACTAAATTTATAGGTGGTCATGGTACAGTAATAGGTGGCTGTCTAGTAGATGGAGGTAATTTTGACTGGACTGCTGATCCTAAAAGACAACCTTTGTTTAACGAACCTGATATGAGCTATGGAGGAGCAAAATGGGGTGAAGTAGTTCCTCAATTAACTGGTGCAAATGTTTCTTTTGCTGTCAGAGCAAGAGTCTGCCTTCTTAGAGACTTAGGAGCACCATTATCTCCTGATAATGCCTGGGGAATTATTCAAGGTCTTGAAACGGCTCCTTTAAGAATGCAACAACATTGTTCTAATGCAACAAAAGTAGTTGATTTTCTTCAAAAACATAAAAATGTTGAACGTGTGATCTACCCTACTCTTCATAAAGGTGCGATTGGTGATAGAACAAAAAAATACTTCTCTGGAGGAAATGGAGCATTGGTAGGTATAGAGGTTAAAGGTGGTGTTGAAGCTGGTAAAAAGTTTATAGAAGCTTTAAAAATGTTTTATCATGTTGCAAATATTGGCGATGCCAGAAGTTTGGCAATACACCCTGCAACAACAACACACAGTCAATTGACTCCAGAAGAGCTTTTAGCTGCTGGTGTTACACCGGGTTATGTTAGACTTTCAATTGGAATTGAGCATCCTGATGATATCATAGCTGACCTAAAACAAGCTTTAGATGCTTCAGGAAAACCAAGTCTAAAAGCAGTTAGTTAGAAATTTGTTTATTTAAATATAAAAAATAAATACAAGAACTAACTAAAAAAATTGAACTTATCTGGTGCATAGATGCTAAATAAATCTGTGCACCGTTTAAAAGGGTAAGTATTCCTAATACCACTTGGATTACAAGAAATAATCCAATTAAATGAACTGGTCTGTATAATTTTTTTAAATTATTCCGATATATCTTAAAAAGTATATAAATATAAAAAACAATTATTAGATAAGCTAAATTTCTATGCAAAAACTGAACTAATGAAGGATCGTTAAAAGCAGATAAATCAAAAAGGTTAGATATATTATTGTCATCAGGAAAATAATTGGAACCCATCATTGGCCATGTATTGTATATAGTTCCTGCATCCATGCCTGATACGAACGCACCAATTGAAATTTGTGCATAGATAGCGAATAATAAAAATAAAGATAAATTAAAATTAATATTTTTTTCAGGTAGATTTAAATTTTTCAAATCAAAATAATTCCATAATATTAGGGAAAGTATAATAAAAGCAATCATCAGATGCACAGCTAATCTGTAGTGACTTACATCAACTCTATCAACTAAACCGCTAGAAACCATATACCAGCCTATAAAACCCTGAAAACAAATTAAGAAAAAAATAAGATACAGATTGATCATTTTTTTAAAACTCGTACGATATGTAAAGTATATTAGAGGTATTAAATATGTTATTCCAATTAATCTCCCTAAAAATCTATGTATCCATTCCCACCAAAAGATTACTTTGAATTCACTCATTGTCATATCATAATTTTGTAATTTAAATTCAGGAATCTTTTTATAAAGATCAAAATAATTGTTCCAAGCATTTTCACTCAAGGGTGGTAAAAAACCAGCAAAGAGTTCCCATTGTGTTATAGATAGACCAGAGTCTGTAAGTCTAGTTAGACCACCGACTATTATCATTATCGATATGATCCAAAACATAAATAAAAGCCATGAAGAAATACTTTTTTTTAAAGAAATATTTTCTATATACATAGTTAGATAAATATATTAATTTTTATCAAAACCAATTGAATAAATGTCGCCGAAAAATAAAAAAAAACTTAATATTTTAAGAATAAAACTTGATAAATTAGACGATAAACTAATAAGTTTAATTAAATCAAGAACTAATTTAGTTAATCAAGTTGTTAAATTAAAAGAAAATAAAAACGAGATTGTAGATAAAAAAAGAATATCAGTCATACTAAAAAAAATAAAAAAAAAATCTATTTTAAAGAATATTGATCCTGAAATTACAAAAAGAATTTGGAAAAATATGATCTGGTCATATATTAATTACGAAAGAAAAATCTTTAAAAAAAAATAAACTATTTACTGTGTGGAGGTAATTTTTTTTCAACAAAAATTTCGTGTTTTCTTGTTGATGGATTATATTTTCTTGCTTTTAATTTAACTTTTGCTTTTTCACCACCAGCAGGTTTTTTAACGTAATAAAAAAATGGACTATCAGGTTTAGCCTCAGGAACAAGTCTGACTTTAACATGCGTTTTTTTTGCCATTTATTTTATTTTTTTTATGTTTTTCAAAATATTTGATATTTTACTTACTCTAGATCGAATATTTTTGTTAATATTATTTATAGGTAGATTTAAGGGCTCGTCAAGATCAAATCTTTTACTATTAAGCATATTTTTTACCCCTTTAATTGTCATACCTTTGTCTTTTAACAAATATTGAATTTTAACTAGTAGATCTACTGTTTTTTTATCGTAATATCTACGTCTATTATTTAACAACTTAGGTTTTATTTGTTTAAATTCTTTCTCCCAAAATCTTAAGGTATATGTATTAAGCTTTCCACTTTTACTATTTTTTAAATTCAGTAACTCTGCAACCTCACCTATTGATTTATATGCATTGTTAGATTTGTTAATCATCTAAATTAATGAATTTTTTGAATTCTTTTGAGGGCTTGAATAAAACAACATTTCTTTCTTTGATTAATTTTTTTTCTTTTGTTTTAAAATTATATCCAAGACGACTTTTTTTGCTTTTTATTCTAAAAGTACCAAAATTAGATATTTTTAGTTTTTTATGTTTAATAAGATTATCAACTATAACATCAAGAATATCATCGAATAAATTATCTGATATTTTCTTAGAAAATCCAATTTGCATATATATAGAATTAATTATATCTTTTTTTGTAAGATTAATTCTCACGGTATATATTTTCTTTTATTTTTTTTATTAAATCACCTTTTACTATTTTTTCACAAACAGACAAAGAGTTTGAGAAACCTATATAATCAGTTGCTCCGTGACTCTTTACAACTGGTGAATCTAAACCTATAAAAATTGCACCGTTATAAAGTCTAGGATCTAATCTTTTTTTAAAATTTTTTAAGTTAAAATAGTTTATTAGACCTGATAGTTTTCCTAGAAAATTATTTTTAAAAACATTCTTTAATTCATTTGTAATAAAGTTAGCTGTGCCTTCAGCAGTTTTTAAGGCAACATTACCTGTAAATCCATCTGAAACTATAACATTTACTTTACCATTCATGATTTCATTTCCCTCTATAAAACCTTTAAAATCAAAATTAGAATTTTTAAATTGAGACATTTTTTGATAAGTATTTTTCAATATTTCGTTTCCTTTAATTTCTTCAGATCCAATATTTAACAATGCTACCTTGGCTATGTCTTGTGGATATAAAGATTTAAAAATTGAAGCACCCATGATTGAAAAATCTATTAAATTTTTTTCATTACATTCAATATTAGCACCAAGATCAAGTACAACACTCATGCCGATCTTATTTGGCCATAAAGCAGATAAAGCTGGTTTATCTATATCTTCTATCATTTTAAGATTTAGTTTTGATATTACTAACAGTGCGCCTGTATTTCCTGCTGATATTACTATGTCAGCTTTTTTTGCCTTTACGCTTTCTATAGAAAGCCACATACTTGTATCTTTTCCTCTTTTTGCAGCTTCTAAAGGTGTATCTTTTCCCTCTACTTTATTTTTGGTATTAATTATTTCATAACAATTTTT
>CACHRP010000014.1 GCA_902582315.1 uncultured Pelagibacteraceae bacterium
TAATTATTTAAATAAAAAGTTAAAAAATAAAAAAAATATAAAAGATTTAAATTTTTTTGAAATCGATACATTAAATTCAAAAGAGGAATTCGTAAAATATAGAGCTGAAAGCGACTCAAGAGCTTTATTAAAAAAATTCTCTAAAGAGGAAATTTTTAAATCAAATTATCCTAAAAATGTATCCTGTAAATTATTGTATGAATTTTCTGAAAAAATTAGATGTGAGTTGCTCGGTTCACAAATGCTTAAAGGTACAAAACTAAACTTTCTAGAAAACTATGAAAATAGTATTTCAAAAATAAAAGTGGAACACATAAAAAGTAAAGATGATGTAAAAATATCTGAGGCCTTCGAAATTTATATGTTGAAAAATTTTTTTAATTTAAATTTAAATCAAAATTCTGAAAAAATTCTGAGTTTTTGGAGGCAAGAATTGCACGACGCTTTTGATAAACATATAAAATTTTTTCAAAACAACTTGCAAAATCAAGAAATATTTAATTCAAAAATATCAGAAATTCTTAAGGAAATGGATCTCTTTGAAAATAATGATGAGACACAAAACGATAAAGATGATCAAAACAATGAAAATAAGTCAGAAAACAACAATGAAAATCATGATCAAGACCCCAATCAAGATCAAAGTTCTCAAGAAGCTCAAGATGATAATCAGGGTATAGATACGGATTATGATTTTACAGAGCATCAACTAGAGGAAAACTCTATAGATACTGATAGTGAGAAAGAAAATTCAGAAAATTTAATGCAAAAAATTAATAAAAATACTTCAGACCAAGAATATAAAGTTTTTACAACTGAATTTGATGAAGTAGCTAAAGCCGAAAATCTAGAAACTTTAGAGGAGATTGTCAAATTAAGAAAAAATTTAGATCAACAATTAGTAAGCTTTCAAGATTTAATTACAAAGTTGGCAAATAAACTTCAAAGACAACTGTTAGCTAGTCAAAAAAGAGCATGGGAATTCGATTTAGAAGAAGGTTTGTTAGATACCTCCAAATTAACTAGAGTTATAATGGATCCCTACAGTTCGTTGTCTTTTAAAAAAGAAAAGGACTACAAATTTAAAGATACGGTTGTAACTTTATTAATTGATAATTCAGGCTCAATGAGAGGGCGACCGATTACTATAGCAGCTATATGTGCTGATATTTTATCAAGAACTTTAGAGAGATGTTCAGTTAAAGTCGAAATTCTAGGTTTCACAACTAAAAATTGGAAGGGAGGTCAATCAAGGGAATACTGGAATAAAAATAACAAACCAAAATCACCAGGAAGATTAAACGATCTTAGACACATAATTTATAAAAGTGCAGATATTCAATGTAGAATTAGCAAAAATAACTTGGGACTAATGTTAAAAGAAGGGTTGCTAAAAGAAAATATTGATGGAGAAGCAATAAATTGGGCATTTAATAGATTAAAAAAAAGAAAAGAGGAAAGAAAAATTTTAATGGTCATTTCTGATGGTGCTCCAGTTGATGATTCAACATTATCAGTTAACTCTGGTGATTTTTTAGAAAAACACCTTAAAAAAACAGTAAAATATATTGAAAATAAAAGTGAAATAGAAATTTTAGCTATTGGTATCGGGCATGATGTATCTAGGTATTACTCGAAGGCTATAAAAATTACTGATGTTCAAGAACTTGGTGATGTAATGATAGAGCAATTGAGTGGTCTATTTGTAAATAAATCAAAACTTCACTAACTAGATTTTTTTAAGGTCTTTATCTTTCCATTCTATAGTCACTTCTGCTCCACCCATGTATTCTGAATTGTCAAATTTTACAGTTGCAAAGTTTTTTTCTAATAAAGTTTTTCCAATGAATGTCCCTAATCCCAGGCCCTGTTTTGCAGAATTAGCACTATTTAACGTCCTGATATACGGATCTCCAAGCTTTTCACTTCTGATCAGATCTTTTGGAAATCCATCTCCATCATCACTTATTTTTATAAATGTACTATTTTTTTTATTTGATAAAGATATATCTATTTTTTTTTTGCTAAACTTATTTGCGTTTCCAATAAAGTTTCGTAAACCATAAATAATTTCAGTCGATTTGCCAATATTAATTGGATTTTTAAATTCGTCAAAAATTATATTAAATTTTTTTGAGCTAATTTCTTCAAAAGATCTCACTATTTCATCTATATAATCTCTTAAGTTAAGATTTGTATTTATAAACTCATCGTTAATTTTTGGATTTAATGACAGTTTTTTTAAAATTTCACTACATCTATTGCTTTGCGATACAAGTAAATCTAGGTCCTTTTTTAATTTTGCGTTATCACTAAATTCCTTTTGTAATTCTTTAGAGGTTAAAAGTATAGTGGACAAGGGGGTACCCAAAGAGTGTGCTGCAGCTGCTGCCTGTCCGCCTAACGAGAGTAATTCATTTTCTTTAGCCATTATTTCTTGAATTTTATCAATAGCTTTTTTTCTCTTTCTATTTTCTTCCCCAAACTTTACCGCAAAATAGACTAAAAATAATAGACCAATCAAAATTGATAACGGAATTGCATATAAATAATAATTTGGGACATGAAAGTGAATTTCTCCTGGATGTGGTAATTCAAAGTAAAATAAAGTCAGTAGAATTAGAATAGATATTGTTAGAACTACTAAAAAAATCGAACTTTTAATAGATAGATACTGAGATGAAAATACTGCTGGAATAATTATTAGAAAAATAAATGGATTTGTTATTCCACCAGTCAAAAAAAATAAAATCCCTAGTTGTAAAATATCATAGGTCAAATAAATTGAAGATATAAAATTATTAATTTGATTTTCTCTTATCTTAAATTGTAAAAAAATATTTGTAATTACACCTAAACCTATGATGATAAGACATGGAAGGTAATTAAATTTGAAGTTTAGTAAAAATTCTACAACAAAGATGGATGAAATTTGGCCTATAAATGCAATCCACCTTAAATTAATATATGTAGTTCTGTTTAAAGTAAAAACATCTGAATTATCATCAAACTTCATTTCTAGATATCTAGATTTTGGACATCTATTGCATTAGAAACTATGAAATCTTTTCTTAAGGATACATCGTTGCCCATTAATGTATGAATGATATTAATATCTTTTTTAATATCTTTGGAATACTCGACTTTTAGTAAATTTCGTGTTTCAGGGTTTAAGGTTGTGTTCCACAATTCTTCAGGATTCATTTCACCCAATCCTTTAAATCTTTGAATATTAAATTTCGATTTTTCTAATGCAAAATTTTTTTCATAATCTTTTGACCCTTTTTTTATTTTTTTAAGTTCCTTAGAATTCTTTTCAATAAAATTTTCAAGTTCCTTCTCATCTTTCATATAAGTAATTTTTCCATTTTTATTTATTTTAAAAAGTGGAGGCTGAGCTAAATATATATGACCTTTTTCGATAAGCTTGTTAAATGGTTTGTTGTTAAAAAAAGTCAAAAGTAATGCTCTGATATGTGATCCATCTACATCAGCATCAGTCATAATAATAACCTTGCCATATCTTAAATTTTTTAATTCTATTTCCTCATCTTTAGGGTCTAATCCAAGAGCATTTATTAAAGTCATTATTTCATTTGATGAAATCATTTTTGATAAAGTTTTTGTGCGAATTTCATTTTCTCCTCTTTTTTTCGCTCCATTTGTATCAACATAAGTATTAAGTATTTTTCCCCTCAAAGGTAAAACAGCTTGGTACTCTCTATTTCTTCCTTGTTTTGCCGATCCTCCTGCAGAGTCACCCTCTACGATAAAAAGTTCAGTTTTCTCTTGGCTTGAATTTTGACAATCCGCAAGCTTTCCTGGTAATCCTGTTAACTCTAGGGCTCCTTTTCTACGAACTGTTTCTCTTGCTTTTCTTGCAACATCTCTAGCTTGTGCTGCCTGAATAACTTTAGCTAAAATTACTTTTGATATAGATGGATTTTGATCAAACCATAAAGACAACTTTTCATTTATGGTTGTTTCAACAATATTCCTTACTTCTGATGATACAAGTTTATCTTTTGTTTGGGATGAAAATTTTGGATCTGGTATTTTAATGGATAGTACACAGGTTAAACCTTCCTTAATATCATCTCCGGAGATTGATAATTTATTTTTTTTTAGCAAATTTAAATCACTTGCATACTTATTAATTACCCTGGTCAAAGCGCTTCTAAAACCTAATAAATGTGTACCACCATCCTTTTGATAAATATTATTCGTAAACGGATATACATCCTCACTGTAACCTGCATTCCATTTCAAAGAACACTGTATATCTAAATTGCTTTTATTATCCTCTAGATATATAGGTTTTTTAAACAAATCATTCCCATTTTTATTTTTAAGTACTTCTCGCTTATGATCTAAATATTCCACAAACTCTAGTATCCCGCCATCAAACTTGAAATCTGATGATTTTGTTTTTTTTTGGGAAAAATCATTTAAGGTTATTTTAATTCCTTTATTAAGAAATGCTAATTCTCTCAATCTTTTTTCTAAAATTGAAAAGCTAAATTTAGTTGACGAAAAAATTTCATCTGATGGTGTAAAATTTATTTCTGTACCATTATTGCTCTTGGCTTTACCCACATGTTTAAGGGGTGATTTAGCTTTTCCATTTTCAAACTCAATATAATATTTTTTACTGTCACGATTAATTATTAATTTTAATTTCTTTGAAAGAGCATTTACTACTGAAACACCGACTCCATGTAAACCACCTGAAACTTTATAAGAATCGTGGTCAAATTTTCCACCTGCGTGTAATTGTGTCATTATAACTTCGGCTGCAGATTTTTTTTCTCCTCTATGAAGGTCTACTGGTATACCTCTGCCATCGTCTTTAACGGTTACTGACCCATCAGCATTTATGCTAACGTCTATGTTTTTACAATGTCCTGCTAGAGCCTCATCAATTGAATTATCTACAACTTCATAAACCATGTGATGAAGGCCAGTTCCATCATCAGTGTCTCCTATATACATTCCAGGTCTTTTTCTTACAGCGTCAAGTCCTTTTAATACTTTTATTGAATCAGCCTGGTAGTTTTTATTAATTTTTTTATTCATATTCTGCTGGAAATAATAACTTATATCACTTTTTGTTTATTAAATAAAATTATAGAACATACAGACCTTTAAAAAGCATTATATATCAATGTAAATTAAGGATATTTTGTTTTTTTTTTCTGATTATTCAAAAATCCTTTTTTTGAGAAGATTTTGAATTGTTTGTGACATGTCGTTTGATTATTAGATTTTCAATTATAAATTTAATAATACCGTAAATTCGAAATAAATTCGAAAGTGATTTTTTCGGGTTTAATGATATTAAGTATAATAAGCTTAGAAAAAATAGTGTAAAGGGTTGCCTTAAAATTTTAATATATTTAAGTTTATTATTTTTGTACTGATAAAATAGTTCTCCATACTTAAAATTTGTTTCTTTTACATAAAAAGTTTGCAAATTAAATTTTGTCGATGACCAGGTATGAACTGCTTTAGAATTATGATTAATATAAATTTTGTACTTAGATTTCTGTATTCTATTAGAAATATCAACATCCTCCCAATAAAAAAAGAAATTTTCATCAAACATGTTAATATTTAAAAACTTTTTTTTTTCTGCCAAAAATATAGCTCCAATTATATTTTTAATAGGATAAATTTTTTGTTGGTTTTTAATTTTAAAGTTTACAAAATCATCGATTTTAGGCACAGAAATTATACAATTTTTTTTTAAATTAAATGTATTTAATAAATACTTAATAGATTTTTTATTTATTTTAATATCTGGTTGTGTACATAAAAAATATTTTGTTTTTACTTTTTTAGCTAAAAAATTTATACCTTTGGCAAAACCCATGTTTACATTTGATGAGAGGTAAAATTCTATTTTCGGAAGAAATTTTTTAATTTTTTTTCTCAGTTCTAAGTCATTACTTTGATCTAAAATAAGAACTTTAAAATCTTTATATTGCTTTAAATTTTCTATTAAATTTTTACGAGTATGGAATAATAATAATATAACTGAAATATTGTTCATTTTATCCTTATATATTTATAACATTCCTGACTATTAAAAAATAAGCAATTCTTTAGTTTTAAGGTTTTGTCGTATTTTAAATGGCGGAGAGAGTGGGATTCGAACCCACGAAAGAGTTACCCCTTAACACGCTTTCCAAGCGTGCGCCTTAAACCCCTCGGCCATCTCTCCAGATTGACATGAGTTGTCAATTTGCATAATAGTTATAATCTTAATTTAAAAAATATTATATATAGTAATGAAAAAAATTTTTTATGGGCGGGCAGTTTATGACCAGAAAGAAATTAATGCCGTTAATAGAGTTTTAAGAAAGGAAAGCTTAACACTTATTGATGGAAAAAACGTTAAAAAATTAGAAAGTGTTGTTGCTAGAATTTTTGGTAAAAAATATGGACTAATGGTTAACTCAGGCTCCTCCGCAAATTTACTTGCTTTGAGCTCGCTCAATTTAAAAAAAGGTAGTGAAGTTATAACACCAACTCTCACATTTTCCACCACAGTTGCACCTATATATCAATTAGGATTAATAGCAAAATTTGTAGGAGTGTTAGACAACAAGTTTATTGCAGATCCTGAACAAATAAAAAATGCGATAAATAAAAATACATCTGCAATAATGATACCAAATCTATTAGGAAATATTGCCGATTGGAAAATAATTTATAAAATGGCAAAGAAAAAAAATATTCCTGTTATAGAAGACTCGGCAGACACGATCGGTTATAAATACAGAAAAGGAAATACTGGAAAATTATCAGATATAGTAACCAATAGTTTCTATGCATCTCATATTATTTCTGGAGCTGGGTTTGGTGGAATAGTCTGTTTCAACGATTATGAAAAATATAAATTTGCAAAATTGCTGAGAGGATGGGGCAGATCCTCAGCTACTTTTAATGAATCAGAAAGCTCAAAAAAAAGGTTTAATATTAAAATATCTGGGATTGATTATGATAAAAAATATATTTTTAGTGAGTTTGGTTATAATTTTTTACCATCTGAAATTTCTGCGGCATTCGCACTTGAGCAAGTGAAAAAATTGAAGAGCAATATTGAAATAAGACAAAAAAATTTTAAGAGTTTAAAAATTTTTTTCTCTAGTTATGCTAAATATTTTAAACTTCCAGAAAGCTATGACTTTGTAAAAACGCCATGGTTAGCTTTTCCTTTAGTTATAAAATCAAATAAAAAATTTAAAAGAAAACAGCTGCAAATTTTTTTTGAAGACAAAAACATACAAACAAGAACAATTTTTACAGGTAACATATTAAAGCAGCCAGTTATGTTTGGAAAAAAGTATAAAAAAGTTTCAAATTCTGAAACTATAGCAAATGACGTTATGAAAAACGGTATATTAATTGGGTGTCACCAAGGATTAAAAAAAAATGATTTAAATTATATTTTTCGTATATTCAAACAATTTGAAAAAAGATATAAATTATAAATTTAGATTTCAAAATGTTTTATTGGCCAAACATTAAATTTTGAATTTTTTTTAAACCAATAACTTAAAAATCTTTCGGCTAAAAAAGCATAAATTCTTATTTGACCATAATCTTTTGTTTCATCAAATCCAAACTCGCTTTCACATTTTTCAAGCCATTTAAATAAAACACTATAGTAATTGTTGAGTAAATCGTATGATTTACAGAAAAACATATTGAATGGATTAAATGAGCCTGCAGAATTAACATAGTTTCTAAAATCCTCTCTATCATTAATATCAAGAAGCTCAATCGCCTTATCCAAATTCCCAAAACCATGATACATGTCAAAATGCACTTTAATTGTCATTTTTTTTTTTGAAAAAAAAACAAATGGATTTTTTAATAGTTGTTTTTTGCCATGCTTAATAATTTTACTTATCTTCGTTTTATTAACTAAATACTCATTGCCAAGGATCACTTCATAACTATTCCAATCATCAGGTATTTTATTTATTATATTTGTTTTTAAATCCTCAAAATTTATAACTTTTGGATTTTTGACCCAAAATCTTCTATAGTGGCAAAAACCAACCCACTTTTTTTCAAAACAATCTTTTAATTGATTTTTCCAAAGCCAATAATGAAAAGTGTTCTCACCATAAAATTTATTTTTAAAAGAAATGTTTTTACCTGTATTGTCTGTAGTCCATTCTTTGTCAAATTTATCAGTACCAAGTCCCACTGGAATGTAATTAAGTTTTTTTATTTTTTCTAAGTGTGAGTTTTCCATTGATATACAGTACATTTTCATTTTTTTAAACAATCCATTCTTTGTACTTATCGATATTATCAAAAATTTGTTTAGGAAAGTTATTATCTAATTCTACTTTGATATATTTTTGATTTCTATTAAATAAATCCTCTCCTAATTTTATCTTTTTTTCAATTTCATTTATCTCAAGAAACTCTTTTTTATTGAATTCATCATGTGCAAATGATTTTATTTTTTTTTTTATTTCAGTGGGCTGCATTAAAAAAGAAAAATGCCAACCACCATTTTTTACAATATTCCATTTAATTTTATAAAATTGGAAAAAGGAGTATTCCTTTACTTTTTGGTTTCTCAACCATTGTGGTGATTTTAAATATTTTTTTTTGCATAATTTTGAACCATACCAAATTGGGTAGGTTATATTTTTCAAATTAAATTTGTAACAAAAATTTGATTGTTGGAAAGCAGTAAATTTATAATTTTCAAAACTTTTTAAATTATGAAAGTTTGGAATTTCATCAATATCAGAGATTATAATATAATCATTATCTAATAAGTTATTAATTGATTTTGATATATAATTTCTTTGGAAATTTTCTCTTTCCCATGTACCCGACAATTCCTTTGGAAAATCTTCTATCCTTAGGTGAATAATTTTGTCTTTAAATTTATTGAAATTTTCTATTTTAAAAAAATTTTTTTTTTTGTTTCCCTGATGATCAATTGTCGATTCAACTAAAATAAATTTTTTAACATATTTAGATAATATATTTAGTCTTAGATCTAACAATAATTCTTCATTGTTATACATAAAGCAATCAAAAAAATTCATCTCAATTTTTATTTATTTTAAGCACACCTATAAAAGCCTCTTGCGGAATTTCCACTTTTCCAAATTGTTTTGCTTTTGCTTTTCCTTTTTTTTGTTTCTCAAGTAGTTTTCTTTTTCTATCTAAAGCTCCTCCACCGTGTATTTTAGTGAGTACATCTTTTTTAAATCCTTTTATTGTTTCTCTAGCTATTATTTTTCCTCCTATAGCAGCTTGCACGGGGATCATAAAATTATGTCTTGGTATTAAATCCTTTAACTTCTCACATACTTCTCTTCCGATTGATTGTGCAAAATCTTTGTGCACCATCATTGCCAAAGCATCAACAGGTTCTGAATTAACAAGAATTCCTAGTTTAACAAGACTCCCCTCTTTATGACCTGTTATCTCATAATCAAAACTTGCGTAACCACTTGTCATCGATTTTAATCGATCATTAAAATCAAAAACTACCTCATTTAAAGGTATATCATAATTTAAAACAGCTCTATTACCTGAGTAAGTTAAATTTGTTTGCACACCTCTTTTATTTTGGCACAATTTAATAATCGATCCAAGATACTGATCTGGGGTAATAATCGTGGCTTTAATCCAAGGCTCCTCAATTAATTTTATCAAAGTTGGATCTGGCAAACTTGATGGATTTTGTAGGTCAAAGATTTTACCACTATTTAAATGTACTTTATAAACTACCCCTGGAGTTGTTGTTAAAAGATTTATATCAAATTCTCTCTCAAGTCTTTCAGTTACAATTTCCAAGTGTAGTAATCCTAAAAATCCACATCTAAAACCTAACCCAAGAGCTGAAGATGACTCAGGCTCATATGAGAAACTTGAATCATTTAATTTTAACTTTGCTAATCCATCTTTTAATTTTTGATATTCAGAACTGTCGACAGGAAAAAGTCCACAAAATACTACTGGTTTACTTGGTTTAAATCCAGGTAAAGCTATTTGCAGTGGTTTATGTGCATCACAAATAGTATCTCCGACTTTAGTTTCAGACAAGTTTTTAATACCAGTAATTATAAAACCAATTTCTCCAGAATTAAGTTCATCAATATCTTTGGGTTTAGGAGTAAAAACACCCACTTTTTCAATAATATATTCTTGTTTTGTAGACATCATTTTTATTTTCATATTTTTTTTTAGTTTTCCATCAATTACTCTTACAAGAATAATTACACCGAGGTATGAATCATACCAACTATCTACTAGCAGGCATTTTAATAATTCCTCTTTTTTTCCCTCTGGAGAGGGTAAATTTTCAATTATTTGCTCAAGAATTTCGTCAATACCTTCGCCCGTTTTTCCAGAACAGGGGACTGCAAGAGAAGTATCAATACCGATAACATCTTCGATTTGCTTTTTTGTTCTATCAATATCAGATGCTGGTAAATCTATTTTATTTAAAACAGGTATAATCTCATGATTAGTATCTAATGCCTGATATACATTAGCTAATGTTTGAGCCTCTACACCTTGAGTGCTATCAACTATCAAAATTGATCCTTCGCACGCGTATAATGATCTACTCACCTCATAACTAAAATCTACATGGCCAGGTGTATCAATAATGTTTAATATGTAGTCTTTTCCATTTTTAGATTTGTAATTTAATTTAACAGTTTGAGCTTTTATCGTTATTCCCCTTTCTCTCTCAATATCCATGGAGTCCAATACCTGCTCCTTCATTTCTCTATCTGTGAGACCACCACATCTATGGATTATTCGATCTGCGATCGTAGATTTTCCATGATCTATATGAGCAATAATTGCGAAATTTCTTATATTATCTAGATTTGACATCTATGATCTTAATTTTGCACCCGTTTTATTTTCTACACTAGAAATAATTAATTTATTTAAATTATTTAAATCTTCGTCTGTAAGCGATTTATTTGTTGATTGAATTGTAACATTTAATGCAACTGACTTTTTGTCTTTATCTATATTATCTCCCTCATAAACATCAAAAACCCTTATAGATTTTATTAAATCTTTATCTACATCAGAAATAATTTTAATAAGTTCTTGAACTTCAAAACTTTTGTCTAAAACAAATGCAAAATCTCTCTCGGATTTTTGAAAATCTGAATATTGAAATTTTGATTTCATGTCTTTAATTTTTCTCTCACTAATTTTTATTCTATCTAAAAAAACCTCAAAAATAATAAGTGCATCTGTTTTTATATCAACTTTATGAATTATATTTGGATGAATTTCTCCAAAAAATACGATTGGAACTTTATCAAAAGAATTTTGATAAATAGCACCAGATTTTCCTGGGTGATAATAATTAGGGGTTTTAGTATCGATTTTGATTTTATTAATATCTAAACCTATTTCATGTAAAGTTTGCATTACATCTCTTTTAGAGTCAAAGACATCAAGTTTTCTGTCTTTCTCTAGCCAGTTTAATCTGGAAGCTAATCCAGACTTTATACCCGCTAATACAATTTCTTGTTCCCCTGGTTTATTCCCAGTAAAAATTGGTCCTATTTCAAACATTGAAATATCTTTAAAGTCTCTATCTAAATTCTTTTTTAAGTAAAAAATCAGATTAGAAAAAATAGAACTTCTTAATACATTCAAATCAGAGCTAATTGGATTGACTATTTCAATTTCTTTTTTATCCTCTTTAAATAATTCGTTAATTTTGGAATCTGTAAATGACCAAGTAACAGTCTCAAGATAACCTTTAGATGCAACGGATCTTTGTAAAAAATGAAATAATTTTTGTTGCTTATTTAAAGTTGGCTTTATTCTGACTTTTTCTGGTAATTCTGTTTTAATTTTATCGTAGCCAATTATTCTTGCAACTTCCTCAACAATATCAATTTCTTGCTCTATATCTGGTCTCCATGAGGGAACAATTAAATCTAAAAATTTTTTTTTCTTTGTTATTTTAAAACCAAGACTATCTAAAATTTTTACAATTTCTTTTTCTGAAACTTTAAAACCAGTAATACTTTGAAGTTTTGTTACTGGAAAACTAACTTTACGTTTTTTAAATTTTTCGTTTATTTGAATATCTTTTTTACTAATTGTTCCACCACATATCTTTTTAATTAAATTCGCAGCAACCAATAATCCTTCCTCTATAGAATTAGGATCTATGCCCCTTTCAAATCTATGTTTTGCATCAGTATCTATATTTAATGACTTTGAGGTTTTTCTTATAGATTTTGGATAGAAATATGCTGACTCTAAAAGAATATTTGTTGTTCCAAACTCTGTGGCTGATCTTGTGCCTCCTATTATGCCGCCTAAACCTAAAATACCTGACTTATCAGTGATTACACACATATTATCCTCTAAAACATACTTTTTTTTGTCCAGTGCTTCAAAACTTTCACCTTTTTTTGAGTTTCTTACTAAAATTTCTGTATCAATTTTGTCAGCATCATATGCATGTAAAGGTCGATTTAAATCAAGCATGACATAATTTGTTATATCGACAATTGCTGAAATTGGTTTCTGTCCAACCGATAATAATTTATCCTTAAGCCATTTGGGGCTTTCTTTATTTTTGACATCTTTTATTAAAAAGCTACCAAATGCAGAACATCCTTGATTTTTTTCTCTCTGTATTTTTACTTTTAAATTTTGCTTCCCAAAAGATTTAATTTTAGAAGAGTTTTTTTTTCTTAATTTTCCTGATCCTGAAGCTGCTAAGTCTCTTGCAATACCTCTCACACCAAGACAGTCGGCCCTGTTTGGGGTGATTGATAAATCAATAACTTTTGTTGCATTGTTTGAAAAATAATTTTTTCCTATTTTGCTTTCATATTTATTTCTAGATAGCTCAGTTATACCCTGACTTTCATCAGATAGTTTCAGCTCTGCCTCTGAACATAGCATCCCGTAGGATGTAACCCCTCTGATTTTACTCACTGATAATTTCATTTGGTTTTTTGGAATAATTGCTCCAGGTGGTGCATAAACTGTTATTAAGTTTTTTTTAGCATTAGGTGCTCCACAAACAACTTTTACATTTTCGTTTTTTCCAATATCAACCTCACACACTTTTAATCTATCCGCATTTGGGTGCTTTTCAGAACTAATTATTTTTGCAACAATAAAATTGTCTAATTCTGATGGTTGAGTTTGAAAACTTTCTACCTCTAAGCCAACATTTGTAAGTTTATCTATTATTTTTTCATCATTCAATTTTGTATCTAAATGATCCTTAAGCCAATCTATAGTGAATTTCATCGACTTAAACCTCTATAACTGGATGGAACATCTAAAGGATCAAATCCGAAATGACTTAACCATCTATAATCAGTTTCAAAAAATGCTCTTAAATCGTTAATTCCATATTTAAGCATTGCTAGTCTATCAATACCTATTCCAAAAGCATAACCTTGATACTTGGATGGATTGACTTTGACATTTTTGAGAACATTAGGATGAACCATTCCACATCCTAAAATCTCAAGCCATTGATCTCCTTCTCCAATTATTATTTTCCCATCTTTCATTTCATAGCCAATATCAACTTCAGCAGAAGGTTCTGTAAATGGAAAATGACTTGGTCTAAATCGCATCTTAATTTTGTCAACTTCAAAAAATTCTTTAATAAAATAATTTAGACATCCTTTTAAGTGAGCCATGTTAATGTTCTTATCTATATGAAGACCCTCAACCTGATGGAACATGGGAGCATGAGTTTGATCACTATCAGATCTGTAGGTTCTTCCTGGCGCAATTATTTTAAAAGGAGGCTTCCCTTTTAACATGGTTCTTACTTGCACAGGAGATGTGTGGGTTCTAAGTAAAAATTTTTTATTTTTGTCCAGATAAAAAGTGTCATGCATATCTCTTGCTGGGTGGCTTTCTGGTGTATTTAAGGCTGTAAAGTTATTGTATTCGTTTTCAACATCTGGTCCCTCTTCAACAGAAAAACCAATTTCTGAAAAGATAGATGATATTTCATCTATAACCTGTGAAACAGGATGAATTTTTCCCCTATTAAAAGTTCTTTCAGGTAAAGTTACATCAACTCTTTCATTTTTAAGTTTTAAATTAATTTCATTTATTTCGATATCTTTTATTTTTTTTTCAATTAAATTTTGTAACTCACTTTTTGTATCATTTAATTCTGATGAAATTTTTTTTCTTTCTTCAGAATTTTGAGAACCCAATTTCTTAAATTCATCAGATATTTTTCCTCTCTTTCCAAATAATTCAGATTTTATTTGGTTAATTTCTTTAAGATCAGAAACATTTTTAAGCTTGTTAAGATATTCTGTTTTTATTTTTATAATATCTGACATATCTGCAGATTATTTCCTAGTTTAAATAAAACAATAGTGAAGATTAATTTAATGCCGATTGGGCTTTTTTGACGATCGTTTTAAAGGCTTCTGGGTTATCGTATGCTATTTCTGCTAGAATTTTTCTATCTAACTTTATACCTGATTTATTTAAGCCATGAATAAATCTAGAATATGTGAGACCTTCTGATCTAACTCCAGCATTTATTCTTTGAATCCATAGTGATTTAAAATCTCTT
>CACHRP010000015.1 GCA_902582315.1 uncultured Pelagibacteraceae bacterium
CCTCTTCTTTCATAGCTTTAATAGCTTTATATTTTCTTCTTTGATCTCTTAACTCTTTGTTTTTTTGTTCCTCTTCTCTAACTTTTAAATCTATGTCTTTCCTATTTTGCTCCTCTTCTCTTAGTTTTAGCTCTTTCTCTTTTGATCTTAATTCTTTGTTATATAACCCTTGTTCTTCTTCTCTCTTAATTAGTCTTTCATTTTCGTTTTTTATCTTTTCCTCTTTTAGTTTTAGTTCTCTCTCTTTATTTTTTAAGTCCTCTTCTTTGGATCTAAATTTATCTAAATCTTTCCTTAATTGATCTTCTCTTACTTTTAAATCCTTTTTTTCTTTTATCAGATTATTATTTTCCTCAAGCTTACGTAGTTTAATTTCCTGAATTTTTTTTTGTTCCTGATTTTTTTTATAACTCGAGTATGCTGAACTTAATGACTCCGCAGTGAAAGAGGCAATTTTTGATAAATTACTCTTACTTTTTGACTTTGAATTTTTTTTTTTTCTAGCCATTTTTATTTTTTTCTATTTCAGCAAAAAAAACCACGATTAACAAGAGTTAGATTAATTTTTTTTTAATTTTAATTTAAAATATACACAACTTGAAGTAGAGAACTTTATTTATGTAATTTCTTTTTCAACTACCTTCTCATCTTTCTTTTTTATAACAACACCCTTTCTTTTAAGCATTTTTTGAACTTTTTCTGAGTATGGTTCATCAATATGCTCTGTAACAGGGTTTAATTCCATTCCTAAAGGCGTAATAGTTTGTGGCATAGGAGTAAATTGAGAGTCTGGATTATCAACAACTGCTCTTATTTTCATTCTATATACTCCAAAAATTCCTATAGATGCGTGAAAAATTATTAAATATATAAAAAAACCATTGGGACCTACGAAATCCATAAAAAATGAACATAAAAATGGACCTATCATTGCTCCTAAACCAAAAGCGAATTGTAAACCAGCTCCAGCAGCAACAAATTTTTCCTTAGGAATAAAATCGTTTGTGTGTGCAAATATCAAAGCAAACATTGGAAGACTACAAAATGAAAATAACATTACAAAAAAGTAAAACCAATATTTTGGAGTCGCTAAACCTTCAGGCATATATATTTGAGATGAAGCGAATATTGCACAAAAAGCAAAAAAAGATGATCCAAATGTACAATAAATGATCACCAATCTTCTATCTAACGCATCGGATAATTTACCTATTGGCCATTGCGAAATTGCACCAGAAATTGCAACTAAGAAGGTTACAATAGATATTTCAAAAATACTAAAATTCATCGATGCTGCATAAACTGCCAGCATAGAAAATAAAGCTGAATGTGTAGAACCGATTAATAATGAGCTTACCATTCCAAAAGGAGAAGTATCAAATAGGTCTCTAAGTTTCATGCCCAAAATTCTTTTGAAAGTAGGTGGTTTTCTTTTTGTAAGCAATATAGGTATTAGAGATAGCGACATAATAAGAGATACTAGAATAAATGGTTGAAAGTTTTCAGGCTTACTAAAGTTAATAAAAAACATTCCTAGAGCCATTGATCCATAAAGGACAATCATATAAATAGAAAGAACACTTCCCCTGTTTTTGTTGCTAGATCTATCGTTTAACCAACTTTCAGCAACTGTGTATAAAGAAACCATACTAAAACCAGTGACTATTCTTAAAATAAACCAGGTAAAAGGGTTTACTATTATTGAATGCAGAAGTATTACTACTGATGCAACAGATGCAAAGGCTGCAAATACTCTTATATGGCCGACACGTGAAACTAAATTAGATATAGTTTTTGCACCTACAAAATAACCAATATAATATCCTGATAACATAAAACCTGTTGATATTAAGCTAAAATCCTCTCTTACTGCTCTTATACCTAATAAAGATCCTTGATAACCATGAGCAAGCATAATTAATCCCATACCTAAAAATAGTGCCCAAGAGTTATTAATAATTTTGTTCATTTCTGCGTGAGTATTCTTTTTATTTAAAAAAGCAAGTAGTTAATTTTAGTTTATGTTTTTTTTATGGCTAGAAAAGAGTGTATTGCAATCGTAATAATTATTATAATCCCTCCAACAATTGTCTCAGGACTAGGTCTTTCATTTATAACCATCCAAACCCATATTGGACCAATTATTACTTCTAATAAGAAAAACAAATTTACTTCTGCAGCTGTAATAAATCTTGGAGCAATAGTCACAAGTACAAACGGTATAGCAACACATAAGACACACATTAATGGAACTATAATAATATCGGTGTTAACTAAGTTGAAATTATTTACGAATATAAATGCAAATGCTGCAGTACCAAGTTTTCCTATTACAGCCGCAGGGACTAGATCTCTATTTTTGGCGTACCTCGCAAGGTTTGCATTTATTGCAAGACCAAGCGCGGTAATAAACCCAAATACATCACCCAAAATATTTCCTAACTTTACTGAATCGTAAAAGATAAATGTTACAGATAAAAAAGTTATTATTATTGCTAACCATGTTTTCTTATCTGGAGCTTCTTTTAAAAATAAAGCCCCAAGAAAAGCAGAAAGCATTGGAGCCATAGCTACCATTATAAGAGTATTAGCTACACTTGTATTTTGAATAGAAATAATAAAAGTAACATTACATACTGAAAAACTTATTGCATAAAATATTCCTGTATACCCAATATTAATTAAAGCCTTAAAAAAATTTGTTTTATAAAATAAAATTAATCCAAAAAGAACAACAATGAATGGGATAAAACCTCTGTAAAATAATAATCCCCATGTTTCTATGTTGCTTAATCTTATAAGTAGAGAGTCTGGTGTAATAAATAAAACACCAATAAAAGCTAATAGAGAACCCTTTTTTTGATTAGATAGATTTTGCATTTATATATTCTTCCACCTGTTCTGATGATTTGAGTTTTTCAGAACAAGTTTGATTTTTACAAATCAAAACAAAATTTTCGGCATTATCTTTGTAAATAAAAGTTGCCTTTTCAAAGTATTTTTTTTGCAATTTATTTTGTATATCCTTAAAACTTTTATCATTCCCAAAAAAAGTAAAGGTTATGTTTTCATTACAAATATCTAAAATTTTTATATAGCTAAACATTTGTGAGTAAGCATTATTAATAGATGAGTGAAACGATTTTTTAAGAATATCAATTTTATTTTTCCACGATATTTCCTCTGTAATATTAAAAAGTTTATTACAAACTAGTAAAAATATACTATTTCCGTTTTGTATATTGTTATCTATTAGATCAATAGGTTGAACAAATAAATCATTAGATTTTTTTATATTCTTTTGCAAGACTTGGTTTTCATTATTATAAAAAAGCTCCCATGCTTTTTCCAACAATATACAACATTGATCTAATGATTTTTTATCATTTGTGATTTCATAAACACTTACAAGCAATAAACTGAAATACACATAATCCTCTAAGAAAACATCAATTTCTTCTCTTTTTTTGTCATAACAATGAAACAAGTTATCCTTTAAAACGTTTTGGATCTTATTTAGGTAACCCATAGCTATTTTAAAAATTTCTTTATTCTCAAGGACTATTGAGGAATGTAAAATAGTGTATATCCAATAACTGTTTAAATCTGTTTGAGTTTTGTCATCAAAAAGTGGTTTTACTCTTTTGTTTCTCTCCTCTAGAAGTTTATTCTCTATCTCTTTAATTGCTTCTAATTCAGTATCATTTAATACAATTCCTGATTTTTCAACCAGAATATTATTTCCTTCAAAATTACCAGCTTCAGATATTTCATATTTCTTATTAAATAATTCAAACTTTTCTTTTAAAATATTTTTAATCTCTTGGTACTTCCAAATATAATATTTGCCTTCAATACCTTCACTGTCAGCATCGTATGCTGAACCTAGCAAATTGTCTTTATTGTTAAATTCTTTATGTATAAAATTTATACTTTGTATTAATTTGGATCTAAAATATTTATTTTTAGTATTTTCAACATAAAAATTCAAAAGTCTAACAAACAAAATATTATCATAAAGCATCTTTTCAAAATGTGGAACTACCCATTTATCATCAACAGTATATCTTGAAATGCCACCTCCCAACTGATCATAAATACCTTTAGAACAAATATTTTTTAAAAGTTTCTCAGTTACCTCATGAAATCTTTTATTTTTGTTTTTCTGATAGAAGTAAAATATCGTATCGAAAACATAAAACTGAGGAAACTTAGGCGCACCTTGAAATCCACCATTATCATTGTCCATATATTGTAAAATTTTTTCTGCAAAAGGTTCTAAATCCTGATTAAGTACAGCATTTTTTGAATTAATTTCATTAAAGACCATTTTAATCTGTTCAACTTGGGAAATAATTTTCTCTCTATTTTCTTCGTAAACTTTTGAAACGTTCTCTAAAACTTTGGTAAAACTTGGTCTACCATGCATTTCTCTTGGTGGAAAATATGTACCCCCAGTAAATGGTACAGCATTCTCATCTAAAAACATTGACAGCGGCCACCCACCTTGAGTGCCGGTTAGAATACCCAAACATCTTTGAAATATATAATCTAAGTCAGGTCTTTCTTCTCTATCAACTTTGATATTAATAAATTTTTCATTTAGTATTTTAGCAGTTGTTTCATCCTCAAAACTTTCATGCGCCATCACATGACACCAATGGCAACTAGCATATCCAACACTTAAAAATATTGGTTTTTTTTTAACTTTTGCTAATTTAAGTGTTTCTTTATTCCACGGCATCCAATTCACTGGATTATTTTCGTGTTGCTTAAGGTATGGACTTTTTTCGTTTTTGAGTAGATTAACCAAAGCTTAATCCTAAGAATGACTATAAGGCTTTCTTGAAAAAATTCTTTTCACCATTGGTTCAAATTTACTTAATGGTAATGACTTGTAATTTGGATCAAATGATGCTTGATCATATTTTTCGCAAAAATCAATGCATGCTTGATAGTATTTGTGACTTTTATATTTGTCTCTTTTATTTCTATCTCCTCCAAAGTGATGAGCATAATAATAGGTTTGAAATTCACCGTGCTTTTCTATAATCCAATGAGTTTTTTCAGAAACATATGGTTTAAGCACTGATGCAGCATATTCCGAATGATTCATGGGAGCAAGTTCATCTCCAATATCATGTAGAAGAGTAGCAACAATCATTTCTTCGCTTTCCCCTGCCTTTAATGCTCTGGTAGCACTTTGAAGAGAATGTTCTAACCTAGATACTTTATATCCCTCCAAAGTATCAGTTAAACCAGACATAAACTTTAAAATTCTTTCTGCAGTCTTGCTTGCATAATCTTTTTCATGTTTATCTAATAATAGATAATCATCTTTTGTACCTTTTTTCATCTCAGTGAAACTTACTTTTTTCATTAATTATTTGATCCTGTGCTTAATAAAGATAATTGTGTAACTTTGTCCTCTCCCAATTCATCAATAATTTTTACAGGGTAATCACCTGTAAAGTAATGATCAGTTAATTGTGGATAATTATCATTTCTATATTCAAATCCCATTGCTTTATACAACCCATCGATACTTAGAAATTTCAACGATTTTGCAGAAATTATATCTTTAATTTCTTCCACACTTTTATTTGCAGCTAAAAGTTCTTTTTTAGTTGGCATATCAACACCATAAAAATCAGGAAATTTTATTTCTGGGCTGGCTATTCTAAGATGGACTTCTTTTGCGCCTGCATCATAAAGCATTTTTACTATTTTTGAAGATGTTGTACCTCTAACAAGTGAGTCATCAACTAATATAATTTTTTTATTTTTTATTACTGATTGATTTGCATTTAGTTTTAATTTTACACCTAAACTTCTAATTTTTTGTGATGGTTCAATAAATGTTCTACCTACATAGTGATTTCTAATTAAGCCTAGGTCAAAGTTAATTTTTTTTTGTTGTGCATAACCTAGTGCTGCTGCATTGCCTGAGTCAGGCACTGGTACAACTAGATCTGCATCAATTTTTTCTTCTTTTGCTAATTCTGCGCCGAAATTTTTTCTATATTCATAAGCAGTTTTACCGTTCAAGATACTATCTGGTCTTGAAAAGTAAATGTATTCAAATACACAAGGTCTAATTTTTTTTTGAGGAAAAGGTTTAATACTTTGTAATTTACCATCTTCAATACACACTATTTCTCCGTTCTCAACGTCTCTAATGTATTTTGCTCCGATAATATCTAGAGCACAAGTTTCAGATGCTAAAACATAAGAGCTTTTTAATTTACCTATAACCAAAGGTCTAATCCCAAATGGATCTCTTGCTCCTATTAGAATATTTTGTGTTAATACAACTAAAGCATATCCTCCTTGGATTTGAAACAACGCATCAATTACTCTATCTACTGTTTTTGATCTTTTTGATCGTGCAATAAGTTTCACGATTGTTTCGGTATCAGATGTCGTATAAAAAATTGAACCTTCCTCGACCATTTTTGTTCTTAATTTAATTGCATTTGTAAGATTTCCGTTATGCGAAACACCGATACCACCTGCATTAGTGTCTGCAAAGAAAGGCTGTATATTTCTTAATGTTGTTCCTCCCGTGGTAGAATATCTATTATGACCAATAGCAAATTTTCCAGGTAAAGTTTTAATAACTTTTTCTTTACTAAAATTATCTCCAACTAAACCAAATCGTTTCTCTGAATGATATTTTTTTCCATCAAAAGATACAATTCCGCATCCTTCTTGACCCCTATGTTGAAGCGCATGTAATCCTAAAGCCGTAAGGGTTGAAGCATCAGAATTATCACTAATTCCAAAAACTGCACATTCCTCTTTTAATTTTGGATCATATATCTGAAACTTTTTCTTTAGCATCTTCATATTCTTTTTTGCTTGGAAATTCTTTTATTAGATAATTACTACCTTTTTTAACATATGGAAAGGTAAATGATTTCTTATTATCTAATGGCCATTTTTCAGAATTATACACAATATCAGTAGTAGCAAATAAACAGACACAAACAATATACGCTTTAACGAATCCAAATAAAAAACCAAAAAAAGTATCAACTTTCCCCATGCCAGTATACTTAACAGTTCTTCTGATACCTTTATTGACTAAAAGAATAAAAAAAATAATTATGACAAATAAGGATATTCCCAAAAGAACATCTAAGACATATTCATTATCAATAATACCATTAACATAGGGTTTGGCTTTTGGGAATAAGATTAAAGTTAAAACATAAGCTAGAAGCCACTTTGCAGCAGATAGTAAACTTAATACAAATCCTTTAATAGAACAGCGAATTAAATAAAGAATTGTAATAATAATGTATATTAAATCAAAAACTGATATTTCATTAAAAATATTCTTAATAACTTCCATTAAATAAATTATTTATCATTAAATGGTTTTGTGACTAAAATTAACGATGGCAAAAGCGTAAGAACTGAAATCATAGCCAAAAGCATTGCAATACCAGTAAATACTCCAAAATAGATTGTAGGAATAAAATTTGAAAACACAAGTATTGAGAAACCAAAGACAATAG
Organism: uncultured Pelagibacteraceae bacterium; assembly: GCA_902582315.1. Classification (GTDB taxonomy): domain Bacteria; phylum Pseudomonadota; class Alphaproteobacteria; order Pelagibacterales; family Pelagibacteraceae; genus Pelagibacter. The sequence continues at coordinate 7,524 of CACHRP010000015.1, forward strand.
TTATTGAGGTATTCAAAATTGCAACACCTACCGTTGAGTGGCACAGTTTTATTGTTTTTTTATAATCTTTTAATTCAGCATATTCTTCTTTAAACCTATAGATATAGTGAATGCTGTTGTCTACCGCTATTCCAATGGTAATTGCTGCAATAGTAATAGTCATCATATCAAGTGGAATACCCATTATTCCAATGATACCTAAAATAAAAAAAGCAGCAATAAAATTGGGTACAACACCCAGAATAGAAATTTTTAAATTTCTAAATAAAATTAAAAACATTGCAAAGATTCCAATCATTACAAAACCAAGTGTTAAAATTTGTGATTTAAATAAACTTTGAAGTAAATTATTAAAAAGTATTAATACACCAGCTAATTTAAATTCTTCTTCTTTTAAATTAAGTTTATTTTGTAAATCAAAATTTATCTGATTAATTAAATCATTTCTTCTTAAATCAGGCAAAGAGTCCTTAACTCTAAGGCTTATTCTTGCTTCATTATCTTTAATAGATATGTAAGGATCAATAATCTCTTTTTTAATAGTTTCTGGAATTTTGGTATATAAAACTCCCATTTCAAGTGTACCTAATGGTTTGTTATTATTTAATTGAGTGGCAACTTCGATAATAGATGCAAAAGATAAAACTTTTCCAACAGCAGGTAGACTATCTAAATAATCATGAATTTTGTCAATTTTATCTATTTTATCCCTTGTAAACCAATACTTCTCTACATTTTGATCATCATCACCCCAGTCTTCAAAATCATCTTCATCATTATCATTTGATTTTTCTGTCTCACCAAATTTCACTATTACATCTAAGGGAGTTGTGCCTCCAAGCTTGTCATCTATTAATTTCATTCCTTTGTAAATTTCTGTTTTTTTATTAAAATAATTAATAAAACTATTTTCTACTTCCAATCTTGAGATACCAAATAGACTAAGAAAGATTATTACAATTGTTGTTGAGAAAATTATTTTTTTTTTATTTATGGCTATATCTCCCAAGATGGATGTTACTTTAGAATCTTTTTGATCTTTTAATTCCACTTTATTTTCAGAAATAAAATTAAGTAAAGTAGGTAGAAGAGTAAATGTTATAATAAAAGATGTTACTAATCCTAAAGTCATCATCCAACCAAAGTCAATAATTGGTTTTATTTCACTAAAAACTAAAGATAAAAAAGCGCATATAGTAGTTAAAACCGTATAAAGTATTGGCCAAAACATTTTCCCAGTTGTTTTGTTTAAAATTTCGAAATTATTAAAATTAGGAAATTTTTTTTTAATTTGAAGAAATCTAGTACTCATATGAATATTCATAGCCATCGTTAAGATAAGCATAAGTGCAATAAAGTTTGAGGATATGACTGTCACTTTCCAATTTAGTACACCAAGAAGACCAGTCATGATTAAAACTGAAAAAAAACAGCTACTTATTGGAACAATTATCCAAATAAGCTTTCTAAATACAAACCATAAAGTTGCAACAATAAAGAGCAATACACCGACTCCAAAAACTACAATATCATTTTTTATAAAAGTCATCATGTCATCAGCTATCATTGGTATTCCACCAAGAAAAATATTTGCATCTTGTTTATAATTCTGAATTATGCTTCTTGTTTCAAGAATGTTTTGATGATTTTGTTTTTTTAGCTTTTCTTTATAATTTTCTATAGCTTTTTTATCTTTTAATTTACTTAATACTTCGTCTTTTTTAATATTTACAATTATACCAGTTGTTTTTCCATCTTCACTAATTACAAAGTTTCTAAAAACAGGACTGTTCAAAATTTCATTAAAACCTCTTATTTTATCAACATCATCATCTTTAAGTGTAACAAAATTGTTTAACCTATCTTTTAATGGCTTATCTGAATTGTTTAATAACGGAACATCTAGGACAGTAATTACACTATGAACCCAGCTTAAACTTTGTAATTTAAATTTTAAACTAAGTAGATTATTTATAGAGCTATTGTTTGTGAGTGGCTCTTTTGGGGAGTAAGTTAAAACCAAAAAATCTTTAGCACCATATCTTTTTGTTACTTCTCGTAAATATTCTAAATCTGGGTCTCCTTCAATTAATAGCGTATCTGATGAAGCATCAAGTTTGAATTCTTTAGAAAAATATCCAAAACTAATTAATGTTATTATAAGTAATATAAATACAAACTTTGGATTGCTGAGGATTAAATTTTTGTATAACTTTGATAACATCTTTAAGTTATATATAATTTAATTTAACTATTTTGAGTATCTCTAAATTTGGTAAACATTGCTTCAAATTCTAGCAATACATTACCTGTTGGACCATGTCTTTGTTTGCCGATTATAATTTCAGCTAAATTTGATACCTCGTTCATCTTGGCTTGCCATTCTGCATGCTCAACTGTTGCTGGCCTTGGCTCTTTTCTCTCCAAATAATAGGCTTCTCGATAAACAAACATAACTACATCTGCATCTTGTTCTATTGAACCAGATTCTCTAAGATCTGAAAGTTGAGGTTTTTTATCGTCACGTTGTTCAACTGCTCTAGATAATTGAGATAAAGCTACAACTGGCACCGCAAGTTCTTTTGCTAATGCTTTTAATCCTTGAGTAATTTCTGATATTTCTTGAACTCTACCATCTTTTGTATTAATCGCTCTCATCAATTGAATATAATCAACAACAATTAAATCCAATCCATAAATTCTCTTTATACGTCTTGCTCTATTACTTAATGCTGCAATGCTAATTGCTGGTGTTTCGTCTATATACAATGGAAGTTCAGAAATATTTTTAGAAGTCTCAATAAACTTATCAAATTGTTCATCAGAAATTTTTCCTCTTCTTATATCATTTGATTTAATCCTCGATTGTTCTGCTAAAATTCTAGTTGACAATTGTTCAGAGGACATTTCTAGTGAAAAAAAAGCTACAGTTGATTTTTTTTTATTCTCTTGAAGTTTGCTTGCTGCATTAAAAGCAATATTTGTTGCCAATGCTGTTTTACCCATTGAAGGTCTTCCAGCAATAATAATTAAATCAGATTGATGAAGTCCGCCAAGTCTATCGTCTAGATCTCTTAATCCAGTTGGCACTCCAACAATACCTTCCTCATTCTTATATGCATTTGAAGCCATTTCAATAGTCAGCTTCACTGCATCATCAAATTTTATTATTGAGGAATTAAAAGAACCTTTTTCAGCCAAATCAAATAATAGCTTTTCAGAATTTTCAATTATGGATTGGCCACTAATATTTAAATCATTTAATTTTGCAACATCGATAGTATTTTCAGAAATTTTAATTAATTCTCTTCTTACATACATATCGTATATAATTTTAGAATACTCGATTGCTTGCCTTGCAGACG
>CACHRP010000016.1 GCA_902582315.1 uncultured Pelagibacteraceae bacterium
CCAAAGACCAAGTTTGGAAAGTTAAATAGTTATGTCATACGAAGACCAACAATTAATAAATTTTCAATTTGAAAAAAATTATAAAAAGGACGATTTTTATGTTTCAAAAAGTAATTTTTTTGCTTTTTCCCTATTAGATAGTTGGCCAAAATGGGAAAAAAACATAATTAATATTCATGGAGAAAAATATTCTGGTAAATCGCATCTTTCTCAGATTTTTATAAAAAAAAATAAAGGAATAATTATACCAGCAATTAATTTTGAGCCTGGTTTTGAAAACAAGTTAAGATTCCATCAAAATATTATACTGGATGATTTTAATGCACAAGTTAATGAGAACAATATATTTTCATTAATAAATTTTGTGGATCAAAATTCAAAATATTTAATTATTAATTCTCAATTACCTTTTAATAAAATGAAATTTAAATTAAAAGATTTATTGTCTAGAGCAAGAAATTGTTTAGATGCAAAAATCGAAAAACCAGACGATGAGTTAGTAAAAGTTTTAATCTCTAAGATTTTATTTGATAAACAAATAAAAATAAATAAAAAATTAGTAGAATTTGCAGCAAAAAGAATAAGAAGGTCTTATGGAAAAATATTCGAATTTATATATAAGATTGATGAAATAAGTTTAAAAAAAAAAAAATCAATTGATCAAAAAACTATTAAAGAAGCATTAGGATAACAACTTGAATAAATATCGAACTCATAATTGCTCAGAATTAACAATCAATAATAGTGGCGAAAATGTTGTTTTATCTGGTTGGGTGAATAAAAAAAGGGATCATGGAAATTTACTTTTCATTGATTTAAGAGATAATTATGGCGTTACCCAATGTATTACTGAAAAGGATAAACCATTTTTTAAAGACTTAGAAAAAATGCAGCTAGAAAGTGTTATTAAAATAAATGGTGTTGTAAATAAAAGAAGTCCTGAGACAGTTAATAAAGAACTTAAAACTGGTGAAATAGAAATTATAATAAAATCTTACGAAATGCTAGGGACTTGTAAGGAACTTCCTCTTCCTGTTTTTAGTGATCAAGAGTACTCGGAAGAAATAAGATTAAAATATAGATTTTTAGATCTTAGAAGAAAAAAAATTCACTCAAATATTTTGCTAAGATCAAAAGTGATCTCATTTATAAGAGAAGAGATGAATAAGATTGGATTTGTTGAATTTCAAACTCCAATTTTAACTTCATCAAGTCCAGAGGGCGCAAGAGATTTTATTGTACCTAGTAGACTTAACCCTGGAAAATTTTATGCTTTACCACAAGCTCCTCAACAATTTAAGCAATTGATAATGGTATCTGGTTTTGATAAATATTTTCAAATAGCACCATGCTTTAGAGATGAGGATGCAAGAGCAGATAGAAGTCCTGGTGAGTTTTATCAGCTAGATTTGGAAATGTCATTTGTTGAACAAGAAGATATTTTTAAAGTTGTTGAAAATCTTTTGAGCAAAGTTTTCAAAAAATTTTCCAAAAAAAAATTTTTATTTGAAAAATTTCCAAGAATCTCGTTTAAAGAATCGATGCTTAAATATGCAACAGACAAGCCCGACTTAAGAAACCCTTTAGAAATATTTGATCTAACAAATATATTTGAAAGAGATGATGTGAAATTTGAAATATTTAAAAAGCTTGTAAAATCCGGATCTATAGTCAGGGCCATAGTTACTAAAAATACGCATATGAAGCCAAGAAGTTTTTTTGACAATCTTGATAAATGGGCAAAATCAGAAGGTGCTTCAGGTCTTGCTTATTTTACTTTTGAAAAAAACACAGACATTGAGGCCAAAGGTCCAGTTGGAAAATTTTTTTCACCTCAAGCATTGAAGGAAATAATGAACATTACTAGTGCAAAAATAGGAGATAGTATATTTTTTTCATGTGATAAAGAAACAAATGTTTTACAACTTATGTCATCTGCTAGGGAAAAAATTGCAAGCGATTTAAACTTAGTTGATGAGAATGTCTTTGCTTTCTGTTGGATAGTAGATTACCCAATGTATGAAAAAGATAAAATCACAGGAAAGATAAAATTTAGTCATAACCCGTTTTCAATGCCTCAGGGAGATGAAAATAAGATAGATTTTAAAAATCCACTAAATATCAAAGCATATCAATATGACATTGTATGTAATGGAACTGAATTGTCATCAGGAGCGATTAGAAATCACAAACCAGAATTAATGTACAAACTTTTTGAAATCGCTGGTTATGACAAACGTGAAGTTGAAAATAAATTTAAAGGAATGATAAATGCACTAAATTTTGGAGCCCCTCCACATGGCGGTATTGCACCAGGCATAGATAGAATAATAATGTTGTTGGCAAATGAAAAAAATATTAGAGAAGTAACACTATTCCCAATGAACCAAACTGCTCAAGATTTAATGATGAATGCACCATCTGAAATCAGCGAAAAACAACTCAAAGAACTTAATATAAGTTTAAAAAAAAAATAATTTATTTTTTGCCCTTAAGATTTATTCTAATATCAGATAAATCAACAAGTTTTTTTTTGTAATTGTTTCTAACAAATCCTTTACTTGTTATATCTTTCACTATTTTCAAAAATTGACTTTGTTCCTCTGCACTTTCTATATCATTATCTTTCAGTTTATCAGTATTTGATCCAATAGATGGTGTATGGGCCAAATCTTCTCTATTTAAATATGAGATTGCTAATTCTCTAAATATATAATCTAGTATGGAGGTTGCGCTTAAAATTCTATCATTTCCAAATACTTTTCCTGATGGTTCAAATTTCGTATCGACGTAAGCACTAACAAATTCGTCAAGGGGTACACCATACTGAAGTCCTAATGAAATAGCTATTGCGAAATTGTTCATAAGAGCTTTTACAAGTTCACCTTCTTTACTCGTGTCTATAAAAATTTCACCTATTTTGCCATCTTCATATTCACCAGTATGAAGATATACTTTATGGTCTCCAATTGTTGCTTTTTGAATGTATCCTTTTCTTCTATCAGGCATACTAAATCTTCGATTTATAACGTCTTGTATTTTATTTGTAAAATTTTCATTGTCCTTTTTCAAAGAACTTTTTTGATCTGAATTATTTTCAGATAGTTTTACTGACGTAATATTTTTATTGATGTTCTCAGTCGCTTTATTTTTTTCTAAACTTTTAGTTTTTCTATTATCTAATTTGACATTTATAATTTCAAATTTTCCATCTTCTCTTTTTTCTAATTGCGATAATTCCTTTTCATTAACATCATCTAAATAATGTGTAACTTTGAAGCTACAATTATAATAAGTTTCTACTAAATATTTTGCCATAATTTATTTTATATTTGAGTCGTTAGATAATTATGTATATACAAATTCATAATTTAGTCTAATGTAAATTTTGCAATTTAAAATTGAAAAAAATATTTATTTTATATGTTGACAGTCTTTAAACAGTTATTCGTTTGGTGGAATCAACAGACCCTGGGTACACGAATTTACACTTTTTTAAATGGTAAATTTGTTGGTAAAGATGAATTTGGAAATAAATACTATGAAAATAAAAAAAAAAATAAAAGATGGGTAATTTATAATGGTGAGATCGACGCCACAAAAATTTCAAATGTATGGTATTCATGGATACATTTTACAAAAAATAAAATCGAAATTAATAAGAATGTAAAAAAATACGAATGGCAAAAACCTCACTCGCCAAATAAAACAGGGACACCTGATTCATATCATCCACACAAACAAAATAATGAAATTAAAAAAAAATATTCAACTTGGAAAAATTAATCTTTTAATATTTATTATTTTACTAGTATTTAGTATTAAATCTTTTTCTACCGAAAAAATATATGAAGGGAATTTTATAGAGCTTAAAGTATTAGATAAAATAAGCTCTAAAAATTATAAAATAAACATTAAAATTGGAGAAGAGAAAATATTTAAAAATATTTCAATAAAACCACTAAAATGTAAAAATTCTAAATTTGATGATAATCCAGAGATTATAGCTTATTTACAAGTTAAAGATTTAAAAAATGTTGATAATGATGAAGTCTACGTTTTCAATGGATGGACTTTTTCATCAAGCCCTTCAATAAATACATTTGATCATCCTGTATATGATTTATGGCTGGTAAAGTGTATTAGTTAAATTACTTTATCATTATCAAGCCAAGAAACATTAAAATCAGAGTCCAAAAATTTTTTATGGCTTAGCAATTTTTTATGTAAATCAATCGTAGTGATAATTCCTTCAATGACAAATTCATCTAATGATCGAACCATTCTTTGAATGGCTTCCTGCCTGTTTCTGCCATGACAAATAAGCTTACAAATCATACTGTCATAAAAGGGAGTTACTTTATATCCCTGGTAAATTGCTCCATCAACTCTTGTTCTAAAACCAGAGGGTTGGTGACACATTGTTATTATTCCCGGAGAGGGTTGAAAGTTCTTACTAGCATCTTCAGCGTTAATTCTACATTCTATGGCATGCCCCCTAGGAACAATATCGCTTTGCTTTAGAGCTGTTTTACCAGTATATGCAATCCAAATTTGTTCTTTTATAATATCAATACCAGTAACCATTTCAGTCACAGGATGTTCGACCTGAACTCTGGTATTCATTTCTAAAAAATAAAATTTGCCATTCTCATAAATGAATTCCACAGTCCCTGCACCCTCATATCCAATTTTTGATACCATTTTTACGGTTTTTTCAAACAATTCGTTTCTCAATTCATTAGTGAGAATAGGGCTAGGTGTTTCTTCTATTAATTTTTGGTGTCTTCTTTGTATTGAACAATCTCTTTCATGCAAATGTACAGTATGATTTTTTCCAGATAAAACTTGAACTTCGATATGTCTCGGGTTTTGAAAAAATTTCTCAATATAAACTTCATCGTTCGCAAAAAACTTTTTTGCCTCAGATTTTGCAGACAGAAATAATTCTTCAAATTTACTTTCATCGTAGACAATTTTCATCCCTTTACCTCCGCCTCCTCCAGCTGCCTTTATAAGAACTGGAAATCCAATTTTTTGACAAATTCTTTTTGCTTCCGCTATATTTGTCACACCGCCATCTGAACCCTCAATAACAGGTAAACCATTTTCTTTTGCAACTTTTTTAGCCTGTATTTTATCACCCATCATTTTTATTAAATTTGCTGATGGGCCTATAAATTTGATGTCATTTTCCTCTAATATTTTTACAAAATTAAAATTTTCAGATAGAAAGCCATAGCCAGGGTGTACTGCCTCTGAATTTGTTAATTCAATAGCTGACATAATTGCTGGTATGTTTAGATAACTATTAGCTGGCTGGTGAGGACCAACGCATACACTTTCATCAGCTAACTTCACATGCATACTTTCTCTATCGACATCAGAGTGTATAGCTACAGTTGAAATTCCCCATTCTTTACAAGCTCTTATAACTCTTACAGCAATCTCACCTCTATTTGCTATCAAGATTTTTTTAAACATTATTCAACAAGAATTAATATTTGATCATACTCAACTGGCTGACCATCTTCTACCGAAACTTTTTTAACTATTCCACTATGTGTTGAAGGTACATGGTTCATAGTTTTCATAGCCTCAACTATCATAATGGTGTCACCTTTTTTAATTTTTTTACCAACCTCTACAAAAGGTTTAGCTCCTGGTTCAGGAGCTAAATATGCTGTACCAATTATCGGACTTTTAACTGCATTATAATTTTCATCATCATTATTTTCATTTTCAGATGTAGACACTGTCGTCTCTAATTGTATGCCCTTTTTATTTATAGTTTTTTTTAAATCTTCAAGTGCATCAATTAACTTTTTTAAGACTTTTTTATCTATTTCCATTTTTTATTAATCCTTGCATTGCATTTATGGCTAAAATATAACCATTTGTACCCAAACCACATATTATACCATCCACAACATTACTAATTAAAGATTTTTGTCTAAATTCCTCCCTTTTATAAATATTTGAAATATGTAGTTCAATTTTTGGTTTTTTTATGATTTCCAGAGCATCTCTTATGGATACAGAGGAATGTGTAAAACCTGCTGCATTTATTATAATACCATCAAAATGATTTCTGGAATCTTGTATTTTAGTGACAATTTCACCTTCAACGTTTGATTGATAAAATTCGATTTCTATATTTTCCTTTTGAGCAATAGCTAAACATTCTTTCTTTAATTCGGAAAAAGTTAATTTGCCATACTGAGATTGTTCTCTTTCTCCCAATAAATTAATATTTGGTCCATTGATAATTATTATTCTATGTGGCATTAATTATTTATATATTATGAAAAAAATAAACAAAGTAAAAATAAAAATTAATGGTAAAAACTTTGTGATTAAACCCAAAATGACTTTAAAAGATGTAATTACTAAATATAAAATTCCTGAAAAAAAAGTAGCCATAGAGTTAAATAAAGAAATAATTAATAAACAAAATTTGAGAAAAATTAGGATAAAAAATCATGATAAAATTGAAATTGTTCATTTTATAGGTGGTGGATAGATGAAAAAAAATGATTTTTTAATAATTTCAAAAAAAAAATTTAATTCTAGACTTATAGTTGGAACTGGAAAATATAAAAATTTTGAAGAGTGCGCAAAATGTGTAAAGCAATCCGGTGCAGAAATTGTAACTGTTGCAGTCAGAAGAGTAAATATAGAGGATAAAAAAAAACCACTATTAATGGATTATATTGATCCAAAAAAGATTACATATTTGCCAAACACTGCTGGATGTTTCACATCTTCTGAAGCACTAAGAACACTTAGATTAGCAAGAGAGATTGGTGGATGGAAACTAGTAAAATTAGAAGTTTTAGGTGATAAAAAAACTCTTTTTCCTGATATGATTGAAACTTTAAAATCAACCGAAATTTTAAGCAAAGAAGGTTTTAAAGTTATGGTTTATTGTAATGATGATCCATTAATGGCGAAAAGATTAGAAAATGCAGGAGCCGTATCAATAATGCCTCTCGCTGCTCCAATAGGTTCAGGTCTTGGAATACTTAACAAAGTAAATATTAAAATTATTAGATCGCAAACAAATTTACCTTTAATAATAGACGCAGGTCTAGGACAATCCTCAGACGCAGCTATAGCAATGGAGTTAGGGTGTGATGGTGTTTTAATAAATACAGCGATAGCTAAGGCAAAAAACCCTATTTTAATGGCCGAGGCAATGAAATTATCAGTTAGAGCTGGTCGTAACTCTTACCTAGCTGGCAGAATTCATCAAATTATTTATGGTAAAAGATCAACTTCAAACAAAGGGATTATTTAATTTTC
>CACHRP010000017.1 GCA_902582315.1 uncultured Pelagibacteraceae bacterium
AAAAAGGCATTTTTTATCTATAAAAAAATTAAATAAGTTTTTATTTCCAGTCTCTTTTTTAAATCCATAAATAATAATATTACTATTAATGTATTTTTTTTTTATTTTTAAAATTAAAGTTTTTATATAATCATCATATTCTTCTCCTCTTAGGATATTTTTGCTTAATCTCCAATCATCATTTCGGTAATGGATTGAAATTGTAATTTGTTTTTTTTTAATAGGTATTGATTTTGTTTTTTTTAAATCAATACTAGTTTTAAAATTCTCTCTCGCCAACCACTCTAAATAATAAACATAGGGTATATCAAAAGTCTTTGAAATTAATGAAGAAATATTTTTATCAATTAAAAATCTTTGATCAGAAATTAATTGTAAATTTTTTTTTTTTACAAAAAAAATTTTATTTAAATTTTCAGTATTAAAATTATAAACTTTACTAGTTGATAAATCTTTTGCTTCACCTTTATAAAATAATGGATTAACTATTCTATGATAATTGTAATAATCAAGATTTAAATCGTCTGTGATTTCATCACAAAAAGGTTTTAATAGTTTTTTAGAATTAAAAAAAGGATCGTGTAAAATAACTCTATAATTAAATATTTGTTTAAAAAATTTGGCAAATAAAATATGGAATATATTGCCACCAGGTGTGTCGGAACTCGATGTTAAGCTAAATTTAGTTGAAATTAATAACTTTTGCATTTCTAAATTTTAAATCATTTTATAAATTCTAATTTTACTTAAGTAAAAACTCTAAATCTCTCTCTAATTCAATTTTATTTAAAGTGTAACGGTTTCCAAGATTATTTATTACTTTTGAGGCAGCTAAAGATGCAATTAGTAAAGAAATTTTAGGATGAATTTTGTTTTTTAATAATAAGCTTAAAATAGCAAGCATACTGTCACCAGCCCCAATTTTATCAATTGGTTTAGAGTTAAACGCTGGACAATAATATTCATTTAATTTTTCATCAATTAATAATGAGCCTTCTATTCCTCTTGTTACAACTATAGTTTTTAAATTATTTTTTCTTAAATAATTTTTTGCAATTAAATCTATATTAGTTTTTTTGTCCCTTACTTCATTTCTTAACTCGCCTTCATTGATACATAAAAGATGGATTTTTTGAAGATGATTAAGTGAATGAAATGAAGAATTATTTGAATTTTTTTGAGACATTGCACTAATAAATTTTTTTGAATTTTTAATTAATTTTAATGAATTATTATTGAAAAAATTATTTGAATAATCAGCAACAATAATTATATCTTGATGTTTTATTAAACTATTTAATCGATTATTCAACAAGTTTTGAAACTCTAAACCTTCTAAATTTGGAATTAAATAAGATCCAAATAATTTGTATTTTGAAATGCTATCAACAAATCTTGTTTTAATACATGTATTGAGATAATTATTTTTTTTTAATTTTATATGTGAAATATTTTTTTTTAACTTTGTATTTAACAATTTTTTTATATCTGGCTCATTTCCAAAATCAGTTAAAAGTGTAATTTTTTTTGCAAACTCAGATAAATGATTTGCTATAAGGGCTGAACCACCAATATACATTTCCTCATTTTCATTACTAAACACCATATGCGGTTCTTTTCCAGACTTACCCTGAACTTTCCCAAAAACATACTTATCTATAATCAAATCGCCAACAACCATGACATTATCTTTTTTAATTTTATTTAAAGACTTTTCCAATTTTCTAAAATTTGTAAGTTTTTTAATACTCTTTAAAAACTTTACTTGATTATCGTTTAAAGCTAGTTGTAGTTTATTAATTATCGTCGAAGAACTCATGTGCTTTTCATTTGTATATATAATTTTACCCTTGTGTCTTTTAACAGCATCAATTTCTAAAAATATTTTTTTTGTTTTATCTAAAAGATTATTTTTAAAATCATTACCTTTAAAATAAATATCTGGTTTAACAAGATTTATACTATTTACTCCACTTTCTCCTTTAGCAATAAACGCCAAATCAACCATGTCTAAACTATTTAAAAAATAAACACGTTCATGATGAGTATGAGTAGGTCTATTGGGCCCCTTTTTGACAAATTGGTCCTCGGTAATCGATACAAATAAAAAATCGCATTTTTTTTTAGCGCTTTTAAAATGCATTAGATGCCCGAAGTGCAAAACATCAAATACCCCATGGCATAAACCTATTTTTTTCCCCTCTTTATTTAGTTTTAAAACTAATTTTTTAATCTCCAAATTATTCATGCAAAAGAATATTGTTTAATTTAAAATTAATACAAAAGTATATTGATAAAACAAACCTAAAATTATTATATCTTACAATTCTATTAAAAACTACTATTTTATGAATAAAATATTAATAAAATTTATTAATTTAAGATTAATTATTAAATTGACTATATATATAAAAATATGAAAAAAATTTTAGTCATAGGTAGCAATTCATTTTCAGGCTCTCATTTTGTAGACTTCGTTTTAAAAAAAAAATATAAAGTATTTGGGTTAAGCAGATCTAAAGAACCAAGTTCTGAATTTTTGCCTTACAAAGATAACAAAAATATAAAAAATTTTATTTTTTATAAATCTAATCTTAATAGTCCAAAAGATAATTTAAAAATATCAAAATTAATAAAAAAAAATAAAATTCAAAATATTGTAAACTTTGCATCACAAGGGATGGTTGAAGAAAGTTTTTTTAAACCAATTGATTGGTATAAGACTAACCTTATTGCAATTGTTGATTTGATCGATAAAATCAAAAAAGAAAATATTAAAAATTTTTTACATATATCAACACCAGAAGTTTATGGAAATATAAGAAAAACAATTTACGAAACTTCTCCCAAAAAACCTTCAACACCTTATGCTATTTCTAGACTTGCGATGGATTACCATTTTGAGTCAATTATGAAAATAGAAAACTTTCCTGTCAAGTTTTCAAGAGCAGCAAACGTTTATGGGGAGGGACAGCAATTGTATAGAATTATACCAAAATCCATAATGAAAATTTTGAAAAATGAAAAAATTATTCTTGATGGCATGGGATCATCAAAAAGATCTTTTGTTCATATTAAAGACATAACTGAGGGTTATTATAAAATTTTAAAAAAAGGTAAAATTGGTCATTCATATAATCTATCAAGCAAAAATTTCATTACTATTAAAAATCTTGTAAGAAAAATTTGTAAGAAATTAAATGTAAATTATAAAAAAAACGTTATTGAAAGAAGGTCTGATAGACTTGGCAAAGATTTTATTTACAAACTCAGTGCAAAAAAAATTTATAATGAATTAGGGTGGAAAGCTTCTACATCTGTTGATCATGGATTAGATAAAACAAAAAAAATATTTTTAGAAATTTATGCTGTTAAAATACAAAAGAATATATTCATAAAAAATAGAACGTTTTAGAATTCTATAATTGCTCTATGAATATTTCCATTTGATACATCATTAAAAGCTGATGAAATATTTTTTAATTTATATTTTTTAATTTTTGAATTTTTTGTGAAAATATTTTTACAATTGAAAAAATTAAATATTTTATTTATATCTCTATCGGGCTTACAACAACCACCCCAACTTCCAAAAATCCTTTTTCCTTTAATAAGTTCATGTGGATCTAGTTTAATTTTATGTCTTTTTGGTGGGTGGGAAGCAAAAACTATTATTCCATTATTTTTAATTAGACTTAATCCTTCTTCTATCATCTTCACCGATCCTGAGCTCTCAACACAGTAATCAAAATAATTTTGATAATTTTTTAAATTGTCTTTTTTTTGAATTAAATTAACTTTGAATCTTTTCAAAAAGTTTTTTTTTTTGTGATTATTTTCAATTACAAAAATCTTACATTGACTTTTTAATAAAGTAATTAATGACATCATTCCTATGCCGCCAGTTCCAATTAAACATACTTTGTGATTTTTTCTTATTTTTGGCAACTCATTCAATACTATCCCTGCTCCCGTAGGCACAGCACAACCATATAAAACTGCTTCCAAATAATTCATTTTTTTAGGTTTTAAAAAAGTTCTATTTTCATTAACCAGGGCATAAGAAGAAAAAACTGAAATTGGTCCAAAGTTTATACTTTTAGATTTAGTATTTTTTAATTTAAACCCTCCTAAATCTTTTCCTTTACCTTTTATCCAGCTTAAAATAACTTTATCACCAATATTTACTTTTTTAACTTCTGATCCTTTATTCTTAACAACCCCTACTGCCTCGTGTCCTAAACCATGTGGTAAATACTTATCTCTTCCTCTATTGCCTTTGTACTCCATAATCTGGGATCTGCATATACCAGCATATTTAATTTTCACTAAAACTTGATCTTTCCTCAAAAGTTTTGGTATTTCAAAATTTTGAATTTGAATCTTGTTTTTTTTTGTCAATACTGCGGCTTGAAACATTAAAAAGGACCCTTAAACCATTCGCCAGGAACATCATGGTGATTGGTATTTTTTTTTGGTAATTTTTTAACTTTTATTTTTAACATTTTTTTAATTTTTTTTATTATAGTTATTTTATCTGGATAATAAAATTTAGTTAACCCATAACTGG
>CACHRP010000018.1 GCA_902582315.1 uncultured Pelagibacteraceae bacterium
TGGAAGCTACCTTGGACTCGAGGGTGTTGACTGGAGTGTGGCTCTATCAAATGGAGATATAATAATAGCTGAACAGGGAAGAGGTCTGGTCAAAGTTTCAGTGGCTGACAATAAACTTGACGATTCATTCGCAAAAAATAAAAAAAATTTTACTGGTAGATCAAACGATACAGATTGTACATCACCTTATAAAAACTCACTTATTACCAATTCAAGAGCAGGGGCTATTTCATCTGATGGTACAATTTATGCTGCAGCCTATTCGCCAAAAGGTAAAGTAGTTGCAATTGATAGTAATGGAAAATGTAGAGGTGTAATACCGTTTGGCTGGCACGGAATAGCTCAACCAAGAATGATTGATATAGCAAAAATTGGTGATGATGATTATTTATTTGTTTCAGGACACACAAACGAAAGACGGGGTAGAAGAAACGTATTCGTAGGTTACTTTTATGTAATGAATATAGGTACAGGTTCGAGTATAGCTAAGTCAAGAGGGTATAATTGCGAAGTCAAAGACAACATATTTGTTACTGTTAGCAAAGAAAAGTCTGGAACATTTGCCATTAACAAAAATGGTACTCATGTTTACTTTGCAAGAAAAGGTAATCTTTGGTCATTTCCACTTGATGCTACAGACAAATGTCCTAGTAAACAGCCTGATTTTACTATTTCACCGAAGAACGGTAATGCTAATAAGTATGAGGAGCAGATAAAAGCTGATGGTAGCACAAGGCCTAACTTGACTGGCACTTCAAAAATAGTAGGAGATATGAATCATGTCTCAAGTGTTGCGACCTCAAAAAATAATAATAATATCCTATTTGTTACAAGTCATCATGACCATACGGTTCAAAAAATTGAAGTAAATCATGACACTCCTTCTGTAGAAGTTAAGCTATCAATAGGAAAATTAGGTATAAAAACAGCTGGCGAAGCAGGAGAGGTGCCAGCCGATGATATAATTTTTAGCGAACCAGGTGTAAATGGAGGCGACAGGAAAACTGCAGAAAATATTCACGTTAATACAACACATATATACGTTGGAAGTAGAAACGGCGCGATTCAAAAAATGGATGTAACTAAATTTAATGATACTGATAAAGATTCAATGTGGCTGGGTCAATACGGTGGAGCTAAAGTAAGTAGGTTTGATGGAGCAAAAGAGGCTATTATAGATATTATTTCAGACAGTTCTTTACAAGCGGGAGCAAATTTTGGATTTGGTCACTGGAATGGAGGGGAAAGAGATGTGCGAAATACAAATAATTATCCAGGAGAAAGATTTTGTCACAAAAATGATGGATGTAAATATTATCAAAATGGCTGGAATAATAGTATTGCACACCCCAAAGGTACATCAGAGCAGTGTAATGTTCATTCTTGTTTAAATGTTGGAGTGCATGCAGATGGTTGGCAGGATATACCTGACGTATTACTTGGTCTTGGTATGAAATTTGCAACAGATGCAAATGCCTTTGCAGACATAGCTCATGGATATTATATGGACGCCGATGATGAGACAAACATTATTGACCCTACAAAATCGTGTCAATTAAACTACGTAATTGTTATTGGTGATGGAAGAATGTTTAACGAAACTAATTCTATTCCTAAAATTAAAGAAATAAGACAAGAATTAGGTGTTAGGACATTATTTATAGCGTATGGAGGAGCTTACCAAGATGGTGTTGCAAAACCAATATTTGATAGGTTTGCAAAAGCTGGATCTTGCGATGTAGATGGTGCAGATGAATGTGAAGAAACAATAGAAGCCTCTTCACCACAACAATTAAAAGTAGTATTAGAATCAAAAATTAGACAAATAATAGCCGATCGATTGTCTTTTACTGCACCTTCTGTAACTGCGACTATTCAAGAGGGTGGAGCTATATATCAAGCACAATTTAATTACGAGCCTAACGGCGAGTGGCGAGGACGATTACTTAGAAAAGCTATTCGGGCTGACAACGGTGCAGTAGAGCAGGACCTAGACTATGCGGATGAGAATGGAAAAAACTGGGATGCAGGTGCAAAATTATTAGAAAAAGGCTCAGCTGGAAGAAAAATTTGGACAGTACTTGAAGACCCTGCTGCTGGATATATTGGCAATTGGAATAATTGGAGACCAAAATATAGTGACCAAATAAACAATTTATTTGAGTTTACTGGAAATGTAGTTGAGGACTATCATAATCCATCCTCATTTTGTGGAAAAGGTGAAAACGGAAATCTTGATGACATCTCTGGTCTTATAAACTTTATTAGAGGTGTAGATTATTTTGATTATAATGCTGGCTGCGATATTGAAGAAGATAGAGGATCAATTCTAGCTGACATATATCACTCTCAGTTAGTCGAAGTTGGAGCGCCGGCTGCAAATACAGTTTTTCAATCTAATAACTCTGAGGCATATTATAGATCAGTAAGTGGATATGGTGGTTTCAAAAAAGCTTTAAAGGATAGACCTCGAATGATTTACGCAGGATCAAATGGTGGAATGCTGCATGCATTTAATGCAACAGATGGATCAGAAGAATGG
This sequence comes from uncultured Pelagibacteraceae bacterium, assembly GCA_902582315.1. Lineage (GTDB taxonomy): Bacteria > Pseudomonadota > Alphaproteobacteria > Pelagibacterales > Pelagibacteraceae > Pelagibacter. Next base: position 2,543 of record CACHRP010000018.1, read on the forward strand.
GCATTTGTACCACCAATGATAGCATCACAAATGCCATTAATTTTTAACAAAGCTTATGATGGAAAAATAAAAGCGCCTCCAGGCCGAACTGGTAAAGCGGGTGGCTCAAATGCAATTTTTGGTGTCGATGGTTCACCAATTATACATGATGCTAAAATATATCACTTAGAAGAAAGTGCAAGTGGCGAGCTTCAATATAGCGACGTCAAAAGATGGAGAACGTTGTTAATGATACCGTATGGTAGAGGTGGTGCTGGTTTTTCAGTTCTTGATGTTACTTATCCAAAAATAATATCTGGAGATGTTGATGAAGAAGGTAATCCGGTTTTAGACGAAGATGGAAATACGGTAATAGGAGGGCAGGGACCACTTCATATGTTCTCCATATATAATGACACTTATAATAAAAGAATTGTAAGAGTTGATCATAATGGAGACATTAACTCATTTCGGTATTCAGGAAGCTCTTTTGATTTAAGCGACTCAAGAGAAGCTCAAAGAGCTACACAAAATCAAACTACTGCTAGAAACAATGATGGAAACAGTGATACAGATTTTACCAATAGGGATAATATTAAAGATTGTCAATCAGATGCTGATTATACAACAAATTTTAGGACGGAAGGTACTAATGCCTGCTACAAAGGAAAAACTTTTACTTTCACAGATGTTGATCTTAAACCTACCGCATTTAGTGGCAATGAACTTCAAACAGGTTTTCTAGATGTATTTATAAAAGATAATGATGATTGGACTAGATATGAGGTTGGTCCAGACTCAACCATCCAAGGAAAAAAAGATGGCGCTGAATTGATTTTAACATTTACTAGTGACAAGGTGTTTAATGATGGCGAAGATACTACAGAAAAAACTAGTAGAGTGAAGATAGAGTCAAAATGTATTAATGCTGGTACTAGCAATATAAAATATGATTATAGTCAAATGGGAGAAACATGGTCTACTCCAAGAATACTAAGAGTACCCCAATTAGATAATAATGGTAAAACTACAGGGAGTATTCAAACAGACAGGTACGTTGCAGTAATGGGAGCAGGATATGCATCAACTTCAAGATGCTCAGGCTCTGGACTATATTTGATCGATTTAGAAGCAGGGTCCGAATTAACAGAAGAAATTGATGACAGTGGAACAGGTGATGATCGAGGACTAACACATGAAGCAGGTAGGCTTTACGGTTTATTTACGGGAAGTGAAACTGTTTCTGGTGCTGTAAGATTTTTAGATAGCGAGCCAAAAGATGATGCCGATGAAAGTACTATTGTTAAAGAAAGTGACATTAAAAATCATGTTACAGCAACACCGGTATTGATTACAGCCGACGTAGTGACTGACGTCCCTTGGAGAGGTGGATTAGTTTATATTAATGACATGGAAGGAAAGATAATGAAAGTAAACCTAACCACTCAAGGTACTTTTCTTGAATATCAATATCTAATGAATCTTGGAGCAAACTCATCAAATAAAAGACATAGCTTTTTTGAAATGGATGCTGCAATAGGAACTAGCACTGGCAATTTTTGGTTGTTTGGTGGAACAGGTAATTTTAATAGGATATCAGAAATTGATACTGAACTTTCTTTAATG
>CACHRP010000019.1 GCA_902582315.1 uncultured Pelagibacteraceae bacterium
TTGCTCAAATATAGGAGTGGAATATATGCATATTTCAGATCCTGTAGAAAAAATTTGGTTTAGAGAGAGAATGGAAAAAGAGGAAAATCAAATTAACTTCACAAGTAATGGAAAAAAGGCAATTTTTAACAAAATAGTTCAAGCAGAAGGTTTTGAAAAATTTCTTGCAAAAAAATATGTAGGGACAAAAAGATTTGGTCTTGATGGTGCAGAATCCTTAATACCTGCTTTAGAGCAAATAATTAAAAGAGGTGGTCAATTAGGTGTAAAAGAAATTAAAATAGGAATGCCCCATAGAGGAAGATTGAATGTACTGGCAAATGTCTTACAGAAATCCTACAAACGGATATTTAATGAATTTGCTGGAGAAATTTCCAATCTTAGAAAAGAAGATTCAACTGGAGATGTGAAGTATCATTTAGGTGCTTCTTCAGACAGAGAATTTGATGGAAATTCTGTTCACGTAAGTTTAACTGATAATCCTTCACATTTAGAGGCTGTTAACCCTATCGTATTGGGACAGACGAGGGCCAAACAATTTTTTCATAAAGATTTAAAAAGAAAAAAAGTTATTCCAATTCTAATTCACGGTGATGCTGCTTTTGCAGGACAAGGTATAGTTGCAGAATGTTTTGCCATGTCTGGATTAAAGGGACATAACACAGGTGGCACGATACATATTATAGTTAATAATCAAATTGGTTTTACGACTAGTCCTAGATTTGCACGTTCTAGTCCTTACCCATCTGATTTAGGAAAAATAGTAGACGCACCCATTTTACACTGTAATGGAGATGATCCAGAGGCTGTTGTCCACTGTGCTAAAATTGCAATAGAGTTTAGGCAAAAATTTAGCAAAGACGTAGTGATAGACATGATATGTTATAGAAGATTTGGTCATAATGAAGGAGATGAACCTTCTTTCACCCAACCATTAATGTATAAAAAAATTAGGTCACATCCATCAACATTAAAAATATATGGTGAAAAATTAATAAAAGAAAAAACTATAAGTAAAAGCGATTTTGAAAATCAAATTATATCTTTTAGATCTTTATTAGATGAACAATTTAAAACAGCAAAAGATATTAAACCAAAACTAGATTGGTTTGAGGGTACTTGGTCGAGGTACCAACCAAAAAAAGGCAAAGATAGAAGAGGAGCGACTGGAGTTGATATAGATAAAATAATTAAGATTTCAGGAAAAATAAATAAAGTTAGTGAAAAAATAAATATACATAAAACAATTCAAAAAATATTAACCAATAGACACAAATGTATTTTGGACAAAAAAAACATTGATTGGGCAAGTGCTGAAAGTTTAGCTTTTGCAACGCTTTTAGACGAAGGTTATCCTGTTAGATTAGTTGGACAAGATTCAGGTAGAGGTACTTTCAGCCAAAGACATTCAGTTTTAAGAAATCAAGAGGACAATACAAGATTTATTCCTTTAAACAATATTTCCAAAAAGCAAAAAAATTTTGAGGTAGTAGATAGTCTACTATCTGAATTAGCAGTTTTAGGTTTTGAGTATGGGTACAGTCTAGTCGAACCTGAAACCTTAACGATGTGGGAGGCACAATTTGGTGATTTTGCAAATGGAGCTCAAGTTATTATTGATCAATTCATATCATCAGGAGAAAGAAAATGGTCACGTGCATCAGGGCTAGTTTTGCTTTTACCACATGGATATGAGGGACAAGGCCCAGAACATTCATCAGCTAGATTAGAAAGATTTCTTCAATTATGTGGTCAGGAAAATCTTCAAGTTATGAATTGTACAACTCCAGCAAATTACTTTCACGCACTAAGAAGACAAATACACAGAGATTTTAGAAAACCACTTGTCATCATGACACCTAAATCATTACTAAGACATAAAATTTGTGTTTCAAATTTAGATGATTTTAGTAAGAAAAACTCTTTTCACAGAATTTTAGAAGACCACGCTTTTGAGAAGAAAAATGGTTTTTTAGAATTAGAAAAATCAAAAAATATTAACAAGGTAATTATGTGCTCAGGAAAAATATATTTTGATCTACTAGAGGCAAGAGAAAAATACAAAAGAAGAGATGTCGTTTTACTGAGAATTGAACAGCTTTATCCTTTTCCAGCTAAATCATTAGTAAAATCTATTAAACCATATGCTAAAAATGCTGAATTTATATGGTGCCAAGAAGAGCCAAAAAATATGGGGGCGTGGTCGCATGTGAGAGATTATATACAATGGACATTGGACTTTATTAAAGCTAATAATAAAAATGTTTCTTATATTGGAAGAGCTCCAGCTGCCTCTCCAGCGACTGGATATGCTAAAAGACATGTTGCTCAACAAAAAGAAATTTTGGAAAAAGTGTTTAATTAAATGAATGAAAAAATTGTAGTACCCGCTTTAGGTGAAAGTGTTACAGAAGCAACAATAGCCAAGTGGCTAAAGAGTGTTGGTGATACTGTAGAAGTTGATGAACCTATAGTAGAATTAGAAACTGACAAGGTAAATTTAGAGGTACCATCTCCTGTAAGTGGAACAATTGGCGACATCAAACATAAAGATGGTGAGGTAGTAGAAGTTGGAGCCGTTTTGGGGTCAATTCAAGCTAATGGTAATGAGACTGTTCAAGAAATAAAAAAGATAGAACCAGATGTTAAAATTGAGCAGGTAAAAGACCCACCAGAGAAAAAAGTTGAAAAGATTGTAGAGGAAGTCAAACCTTTAGAATTAGAGGAAGAAGTAGAGGATGAAACATCATTAGAGGAAGAAACTTTGGTTCTTACAGAGGAAATACCTACAAATGGTTCTAGAAAAAATAATTTGTCAAATACACTTCCTCCGTCAGTAAGAAAAATTGTTGCTGAAAACAAGATAGATTTAAAATCAATACAAGGATCAGGAAAAGATGGCCAAGTTCTAAAAGGGGATTTAATAAATTTAATGTCAAAATCTCCGAAACCCTCAGAAAGAAAAATTAAATTTGGACAAGAAGAAAGAATTAAAATGAGCAGATTGAGACAGACAATTGCAAAAAGACTAAAACAAGCACAAGAAAATGCTGCCCTTTTAACCACATTCAATGAAGTTGATATGTCTAATGTTATTAAAATGAGAAAAGATTATCAGGATGATTTTTTAAAAAAATACGGAGTTAAGCTTGGATTTATGTCTTTTTTTGTAAAAGCAAGCATTGAAGCTCTGAAATTATTTCCAGCTGTTAACGCTGAAATAGACGGAGAAGAAATAGTTTATAAAAATTACTATAATATAAGTTTCGCTGTTGCTACAGATAAAGGATTAGTGGTTCCTGTTTTAAAAAATGCAGATGAAATGTCCTTTGCTCAAATTGAGAATGAAATTAAAACAATCTCTGAAAAAGCTAGAGACGGTAAGCTAACTATAGAGGATCTTCAAGGTGGTACATTTACTATAAGCAATGGTGGTGTTTACGGCTCAATGCTTTCTACGCCAATTCTAAACTTACCCCAATCAGGAGTTCTAGGCATGCATAATATTGTTGATAGACCTGTTGTAGTTGATGGCGGAATTAAAGTTAGACCTGTCATGTATTTAGCGCTATCATATGATCATAGAATAATCGATGGTAAAGACTCTGTATCATTTTTAAAATTGATAAAAGAAAAATTAGAGAATCCAGAAAAATTATTTTTAGAAATTTAATGGCTGAAAAATTTCAAGCAGTAGTAATTGGAGGTGGCCCTGGTGGTTATGTGTGCGCAATAAGATTATCCCAATTAGGTTTTAAAACAGCATGTGTAGAGGCACGAAATACACTTGGTGGTACTTGTCTTAATATAGGATGTATACCCTCAAAAAGTTTACTGAACTTGTCAGAAAATTTTCAAAAAGCAAAGAAATTACAAAATCTAGGAATTGAAGTAGGTGAGGTTAAATTAA
>CACHRP010000020.1 GCA_902582315.1 uncultured Pelagibacteraceae bacterium
GAGTGATGAAATCGAGAAAAATCTTAAGAAAAATTATTCATTGAACAATATCACAATATTAGTTAGAGCAATATTCCAAACAAGAGAATTTGAGGAAAGATTTTTAAAAATTGGTTTGCCTTATAGAATTATAGGAGGAACTAAATTTTATGAAAGATCGGAAATTAAAGATTGCATTTCTTATTTAAGGTTAGTTTTTCAAGAAAAGGATGATTTAGCCTTTGAGCGTATTGTAAATAATCCAAAAAGATCAGTGGGTGAAAGTACTTTAAATTTAATACACGATTTCTCAAAAAAAAATTCTGTTTCATTGATATCAGCATCTAAAAAATTAATAGAGCTTAATAAAATTAAACCTAAAGCTAAGATTGGTTTAAATAACTTTTTAAATTTTATAGATAAATGGCGAAATGATTATAAAATTAAGAATATTTACCATGTTAAATTATTACAAATTATCTTGGATGAATCTGGATATTCTTTAATGTTGAAAAATAAAAAAGATTTAGAAAATGAAAATAGGTTAGAAAATATAAAAGAACTTTTAAGTGCTATGAAAGAATTTGATAATTTAGAGAGTTTCTTAGAGCATGTATCATTGGCAACATCTATTGATCAAGATTGGAATGGACAGAAAGTAAATTTAATGACTATTCATGCTTCAAAGGGATTAGAATTTGATGTTATATTTTTACCAGGATGGGAAGAAGGTTTGTTTCCACATCAAAAATCTTTGGAAGAAAAAGGAGAACAAGGATTAGAGGAAGAAAGAAGACTAGCTTACGTTGGAATAACTAGAGCAAAAAAAGAAGCATTTATATCTTTTTCTATGAATAGATTTTATCAAGGTGATTGGATAGATAGTATGGCATCTAGATTTATAGAGGAACTGCCAGAAAAGTTTATTGAAAAAAATAATTTTGATATTCAAAATGACAATCAAGATGTGGATTTTGAGTTTAATCAAGATTTTGAGATAGAGGAAGGTACCAGAAGTCCTGGTTGGCTTAGATACCAAAAAAGAATTAAATGAAAAAAAATGTTTTAGAAGTCTTAAATAGATTAATTTCAAATTATGAATTAGATGGTTACATTATACCCAAAAATGATAGCTTTTTTACCGAGCAGGTAATTTATGATAGGCTTAAATTGGTATCCAATTTTAGTGGGTCAGCTGGACTAGCCATTGTTTCAAAAAAAATTAATTATTTATTTGTAGATAACAGATACACAATCCAAGCAAAATTAGAGTCACGTAAGAATTTCAAAATTATTAAAATCCACAAAAAATTACCCAAAGATCTTATTAAAGATAAAGTATTGGGATTTGATCCAAAATTGTTTACAAATAGTCAATTAAGTTATTTATTTGGTAACAAAATTAAATTAATACCAATAAAAGAAAATCTTATAGATCAGATTTTTAAAAAAAAACAAAAAAAAGAAAAACCTTTTTATTCAATACCTGACTCTGTTGTTGGATACAATCACAAAAAAAAAATTAATTTAGTTTCAAAATACTTGAAGTCAAAAAAAGCTGATTTCTTGTACATTAGCGCACCAGAAAACGTAGCTTGGTTATTAAATATTAGAGGATATGATACTCCTTGTTCACCATTGCCAAACTGTAATTTAATTTTAAGTAAGAGTAAAAAATTTTATTTAATCGCACAGAAGTATAAAACAAAAAAATTGCTTTTAGAAAAAAAAATATTTTTAGAACAAATAATTGAAAAAAAAAATTTGGAAAATTTTATGAATACTTTAAAAGGAAAAAAAATTATTGTCGATTATAAGACTTTATCTATATACAATGAAAATATAATTAAGTCTAAATTTTCAATTATTGATAAGACTGACCCATGCTATCTTTTTAAATCAAAGAAGAACTCAATTGAAATAAAAAATATGATTCAGAGTCATATTAAGGATGGTGTGGCACTTACAAAATTCATTTATTGGATAAAAAATTTAAAAAATAAAATAACTGAACTTGATGCCGAAAAGAAATTAGAGGAATTTAGAAAGAAAGATAAAAATTATTTATTTCCAAGTTTTAATACAATTGCTGGGACAGGATCAAATGGAGCAATTGTGCATTACCGAGCAACGAGTAAAACAAATAAAATCATAAAAAAGAATGATATATTTCTCTGCGATTCTGGTGGGCAATATAAGTATGGAACTACAGATGTAACACGTACGCTATGCTTTGCAAAACAAACAAAAAAAATTAAAGATATTTTTACTTTGGTTTTAAAAGGCCACATTGCAGTAGCAAATAGTGATTTAACTAAATACCAGACTGGTAAAAAGTTAGATATACTAGCAAGAAAATTTCTTAAAAGATTTAATTATGACTATGGTCATGGAACTGGACATGGTGTTGGTTATTTTTTAAATGTGCATGAAGGACCTCAATCGATTTCAAAATTTAATAATGTAAAATTAATTGAAGGAATGATTTTGAGTAACGAACCTGGATTTTATAAAGAGGGAAAATTTGGAATTAGAATAGAAAATTTAATATATGTTAAAAAAAAAGATAAAAAATTGTTTTTTGAAAATTTAACACTAGCCCCTATAGATAAAGATCTTATAAATTATAAAATGCTAAATGATAAGGAAAAAGATTATTTATTTCGCTACCACCTTCTTGTGTATTCGAAAATATCTAAATTTCTGTCAAAAAATGAAAAAAATTGGCTAATTAAGAATTTTTAATATTTAACATTTTTAGAAATTCTGATTGTGAGATTATTTTTATATTTAAATTTTTTGCCTCAATAATCTTTCTTGAAGTTGGTTTTTCTCCAGTTATTAAATAATCAAGCTTTTTACTTATATTGCTAATAATTTTTCCAGAATTTTTTTCAACTAAGGATTTGGCTTCTGCTCTGCTTATACCGGCCAATTTTCCAGTGAACATAAAAGTTTTTTCGCTTAAAATTCCATTTTTTGAATTATCTATCTCGCTTTTTATAGACAGGGTTTTCTTTAATTCGTTTAAAACGACCAAATTTTTTTCATTAAAAAAAAAATCTTTAATAGATTTAATTTGTGTTTCGCCAATACCATCAATATTTAATAATTCTTTAAAATTATTATATTTATCTAAATTGAAAAAGTTATTTGGGTTTTTAAGTACTTTTGACAATAGTTTTGCATTTTCTTGACCAATATGCCTTATACCTAATGAATAAATAAATTTGCTAAGAGATATATCTTTTTTCTTTTCAATAGAATATTTTAGATTTGCAGCAGACAGCTTTCCCCAACCTTCTAAACTAGAGATTTTCTTATAATCAAGTTTGAATATATCCTGGGGATAGCGTATTAGTTTGAGACTCCAAAAACTTTCAACAATTTTCTTTCCTAAACCGTCAATATTAAATGCCTCTTTTGAGACAAAATGCTTTATTTTTTCAATAGCAATTTTTTCACACCCAAAACTATCATTTGTACATCGCCTAACTGCATCAAATTTTTTTGTTGTTTTATTATATTCTTTAATCGTTACTGACCCACAAGAGGGACATTTTTTTGGAAAATTAAATTTTTTTGCATTTTTGTCTCTTTTTTTAAAATCTACAGAAATAACACGAGGTATAACATCTCCGGCTCTCTCTACTGTAACTACATCTCCAATTCTTATATCTTTTCTTTCTATTTCGTCTT
>CACHRP010000021.1 GCA_902582315.1 uncultured Pelagibacteraceae bacterium
ATGATCGTTACAGTAGGTTGGGCTATTTACCCACTAGGTTATGTATTTGGTTACCTAACAGGTGGTATTGATGCTAACTCACTTAACGTGATTTACAACTTAGCAGACTTTGTTAATAAGATCGCATTCGGTGTTATTATTTGGTCTTGTGCAGTTGCGAACTCTGGAAGAAGCAGAGCTTAATACTAGAGAGTTAAAACTTATTAATAGGGCAAGTACTTTGTACTTGCCCTATTTTTTTTTGTACCTATATAAGACCCATGGCAAAAATTACCTACATAGAAAATAATGGAACATCTCATACAGTAGATGTAGCTGAGGGATTAACCGTTATGGAAGGTGCTGTTCAAAATAATATACCTGGCATTGATGCTGATTGCGGCGGCGGCATGGCCTGTGCAACATGCCATGTTTATGTCAAAGATGAATGGTTTGATAAGATTAATAAAAAAAGTGAAGGCGAAGACGATATGATTGACCAAGCCTATGAACCAAAAAAAAGTAGTCGATTAAGTTGTCAAATTCAAGTAAGTCCAGAAATAGATGGTCTTGAAGTTCATTTGCCTGGAAAACAGATTTAATGATTAAAACAGATGCATTGATAATTGGAGCGGGTCCAACAGGATTATTTACTGCGCATCAATTAAAATTGATTGGTCTTGATTGTGAAATTGTAGACAATCTTGATAAGATAGGTGGTCAATGTATTGAATTATATCCTGATAAACCTATTTATGATATTCCAGCAATTCCGGAATGCACAGGAGAAGAATTAACTAATAATCTTTTAAAACAGTTAAAACCTTTTAATATAAAATTTCATTTAGGTGAGAGAGTAGATGAATTAAAAAAAGATAATGAAAAATGGAAAGTAAAAACAAGTAAAGGAACAGAGTTTGAAACACCAAATGTAATTATTGCAGGAGGGGTTGGATCCTTTGAGCCTAGAAAATTTTCACCAAAAGAATGTGAACAATTTGAAAATAAAACTATCTTATATTCTATTAAAGATAAAAAAATATTTGATGGTAAAACAGTATCTATTTTTGGTGGAGGAGATAGTGCACTAGATTGGGCATTAGAATTATCAAAAACATCAAAAATTAACTTAATACATAGAAGAGATGAGTTTAGAGCAGCTCAGGCTACAGTTGACAAAGTAAAAGAGCTTTCAAACGCTGGTAAAATCAATTTAATTACGAATTCTCAGCTTAAGACTGTAAGTGGAAATGGCAAGCTTGAAGAAATAGAGATTGAGAATGATAATAAAGAAACTAAAAGACTTAAGACAGATTTCGCGCTTGGTTTTTTTGGTCTTATTATGCAGCTAGGCCCAATTGCTAATTGGGGGCTAAATTTAAATAAAAAAACTGTTGAAGTAGATACAGAAAAGTTTGAGACCAATCAAAAAGGGATATATGCAGTTGGTGACATTTGTAATTATCCTGGCAAACTTAAGTTAATTTTATCTGGATTTCATGAAGGTGCCCTTGCAGCTAGAGCATGCTTTAAATTAGCAAGACCAAATGAAAAATATAGATTTGAATTTACTACATCATCAAAAACAATAAAGAACAGACTTGGTGTAAAAAGTGATTGAGTTATTTGCGGCTGACACCCCAAACGGAAAAAAGATTAGTATTATGCTTGAGGAAATCAAGCTTCCTTACAAAGTTACAAAAGTTAATCTATCAGAAGGTGAACAATTTAAAGAGGACTTCGTAAAGATAAGTCCATTCAGCAAAATTCCAGTTATAAAGGATAGTGATAACGATAAAAGTGTTTTTGGATCAGGTGCAATTTTAATATATTTGGCTGATAAAACTCAAAAATTTTATCACAGAGAAAATAAAATAAATATTGACGAATGGTTAATGGCACAGATGGGATTGGTCGGTCCACAAATTGGAGCTTACCATCACTTCTACCACTTTAATAAAGGTAAAAGTAAATATAGCGAAGAGAGATATTTTAAAATAACAAAAGATCTATATCAAAGGTTAAATGATAGATTGTCAGTATCTAAATATCTTGCAGGAGAAGAGTATACAATTGCAGATATAGCTACTTGGCCTTGGGTAGCAAGGCATCAATGGCATGATATTGGTTTAAGTAATTATCCAAGTTTATGTAAATGGTATGAAGAAATTTCTAAGAGAGAAGCAGTTATAAAAGGATATAATTTTATGGGAGGTGGAGAAATCCCAAAACCTTAATCGTCAGCGTAAACCTTCTCATCTTTTTCATGTTTTTCTTGGGCTGCAATACAAAGTGTAGCAATTGGTCTTGCCATTAATCTTTTTAAACCGATTGGTTCCGCAGTTTCCTCACAGAAACCATAGGTCCCATCTTTAATTTTTTTGAGCGCTGAGTCTATTTTTGAGATCAATTTAATTTGTCTATTGATTGCTCTCATCTCTACATTTTTTTCAGTATAAGAACTTGCTTGATCGACTATATCTGCAGATGTGCTATTATCATCTAGAGAGCTGTTGTAGAGAGCTTCGTTATTGGTTCTTACTAAATCTTTTTTCCACTCAGTGAGTTTATTTTTAAAAAATAGCTTATGCTTTTCGCACATATACTTCTCTGATTCTTTTGGAATATAGTTTTTTGATATCTTGACCATGTTAACGTTTTAAGCGCTGGCAGTATATTCAGCAAATAGGTAGTGTCAAGCTAGCTTTAATTGTGTAAATTCATACAAATGATGCTTTATAAAAAACAAATAAAAAATATTTTTTACTTTTTTTTAGCAAGCCATTTAATTTTATGGACGCTGATTCCATCCTTAACAAATAACAATCTACCACTAGATACAATCGAAGCTCTTGCATGGGGAAGTAATTTAGATTGGGGATTTGACAAGCACCCTCCTATGAGTGCTTTCATGGTTGAGATTTTTTTTAACATTTTTGGTTCAAATGATTGGGCTTATTATCTCCTTAGTCAATTATTTATAGTTTTTTCTTTTTTTATTGTATTTAAATTTAGTAGAGAAATTTTAAATAATGAAATTTTAGCTTTATTTTCTGTTTTTTTATTAGAGGGAATATATTTTTACAATTTTACAACTCCAGAATTTAACGTAAATGTTTGCCAAATTCCTTTTTGGACTCTAACTGTTTATTTTTCATGGAAAGTTTTTAATCAAAAAGTACCGACTTTTAAAGATTGTGCACTAGTTGGATTCTTTGCTGCTGGGGGATTTTTATCCAAATATTTATTTATTTATTTACTAATTTCAATTGACCTACTTTTTTTATATTTGATTTTTATAAAAAGGGAGAGAAAGTTTAACTTCAATTATATTTTATCAATTGAAGTTTTTTTAGTTTTATTAATTCCACATTTAAT
>CACHRP010000022.1 GCA_902582315.1 uncultured Pelagibacteraceae bacterium
ATGCATTGCTTCTTCATTTTTAGGATCTAATAATAAAGTAGTATTTAAATTCTTAATTTCCTCTTTTTCATTTTCTTCATTTTTGTAAATTTTTGCTAAAAATAAATAAGATTCTGCATCTTTTGGATTAAAAACAATATTTCTTTGAAATAAAAATTTAGAATCTTCATATTTTTTTTGATCAAATTTCTGTTTAGCTTCATTAAAGAAATTTTCAGATAAAGAATGATTGCTTATAAAAAAAATAGCGATAACCGTTATCAATAGACTAAATATTTTAGAACTAATATTTTTCATCTTTTTTAATTTCATCTATATTATGTACCATACTTTCATAAAATCCTGCCTTTGTAATTTTTACAAATTTAGGTTTATTTCTTAGGTTTAAAACTTTTTTAGATCCAAGATATCCCATTGAAGATTTTAGTCCTCCAATTAGTTTAAAAATTATTTTATCTACTGGACCTTTATATTTAACAAAACCCTCAACCCCTTCTGGGACATATTTAGATTTATCTTTTTGCTTCAATTGAAAATATCTATCAGCAGAACCCTTGTTCATTGCTCCTATTGATCCCATGCCTCGAAAAACTTTATAAGTTTTTCCATTTTTTTTTAAAATTTTCCCTGGTGCTTCATTTGTACCAGCAAAAAGTGAACCGATCATTACCGCATCAGCACCTGCTGCTAGTGCTTTAGCTATATCACCTGAAAATTTTATACCTCCATCAGCAATAATTTTTACTTTTTTATTTTTTAAACCTTTTTTCACATTGATAATTGCACTTAATTGAGGAACACCTATTCCTGCTACAAGTCGGGTTGTACAAATTGAGCCTGGACCGATCCCAACTTTAATTAAATCTACACCAAGATTTGCCAAAAAGTTTGCAGCCTCAGCAGTAGCAATATTACCTGCGCATAATAACGTTTTTTTATGTTTGTATTTTTTAATTGTTTTAATTATTTGTTTAACTTTTTTAGTATGTCCATGAGCAGTATCTACAACAATTAAATCAATTTTTTCTTTTATTATTGCTAAGGCTCTTTTTGATTCTAAATCTCCAGCACCAACTGCAGCTCCAACTTTAAGATTTTTAGATTTAACTTTTCTTATTTCCTTAATCTGTTTATCAATTGTGAAATTTCTGTGTATTACTCCTATTCCACCTGCTTTAGCTAAAGCTACAGCCATCTTAGACTCTGTTACAGTATCCATTGCTGAGGACAATAAAGGAATATTGATTTTATAATCTTTTCTTAGGTTTGTAGATGTGTCAACTTGCGATGGAAGGACTTCTGAGTACCTGGGGGCTAGAGTAACATCATCGAAAGTAAGTGCTTCTTTAATAGGATCCATAATCCTATATATACGATTCTTAAAAAAATAAAAGAGGACTTAACGTAAAATTTTACAAATTATAAAATTTTCCTTTGAGTCTTTTCTGCTAGATGGTGGTTTAAAAACTCTTACTTCTTTGAATATTTGTTTAGCTTCAGAAACAATTTCATTAAAACTTGTGCCCATAAATAACTTTGAAATAAATTTCCCCCTCTGATTTAGTTGGTTTTTTGCGAAACTCATAGCATCCATACAAAGTTCTCCTGTTACAATAGAGTCAAGATTCTTATTTCCAGTTGTGTTTACTGCCATATCAGAAACAACTAGGTCTACTTTTTTATTGAAATATTCCCTAATTTTTTGCTTGTATACTTCTTCGGAAAAATCACCGATTAGTTGGTGAACTTTATTGATCTTTTGAAATTCTAACAAATCTATTGCTAAAATTTTTCCATTTTGGATATTTTTTGAAAGATATTGGGACCAACTTCCTGGAGCTGCTCCTAAATCTATGGCTGTATAGACCTCTTTTAATATTTTAAATTTTTCGTCAATTTCTTTTAGTTTATAAATTGCTCTTGAACGATAACCTTCTATTTTAGATTTTCGTACATAGATATCTCTACGCTGTTTATTAATCCAATTTTTTGAAATTTTATTTTTTTTCAATTAATGTCCAAACCTTAAACTTTTTAAAATAGTTTTATTTTCTAAAGTTTGAATTTGAATTTTTACTGAACTATCAATTCTCATATCTTTTTTGTTATCCCAAATACCTGCCGCAAGATGCATTATTCCAATTTTGTTATTTGGTAAAAAAGGTTCTACAAATGTATTACTACTTTCATCAAATTTAGGTAGAAGGTTACTTGCAATCCAATTACAGTTTAATGGCAGAAATTCAGTAACAACATTATCTATATAAATACTAATATTAATTGCTAGACCTTCTGAGCCAAATATTTTTCCTGATTTTAATGTGGTTTTTAAATTTTTTTGCCATGTATTCCAACAACTTGAGTTTTTCTCTAGAGAAAAAACTCCAATATTTACATGAGGAGCAAAAGCAAGTTTTCTTGCTTTATCTATTCCTATTTTAGAACTAACAGCGTGTTTAAAATTTTGTGATTTTATTACTGCTAGCTTACCAAATAACCAATTTACTTTAGAAGTAACCCTATAACCTGGACCTATTGTTTGAGTAATTCCTAGCTTACCATTTTCACAAGCTTTAAAATATAGGTCTATTACATTCCAATCATTTAC
>CACHRP010000023.1 GCA_902582315.1 uncultured Pelagibacteraceae bacterium
ATGTGCGTGCTTTTAATAACTACTAATTATAATAAAAGATTTTTATGGAAGATACAGCAACAAATATTCTCAAATTAATAATTTTATCAGGATTACTTTCAATTGTTTATGGTTTTTTCACTGGAAAAAATATTTTAAATTCCAGTTCAGGTAACAACAAAATGCAAGAAATTGCATCAGCAATCCAAGTTGGTGCAAGAGCTTATTTAAACAGACAATATAAAACAATTGCTATTGTTGGGTTAGTTGTACTAATTATCATCAGTTATGCATTTAGTATTTTGGTTGGTCTTGGTTACTTGATTGGGGCAGCTTTATCAGGTTTGGCAGGTTATGTAGGAATGCTTGTATCTGTCCAAGCCAATGTTAGAACTGCAGAAGCATCTAGAAAAGGTCTACCTCAAGGTCTTTCAATTGCTTTTAAATCTGGTGCAGTAACTGGCATGCTTGTAGCGGGTTTGGCTCTTTTATCCATAGCTGTTTATTATTATTTATTACTCTCATTTGGAATTGATGAAAGAGAAATTGTTAATGCTTTAGTTGCACTTGGTTTTGGCGCATCTTTAATTTCTATTTTTGCAAGATTGGGTGGTGGTATATTTACCAAAGGTGCTGATGTTGGCGCTGATTTAGTTGGAAAAGTAGAAGCTGGCATTCCTGAAGATGACCCAAGGAATCCTGCTGTGATCGCTGATAACGTTGGTGATAATGTTGGAGACTGCGCTGGTATGGCAGCTGATTTGTTTGAAACATATGCAGTTACAATTGTTGCTACGATGGTTTTATCCTCAATTTTTTTTCAAGGTGATCTAAATATGATGGTGTATCCATTATCTATAGGTGGAGCCTGTATACTGACTTCTATAATTGGGACTTTTTTCGTTAAACTAGGAAAATCTAAAAATATTATGGCTGCCTTATATAAAGGTTTTATTGTTACAGCAATTACTTCTTTAATCATATTATACCCCATTACAGATTATGTATTAGGTCTAGAAAATTCATATTCAGTTTCTAATAAATCATTTACAGGCATGAGTTTATACATTTGTGGTGCAATTGGTTTAGCAATTACTGGTTTAATTATTTGGGTTACAGAATATTATACTGGAACTAATTATAGACCGGTTAAAAGTGTTGCATCATCTTCAACAACTGGCCATGGTACAAATGTAATACAGGGTTTAGCAGTATCAATGGAGGCTACCGCTATTCCTGCATTAATTATCGTTGGTGGAATTCTTTTAACTAATTATATAGCCGGTTTATTTGGCATAGCTATAGCTGTCACTACAATGTTAGCACTAGCAGGTATGGTCGTAGCATTGGATGCGTATGGGCCAGTCACAGATAATGCCGGTGGTATAGCTGAAATGTCTAACTTGCCAAAAAATGTGAGAAAAACAACAGATGCCTTAGATGCTGTAGGAAATACTACTAAAGCTGTCACAAAAGGTTATGCGATTGGATCAGCTGGATTAGGAGCATTGGTGTTGTTTGCGGCGTACACTGAAGATATCAAGCATTTTTCTAAAGTTGCAGGTTCTCAACTTGAAGGAATTGTTGTAACTTTTGATTTATCTAACCCATTTGTAGTAGTTGGTTTATTGGTAGGTGGAATGCTTCCATATTTATTTGGATCTATGGGCATGCAGGCTGTTGGTAGAGCTGGTGGAGCAGTTGTTATTGAAGTAAGAAGACAATTCAAAAAAATCCCTGGTATTATGAAAAGAAAATCAAAACCAGATTATGGAAAATTAGTTGATTTATTGACTAAGGCAGCAATTAAAGAGATGATAGTACCATCTTTATTGCCTGTATTATCACCTATTGTTCTTTATTTAATAATTTTACCAATAGGTGGACAAGTAGCTGCACTTTCATCTGTGGGTGCAATGTTATTAGGAGTGATAATTACTGGATTATTTGTAGCAATATCAATGACAGCAGGAGGCGGGGCATGGGATAATGCGAAGAAATATATTGAAGATGGGAATTTTGGTGGCAAAGGTTCAGAGGCACATAAAGCTGCAGTAACTGGTGATACTGTTGGTGATCCTTATAAAGATACTGCAGGTCCAGCTGTTAACCCGATGATTAAAATTACAAACATAGTAGCTTTATTACTTCTTGCGGTAATAGCAGGATAGTTTTAATACCCTTTACTATTTCTTTTTTCTTTTACCTAAAGGATCATTTATTTTTTGTCTCATGCTAGATAAAAAATCATAAACAAAAGATCTTTTTCTATATGCTGGGTCAGTTGAGTTTTCAGCAAATTTTAAGTTTGTCATATCATCTTTTTTATATAACTTTTTAGAGGCTAGTAATCCCATATCGTTTAATTCGAGTACTAAAACATTATTTACAATTAATTTTTCTTTTCCTAAATAAAATAGTTTACCAGTAGAAATTTTCCTCTCTATATATATCCATACATCATTATCAAATGAACTTTTAGTTGAGGGTTCGCCCAAAAGATCTAATATATCATTTTTATTTGTAGTGTTTATTGATAATTTTTGGTGTTTTTTCTCTAAAAAATGAACCCCGTGATGTTTAACCACTTTATTAAATGAGCAACTTAAA